>CAZTFF010000089.1:0-18099 GCA_964612485.1 uncultured Caldilineaceae bacterium
TTTGAATCACAGTGAATTGAGCCGGTTGACACAAAATTTTTTTCTGTGCTACAATGGATGTATTAATTTGTAGCCTGGAAAAATAGTCATGCCCCAAGCAAACGACATCAAAGAACTTATCACCACCCACGCCCGCCGATTGCAGGAACTCAAAAAGAAACAGGCCGCGTATGGCTTGTCTGCCGACCCCAGCCTGGCGCTGGAGATTGAAAATGTTGAGGCCGAGATCCAAAAACTGCGCAAGCAGTTGGGTACGGATTGCACAGATCAACCGCCTTATCTAAAAAGAGGCCCGGCAGAGGCCAAAAGCGTGTTGGTAGTAGAAGACAGCCCGGCCTGGCAGGATATTCTGCGGGAATACCTGCTTGATATGGGCTGCATGGTGGACATTGCCCATGATTTTGCCGCCGCGCGTGAAAAACTCAAAGCCGGGTATTTTGACCTGGTTACAATCGATGCTCATTTAGACCCCCGCACCCGCGCCCACGAGGGCATGCTGCTGCTGGATTACATTCGAAATCGCCTGGGGCCGGATTTCCCGGTCATCATCGTCAGCGGCGAGATCAACAAGCAGGATTTGGTGCGGGCGTTCCAAAAATTCTCCGTTACGGCGGTCATGCTCAAAGAAAACTTTGAATGTGATGAGTTCCGAGACGTTGTGCAGGCCGCCCTGCAGCATATCCCCTAGCATAAAATAAATTTTCCCGAAAAGCGCGCCAGCCAACCCGTGGCGCGATGCAGTGTAACCGGCTTGATGTCGCCCGCGCGCTGGCCGTGCGATTGGCAGGTGGTAACGTAGGTGGCTAGGCCGTCTCGATGAATGCGGAAGATGCGCAGCGGGCCAAGCTGCCCCAAATCGCGGCAGTAGCGGTAGTGAAAGTTCTCTTGCAGCGCCGGCTCTAAATCTTGGCCCAGTGTCAGGAGGTTGCCATCGGCGGCGGTGGGCGCTTCGATGAAGAGGATGTAGGCCGGCGGCTGCAAGGTTGTTTCGCAGGCCAGCATAGCAAACTTTGGCCGGAGGTGGTGTTGCTGCCACAGGGCCTCGAGCGCCTGCCGCGCGTGAGTTTCGTTGAGTTTTTCGCCAAAGTGGTCGGCGATGTTGGCCGCTTTACCCGTAAATTTAAGGAGGGGGCATTGTTTCAAATGGCCTGCCACTTCAACCAGATCGTGCAGCCGGTAGCGGTACAACCCGCCGCCGGTGGATAAAATCACTTCGTATTGCCGGCCCGTTTCCAGTTGGTGCGCCAGCAGGGGGCGGTCGCCGGCGTTGGCCTCAACCGGCAAAAATTCAAAAAAGTGAGAGCGCAGGGCTAATGCCGCGCCGGGCTGGCCTGTCAATGGAATGGACACAATGCCCTCGGTGGCCAGCAGCCCTTTGCCCTGGATGCGGGCTTGCGGAAAGTGTTGGGCCAATTTCGCGGCGTAGGGGGCGGCCTGGGCCTCGGTCCAGCAACTGATCAGGCGAAGGTGGGGCCAGAGACGGGCGTGGCGTTCGGCAGGCGTGGCGCAGCTTTGAAGAATCCGCCGGATGCCCGCGGCGCGGCGGGGATTGGGGCGGTTAAGCTTTTGAAAGGTGGCGTGAAGATCGGCGGGCAGTGGCGTGGGCGGCGAGAGGCTGCCGCGTTCAATATCATCGGCCAGCTGCGGCCACCAGCCGGTGAGTTGTTGTACCAGCAGGGTCAAAAAAGTAGGGTTCCAAACAGAAATCAGCGTCAGACGGCGGCTGCGGAGCAGAAAGAGTAACGTTATGTAACGAAAGGTGTTTATATTTTGGATGAGTTTGACCTGGCCTGGGACGGCCTGAATAGCCCGGACAAAATATTGCTGCCAACGGCCAAAGTATTCGCTGTCTTCTTCAAAGCCGATGGGGATGCCGCTCGCCGTGCGTGGGGTGTGGTGGGTGATGGGGCTGACCGACCAATACGCCTGGCCTGCCGGCAGCCGGGGATGGTGGCGAAAGAGATCAACAATCCAGGGTGCGATGGCCCGCTGAAATTCGGTTTTGAGGGCGTTGGTGTAGGGGATGTACTTGGTGGCGGCAGTGGAGCCGCTGGTGGGTTCCAGCAGTTGGACAGGATCGTGGGTCAGAACATTATTTTGCCCGATACCGATGTGCCGGATGTAGGGTTCGTAATCCTCGTAGGTGGAAAGCGGCATTTGATCCTGGTATTCGGCCACCGAAGTAATAGTGGTAAAATTGTGAGCGCGGCCAAAGGCGGTTTTTGCGTTGCGGCGCAGCAGGCGTCGCAGATAAGTTTCTTGCGTCCCGGCCACCTGGTTCAGGGCGTGATGAAAGGCCACGCTTTCCGGCAGCGCGCTTAAAAACCAAAGCAGGTTGGCAGTGAGCGTTGGTAAGTTTGGTGTAGAGATTGATTGGCTCATAAAAAATTGTATCTTTTCAATATTTCGGGGGAACGAGGTCTGAGCCTGTCGAAGATCGTTGGTTTCGACAAGCTCAACCAACTCTGTCCAGATTATTGAGAAGGTAGGAAAAATTCCAAATAAAACCAAAGTTTGCCGGAAAAATCATAACTTTAATCGGGCTGGATGCCAAATTGTTGAAAACGCGCTGTTTTTTGCCGGCAGGTTGATTTTTTGATTAGGCAAAGCGCTTTATTTATGTTAAAGTCAAACAGTAAGAGAGACGATTTTATTGCTGTAAAAATTTGGTTAACTTCAACGAAGTTCCTGGAGATTTTAGAAAGGAGAGCCGACGTTTTTGCCAACTGTTCGGTGTTGCGCGTGAACGTTCATTAATTTATGAATTATCCAAAAATTATTCAAGGGGGTATGGGCGCGGCCATATCCAATTGGGAATTGGCCCGTGCCGTTTCTACCCAGGGTGGTTTGGGCATTGTGTCGGGAACCGCCATTGGGTATATGCTGCCGGCCCGGTTGATGGACGGCGATCCGGGGGGGCATTGCCGCCGCGCTTTACGCCACTTTCCGTTTCAAGAGCCGGTTCAACAAATTTTAGATAACTATTTTGTGCCGGGAGGCAAAGCCATTGACCGGCCCTACATCCGCCCCAAAATGTGGACTCTTAACCCGCCCAACTCCCTGTACGAACTCACCATTGCCGGCAGTTTTGTGGAAGTTTTTCTGGCTAAGGAAGGTCACGATCATCCGGTAGGTATCAATTTGCTGGAAAAAATCCAGATGCCGAATACTTCTACCCTGTATGGCGCGATGCTGGCCGGGGTAGATTACGTATTTATGGGCGCGGGCATTCCTTTACAAATCCCCGGCATTCTCGACTCCCTGGCCGAACATAAGCCGGTCAATTACCGGGTTGATGTGGAGGGGGCCAAAGCCGATGATGATCCTCGTATCTATTTTGATCCTGAAGCCGTTTTCCCCGGCGTTTCCGACCAGCTTGGCTCTCTTAAACGGCCTCTTTTTATTCCCATTATTTCTTCGGTGGTGCTGGCCAAGGCGCTGCTCAAGCGGGCGTCCGGCGAGATCAACGGATTTATGATCGAACTGCCTATTGCCGGCGGGCATAACGCCCCGCCGCGCGGCGCGCTGCAACTTAACGAGGATGATGAACCAATCTACACTGAAAAAGACGTGGTAGACCTGGAAAAGATCAAAAAACTGGGCTTGCCCTTCTGGCTGGCCGGCGGCTACGATACGCCGGAGAAGGTACAACAGGCGCTGGAGGCGGGCGCTCAGGGCGTGCAAATTGGCACCTCTTTTGCCTATTGTGACGAGTCCGGCATGCGAGACGACATCAAAAAGACGGTGATTCAACAGGTGCTGCGCGGTGAGGCCAAAGTTCATACCAGTATCACCGCTTCACCCACCGGCTTCCCGTTCAAAGTGGTGCAGTTGGCGGGCAGCATATCGGAAAAAGAGGTGTATGAGGCCCGCCCCCGCTGTTGCGATATTGGGCTGTTGCAGCACCCTTACAAAAAAGAGGATGGCAAAGTGGGCTATCGCTGCCCCTCGGAACCGGTGAAAACTTACCTGGCCCGAGGCGGTAAGCTGGAAGATACGGTGGACCGGGCCTGTTTGTGCAACGGTCTGATGGCTAAAGCCGGTTTTCCCCAACCCCGCAAAGACGGCTACATTGAACCTTCCATCATTACCTCCGGCGATGAACTGGTCAAGATTGGCCGCTTTATCCAACCGGGCGCTGCCGGTTATACAGCCAAAGATGTGATTGATTATCTGAACGGAGAAACCGAAGCTGCGCCGATGTTGGACGTATTGGCGCCGGAGAGCGTGCCGGTTTGATCGTCTGATCAACTGCCGGGATTTTTCTGTAGGATGTTACGGGGTCGGTACTCATAACCGGCCCCGTTTTTATGTTCGGTCTAACATTCTTTGCCCGGCGCGGGTAAGGTTGGTTGGCGTAATCTCGGTAAGGCAGGCCAGTTCGTCGCCGTGGATGTGGCCGGGATTGGCCCGGGCAAAAAAGGCCACGTGCGGGTCTTTGAGGCGGCGTTCGGTAATTTCAGCAACTCCCGGCCGCAGCGGGGCAGCTTGTTTCAAACAGATGATGCCCCGTTCAGGATCATACTCGGTGGGGAACTTGAGCCGGCCCAGGGCATCAATAGTTTTTTTGATGGCCGGCGGCGTGTTGCGGCGATAGGTAGGGTAGAACTCGCGGAAAAAGACGGGCAAAAAACGGTAGGTTTTGTACCCGGAACTGATGAGAAACCAGTAAACGCGCGCTTGATGGATGGTTTCCGCCACCGAGAAGACATGTTTTGCCCATAGACGCGGCAGTTCGGTTTCACCCCAATAATCGCGGTGAATAATGGTGTCGCCGGAGAAGAAGGCCACTACGGATTGGTGGTCAACCGTAATTTCTAACTGCATCAGGGTTGAAAAGCCGCGAATCTGGCCGGTTGTTGCCTCGCGCAGCAAAATACTCCACGTCTTTTCGGCCAAATCTTGTTTGAATTGGCTGAACGAGACGCTGTTGTAGTGACCGGCCAAAATCTGGTACATCTGATTGATTTCAGTGGGATTGATTTTCTCAATGGGTTTGATACAACCGGCTAGCCGGCGAGTTGTGGCGTTGAGTTGTAGGGCTGGCTGCATAAAGTTTGTCCTTTCAAAGCGAAGCAATTTCAATATACGGGATGCGGTTATCCAGTTGGTTGGCCCAAGCTTGTCCATCTTCCCAGCAAGCAAGGTGTATCCGGCTGCGGTAGGGAACGTGCCAATACTGTTGCGCTACCGGCAGCAGTGGATCGCGCCGGCTTAACCCGACCATCAGGTAAGCAAATCGACGCTCGGCGGCCAGGTTGTGGGCGTGCCGCAGCAGCAGGTCAAACACTGCGGGGTTATTGCCGGCCACGCAAATAAAGCTGGCGTAGATAAAACGGAGAGCGTCTCCCGGCGGCGGGAGGGGCCGCGCGCCGATAAGCCGCGCTCCCAGGTTAACCCATGGCCTGAACCGCCCCAACCATCCCCCGTACCCCCGCACCACCGTTTGTTTGTAGGGTGATTGATCCCACAACCCCAGCACGCCCACCAGTTTCCCGCGCTGCCGGGCCAGCATAAAATCTTCAAGGTTGAAATTTCGAGTGAGGGCATTGCCTGTAAAATCCGTTTCGGTGTAGGCGGGGAAAAATTGTTTGGCCGATCCGTGCGTCTGAATAAAAGTGATGATTTCACCTAAATCTGCGGCTGAGCCACGCGAAAAACTATAATGTGAATTTGGAATTCGTTTGGGACGGCTCACAATCAGGGCCAGAGTTCGCAATTGGCAAATTTCTTGAAACATCGGATAATTTTTGCGCGGTCGATGGACCAGCAGCCCCGTTGCCTGCTTATTACCTTCGATGATTGAGGCCAAATGGCCTTTGATCCGCCCATCATCGTGCAATTGCCGCAAATATTTGAACCCCTGCGGCAGCAGCCAACGCCCCTGAAATTTTTGGTCGATACGAAGCTGGCTCAAATAGCCTACTTCTTCTACCTGTCCATTGACAAACATGGGCCGCGTGGCGCGATTAACCACGCCGGCCAACTCTCCACCGGGCCGATGCCGCGCCACGATCACCTGATAAAAATGTCCCATCGTGTCGCAGCCCATAAAATAGTTGGGTTCTCGCTCGTAGGTGAGGATTACTGAACCGGGAATAGGGTTTTCGCGCAGCAATCGCCGGATGGCGGGGTCGTCGGTGGGTTGGGCTGATTCAATCACAAAGTCGGTCATTTTTTGTACCAGGTGTCAGGTTCCTGACACTTAATCAGCTCTCCTTCCCAACTCGCATCCCCCAATGGATAAAAATCCCGTTGGCTGACTTCGGAACGCAACATACCGTTGATGAGAAAAAAGTTGCGGAACATCAGCCAATTGGACCGATTGACCGGGTCGATGCTGCGGCGCAGGATGCCGGGCCAACTGTAAAATTGGCGGCGCGCTTCAACGCAGTGACGCTGTAACTCGTCGGGATGCAGGTGGATGGGCTGAAAGGGAATTTTGTTGTAGCTGTAAGCGTCGTCCAGCCACCAGGAGTCGTACAGCAGGCGGTTTTCGGCTTGCAGCCGGGCGTACAGCGGCGTGCCGGGGAAAGGCGTCAGATGATTGAAGGCAGCAATGTAAAAGTTGTGGTGCCGGGCAAAGGCCACGCTTTCGGCAAATGAGTCCGCGGTGTCGTGATCGTAGCCAAACACAAAGGTGATGTACAGCCGGATGCGGTAGCGGCGCAGGTTGGCCAGCGCCTGCTCGTAGCCGCCCTTCATCGTATTGAAGTTTTTGTTCATCGATTTCAGGTTGTCGGGGTTGAGGCTTTCAAAGCCAATAAGCAGGCCCTGGCAGCCGCTGCGGGCCAGCAAATCAAGAAATTCTTCATCGTGGGCCGCGTTGATGCTGGCCTGGCTCACCCAGCGAATTTTGAGCGGAATGAGCGCCCGCAGAAATGCTTTGGCCTCGCCCATATTAGAAGTTAAGTTGTCGTCTACAAAAAAGATCAGCTTTTTGTGCGGCCAGACGGTTTTGATCTCCTGCAATACCTCATCTATGGGCCGCCGGTTTTGGGTTTGGTTGAACGCGGTTTGGATGGCGCAAAAATCGCAGGTAAAGTGGCAGCCCCGCCCCCACTCAATCAGGCCGATGGGCAGGTAACGTTTGCCCTGGAAAATACGGCGGTCGGGTTTAAGGCCCGCCAGCGAGGGACGGGTATCGGCCTGGTAAAACTTGGCCAACGTGCCGCGCCGAAAATCATCAATCACCTGGGGCCAGACAGTCTCCGCCTCCCCGATGATGACCGCTTCGGCGTAGCCAGCCACTTCATTGGGGCAGAGGGTGGCGTGAAAACCGCCCATTACCACCGGCACGCCGCGCTGGCGGTATTCGCTGGCAATTTGGTAGGCGCGTTTGGCGGTGTAGGTTTCAATGCTGATGGCTACCAGATCGGTGGGTTCGGCAAAAGGGATAGCTTCCAGCCGGTCGTCGTAGAATTTTCTGGTGACGTCTTGGGGTGTCAACCCGGCCAGGGTGGCGGCGGGCAGCGGTTCCATTTGCCAGGTGCCAATGTATTTTTCGCCGGGCCGCCGGCCCACACAGGGGTGAATGATGGTCAGTTGCATAATTTGTCCTTAAAAGAATCACACAGAGTTGCGCGGAGATTTCGCAGAGAGACGCAGAGAAAAAACTTAGAAAACTCAGTGTATCTCTCCGCCTCCTTTGTGTGCTCTGTGTTCTTTAGTTTGGTAAGGCTTCAAGCCCGAATACCCATTTTTGAGATACGATTGCCCCACAAACGCTGATACGGGCAGGGTCAAAACAATGAGGTTGCAGACGATCAGCAGCCAGCCAAAGAGGTCCCAGCGCTGTTGTTGTAGTAAATAATATTGACCCAGATGCAGCGCGATCCCGTAGCAAAGGCCAAACATGAAAAAGAAAATGGGCGCGTAATCGGTGGCGATGGCTTCCGCCCCCCGGCCTTCGGCGTGCTGGCGATTGTACATGGTAATAAAACCCACTTTGATCGCCCGAATGTCGTAAATCCAGTTCCAAAAAGCCAGCACCGAACCGGTGATAAACCCGGAGCGCAAGATAGTGCCCACCTCCGGCGCTGCCGGCGCATCAACACAAATGAGCGCCAGCAAACTGATGGCGCTGCCAAAGACAAAGCCATGGTGGGGGCGAAATCGTCCCAGCTTGAAGCGGGTATTGAATTCCCACAGTTTGAGCCAGTTGGTACCAATGCCCGGAATCACATAGGCCGACAAAATGGGCAGCGACAGGGCAAACCAGACCAGCCGGTGATGGCCGTCGAAGCGGTTGAGCCAGAGAACATAACTGAGCGGCAGCAGGATGAGAGGAGCAGCGTATTGGTAGATGTGGAAGAATTTCATAAATTTTGCCTATGTTGGTTTTGTGGATGTATCACGTACCACGTTAATTTGTTGCGTAGTGCGTAATGCGTGGTGCGTAAGTGCGCTATCGTAGGCCAAATTTGAGCCCGTGTTTCCGGTACATTTCTTTGCGGAACAGGGGTGCGTAAGCCAGATAGGTGCTGAGCCGCAGCAGCGAGCGCATATTGGTTTTGAGATCAAACGCCCGCCGGACGATAGAAAGCGGGCTATTGAACACTTTGCGGGCGCGCAGCCCGGCCTCGGTCAGTTCGTCGGCGGACATCAGTTTGGGTTGAAACGGCGCGTGATTGAAGCGGTAGTCGGGGTGCAGCCACCATTTACCATCATACAGCAGGCGATTCTCTGCGGCCAGTTGGTTGTAGAGCGGCGTGTTGGGATAAGGAATCAGTACATTGAAGGCGGCAAAGGCGAATTTGTTTTTCAGGGCGAATTCAACGGTCCGGTCAATAGATTCCACGGTGTCGTGATCGTGGCCAATGGTGAAAGCAGCCCAGGTTTGCAGCCCGTAATCGCGCAGAATTTCCAGTTGCGGTTGGTAGTTGTTGAAATTGCCGTTCAGATTGGGCGTTTTTTTCATCGCTTGCAGGCTGGCCGGGCTGATCGACTCAAAGCCCACCACGTGGCCCAGGCAGCCGCTTTGGGCCATCAAATCCATCAATTCCAGATCTTCGGTCATATCCAGGCTGGCCTGGGAAACCCAGTTGATCTTGAGCGGGATCAATTCTCGAAACAGGTTTTTGGCGGCTTCCCGGTTCGAGAGAATATTGTCGTCAACAAAAAACAGCAAACGGCGCTCTTGCTGCTCAATTTCCGCCATCACTTCTCGCACGCTGCGGCAGTAGTTGGTTTGGTTGAAGTAGACGCTCACCGCGCAAAAAGTGCAGTCGAAGCGGCAGCCCCGGCTGAATTGCAGCAGGGTGATGGGCAGGTAGCCTTTGCCCATAAAAATATCCCGCCGGGTGAAGGTGCCGGGTTGGGGGCGGCCCGCTTTGGCCCGGTAAATTGGCTGAAGTTGGCCCCGCCGCGCATCCTGCAGCACCTGCCGCCACAGAAATTCGCCGTCGCCCAGATAAACTGCGTCGGCGTGGTGGGCCACTTCGTCCGGCAGCAGGGTGGCGTGCATGCCGCCCATCACCACCGGCACGCCGCGTTGACGGTATGCCGCGCTGATTTCGTAGGCGCGGCGGGCGGTGAACGTTTCTACGGTGATGGCAACCAGATCGGTGGGGTCATCGTAGGGGATCGACTCCATGCGGTCGTCGTAGAGCGTCACTTCAACATCGGGCGGCGTCATTCCGGCCAGCACGCCCAGTGGCAGCGGCTCCATTCGCGCTTCGTCTACATAAAGGCTGTGTTCCATGCGGCCAATGTTGGGTTTGATGAGGGTGAGTTTCATGCGGCCTCCGGGATATTCAAAGGGGTATCATCGCCTAACCTGGCTCCCTGTTTCCGATAAATCTCTTTTCTCGATACCCAATTGGCGGTTAAATATAGCCCCAGATGATACGGCGAGAAACAATTTCCCATCGCTCGTTGAGCAATTGAACTGTAGCAATTAAACGCCTCTCTCGCCCGGAAGCAGCCCTCGGTCAACTCATCGGCGCTCATTCGGCGGGGCTGGAAGAGGGCCTGCCCGTAGCGAAAACTGGGGTCGAGCCACCAGCGGTCAAACAACAGCCGATTTTCGGTTTGCAGCCGGTGGTACAATGGCGTGCCGGGCGTAGGGGTGAGCGGGTTGAAGTTGGCAATAGCCAGTTTTGCTTCGAGGGCAAAATCCAGGCTGCGTTTGATGGTGTCGGGGGTATCGTGGTCGTAACCAAACACAAACGTTCCGTAGAGCATGATGCCGCGTTGGTGAAATTTTTGGAGGATGGCGGCGTAATCGCCCTGTTTGCGCTGCCAGCCTTTGTTCATTTGTTGCAGGTTGTGGCCGTCTAGCGATTCCAGGCCGATGAGGGCAGCTACACAGCCACTTTGCGCCATCAAATCCAGCAGATGATCGTGGCGGGCAATGTCGAGGCTCACCTGGCAGAACCAGCGAATGTTGAGGGGAATGAGCGTCCGGCATAGTTCCTCGGTTTGCGCGGGCGTGCTGAAGAGGTTGTCGTCGGCAAAAATGACCAATTTTTGGCCGGTGGCTTCGATTTCGCGGGCCACGTCATCAACCCTTCGGCGGCGCAGGGTGTGGCCGTAAAAAGCGTGAATGGAGCAGAAATCGCACGAGAAGCGGCAGCCCCGCCCCGCTTGAACCAGGGCGGCGCGGGCGTACCGTTTTCCGGCAAAGATCGAGCGGTCCAGCGGCACCTTTGCCAGCGAGGGCAGGGTGACTTGTTGGTAGGTTCGTTGCAGCCCTCCCGTCTGCGCATCGCGCACCAGTTGCGGCCAGATGCCTTCGGCGTCACCCAGAACAACGGCATCGGTAAAGTGCAGGGCTTCTTCCGGCAGCAGGGTGGGATGGTAGCCGCCCATCACTACCGAAATTCCCTGTTGGCGGTAGTGGGCCGCCATCTGGTAAGCGCGGCGGGCGGTGTAGGTTTCTACGGTCATAGCGACCAGATCGGTGGGCGCGCGCAGGTCAACCGGCTCAATCCGGTCGTCAAAAAAGGACAATTCAACATCGGGCGGGGTTTGCGCGGCCAAAATGGCAAAGACCAGGGGTTCCATCGCGTCGGCGGCGCGCTGGTTGTTCATACCGGGGCGGATGAAGGTGATTTTCATGCCGCGTAACCCAGGGCGGTTTTTTGACTCATAATCCAATCGCAGTTGTAGTAGCGGTGCAGGTTGTGGGCGTAGAAGCGGTAGCCCAGATTGGCGGCAAGGGACAGCGGCAGTTGAATGCGCGCTCCGGCCAGCCGTTTGGCGATGGACTGGACGCGGTAGGTTTCTTTCCAGGCCCATTCCGTGCCTTGCAGTAATTCCTGAGGACTCATTTGGTGGGGTTGAAATACCACATGCTGGCCGTCGTACAAACTCCAATTTTGAGTGAGGATGCGCTTTTGCCGATTGAGTTTGTGGTACAGCGGCGTGTTGGGAAAGGGCGTGACAATGGCGTAGCGCGGCAGGTCGATATGGGCCTCGATGGCAAATTCGGCGGTGCGGGCGAAGGTGCCGGCATCATCGCTATCAAAGCCAAAGGCAAAACAGCCCATAATGGCAATGTCGTGGTCGTGCAGGCGTTGCACCACGGTGTGATAATCCTGGCGCATACCAAACGCTTTGCCGGTTTCGGTGAGCGAGTCTTTAGACAGCGACTCGAAGCCCAGCAGCAGGGCGCGGCAGCCGCTGCGCTCGGCCAGCCGGAGCAGGTTATCATCCCAGGCGATCATTGTAGTGGCTAAACCGCCCCATTTGATTTGCAGGGGGATGAGCGCGGCAAACAATTTCTTCGCATAGCCAATGTCAGCAATCAGATTGAGATCAAGAAATAACACCTGTCGGGTGTTCATTTGTTGGATTTCGGTGAGGACTTCAGCCACGGGCCGCTGGTAAGGGCGGCGGCCCCAGGCGGTGGGCACTACACAAAATTCGCAGGAATGCACGCAGCCCCGCGTGGCTTCGAGGGTGTGGGTGAGGGTGTATTGGCCGCGCGGCAATAGATCGCGGCGGGCAAAGGGGCGGTTGGCTAGGCTCAAGTTGGGTTGTTGGGTGTAGCGCGGTTTCAACTGCCCGGCTACAAAATCGCGCAGCAGTTGGGGCCAGGTGTCTTCGGCGTAACCGGTCACCACGGAATCGGCGTGTTGGGCGGCTTCAGCGGGCATCAGGGTGGGGTGGACGCCGCCCAGCACCACCGGGATGCCGCGCTGCCGAAAATGGCCGGCCAGCTCGTAGGCGCGGGGGGCGGAGCCGGTAATGGCGCTGATGCCGATGAGGTCGGCCTGGATATTGAGATCAACATCCTCAATGCCTTCGTCAATCAACGTGACCTCGGCTTCAAGTTCAGCCGGAATCAGGGCAGCCAGAGTGGTGAGCGTCAGCGGGGCGTAGCGCAGCGATTTTTTCCAGATGCCGGTGCGGTGCCGATACAGCGGCCCTCGGGGGGAGAGCAAGACGATGTGAATTTTTTGGTTGGTGAGCATTGATTGTTCCTTTAAAGATGTGCCCGGTGTCATGTGCCAAGTATCAGGCAGAGGTGTTTGTTTGTGGTGGGCAGGCAGTTGTTTAAAAAAAATGAGACCTGGACGGATAATTTATCAGGTCTTATTATAGCAGGCCGCAGCCAAAATCTCACCTATCAAAAGTTAGGGCCTAATCAGTTAAATTTTGTTTTTTGTGAGAATTTTTAACCATATTTGTCTTATTGGCTCCGGCTTGGAAGCGTAGCGGCTTTGTCCGGGTTAGATGTTTTGATTTCTGTCGAAGCGGTTTACATGTCCCAGGTAACATCACCACACAAATCAGCAGGGTATTCGCGCTGGAGAAAGGACTCAAAGGCCGGGCGTTCGTCGCCAATGCAAAAAGCGGGGCCGTGGCCGGGGAAACATTCGGTTTCATCGGGCCACAAGAAGACGATATTTTGTAAGGTTTCCAGGGTTATTTTGAAAAAGTGGGGTGCCCAGGTTTTACCCGGCCCGCCCTGGAAAATGGTGTCGCCCACAATGGCCCGATGATCGGGCAGCATGATCGAGACCATGCCGTGCGTATGGCCGGGGGTGTGGATCAGCCGCAGGGTATGGCGGCCCAGCGTAAAAGTATCGCCGCCCGCCATCCAACGGTCGGCAGATACCAGCATCGGCGAGTCGGCGGGGTGCATGTAAACGGGAACCTGCAGCCGGGCTTTCATCTCGTCCAGCGCGCCGATGTGATCGGGGTGGGCGTGGGTCAGAAAAATGGCGATGGGCGTGGAGTCCGCCAACAGTTTGATGAGGGCATCGGGGTCGGCGCCCGGATCAATCAGAATACTTTCCCTGGTATCGGGGCAAATAAGCGCGTAGGCATTCATTGGCCAGGGGCCAACTGTCGCGGATTTTAAGATGAGGGGTTGGGTCATTTTGCGCTCCTTTGAGAAAAAAGGAGCCGCCTTCGGTAATTTGAAGGCGGCTCTTGGGACGGGGAGGGTGGGATTCGAACCCACGGTCGAGTTTGACCCCGACAACCACTTAGCAGGCGGCCCCAATCGTCCACTCTGGCACCTCCCCAGGATAATGATTAATTGTGACTTGCAAAGTAGTAATTGTCAATGAACGATGGCCCATGTGTGAACTTCCTATTGGCTCATCGTTGATCATCTCATTCATTATTGCAATCTGGCGGAGGGAGAGGGATTCGAACCCCCGGAGACCTTGCGGCCTCAGTGGTTTTCAAGACCACCGCAATCGTCCACTCTGCCATCCCTCCGGGATGAGAATTATTTTAGCAAAAGAATGCGGGAAAGTCAATTGAGAAATAGCGCCGTATGTGGTAGAATTTGGAGGATGCTAAATTATCCCAGGAGCTTTTCATGATCGATCCCACCCCCAACCATAAACGGATCACCGTGCAGCAACATTCAGAGAACGAACCTCCATTTGAAGTTTACCATTTGTCTCACGATTTACGCGGCCCGCTCAATTCGATGTTGGGTTTTACCGAACTGTTGTTGGAAGAAATTGAAGGGCCGTTAACGAATATTCAAAAAGAAGATATTTCGGCCATCAATCAGAGCGCGCAGAATCTGCTGCGTTTGATCAACAATATGGTTGATGTGAGCAAGCTGGATGCCGGCCATCTTGAACTGGCGCTTGGTGAGGTAGAACTTCGCGCGGTGATGGATGAAGCGTTGGCGTCGGATTTTTGGGTTGCCCAGGCAGCCGATGTCGATGTAACGATCAATCTGGCCGCTGATTTGCCGCCGGTATGGGCGGACCGACCGCGACTGGTGCAGATGTTTGAAGAGTTATTGGCCTGGGCCAGGATAAAAGGAACCCGGCAGGTAGAGATCACCGCCGGAGAGACGGCAAATGGGGTGGATGTTCAAATTGAGTTGAAGGCCGTGATTGTGCCTGAGCAGGATATGGAGGATATTTTTAGATTGATCACGCGGCAAGACGCGGCGGGCCGCAACCATTTAGGGCCGGGTGGATTGGAACTGCCTTTGGTTCGCCGGTTGGCCGAAAAACAACGGGCCGCCGTATGGGCGGCACAAACCGGAAACGGCACCTCATTTCATCTGGTGTTTCCGACCGGCGAGTTACAGGAATAGTTGAGTTTCATGGCACGCAGATGGAAATACCTTCCCTTATTTGAATATTTGCGGCAGCAGCCCGATTCAGATTTATTGGAATTGAGTTTTGACGAGATTGAGAAGATTGTAAGCAAACCACTGCCGGCCAGCGCCTGTACCACCCGGGCCTGGTGGGCCAACGGTTCATCTCCCCAGTCCCGTGCCTGGCAGGAAGCAAAATGGCTGGTGGACCATGTGGATTTTGATGAAAAAATAGTGGTCTTCCGCCCGGCCCGGATTACCTACCGGGTAACGCCGGTACGAAAATCAAAAGGATGGAGCGGCGAGCAGATCAAGGCCCTGCGCGAGTTTGCCGGCTGGACCCAGCAAGAATTGGCCAATCGCCTCAGCGTGCGCCAGCAAACTGTAAGCGATTGGGAATTGGGGCTGCATACCTCGCACCGCTCTACGGCCAGGTTGTTACAAATGATTGCGGAAGATGTAGGATTTCCGTATCAGGTTAATTCTGACAAATAAAATTGGGGGTTGACAATTACACGAATTCGTGTTATACTTTTGTCGATCCAAATAAGCGAGACCGATCTCGCCTATTTTTTTGGCAAATCTTACACGATTTCGGGTAATTTTAAGGAGGGTAATTCATGAAACGGCATTATGATCTGTCAGACCTCATCAAACGGTGGGAGCGGGAAGAGTTGACCACGGAGCAGGCCATTGGTCAACTCTTGTTATGGCTGGTAGTTTTAGCAGAACGGATGGCAGAATTGGAGGCCAGCACAAGGAAAATGAGTCGGGGCTAGACGGCTTTATCCACGGTAAAGAAAGATGACAGTCACTCAAAAGGAGTAAAAGCGCGTTGAGTTTACGCAACTTGTCCTGTTTTATGGCCAAGTGACTGTCAGCTTTTGTCAATCAGTAATGCCAATAACTCCTTCTGCGGCCAGTTCGTCCGTCTCACTGCTGCCGTAGCCCAACTTCTCCAAAATGGGGCGGGTATCTTGCCCTAATTTGGGCGCGGGATTCACCGGAATATCGGCGGCGGCGGAAAGATGGGGCGTGGTGCGGGCAAAGGTATGGGGGCCGACGTCCGGGTCGTCAATATCCACCAGCATGTTACGCACCCGGAAATGCTCATCTTCAAACACATCCTGGGCTGTATAGACCGGGGCGGTAGGCATACCGGCGGCGTTGAGGGTTTCCACCACCTCTGCCCGGGTTTTGTCGGCCAGCCAGGCTTCGATGATAGGCTGGAGAAAATCCGCATTTTGGGCGCGGCTGGTGCCGGTGGCGCTGCGTGGGTCATCTACCAGATCGGGCCGGCCAATGGCCGTGGCCAATCGCTGCCAGACGGTATCGTCCGGCACATTGAGCGCCACATAGCCATCTTGGCATTGAAACGCGCCGCGCGGCCACAGGTGTTCCAGTTTGCCGCGTTTAGGCTCCTGGCCGGTGGTTGAATAGAGCGTGACCATGCGCTCGTTGAGGGCCAGCATATTGTCCAGCATCGAAACATCAACCAGTTGGCCTTCGTTGGTGCGCTCCCGCATAAACAGGGCCTGCATAATGCCGTAGGCGGCGATCATGCCGGAGTAAACGTCGGCCATACCGTACAGCGTGTAGGTGGGAGGTTTGTCTGCAAAGCCAATCATATCCATCACGCCGCTCATCGCTTCGGCCACAATATCAAAAGCGGGCCAGTTGCTGTACTTGCTCTGGTAGCCGGGCAGCCGGCCGTAGCCGGAGATCATAGCGTAGATCAAACGGGGATTGAGGTTTTTGAGGTGATCGTAATCCAGCCCCATCTTGGCCATTGATCCCGGCCGCAGGTTTTCAACCACCACATCCGATACGCCCACCAGCTTGCGAAAAATCTCTTGCCCGGCCTCGCTGCGGATGTTGAGGGCCAGGCTTTTTTTATTTCGATTATAGCCAATGAAGCCCCCGGCTTTTTTGACCCCATCCTTCTCAAAAAATGGCGGGATCGAGCGCCGGGGATCGCCCTTGCCGGGGCGTTCAATTTTGATGACTTCGGCCCCGGCATCGGCCAATAGCATGGTGCAGTAGGGGCCGCTCATATATTGTTCCAGACCAATTACGCGGATGCCCGTTAAGGGGCGTTGTATATCTGTCATGAATTCATCTCCTTAAAATTGACCACCGATGACCGACGACTGACCCCCGAACAAGCAACAGCGGCAGTCAGTGATCGGTTATCAGTCGTCTGGTTTATTCATCCACCCATTCCACCACCGTTGAAACCCCCATTCCCACGCCAACGCACAGCGTTGCCAGGCCGTAGTAGGGGCGTTTTTCATCACGGGCGCGGCGTTTCATTTCGTGCAGCAGGGTTACCAAAATGCGCGCGCCGGAGCAGCCGGTGGGATGGCCCAGGGCAATCGCGCCGCCGTTGACGTTGGTGATGTCGTGATTCATACCCAATTTCCGCATAACGCCCAACGATTGGGCGGCAAACGCTTCGTTGAGTTCAATCAGGCCGATATCAGCCAATTTCAAGTTCAACCGTTTGAGCAGTTTTTGGGTGGCGGGTACCGGGCCGTAGCCCATCACGCCGGGGTCTACCCCTGCTGCTGCCGAACCGACCCACCGTGCCATCGGTTTCAGCCCCAACTCGTCGGCTCTTTCGCGGCTCATCAGCAGCACCGCGGCAGCGCCGTCGTTGATACCGCTGGAATTGGCCGCGGTGACGGTGCCGCCCTGGCGGAAGGCGGGGCGGAGCCGGGCCATCTGTTCCAGGCTGGTGTCCAGCAGATAGTGGCCGTCTTCAATCCGGTAGCGGGGATGTTCGTCGGTATCGACAATGATGGCGGCCCCTTTTCGTTGGGGAACGCTGATGGGAATGATCTCATCCTTAAATTTTCCGGCTTCAATGGCCGCAATCGCCCGCCGGTGGCTTTCCAGAGCAAAGGCATCTTGCTCCTCGCGGGTGATCTCCAATTCATCGGCAATATTTTCGGCGGTTTCGCCCAGGCTGGCGATGGGGTACATGGCCTCCATTTTGGGGTTGTTGTAGCGCCAGCCTACGGTGGTGTCCCAAATTTTGGGGTGCCCCACCGGCTGGGGCCGTTCCGGCTTGGGCATGGACCACGGCGCCCGGCTCATCGACTCCACGCCGCCGCCGATAAATACATCCCCCTCACCAACCATAATAGCTTTGGCCGCCTGGTTGACCGCCTCCAACGCCGAAGAGCAGTTGCGGTTGACGGTAACGCCCGGCACCTCTACCGGGAAACCGGCCAGCAGCGCCGACATCCGGGCTACATCGCGGTTATCCTCGCCGGCCTGGTTGCCGCAGCCAATGTAGACATCTTCAAGCAGGGCGGGATCGATGCCGGCGCGCGCTACCAGGCCTTTCAAAACGTCGGCCAACAGGTCATCGGGGCGCACGCTCGACAGGCTGCCGCTGTGCTTGCCCACCGGGGAACGAATGCCGTCAATAATAACTACTTCTTTCATAAAAGTGTGTCCTCCTTGACTAATGGTGAATTGTGAAGTTTTGATGATGATGGTTAATGAACTGTTGGAAACCATTAACATCGGCAATTCACAATTAATAATTAATTTACCCTTTGTTCAAA
>CAZTFF010000090.1:0-14991 GCA_964612485.1 uncultured Caldilineaceae bacterium
TACAACAAGCAAGAACTTCCAGTAGCACATTTCTTTTTGGTTGCGGCTTTGTCCGTGTTAGGACAAAACAATGAGCGTAATCTGGTACAAAGTTTGGTCTGATCTATGGAATAACAAAATCCGTACACTGCTGGCGATTTTAAGCATTGCCGTGGGCGTGTTTGCCATCGGCGTAATCTTTGGCATGAGCGACCAACTGCTGACCGGCATGGACACCTCTCACCAAAACGATGTACCATCGCACATCAATATGTTTCTCACCCGCCGCATCGATGAAGATACCGCCCTCCGGCTCAAGACGATTGAGGGGCTGGAAGATGTGGAGGTGCTGAACTCGGAGTCGATCCGGTACAAAACCCACCCGGACGGCGCGTGGCAATCGGGCATGATCGTTATGCGTAACGATTATGAGGATCAAACCTACGATATATTGCAGCTCAAAGCCGGCGAGTGGCCCGATAACGATCAGATCGGCATCGAGCGCCTGTCGAGCCAGGCTTTTGGCATTGACATAGGCGATGAAGTGATCTTTGAACTTGACGGCACCGACCGCGCCCTGGAGGTCAGCGGCAAAATTCGCCATAATTTTGTGGAGCCGCCCGATTTTGGCGGCGACGCCGTATTTTTTGTTGATGGGCCGGGGCTGGAACGTTTTAACGTGCCTCAGGGCAAATTCAACAATCTGAAAGCCCGCGTAACGCCCTACAGCCTGGACTTATCCAAACAGGTGGCCTCGGAAATCAAAGACCGGCTGGCTAAAGAAAACATCGGTGTGGCTGTAACCTTTTACCAGGACCCCACCGAACATTGGGGGCGGTTCATTGTAGAAGGCATCACCCTGGTGCTGCAAGTGCTGGCCGTGATCTCGCTGTTTATGAGCGTGGTGCTGGTGACCAATACGATGACGGCCCTCATCACCCAGCAAACGCACCAGATCGGCATCATCAAGGCCATCGGCGGGCGAACCCAAACCATCATGATGATCTACCTGGCCGGGGTAGTGACCTACGGCTTGCTGGCGCTGATCATTGCGATGCCGCCGGCGGCGTTTCTGGCGTTCGGCATGTCCCAGAACTTTCTCAACCTGTTCAATATTGATTACGATACGTTTCAGGTGTCCCGGCCTGCCCTAGTGTATCAAATCCTGGCCGCCCTGGCCGTGCCGCTGCTGGCCGCGCTGTGGCCGGTGTTGAGCGGGGCCAGCACCACCGTGCGCCAGGCCATTGCCAGCTACGGCCTGGGCGGCGGGAGTTTTGGCCACAGTTGGCTGGATCGAACGGTGGAACGGGTGGCGGCCAAAGTGCTGTCGTCGCCCTACGCCATCGCGCTGGGCAATATGTTCCGGCGCAAGGGCCGCTTGATCCTCACCCAACTGGTGCTGGTGGCCGCCGGCGCCATGTTTGTGGTGGTAATGAGCCTGTCGGCCTCCATCGACCACTCGCTGGACAACGATATTGCCCGGCGCGGGTACGATATTCGCCTGGCCTTTGAAGACGCCCACCGCATCGACCGCACCGTGCAAATGGCCCAACGGGTCCCCGGCGTAGAATCCGCCGAAATGTGGTATTCGCACGCGGCCTCGGTCTTAAAAGAGGGCCAGCGCCTGCGAGAAGCCGGCGTGGGGGCCGATCTGATCGGTATCCCCGCCGACAGCCGGATGTTTCGCCCCCGCATCCTGGAAGGCCGCTGGCTGGAGCCGAGCGATGGCCGGGTTGTTGTTATCAAAAAGAGTATGGCGGACGACAACAACATCAACGTAGGTAACACGGTTATCCTGGATTTGGGCGAATTGGGAGACGACACCTGGCAGGTGGTGGGCATTTACCAGGTATTCTACAGCGATGATTTTGAAACCGATCCCATTTACGCTCCGCTCGACGTGGTGTTTGCCACCACCAAACAATACAACGACGGCACGCGGCTGCTGGTCAGCACCCAATCGTCCCGGCCCGATTACGTGAATTCTGTTTTTCCGCTCCTACGCACGGTATTCGAGACCCGCCAGATGGATTTGGAAATCTTTGCCACGGGCACCACCCTCGAAGACCGGGAAGTGGCCGACAGCCAGTTCAGTACCACCATCAATATGCTGTTGTCTCTGGCGGTGATTGTGGCGCTGGTGGGCGGCATTGGCCTGATGGGGTCGCTCTCAATCAGCGTGGTAGAGCGCACCCGCGAAATCGGCGTGATGCGGGCGGTGGGCGCCCGGTCGGCCACGGTGATGGGCATGTTCATGCTGGAAGGCATTTTCCAGGGCCTGTTGAGCTGGTTGATCGCCGTGCCGCTCTCGTTCATGGTGGGCGGCCCGATGGCCGGCGCGTTGGGCCAGGCCATGTTTGATGCCGATCTAGATTACCAATATAATTTTGAGGCCGTGCTGGTCTGGCTGGCCGTTATTTTGGCCATTTCCATTTTGGCCTCGATCATTCCGGCCCGCAACGCCACCCGCGTGAGCGTGCGCGAGAGCCTGGCGTATGCCTAAAACAAACCTGGAGGCGAACAGTGTTTCAGCGAAAAATTGAAGTTCATCAAACAGAAGATTTTACCGGCATAGAAGCCGCCCGCCGCTATGCCGCCGAAGCGGAAAAATCAACCATGCGCTACCGCACTTTTTTTGAGCGGCTGGAAACGCTCGGCGTAACCAGGGGGCGCTATCTTGATGTTGGCGCCGGACCTGGCACAGTGGCCGCCATGATCGCTGAAAAATACCCCCAGACCGAAGTGACCGCCCTGGAATTATCGCCGGATATGGTATCGGTGGGGCAGGCGTTGCTGAAAGACAAAGGGCTGAAAAATCGGGTTGAATTTGTAGTTGGCGATGCCGCCGACGCCGAATTTTTGTCATCGTTGGGCAAGTTTGATCTGATCTACAGCACCTACAGCCTGCATCACTGGGAAAATCCGCGGCAAATCATCGAGAATTTACTGACCCTCCTGGCCGATGATGGCGTGCTTTTTATTCATGATCTGAGAAGAGTCTGGTGGCTTTATTGGATTCCCAGCCAAAGCGGTTTCTTCCGCTCCATCCGGGGCGCTTATGTTAAAGAAGAAGTAGCCGAGATGCTGGCCGGGATTGATCCTGCTTGTTACGAAATCAAAAACGAGCTTCCCTTTTTACTTTCTTTGATCATTCGATTTGGGTCCACTAAGACTTCTTAAACTCCCCTTAAGGTCGCCATAAAAGTCGCTTAAAGACGCTCACCCCCTTCTTATGATATGCTAGAGCCAAGATTTGGGTGTGCTTCAACGCCCACAGGCAACAAAATCCTGGGTCTGGATGCCCCTCCCTTCCGGGCTTAGGTCCCCCACAGAAGTCCCCAGCCTGGCTGGAGCACGCTCAATCTTTCTTTTTCATTAACCGGCATCATGAAAATTCTTAAGGAGAGGTACAGTTATGAAACGATGGCTCAAAATCACGATCATTGCGTTAGTATTGAGCTTTTTTGCGTTTGCCATATTTGGCACGGGTATCATGGTTGGAGTCGGCGGCTCCAATCTCTGGACAGAATCATACATTGCCCAGGCCGCCGCCGATCAACTGGCCCAACCCGGCCAGCCGAAAGAGTTTGATACTTTCTGGCAGGCGTGGGCTTTGGTTCACAAGTTTTTTGTAGACCGGGACGCGCTGGACACCACCAACCTGACCTATGGCGCGATCCGGGGGATGGTAAGCGCCCTGGGCGATGAAGGCCATACCGCTTTTCTAACGCCCGAACAGGTAAAACGTCACCGGACCGATACCTCCGGCGTTTACAGCGGGATTGGCGCCCGCATTGGCCTGGAAAACGGCATGCCGGTGATTGTAGCTCCGTTTGATGGCTCTCCGGCCCAAAAAGCCGGCGTTAAAGCGGGCGATATGATCATGGAAGTCAATGGCGAAGACGTGACCACCTGGACGCTCACCGAGATCGTGGAGCAGATTCGCGGCGAGGCGGGCACAGCGGTAGAGTTAACCCTCTTCCGCCCGGACGAAACCACAAGCTACGACATCACCGTGGTTCGGGGCAAAATTGACGCGCCGACCGCGACCTGGGCCATGCTGCCCGGCACAAACGTGGCCATGATCCGCCTGAGCCAATTCAGCGCCGATGCCACCGCCGAACTGCAACAAGCCATCCGGGAAGCCAAAGCCGGCGGAGCGGAAGCGATCATTTTTGATATCCGCAGCAACCCCGGCGGGCTGTTGAAAGAGGCCGTCAGCGTGACCAGCCAATTTTTGACCGGCGGCAACGTGATGCAGCAAGAAGATGCGGAAGGAAATCGCAAGGCGTACCCGATTCTGGACGGCGGCATTGCCCCGGAACTCCCGATGGTGGTACTCACCAATCGCGGCTCGGCCAGCTCGTCAGAGATTTTTGCCGGCGCGATGCAGGATCACAACCGCGCCCTAGTGGTGGGCGAAACCACCTTTGGCACCGGCACCGTGCTGGAAACCTTCCCGCTGGAAGACGGCTCGGCCTTGATGCTGGGCACCAGCCAGTGGCTCACCGCCGATGGCCGCCTGATCCGCAAGCAGGGTATTGAACCGGATGTAACCGTTGAACTGCCCATCGGCACCGACCTGCTCTATCCGAGCAACATCAAAGAGTTGACCGTTGAAGAGCTTCTGGCCAGTGAAGACAACCAGGTACTCAAAGCCCTGGAACTGCTCGACGCCGTGCCCGAAGAATAAGATTATTACGTAAAACTATTCCGGTGTTTGATCGTACCTTCTCAATAAACTGGGGTAAAGTTGGTTGAACTTGTCGAAACCAACGGTCTTCGACAGGCTCAGACCTCTCTCCCCCAAAAAATTGAGAAGATACGTTTGATCGACAAATCAGACCGGATGGAATCCGCGAAGACACGCTAAGATTTTTCTTTGCGTCACTTAGCGACCTTAGGAACGTGGATTAAATAAGTTACCCATTTCATGTCATTCAGAGCGACCAACGGGAGCCAAGAATCCCCGCATTCGGTAGAATTAGCCAGGTACAAGTGGAGATTCTTCACTCCGCTACGCCCCGTTCAGAATGACATTTGTGGAAGTTGATTAATTCTCATTCCTTAGCGGATTCCAAAAAATTGGATCGTTCTGAGCAATAGTTTTCCTCCTCGCAGGGCCGTTGCATCCCCATGCAATGGCCCTGTTTCTATATTCCGCCCTCAAACTTGTCGGCCTCTCGCGGCCTATGCTACAATGCAGCCCATGCAAAAACCCATCATCATTGGAGTGGCCGGCGGCACCGCGTCCGGCAAAACCACGGTTTCTAAAAAAATATTCAATGCCATTGGGCCGCAGCACCTGGCTTATATTGAGCACGATGCCTACTACCGCGATTTAAGCCACCTGCCGTTGGACGAGCGCAAGACCGTCAATTTTGACCATCCCGATGCCCTGGAAAACGAACTGTTGATTGCCCATCTGCAAGCTTTGCTGCGAGGCGAAAATGTCAAAATCCCGGTTTATGATTTTACGGAGTATATTCGCACCGACATTTTGGAGTTGATCGAACCCCGCCCCATTATTCTGGTGGCCGGCATTCTGATCTTTGTGGATAAAACCCTGCGGGAAATGATGGACATCAAAATCTACGTGGACGCCGCCGCCGACCTGCGCTTTATCCGCCGCCTGAAGCGCGATATTGCCGAACGAGGCCGCTCGGTGAACCTGGTGATTGAGCAGTATCTGGAAACCGTACGCCCCATGCACCTGGAATTTGTCGAACCCAGCAAGCGGTACGCCGATGTGATTATCCCGCGCGGCGGGCGCAACGTCAAAGCCATTGATATGATCGTGGCCCAAATCCAACGCATGCTGGATGCCGCGTAGTCCGTCGCGCTATCGCCTCATTTTCCGAGGGCCTTCAACATATCTTCAACCCGCGTGAACTTCACCCGGGGCCGCCCCACGGCCAGGCCACGCGAGACTTCCAATTCATCCAACGCCAGCCAATCGCTATAGGAGAAATAATCGGGCTGCCGTTCCCGGACGAGTATTTCAACATCGGCGGCGGTTTGGGCCGGCGTGAGTACCTTGTCTTGAGCCAGGTCTTCCAGCATACAGTTGACCGTCTCCAGCGCATCGGGTTTGTTGGTGCCAATGATGCCGCTGGGACCGCGTTTGATCCAACCAGCGGTGTATTCGCCCGGCACCGGGGTTTGGGTTTCCGGGTTCATCACCCGTCCCAACTCGTTGGGAATAATGCCCCAGCCGTCATTAAACGGTACGCCGGGCAGCGCCACCCCCCGGTACCCCACCGAGCGAAATACCAGCCCCACCGGAACCTCAGCAATCGCATCGGTGGCGCGGGGGCGCAAACGACCGTTCTCGCCGGCCACCAACTCGTTTTTCACCAGCCGCATAGCGGTAATTCGCTCCTCTCCCAGCAGTTCCACCGGCGACACCAGGAAACGCAGCGTGATTTGGCGGCATTTTTTTTGGGGAGGTTGGGCGGCATACGCCTGCAAAATATCAACTTTTTTCATTACCGCCCGGTCGTTGCTTTCGGCCAGCGCCTGTTCGCTCAAAGGGTCCAGTTCGGCTTCGGCGGGCAATACGCAAACATCGGCGCCGGCCAGATCCCCCAATTCTTTGATTTCCGGGTTGGTAAACGCCGCTTGAGCCGGGCCGCGCCGGCCCAATACAATGATTTCTCTAACCTTACTTTGACTCAAGGCCTCCAGCGCGTAATCGGCAATGTCGGTTTGGGCCAATTCGTCCGTCGTGCGGGCCAAAATACGAGCCACGTCGATGGCCACATTGCCCACGCCTACCACCGCCACCCGCTCCTGAGAGAGATCAAACTGCCGGTCGGTGTAATCGGGATGGCCGTTGTACCAGGCCACAAACTCGGTGGCGGCGTGGCTGCCGGGCAAATCTTCGCCGGGGATACCCAGGGCGCGGTCGGTTTGCGCGCCGGTGGTATACACGATCTGGTGATAATGATGGCGCAGATCATCCAGGGTGATGTCTCGCCCCAGGGCCACGTGTCCAAAAAAACGGAAGCGGGGATGGGACGCGGTGCGGTCGAACACTTTGGTCACCGATTTGATCTTCTGGTGATCCGGCGCAACGCCGCCTCGCACCAATCCGTAAGGGGTGGGCAGCCGTTCAAACATATCTACATCCACCACCCACTCTTTTTGTTTAAAAAGATGCTCGGCGGTGTAAAAGCCGGTTGGTCCCGCGCCGATAACTGCCACGCGGAGGGGATTGGTTTCGGTGCCGGGTTTGCTCATCATTGCGCTCCCTCTACTGGAATTTGAAATTCTGTCCGGTTTGTGGTATTGTACCTCTAAGTTTGATCAAATAAAAATACTTCTTTGCGGGGGCTTGGATAAACCAGGCTGAGATAGTTTCTTGTCGATAATCCAACTGTGGAACTGACCGCTAAACCTGATCCGGGTAATGCCGGCGGAGGAAGCAAGAACAGTTTCACTCACCACTCTCCGCCGAGAGTGGTTTTTGTTTTTGAGGATGCTGCCATGAGGCGAATGATTATTTTTGCCAACGGAAATTTAAACCGGCCCGACTTACTCAAAGCGCGGCTGCGTTCCACCGACCGCATTTTTTGCGCCGACGGCGGCACGCGGCATGCCCTGGCCCTGAGTTTAACGCCGGAAGCCATCATTGGCGATCTCGACTCGCTAGATCCGGCGCTGGTGGCTCAGATGGAAGCCAACGGGGTTACTATTCATCGCCATCCCGCCCGCAAAGATGAAACCGATCTGGAACTGGCCCTGCGGCTGGCGATAGAGGAATCGCCCGATGAAATTATGCTGCTTACCGCGTTGGGGGGACGACTCGACCAGATGCTGGCCAACATCCTGGTGCTCAGCCGGCCCGAATACGCCTCGGCCCGGCTGATCCTGGTGGACGGAGTCTATTGGGCCGCGCTGCTGCGCGATCAACAATCGCTTACGATCACCGGCCACCCCGGCGATACGTTGTCGCTGCTCCCACTGACCCCCACCGTGAGCCGCGTAACCCTCACCGGCGTGGAATGGCCGCTGACGGACAAAACGCTCTCGTTGGGCAGCACGCTCACCCTCAGCAATCGTCTGGCCGAAACCGAAGCAAGGGTTGAGATCGGAGAGGGGCTGGTGCTGGTGGTTCATTTTGCAGAGGAGCAGGGTAACAGGGTAACAGGGGTATAGGTAGCATCCTGAGTAGCCGGAACATAGTGTAGGCGTATCGAAGGGTGCGTTGGGCAGGATAGCAGGGATGTAGTTCTGCTACCCGGCTACCCGGCTACCCGGCTACCGTGCTACATGCTACCTTGCTACCTTGCCAATATATCACAAAGGAGAAACTTTATGTCTATCAAAAATTTTATAGCTATTACGATCATGTTGATGCTCATTACGGCTTGCGGCAACGGCGCCGACCAGGCGGTCACCAGTGAACCGGTTTCGACTCCCCAAAGCGAAACGACCGCCGCCGCGCCCACGTTTACCCCGGAAGCGGAAGCTACCGAAGAACCGGCGGAAAGCGGCGAACCGCAGACCATCACCTTGATGAGTCACGATAGTTTCAACGCCAGCGAAGAGGCCATTGCTGCTTTTGAAGCAGAAAATAATGTAACGCTGGAAATTTTGCGCTCCGGCGATACCGGGGCCGCGCTGAACCAGGCCATTCTCTCCAAAGACGCGCCGCTGGCCGACGTTTTCTTTGGCATCGACAACACTTTTTTCAGCCGGGCCATCGAGAACGAGATTCTGGAACCTTATGATTCGCCGCTGCTGGCCGATATTCCCGTCGACTTGAAACTGGACCCGAAAAACCGGCTGCTACCCGTGGATTACGGCGACGTCTGCCTGAATTACGATAAAGCCTGGTTTGAGGAAAACGGGCTGGCAGCACCCGCCACCCTGGAAGAGCTGCTGCACCCCCGCTATGAAAATCTGGTGGTGGTGGAAAATCCGGCCACGTCGTCGCCGGGGTTGGCCTTTTTAATGGCTACCGTTGCTCACTTTGGCGATCCCGGCTACCTGGATTTCTGGGAACAGTTGGCGGCTCAGGGCGTGATGGTAACGTCCGGCTGGGAAGACGCCTACTACGGCCAGTTTACGCGGTACGATGGCGAATACCCCCTGGTAGTGAGCTACGCCAGCAGCCCGCCCGCCGAGGTATTTTTTGCCGAAACCGAGCTGGACGAAGCGCCCACTGCCTCGGTGGTGGGGGATGGCGCCTGCTTCCGCCAGATCGAGTTTGTGGGCATCCTGGCCGGCACTCAAAAGCGGGAATTGGCCGAAAAGCTGGTAGACTTTTTGTTGAGCCGGGAATTTCAGGAAGACATTCCGTTGAATATGTTTGTCTTCCCGGCCAACCAGACCGCCGAACTGCCGGAGGTATTTCTGGAACACACCCAAATCCCGTTAAATCCGGCCACCCTCTCCCCGGAAGAGATTGGGGCCAACCGGGAGGAATGGATTGAGGCCTGGACAGAAACGGTCTTAAGATAAATCGTACGAGAAAAGAACACAGAGATACGCAAAGAAAACATAGAGGGTCGCAGAGAAATATTAAAAATCTCTGTGCAACTCCGTGAGTCCTCCGCGTATCTCTGTGTAATCACTGAGAGCAAAATGAACCGAATCTGCGTTTACTGCGGCTCCAGCCCCGGCGCGCGTCCCGAATATCGAACCGCCGCCCGGCAGTTGGGCCAAATCATGGTCGAGCAAAATATCGCGCTGGTGTATGGCGGCGGGAACGTGGGCTTGATGGGCGAGATTGCCCGCGCGGTGCTGGCCGGCGGCGGCGAGGTCATCGGCGTGATCCCCAGAGATTTGGCGGTCAAAGAGGTGGCCTTCACCGACCTGCCCGACCTGCGCATTGTGAACAACATGCACGAGCGCAAAGCCCTCATGACCAAACTGGCCGATGCCTTTATTGCCCTGCCCGGCGGGTTGGGCACCTATGAAGAGTTTTTTGAAGCCCTCACCTGGAACCAGTTGGGGTTTCAAATCAAACCCTGCGGCCTGCTGAATGTGGGCGGTTTTTACAACAAACTACTCGACTTTTTGGGCCACGCCACCACCGAACAATTTATGCGCCCGGAATACCGGGCCATGGTACTGGTTGACGACGACCCGGCGGCTCTCCTGGCTAAACTCAACACCTACCAGCCGCCCACTATCGACAAAGCAGATATTGCCAGAGCGTTAGATCTGATCGGAAACGGCCAGGAATGAGTTCTTATATCGACACGCTAACAAGCAGTATCACCAAAAAAATATCTTTTACATTTGAACAGCTTCCACTCAAGCGAATCAAGTTACCTCGGCTCTGGTTGGTGTTCTTTTACCTGATTCCGCTGGCCTTTCTGCTGGTTTTTTACTTCTATCCTTTGATCTCTATCTTTAAACTTAGTTTTGCCCCCGAAGGACAGCTTGATCTTTCCGCGCTGGAAAAACTGGCGCAAACCACCTATTACCTGGAAACGCTCTGGTTTACGGTGTGGCAGGCCGCGCTTTCTACCGGTTTAACCCTGCTGCTGGCCCTGCCCGCGGCCTATGTGTTTGCCCGCTACCGCTTCCGGGGCAAAAGCCTGCTGCTGGCGCTGACCACCATTCCTTTTGTGCTGCCCACGCTGGTGGTGGCCAACGCCTTCACGGCTCTGCTGGGGCCAAAAGGGATGCTTAATCAAGGATTGATGACGTTGCTTCAATTGGACAGCCCGCCCCTGCATTTGCAGCACACCGTCTGGATCATTCTGCTGGCCCATATCTTTTACAATTACACCATTGTGCTGCGCCTGGTAGGCGGCTTTTGGAGCAACCTCAACCCCCAACTCACCGAGGCCGGGCAAATGCTGGGCCTCACGCCCTGGCAAACCTTCCGGCAGATTACCGTGCCGCAGTTGGCCCCGGTCATCGGCGCGGCGGCGCTGCTGATCTTTATTTTTTGTTTCACCAGTTTTGGCGTGATTTTGATATTGGGCGGCCCGCGCTTTGCCACCCTGGAGGTGGAAATTTACCGTCAGGCCGTGCATCTGTTCAATTTGCCGGTGGCCGCCGCGCTGGCCCTGGTGCAGATCATTTTTATCTTTGTTTTGATGCTCACCTACGCCCGCTTGCAGGTCCGCACCAGCCGGCCCCTGTCGCTGCAATCTCAACAAGCGGTGCAGCGGCGGGTACAATCCTGGCGCGACCGCCTGCTGGTAGGCGGCAATCTGAACCTGATGCTGGGGCTGCTGGGCGCGCCGCTACTGGCCCTGGTACTGCGCTCCTTCACCGCCGAAGGGGGGCTATCAACCCTCTATTACCAGGCTTTGTTCAGCCATCCCGATCACCGCGATCTCTTTTTTGTGCCGCCCCGCGAAGCCATCACCAACTCGTTGAATTTTGCCGGGGGTACGGTATTTCTGGCCATGCTGCTGGGGCTGTGTCTGGCCGTGGCCCTGGGACGAGGGCAGGCCAAACGCACCTCTAAATTGGACGCCATTTTTATGCTGCCGCTGGCTACTTCGGCGGTAACGTTGGGCTTTGGCTTTATCATCACCATGAACCACCCCCCGCTCAACCTGCGTACCTCGCCACTGCTGATTGTGATTGCCCATACCCTGGTGGCCCTGCCATTTGTGGTGCGCAGCCTGCTGCCCGCCCTGCGCAGTATCCAGCCCGCCCTGCGGGAGGCCGCCGCCTCATTGGGCGCATCGCCGCTGCGGGTGTGGCGCGAGGTAGACCTGCCTATTGCGGGCCGGGCGCTACTGGTGGGCGCGGTCTTTGCTTTTACCATCAGCATGGGCGAGTTTGGAGCCACCGTGTTCATTGCCCGGCCCGATACCCCCACCATGCCCACCGCCATCTTTCGCTTTTTCAGCCAGCCCGGCGCGCTCAACTACGGCCAGGCCCTGGCCATGAGCACGCTGCTGATGCTGGTCTGCGTGATCGGTTTTGTCGCCATCGAGCGGTTTAGAGTAGGCACCGGGGAATTTTAATCGTGCTACGGTATCTTCTCAAGATTTCGGGGGGACGATAGTGAAACATCTGCTGCCATACCGGTCAAAATTCAAGATCATTTTTTCTCCAAACTGATAAGCCAATTGGCTTAGGCAATTTTGCCCGCCATCGGGAACGTGATATAATTTGGGTACTATGGCGACACAAACAAACTCATACAAACAGGATATCATTCCACCGTGGCTGGCTCAAGGGCTGGTCATCGGGATGGTCGTTATCTTTTTGCTGGGTGGCGCTTATACAGGCTACCTGTTTTATTATGTGGTAAAAAATACGGTCAAGGATGTGGCCGACCGCACCAACCTGCCCTCCTCTGTACCCTATGTGGAACTTGCCCTGCCGATTGGCGCCCTGCCTATAACCGGCAATCAAGATGACGCCCCGCCGGTCGCTCTCCCCGTGGAACGAGGAGGCGCTACTGGCGCTACCGGCGTCACCGGCGCGCCGCTGCCCAACTACGAGTTGCAAGAACGGGTCAATATTTTGTTGCTGGGCGTCGATAAACGCCCCAACGAAGTTTACGCCCGCACCGACACGATGATCCTGGCTACCATCGACCCTAACACCAAAAGAGCCGGGATGTTGTCGGTGCCCCGCGACCTGTGGGTGTCGATCCCCGGTTATGATGAAGACCGGGTGAACAAGGCCCACTTTTTGGGCGATCAATACGGCTATCCCGGCGGCGGCCCGGCCCTGGCCATGAAGACTATTCAATATAACCTGGGCGTGCCGGTTCATTTTTACGTAAAAGTTGATTTTGACGGCTTCCGCAACATTGTTGATACGCTGGGCGGCATTGAAATTGACGTGCCCCAAACCATTGACGACCCTAAATATCCCGACAATAATTACGGTTATGATCCGTTTTACATTGAAGCGGGCCGCCACACCCTGGATGGCTACACCGCCCTGAAATACGCCCGTACCCGCGCTACCCCGGGGTCCGACTTTTCACGGGCCAAGCGGCAGCAGCAAGTTTTGCTGGCTATCCGGGACAAAGCGCTGCAACTGGATATGATCCCCAAAATTCCCGAACTGTGGGCCTCGATGTCCGGTACGGTTGAAACCAACCTGCAACTGGTTGATATTCTGGAAATGGGCCAACTGGCCGATGAAATAGATACCGGCAACATCCAATCTGAAGTTATCGGCCCCAATATGACCATTGACTACACCGTGCCTGATACCGGCGCGCGGGTTTTGCTGCCGCTGCGAGAAAAAATTCGGCTGGTGATTGACGAAATGTTTGCCAAAACCGAACCCATAGCCAGCCCGGCGCAAGCAGAAGCGCAAGCCCCGGCCCCCACCGAAGAGGTGGAAGCCGAACAAACGGTTCAAGCCCAGGCCCGGGCCGAAGAAATCCAACAACAGGCGGAACGCCAGCAGGAGATCAAACAATTTCTGGCTCAGGAAGATGCCCAACTGGTGGTTCAAAACGGAACCGGCGTTTCTAACCTGGCTTCCCAAACCGCCCTGTATCTAAAACAGCAGGGGTTCAATATCTTCCAACACGGCAGCGCCGATAACAACACCTACGAACACACGGTGATCGTGGTCTATAACGAAGACAAAACTTACACGTTGGAAGTCTTGAAGGCCATTTTTGAGGTTGATGAGGAAAATATCCGCCGCAGCCCCAACCTTAAGAGCGATATTGATTTTCGGGTAATTGTCGGCAGCGATTTTGAATTACCCGGCGGCACGCAAGCACCATTGACAACGGAGTAAGATTTGGTTATCATCAAATTGTAGACTTAAAAACCTATTCTGTTGTGGAATAGGTTTTTTTATTTCAGGAGGCAATGATGCCCCACCCCATTAAAATCGCTGCCATTCAGATGGACGCCAACCCCGCGCCTACCCCGGAGCGGCTGGATCGGGCCGAACGCCTGGTAACCGATGCTACCTACAATGGCGCTCAACTGGTGGTGCTGCCGGAACTTTTCAACACAGGCTACACTTACGATCCCAGCAATCACCATCGCGCCGAGCGGCTGGATGGCCCAACCATCCATTGGATGCGCGATCTGGCCGCCTACTTGAACGTTCACCTGGCCGGATCGTTGCTGCTGCGCGACTGCGCCGACATCTATAATTCAATGCTGCTCTTCTCGCCTGAGGAGCGGATGTGGCGCTACGACAAAAATTATCCCTGGGGCTGGGAGCGCGGTTATTTCAGGCCCGGCCACGGCATCAGCGTCGCCGAGACCGAGCTGGGACGTATCGGCATGCTGGTCTGTTGGGATGTGGCGCATCTTGACCTGTGGCGGCAATACGCCGGCAAAATCGATCTGATGCTCATCAGCAGTTGCCCGCCCGATGTGAGCAATCCAACCTACTATTTTCCCAACGGTGATACCGTTACCTTTGACCAAATGGGGCCGCTGATGGCGCCGTTCAAAGACAGCGGCGCGCGCGTTTTTGACGAACTGCTTCGCCAGCAAACCGCCTGGCTGGGCGTGCCCGTGGTTAACACGGTGGGGTGTGGGCGGATTGACACAAGTCTTCCAAACGGGCTGGGCGGGCTGCTTTCGATGGTGCCGGTCGCGCCGTGGCTGGTTAAATATCTGCCCCAGGCCAACCGCATGCGGATGGCGTGTGATTTTGTACCGGGCTGTAAAATTATGGACGCCACCGGCCATACCCTGAGCGAATTACAGCAAAACCAGGGCGAAACCTTTACCGTAGCCGAAGTGATACCCGGAGAACAGCCGCCGCAGCCGGTTCAATCCCAACCAAAATCGGATTTATCGCCTTTGGTGTATCTCCTGTCCGATACCATTCTCCCGCTATTGAGCTTATCGACGTACCGCCGGGGCGTGCGCCGGGCCTGGGGCAGCGATATGGCCCCGGTGGAGATCAAAAGCAGGCAGTGGCTGGTCATTCTGTTTCTGGGTATCTTGATGGCCTTCATCACCGGGTGGCTGTTGGGGAGACGAGAGGATTAATGGCAGGGTAGCAGGGTAGCAAGGTAGCAAGGTAGCAAGGTAGCAGGGCAACAGTAAATTTGTTGCCTTGCTACCTTGCTACCCTGTTACTTTGCTA
>CAZTFF010000090.1:15091-17790 GCA_964612485.1 uncultured Caldilineaceae bacterium
GCAGGGCAACAGTAAATTTGTTGCCTTGCTACCTTGCTACCCTGTTACTTTGCTATGGCGCACATTCCCACGTTTGCGGGCCTGCCTCGCCGTAGTTGACGCTCACCAGAACAATATCGTAAATATCGATGAGTTCATCCTGGGTAATATCCGCCGGTAAATCCGAGCCGGCCTGTCCAAAACCGGTTCCCACGGCTGCGGCGTCAACAACATCCACCAAATCATCTCCATTGATATCGCCGCTCAACAACGATACCGGAGCAAGCGCGGTGGCTGGCGCAGTTACCTCAACATTTGCGCACAACGCCGATAAATAACCGGGCGCATCCGCTGTGATGGTTTGCATGCCGGCAGATACATCCGCCATGCTGAAGTTTCCGGTGGCATCGGTCATCATTGTGGGGGAGTGGCCGGCAACGCTCACATTTGCGCCGGACCATTGATTGTTGGCCCGCCCCGGCAGCCTGATCTGGCCGGATAATTCCGCCATTTCAGGTTCGGTGGTGGGCAAGGGCGTGGGTTCGGAAGTGGGTTCAGCGGTGGGTTCTACCGTAGGTTTAGGGGTTGGTTCCTGGGTGGGCAGGGGAGTGGGTTCGGTTGTCGGCTTGGGGGTAGGTTCGGTGGTGGGAACAGGCGTGGCCGACTGTTCAATCGTAACGGAATAGGTTCCACTATTGATCTCAAAACCCTTGGCCTGGTAGTCACTAAACTTTTCGTTCTCAAAACTAAAAGCAGCGACTCCGGCCTGTTCGGTGGCGGTCACCCGGAACCTCAACAAAACCACGTCGCCGGTTAAACCGGGCACGTTGCCTTGTTGGCTGGCAACCAGCAAGAGATTGCCGGCGCTGTTATCGACCGTGTTGTGAACCACATAAGTCAAATCAGAGTTGATTTCCCGATCACCCACGGCAACCAAACTGCTGTCAAAATTGATTTCAAACTGAACTCCGTACAGGCCCGGGTCCGGCACATTCTGGGCAATCACATCTACCCGAAACGTCTGGCCCGCTTCAACCGAAGAAGGGCCATCCAAAACCAGCGTCACCGGCGGGTCGGTGGGTTGGGGAGACGGTGTTTGCGTTGGCTCGGGGGTGGGGGGGACGGCGGTTGGCTCATCGATGGGTTCGGTTGTAGGTTCAGGCGTAACCGGCGACTGGAAATGGCTGCTGGCGTTAACATCCATGCCGCCGGAAATAACCAGCCAGCCAACCAACAACAAGAGCAAAAAGGGTAATAATTTGCGGAATAATATTTGGGGCTTCATAAATCAACTGGTTTCCTTTCATAATAAGTGCAGAAAATTTGTCTCAGGCAACCCACACAGGTTCCCTATTTGACCCTACTATAATACACGCAAGTTGGAGCGATTGTGAAGCGTAAGAATCTCGGATTTTTGTTAAATGGATTGTGCCGGATAATAACGGAGAAAAACAGAGCGGCTCCGTAACAATTACGGAGCCGCTCTAAGTGCCTTCTGGAAAGGGGTGCGGATTGAGGCTTGAGGAAGCAATATCTCTGCGAACTCGGCGTACTCCGCGGTAATTTTTTTGACAACACTTGACAGGATGACTATCCAAACTAATAATACCATCCAAATTTGTGCCCAAGGAGCGCAGCGATGAAACAAATTATAGCCATTGGTGGAGCCGGGCTTTCGCACGAGCCGGACAACCTGGCTCTGGAACGATACATTGTGGAGCAAAGCGGCAAGCCCACGCCCGCCGTCTGCCTGATTCCCACGGCCAGCGGCGAGGCGGACGATTACATCATTAACTTTTACGCCAGTTTTGTCCAACTGGGCTGCACCCCCTCCCATTTATCCCTCTTTCGCCCGCCCACGGCTGATCTGGCCGCTTACCTGCTGAAAAACGACATCATTTATGTGGGCGGCGGCAATACGCGCAGCATGCTGGCCTTGTGGCGAGAGTGGGGCCTTGACAAAATATTGTACGATGCATGGACTCAGGGGATTGTTTTAGCCGGGGTCAGCGCGGGCGCGATTTGCTGGTTTGAGGAAGGCGTCACCGACTCGATACCGGGGCGATTGGTGCCCCTGGAGTGCATGGGCTTTCTGCCCGGCAGTTACTGCCCCCATTACGACAGCGAAAAAGATCGGCGGCCTACTTTTCTTCGTTTGATTTTGGAAGAGGCAATGATGGCGGGCTATGCGGTGGAAGACGGGGCGGCCCTCCATTTTGTTGACCGGGAGTTAAAATACGCGGTCAGTTCTCGACCGCAGGCGCAGGCGTACCGCGTGGAAAAACAAGCCGAGCAAGCTATGGAAAAACTGCTGGACATCGTTCGGGTAACTTAGTACCGTGTTTCGCAAATTCATTCCGGGTTTTTAGCAGCCGGTGAAAAATAGAGTCCGCGAAGTTACGCCAAGTTACGCTAAAATTTTTCCTTCGCGTTATTTAGCGGCCCTTAGCAGACTCCAGAAAATCGGAACGGCTTTGGCTCATGTTGAGAACAAGTGCAAGTATTTCTGGCCCTCCCCTAACCTTTCCAGAGGAAAGGTTGGGGTGAGGGTGAATTCTCATATTTTGTATCTGTAATGTGAATTCGCATTTGTACTTGACATGAGCCGCCATGTTTTGGCAAAAAGGTCTCGATGTGTTGAGTAAAAGGTCTCGATGTGTTGAGCAAAAGGTCTCGATGTGTTGAGCAAAAGGTCTCGATGTGTTGAGCAAAAGGTCTCG
>CAZTFF010000091.1:0-17613 GCA_964612485.1 uncultured Caldilineaceae bacterium
TGACTGTCTATATCTGCTATTTTTAATGTACATTATGTAAAGCAAAAGTCGAGTTCGGACACGCCGATGGATAAGACGAGCCTACACCCCGTGGTTAGCCGGGCCAAGCGAATTAAAAACGCATGGTACCCCTTCCTTCGCCGGCTGCCTGTTGACATAGAAACTGTCACGGGGCACTCAACTTACACCCGATTTATCATTCTGGGTCGATCAAGAGTGGGATCAAACCTGCTGAGAGGCTTGTTGAACGCGCATCACCAAATTACGGCCTTTGGCGAAATCTTCAGGGATATACAAACCGCAGACTGGGATCATATGGGTTATTTCCAGTCGGAGAAAACGAAACAAATTTTGCGAAGTAATCCCGCCCAATTCATCGACAAAACCTTTTTTATCCGATTTCCCAGATACATCAAAGCCGCCGGGTTCAAGATTTTCTACTACCACGTTCCCAGCACCAATATCTGGCCTTATCTAAAAAAGCAAACGAAAATAAAAGTTATTCATATCAAAAGAAAAAATATTTTGCATACCCACGTTTCTCGCCAAAAAGCAATGCTCACCGGGGAATGGGTTAACGCAGGGAATCATCATCAAAAAAAATCGACAGGGCTAATTGAAATTGATTACCAGGCATGCCTGGAAGATTTTAACCAAACCCGCGCCTGGGAAAAAGAATACGACCGGATGTTTCAGAGCCACGACATTTTGGAAGTTTGCTATGAAAGTTTATCAAACAATTATGTGGAAGAGATGCGCCGTATTCAAAGATTCCTAAACGTAGAGTATCAAGCCGTCAAACCGGCAACGGCCAAACAAGGCCGCCGGCCTCTGGATCAAATGATTGCCAACTATGATGAACTAAAAAACAAATTCAAGAACACGCCCTGGGAAGTGTTCTTTGAAGAGTAATTATGGAGGTTGTCTACCGTGGATTTTTCCTGGTCGGAAGAAGAACTCGCCTTTAAAGAAGCGATAATAGAATTTGCCACCAAAGAACTCAACGAGGGGATGATTGAGCGCGAACAAGCGGGGCGATTCCCCCGCGAACTGTGGCAAAAATGCGCCCAATTTGGCATCCATGGGCTGCCTTTTCCGGAAAAGTATGGCGGTGCCGACGCCGATATTATGACCACCATGTTGACGATGGAAGGATTGGGCTACGGCTGCCACGATAACGGCCTTATTTTTGCCATCAACGCCCAGATGTGGAGCGTGCAGATGCCCATTTTCTCTTTTGGCACGGAGGAACAAAAAGAAAAATATCTGCCGGGTCTGTGCAGCGGCGAAATGATTGGGGCGCACGGCATGTCTGAACCGGACTCAGGCTCCGACGCCTACAGCCTGCGCACCCGCGCCGAACGCCGCGACGATGGTTATGTATTAAATGGAGCCAAAACCTTTGTGACCAATGCGCCCGTCGCTGATATGGCCGTGGTATTTGCCACGGTAGACCCGGCCAAAAAAATGTGGGGTATCACCGCCTTTGTGGTCGATAAAGATACGCCGGGCTTTACCATCACCCCCCACATAGAAAAAATGGGCCTGCGGACCGCCCCCATGGCCGAACTGATTTTTGAAGATTGCTTTATTCCGTCAGAAAATCGATTAGGGCCGGAAGGCGCCGGTTCAAGAATATTTAACGACTCGATGGAGTGGGAACGCAGTTGTATTTTAGGCAGCAACATTGGCACCATGGAACGCCAGTTAGAAGACAGCATCCGCTACGCCAACGAGCGCGAGCAGTTTGGCCAGCCGATTGGTAAATTTCAGTCGGTAGCCAACCGTATTGTTGATATGAAAGTTCGGTTGGAAACCGCCCGGCTATTGCTGTACAAAGTAGCCTGGCTCAAAAAACAGGGGAAATCCGCCGCCATGGAAGCTGCGCTGGCCAAACTCTATCTGAGCGAATCTTTTGTCGAATCCGGCCTGGACGCGATCAGGACCCTCGGCGGTTATGGTTTCATGACCGAGTTTCAAGTTGAGCGAAACCTGCGCGATGCCATTGGCGGCACCCTTTACTCGGGCACATCCGACATCCAGCGCAACATTATTGCTCGCCTGTTGGGTTTGTGATCTGATCTTTCCAACAGACCCGGACGGTAAAACAAACGTATGCTTTGAACGGAGGCAATAGTGATATATTTGTTACATCAAGCCATAGAAAATGGAGCCGAACGCCATCCTGATCACGAAGCCGTTCGCTTTTCCGGGCAGTCGCTCTCCTACCGGGAACTGCTGGACCGGGTCAACAGTTTGGCCTGCGTGCTCATCGAACAAGGTGTTACACGGGGAGATCGGGTGGGCATTTATCTCAACAAAAGCCTGGAATCAATTGTAGCCGTGTACGGCATTATGAAAGCAGGCGCGGCCTATGTTCCGCTGGACCCCTTTGCTCCGGTGCCGCGCCTCAGTTTTGTTGTTCGTGATTGCGGCATTCGCCATCTGGTCACCAAAGATGCCAAAATCGATGCGGTCAGGGAAATGATGGTTGACCACAACGCTGCATTAGAACATCTAATTGGCATTGAATCTCTTGATGATGTGCCCGTCAACACGATTTCCTGGGGTGAGGTCTATAACACGCCCGGCCACAACGTGCCGGACGCCGGTACCATTGAGCAGGACCTGGCCTATATTCTCTACACCTCCGGCTCTACCGGCGACCCCAAAGGCATTATGCACACCCACCGCAGCGGCTTGAGCTTTGCCGAGTGGGCGGCCAGAACCTATAATTTGCAGCAGGAAGACCGGTTGAGCAACCACGCGCCCCTTCATTTTGATTTATCGACCTTTGATATTTTTGCCGGCGGGCTGGCCGGCGCCACGGTCGTGGTCATCCCGGAAGCGCTGACCAAATTCCCCACCAGTTTATCCAAACTGATCGAGAGCGAGAAAATCACCGTCTGGTATTCCGTTCCTTTTGCGCTGATCCAGATGATGCTGCGCGGCGGCCTCCAATCTCGCGATCTCAGCGCCTTACGCTGGCTGCTCTTTGCCGGGGAGGTTTTTCCCACCAAACACCTGCGCGAATTGATGCGCCTGCTGCCCGATGTCAAATTCAGCAACCTGTACGGCCCCACCGAAACCAATGTTTGCACCTACTACCACGTTTCCCAACTACCTACAGATTCCGATGAACCAATCCCCATCGGAAAGGTCTGTGAAAATGCCGAGGGGCTGATTGTGGATGGGGATGACCGTCCGGTTGGGTCGGACGAGGTGGGCGAGCTGCTGATCCGGGGTGGCATTGTGATGCGCGGCTACTGGGGACAGCCGGAAAAAACGGAACGAGGATTTTTCCGGCGCAAAGTATATTCCTACTGCGAAGATATTTTCTACCGGACCGGCGACCTGGTGCAACGACAACCGGACGGCAATCTCAAATATTTTGGCCGCAAAGATCACCAGATAAAAACGCGGGGCTACCGGGTGGAATTGGGCGAAATTGAAACCGGCTTGCTGTCTCATAAAAGCATCGAAGAAGCCGCCGTCTACCCCATCCCCGACGGCGATGGCAGCAACCTGATTGAAGCCGCCATCATTCTCAAACCGGGCGCTGTCTACCAACAAAAAGATTTGGAACAACACTTGGCCAAACGCCTGCCATCCTACGCCATGCCGGCCAACATCATTGTTACCGATACGTTTCCCCGCACCCCTACCGGCAAAATCAACCGGCGGGAACTACAGGCCCGGACAGCAGTTACATCCAACTCGTAAGTCGTTATACCGTGGAGCATAATGATGGCTCGTCAAGATCAAACTACATCCCAGAATAGATTAACCGCAGATATATTTCTTGTTCACGCTCCAAGTGTGTATGATTTCCGCGAGCGGGATGATGTGCTGTTTGCGTATCTGAGCAATTCTGACAGCGTTAATGTCACCTCGGTTTTTGAAATGTATCCGCTAGGATTTCTTAACATCAAACAGTATTTAGGCGCTCAAGGCCATGAAACAAAGATTATAAATTTAGCATCCTTGATGTTACAATATCCACGATTGGATGTGGAAGGTCTATTAAAAAGGCTCGACGCTCCTGTATTTGGTCTGGATTTACACTGGATGGCGCAATGCCACGGCGCCATTGAAGTGGCAAATAAATTGAAACATATCCATCCTGATGCGTCGATTGTTTTTGGAGGGATTTCAGCCACATATTTTGCCGATGAACTGATCCAATATCCGTCGGTTGATGTTGTGGTAAAAGGTTATGATACCCTGGAACCTCTGGCCCAATTAATGCAGTCTGTCAAAAATGGCTACCCGGCGTTCCAAAATATCCCCAACCTTGTGTACAAAGATAAAGGTGGTTCACAAATTCTATCGACAGGTTTTTTGCATAAACCGGCCAAAAATTACAACAATGCTACCATCGATTGGTCTTTTTACAGCCATACCAACAATACCCCTACAACTACCAAACTGATCATGACGCTTCCCAATTCCGGGTGCGCCATGGACTGCTCATGGTGCGGCGGCTCCTGTTTTGCTTATAAAAACATTATGGGCGTAAAAAACACGCTTATTCACAAAGATAACACCCGCATTGTAGACGAGCTACGAACAATGGGAGATGCTGCGAGAAATACATCAATTTACGCTTTACAATGTTATTCTGAGCCGAAAAAACGTTTATATCAGTACCTTGATGCCATAGCCGAAATGGAATACAAAAGCGTAAGTTTTGAGCTTTTTAACCTGGCGGATATGGATCTGCTCAAAAAAATGGGCCAAGCTACGCAAGCGTATATTATGCTCTCGCCGGAATCGCATGATCTCAAGATCAGTAAATTAGCCGGGCGTGGAAATTATACGATGGAGGAAATGGAAGCGTGGATTCCGAAAGCGTTTGAGGCCGGTATTGCCGGAATTATGGTTTGGTTCTTCATCGGCATGCCCCACCAAAGCGCGCAATCCGTATTGGATACCGTGGCTTACAGCAAGTCGTTGATGGAAAAATTTAAAGGGCAAAACGTCATTCCCCTGCTGTGTCCGATGGTGCCTTTTTTGGATCCCGGTTCGCGCATTTTTGAGAATCCGGCAAAGTATGGCTACCGACTTTTTCATAAAACGCTGGCGCAACATCGACAGGCGATGATTGCGCCGCTCTGGCATCAGCGATTAAATTACGAAACACAGTGGTTATCCAGACGGCAGATTCAAGATGTTACCTACGAAGCAATCAGCCAATTAGTTACCAGTAAAGGCGAATTGGGGGTTCTGCCGTCATCCTTCTGCAAACGCATTCTAAATACAATCGAAGAGACTAAAGCACTTCTTGCCGATATAGAGTATGCATTGCAGCTTGACAATAAACTACCCACCGAATTGCGAAACACAATCCATACCTATAATCAAAAAATCCTGTCGTATTCAAGCGATCAGATCATACCGGTTGAACGCCCTTTTGGCGGAAGATGGTTTGATGATTTTACAGTACCTTCAGAAATAATTAATGAACTCTGCATAAACTAAAACGCTTTTAGATGCTTGCATACGCAACCATTAAACTAACAAACCAGGAGACTGAAATGGATACTCAAAAAAAACTAACCGATTATATCAAACAAGAACTACTCAAAGGACGCCACGCCAATTTGAGTCCCGAAGACGATTTGCTCGGTGCGGGCATCATTGACTCGCTGGGTATTTTGCAGCTGGTATCTTTTATTGATGAGGCTTTTGATTACCAGGTACCGGACGAAGATGTTGTTTATGAAAATTTCTACAGTATCGAAGCATTGACCAACTATCTCAACGAACACAAGTAGATAGCACTTTCCACCGTGATCACACATTAAAACTATTAAAGAGTTTGAATTCATATCCTTAAAAACAGATTGCCTATCAACTCTTTAGGTTAACCGTTCCAATATCGTTATTTAAATATGCAACAACAGGAAAACTTAGGTCTGAATGATAAAAAGGCTACTCTATCTCAGTGGTCTCGCCGTTATCAGCGTGGTACTTAATCATACCGCCGGTTGGGGCTATACAGCTTTATTTTGGTGGACAGATCGATATTTACCGGTGCATGTGCCAAATTTTGACCAACTGGGGGGTGTATCTTATTATACCTTACGGGGTATCGAACAACTTGTAATGTTTGCCGTTCCTGGCTTCTTGTTTGTTTCAGGTTTTTTTATTGCCTTTGCTGCCGGTCGAAACCCAACCGTCGAATGGAATATTGTTGGCACCAGGGTCAAGAATTTGGTCATTCCCTACCTTCTCTGGTCAATTCTGATTATTGCCGGCAATATATTTCTGCTCAACCTTAACTATTCAACCGGGCAAGTTTTGAAGATGATGGCTCTTGGTGGAGCGGCAGACCCCTACTACTACATTCCGCTTATCTGTCAGTTTTATCTATTCGCGCCATTTTTGGTGCCCCTGGCCAAAAACCGGTGGAAACCCCTGTTGGTCATGGCCGCGCTCCTTGAGATCGTGGTTTTGAGTTTGCGGTACGGACAAATTTTGGGGGTCAGTATCCCTGTACTCAACCAACTGCCCTGGATAACAGCCAGCTGGTTTTTCCCGGGACACGCCTTTTGGTTTCCCCTGGGCATTGTAGCCGGATTTCATTTACAAACATTGAAACAATGGCTGCACCAGGCCAGATGGGGGTTGTTGGCAGTGCTGATCATCACCTTTGTTGCCGGTATGATAGAATGGGAGTATCTTCTACAGCAATCGGGACAAGAATGGATTGGTACCCGACGGACCCTGATTGATACCTTATACGCCGGCGCGTTTTTACTCAGCTTTCTGGCTTTCGACCAGATTAACTGGCCCTTTTCCAAACAATTTGGCAATTTAGGCCCCAAATCCTTTGGCGTTTATCTCATTCACGCGCCGGTCCTGATTTATGCCTCCAAAGCAATCTACCATCTCGCGCCGTGGATTCTGGCCTTTCCCATTCTACTGTTCCAGCCCATTCTCCTTATTCTGGGGGTCAGTGTTCCGTTGATATTAATGATGCTGGTAAAACGCTCGCCTATACGCGGGTACTACGCCTACATTTTTGGCTAACCAACTAACTTTTAGAAAATGGTGATAAAACAATGTCTAAAATTTTAGTGACCGGGGGCGCAGGGTTTATTGGCGCACATGTGACCGAAGAGATGGTGAACCGCAACCATGATGTGATTGTGCTTGATGATCTGAGCGGTGGTTTTGTGGATAATGTTGTTGACGGCGCTCGATTCATTCAGGGCAGCATCAACGATGTTGAGTTGATAAACAATTTATTTAAAGAAGAAAAGTTTGAGTACGTATACCATCTGGCCGCCTATGCCGCCGAAGGATTGAGCCACTTCATTAAACGATTTAATTATAATAACAACCTGATCGGCAGCGTTAACCTGATCAATGCCTCGGTGAACAACGGCGTCAAATGTTTTGTCTTTACCTCGTCCATAGCCGTATACGGCGCCAGCCCAGAACTGCCGATGACCGAAGAAACGCCTCCCCATCCAGAAGACCCCTACGGCATTGCCAAACTGGCCGTTGAACAGGAGTTGGTCGTAAGCAAAGAAATGTTTGATCTGGATCACATTATCTTCCGGCCCCATAACGTTTACGGCGAAAAGCAGAATATTGGCGATAAATACCGCAATGTGGTGGGGATCTTTATGAATCAAATTTTACAAGGCAAACCTATGACCATTTTTGGCGACGGCACTCAAACCCGGGCCTTCAGCTACATCGGCGATATTGCGCCAATTATGGCCCAAGCCATTGAAACGCCCCCGGCCTACAACCAGATTTTCAATGTGGGAGCAGAAAAACCCTACAGCGTTAACGAACTGGCCGAGGCAATTGCCCGCGCCATGGGGGTTGAACCTGAGATTATCCATACGCCCCCCCGTAATGAGGTTCAGGATGCCTACTCTTCTCACGCGAAAGAGGAGCAAATATTCGGCAAGCGCCAACTGCATTCCCTGGAAGAAGGATTGGCCAAAATGGCCGCCTGGGTTAAGCAGCACGGTACTCGAGAGAGTCAAAAATTTGAAGGGGTTGAAATAACCAAGAATTTTCCCAAAGCCTGGCTGGACTAATTTGGAAAACTTGGATGACTTGCCTACAAAAAATCGTACAAATCGAAGGTTGATGTTCTATGCCTGATCCTTATATTATTACCATTATCCTCAACACCAATCGGCGGGACGACACCCTGGCTTGCTTAGACTCGCTCCTGAAAAGCACGTATCGACATCATAAAGCCATCGTGCTCGATAATGCCTCCACCGATGGATCAGTAGAGGCGATCCGCGCGGCCTTTCCCACGGCCGAAATTCTGGAATTGACCGACAACCTGGGCTACGCCGGTAACAATAATGTGGGCATTCAAGCCGCGCTGGATCAAGACGCCGACTGGATATTTGTTTTGAACGAAGACACGATCCTGGACTCCGGCTGCCTGGCCTGCCTGGTTGAAGCAACAGCAAGCGACTCCCAAATTGGGATTGTTGGGCCGATGGTTTATCATCACGACGAACCGGACATTATTCAATCTGCCGGGGGCCATTTAAATCGATATTGGGAAGATTCGCACATTGCGGCCAATGAACCGGACCACAATCAATTCAGCCGTCCCCACCCGGTCGATTGGATTTCCGGCTGCGCTATTTTGGTCAAACGAGAGGTTATTGAACAGGTAGGCATGCTGGATGAACGGTTTTTTTACTACTGGGAAGAAACCGAATGGTGCATCAGAGCCAACAAACAAGGTTGGAAAATCATGCACGTTCCACAGGCAAAATTGTGGCACAAGGGGGTACAGCGTGAATACCGTCCCAAACCGTCGGTCACTTACTATAAAACCCGCAACCGTTTGATGGCCCTGGCCAAACACCACGCCCCGCTTACTACCTGGTTTGTAGCCTGGAGCCAAATTCTGCGCACGTTGACCAGTTGGAGCATCAAACCCAAATGGCGCAACATGCGCGAGCATCGCAATGCAATGTGGCAGGGAACCATTGATTTCCTGCGGCGGCGTCAGGGACAAAGGTCTGCATAAGGAAATGGCTATGCGAATCCTTTTCCTTTCACGCTGGTATCCGTACCCCCCCAGCAATGGTTCCAAATTGCGTATTTATAATCTTTTACGGGGCCTGGCTCAAAAACATGAGCTAACCCTTTTAAGTTTTGTTGACCAGCCGGATGCTGAACCCAATCTGAACGGTTTGCAATCTCTTTGCTCCAAAATCCACATTGTGCCCTGGAAACCCTTCGAACCCGGCAGCAAGCAGGCCGTGTTCGGTTTTTTCAGTGCCAAACCTCGCTCTGTTATCGACACCTTCTCGCCTCAAATGAAACAGTGTCTCGAATCATTGCTGGCCGAAAACCATTACGATCTGGTGATTGCCTCGCAGGTGGATATGGCCGCCTATAGCCCTTATTTTCAAGGCGTGCCGGCCATCTTTGAAGAACTTGAAGTTGGCGTTCTATACGAACGTTTTTACCGGGGCCATCCGTGGCAGCACCGTCTTAGAAATGGATTGACCTGGTTCAAACACCGGCGTTATTTGTCATCCCTGCTGCAAAATTTTCAGGCCGGTACCGTTGTCTCTCACCGGGAAAAACAGTATCTTGCCCAAGAAATCAACAACCCCACCCCCATAAAGATTATTCCCAACTGCGTTCAACTGGCCGATTACAAAAATATTCAGGAAGAACCCCAACCAAACACCCTGATCTTCATCGGAGCCTTTAGTTATTCTCCCAATTACGAAGCGATGCAGTGGTTTTTAAGAGACGTATGGCCCATAGTTTTGAATCAGGTTGATAAGGCGCAGCTAAGTATTACGGGAAATCACGGCAACCGGCCGTTGCCAACAACAACAAATGTAACCCTGACCGGCTTTGTAGATGATATTCGGCCTCTGGTAGCGCGCGCCTGGACCAGCATTGTACCTTTGCAGGAGGGAGGCGGCACCCGGCTGAAAATTCTCGAGGCGATGGCATTGGGAACACCCGTGATTGCCACCTCAAAAGGCGCCGAAGGTTTAGACGCGGAACCGGATAAACATTTGCTGATCGCCGATACGCCTCAAGATTTTGCGCAAGCAGTGGTTAAGTTACTAAACAATGCTGAATTACGCCAGGAGCTTTCTGGCAATGCATTTGAACTTATGCGAACAACCTATGACTGGGATTTGATTATGCCCCGGTTTCTAGACCTGGCCGAACAAGCAGTCCAACAATCCTCCTAATCGAAACTTGAGTCCCCGGCCCTGAAACAAACCGATTTTTGACACGGCCTCTAAAAATCAGGAAAATATTGTATATCTGGAAATTTATATCGACTTTCACTGAGAGCGATCACCTATGAAAAGTCTGACACTGTTTTGGCATATATTTACCCGATGATCACAATTTTTCATTCTATTGAAAATATCATCAACGAAAATATATTGGGCGCTCCCCTGCGCTGGCTCATACGGACGTCCAATGTCTGGTTGCAGCCGCTGGTCATCATTATTGTGCTGCTCCTTAGCGCGGGGCTGGCGTTTCAAGGATCCCGGACTCTCCAGATGCTGTTTATGGCTCTGCCTTTTGCAGTGGGCGGGTTGATCCTGCTGCTGCGCTGGCCGCCGCTGGGCCTATTGGCTCTCATCGCTTCGATCCCTATTCCCTTCTCCGGCCCCAGCAATTCAAACCTCACATTTGCCCTGGCCGCCGCGATCATGGGCTTGTGGATTTTGGATATGATGATTCGACAACATAGAATCCAACTCATATCCTCTTTGCCGATCACCCCCCTGATAGCGCTGGTTGTGGTCACCGCCCTGTCCTTGGGGGTGGGCCAAATTCCATGGTACGCTTTTGGCAATTCGGCCCCCCTGGGAGCGCAACTGGGCGGCTTGAGCCTGTTTGTGATGTCGGCGGGCGTTTTCCTGGTTGCGGCGCACCGAATAAAGGATGAACGTTGGTTACGATGGATGGTTTGGTTCTTTCTGGCGATGGCCGCCATTTTTATTTTAGGGCGGATTGTACGCCCTTTGGGGCGGTACACCGGCCTATTCTTTAATATCCAGGCCACCGGCAGCATTTTTTGGGTATGGCTGGCGGCCCACAGTTTCAGCCAGGCCGCGTTCAACAAAAAACTTCATCCCCTCTGGCGGGGCGCTATTGGCTTTCTTTTCCTGGGAACCCTGTTTGTGGCCTTAGGTCCCACCGGCTGGGCCTGGAATTCCGGCTGGGTCCCGGCCCTGGCCGCCGTCGGAGGAACGTTGTGGGCCGCATCGCCTCAACTGGGGCTGGTCGCTGCATTTGTTGGCCTGGCCGGCGCAACAACCCAATTTCAACGCGTATACGATATGATCATGGTTGGCGATAACTCGTACAGTATGGGAACCCGCATAGACGCCTGGCTCATTCTCTGGGATATGGTAAAAATTAATCCGATTTTAGGGTTGGGGCCGGCCAATTACCGTTCTTATACGCCGCTTTTTCCCATCCGGGGCTATGCGGTAGAGTTCAACTCGCACAACCAGTATATTGATTTGCTGGCCCAAACCGGTATCCTGGGGCTGACCTGCTTTTTGTGGTTTTTTGGCGCTGTGGGATGGGTCGGCTGGCAGTTAAGAAAACGCGTGCCCGACGGCTTTGCCAAAGCGTATATTTATGGTTCTATTGGTGGTGTTCTAGGCACCCTGGTTTCGGCAGGCTTGGGCGACTGGGTCATCCCCTTCTTCTACAACATTAACATCGGGGGGTTCCGGGCCAGCATGTTATCGTGGTTGTTCCTAGGCGGCCTGATTGCCCTGCAACAAATCTACGCCAATCCCAAAACAGAGTCCACTACAGAATGAGGATAATGGATCTATCAATTATTATTGTCAACTGGAACACGCCCGATTTGCTGGCGCAATGTCTGGAATCATTAAAATCCGAACTTGAGGTTTTGCCAAACCTGACTACCGAAACAGTGGTGGTTGATAACGCCTCAACGGATGAAAGCGTAAAACTGATCAGAGAGCAATTTCCTTGGGTGACATTGATTGAAAATCAAAACAATGTAGGGTTTGCCGCCGCCAATAACCAGGCCGTTCACCAGAGTTCAGGACGGTACGTGTTTCTTTTGAATCCAGATACCGAACTAAAACCGGGCGCATTGGCCCCGCTGATTGAATTTCTGGACTCCCATCCCCAGGCCGGCGCGGCGGGGTCTCGCCTGCTGAACCCCAATGAAACGTTACAAACATCGTGTTACCCGGCCCTCACATTATCACGCGAATTATGGCGATTGTTCCACCTGGATAAATTCCACGCTTATGGCGTTTATCATATGAAAAAGTGGGATACAGACGCGCGCCGCGAGGTTGATGTGCTGCAAGGCGCATCCCTGCTTTTGCGCCGAAAAGCTTTGGATCAGGTGGGGGTGCTGGATGATGACTATTTTATGTACACGGAAGAAGTAGACCTCTGTTACCGGCTGCAAAAGGGAGGATGGCAGCTTTTCTGGGTGCCCCAATCACAAGTAGTTCATTATGGCGGGCAAAGTACCCAACAAGTTGCCACCAAAATGTTTCTGTGGTTGTATCAGAGTAAACTCATTTTTTTTCGCAAGCATTACGGGCGGATCGGGGCGTTTGTCTATAAATTGATTCTGCTCCTGGCCACGCTGATCCGGCTTATTTTGTCTCCGCTCATCTGGCTGGAGCCTTTACCAAGGCGGCGTCGGCATCTCACCCTGGCCGGCCAATACCGGCAGCTACTATGGCAGTTACCCCGAATGTGATAATCCCGGCAATGAGGTTTCACCCGATCCAAATTTACCATCCACAGCCGTTGGCATCGAAAATTTTCATAGCGATATCGTTGGTAAGATTTTCTACGGTAATCAGGATAGAGCCGTCATTCTGCGCCGTAAGTGTATCCGTTTGGATGATTTGCTGCGCCGCATCAGGTTGATAGGTATCCCACTGTTCAACGATATAACTTTCTAGCGGGACAAATCCCGATATTTCCACGGTTCCGGCCACGGCAGGAATGGCCGCGCCATTCACCACGTTTGCCCAGGTATGGCGCCGGTTTTGCATCCAGAGATGGGCGCAGCCATTGGCCCCATCTTTTTGCCCCCAGGCCCGTATATCGCCATCATTGCCTGTTGTAACAGTAACCTGAGCCGCTGCATCCTGATAATGCCCGTTATTTAAGGGAACATCCGCTATAAAATTGTAATAAGTCTTAAAATGGGGCCGAAACTCAACAGTATCATTGTAAATATGCTCTTCCTCATACCAGTACGACTCAATCAACCCGCCGGGGTTCACGCCGGCCCAGATGAAATTATGCAGCCAGATGCCTTCACTATCCTGCTTGATTTCATTGGATTCCGGTTCGGTGCCGCTCTGGGTAAAACCGGTTTCTCCTCTGATGATGGGTTTACCGGTCCCGGCCAGGTTAGCTGAAATACTGAGCGATTGGCTGGCTAAGGCCGCATCATCGTAGTTAGAATCACCCGGAGGAATATATTGATGTACATCGGCAAAATCCACATTGGGATAATTTGAGTTGGTCCAGAAGTTATTTTTCGGGAAAGAATGCCAGTTTGAAGTGGAGACAAGATGATCGTTGGGATGATCGTAGGCGCATGCTTCGCCATCGCCGGAGCCAACCGGAACGCCAAATACGCGGCAATGCATATACTTGCCAAATTCATCGGCCAGCGCGTAGTGCCGGCCATTATTCGGACCCCCTTCATTCAACAACTCCCAGGAATGAATATGGCTGGAATAACCCCACCGCGCCTGCAAATAGCGCCACCACGCCTGTTGCAGCCAGCGCATCCTGGTAACAGTGCGCCAATTGCCGTAGAAATAATCGTTACTGAAATTCCACGTAAAGTTGCCCTGGTGGTCAATAGCGTTCATAATCCAGTCGTTTTTCTCAAGAATAACCGGACGCAAATAAATATCATTTTTTTTCGCCAGGGCCAGCACTTTATCAAAGGCAAAAGAATTGCGTTGATCCATATACAGGTGATGATCCATGTCGGGTTTGTACATAATATTGGGGCCGTATGCGCCGCCCCCTAAATCTTCCTCAACCCAGACATGATCGATGTAAACCTTGCCGGCAGTGAGATTACCCATCACCAGGTAAAGCGAGGGCAAAAAGTTACGGTTGCCGGTATGGATGGTTCCTTCAAGAATTTGCCAGCCGGCAGTATTGACATCAACATAATCCGAAACCACCGTCCCGCTATCGGGATGGCTGCATTTTTGCTGCTCTGCATCGCCCCAAAGCCAGCCGCCGGTTTTGATCACAAATCCATAGTCCGGCGTGGAGGGATCGATCAGCGTAGGATTAGCCGGGATGTCAACCGTTTTATACCGCACCCGAACCCGGTAGGGGGTGTTAGGCTCCACCGCCGGGGCCGCGGTTTCCCAATTAGTAAACACGCAGCGGTTCCGGTCGGCAGCCGCCACCAGCGACAACTCGCTGCCGGTATATGCCTGGCTGAATGAAAGGAAAGAGGCGGGGAGATAGCCGTTGTTCACGTGCGAGCGCCAGGGATTCCAGGCCGAGCCGAAAATAGCCCATTGCGATAACCAGACTCGCGCCAACTGGATGTTGTTGGCCGACATCGTTTGAAAGTTGGCCTGATTGCTGGAAACCGGGTTGATCCAATCAACACCGCGATAATTCATATTGTAACCCAGGCCGGCAAAATAAGAACCGTCATCATATTCAAAATAACGAGAATCCCGTTCACTTACTTTGATAAACCCTTTTCGATCAGATGACACCACGGTAAATGAATAAGGCTGCGTTTCGCTGATACCGTTCGCATCCTGCGCCACGATTTTGAAGTGCCAGGTTCCGGTCTGGTGCGGCGCAAAGCGGGCCTTCCACCAGAATGTGCCGGTGGGATAAAACCAGGCCTGGTTGCTGCGGATTTCATCCTGAAATTCTTGAAAATAAAACGCGGGCTGAGTATAAACCGTAGTCCAATTATCCGGGGTAAACAAAGCGTTTACCGTAACCCCCAAACCGGGCTGGACACCGTTGGGCGGCGCGGGGTCGTAGGGAAACTGCAAATTCTGGGCCACGGTCTCAACGTCAAACGTAACTTCAAATTTTTCATACCGCGGCACCTGTTCAGCCGAATAATCGCTCAAATTTGTTGAGACAGGGCCAATGGAGGGACCATCAGCAGGGCTACCTGGCCCCGGTTCTTTCACAATCAGCGGGAGATACACCTGTTCAGCGGGATCGGCTGTCTCTTGGGCAGCCAGTAATTGCGAAGATGTCAGCCAAACCGTAAGGCTCACTACCAAACAGGTGCTGAAATAGAGACTACTTTTTGTCCTGAATATATTTCTCATAAATCATGACCCTGTCAGTAAACGCTTTGCACCCAAAGATACGAAGTTATCTTTTCACTTTAAAATGACCACCAACGACCGGCCACGCAACCACCACGGTAATCTGTGGTCGGCGGTCTGATTGTCAAGAAGCAAATTCGATGACTGATTCGGTTCAAATCAAAAAAAGGACCGTTAGCAAGTGGTAGTAATAGTATAGGGCCAACTAACTGATACTGTAAGCGTATAATTTTCGGCTTTAAAGTCAAAAGCATCTGGTAAGAAATTTCGGAGACGGAATCCGCATAATCTACGGAGGCGAATTTAGTTGACATATAATGAGGCTTATTGTATGATGATAAACACCTGTTACTTTTCGCTCGAACGCGCAAATACTGGAGCAACCCGATGAAAAAGAAACGGCCAGGCAAAAAGTTACCGCTGGCGCAATTTGTGGCCATCATTGCTTTGTCCATTTCTTTATTTCTGGTAGTTGACTTTGCTCGTCGCGCGGCGGCCAATTACCGGGTCCAAAGAGAGGCGGAACGGCTGGAGCAACAGGTAGAATTAGCGCGTGAGGAACAGAAACGACTGCTGGCCCACCGCAGCTACGTTGCCAGCGATTTGTACGTAGAAGAAGTTGTTCGCAAAGAGCTAAAATGGGCCAGAAAGGGCGAAATTGTAGTTGTGGTGATGCCCACCCCGCAATCCACCACGCAGACATCGCAAGAAATCATTCAATCGCAAACCGTAGGGCCGGTCGCCCACACGCCGGCGCAGGCCTGGTGGCTCACCTTTTTTGGCGATGACTCTCTGCCCCGCTACACCAAAGCCTCGCCCTGATTTGACACACATCACCTTTTGAATAAAATCTATTTTGCACATGCTGATGTAGCTCAGCCGGTTAGAGCGCGAAACTCATAATTTCGAGGTCGGTGGTTCGAGTCCACCCATCAGCATCTAAGCCAACGATCCGTTGGCCCATCTTGTGGGTGGCTTTGTCTGCCGGATTATTCAATAGCCTCGTGCAAGATGGCACGAGGTTTTTTGTTTTCCAGAGGACTTGGTACAGCAGCTCATTCGTAATGAGCAGGTTATCGGTTCAAGTCCGATGGGTGGCTTTTGGACAAGTTTGGGCATTGGCTAGAGCGCCTCGCTTACACCGAGGAGGTCACAAGTTCGAGTCTTGTATCGCCCATCGCTTTATGTCAAATTATAAGAGTATTTCTTTCCCAAAAAAACCAAAAAATTCACCGAGATTCGGTGAATTTTTTGGTTTGAGGTCGTATTTGTTGGTGTTGCGGGGTGTTGTAGGGGGGTGAAGGGCCTCAATTGGGGTTATACGACCCTATTTGAGCCTCGTAAATGAAACTTGTGTCGGCCATCGTTTTATGTAAAATTGATGGGGTTCCAAACATCCTTACCGAAGTTCGGTGGGGATGTTTTTAGTTCATAACAATGCTGTGATGAGAATAGTGGTAAAATCTGATTTAGATCATCTCAGTACCTCAAAACTTATGGCTGAATTAAGACTCAGCACATACCCTTATACAGACAACCGGCTCTTGTCAAAACTTACAAACTTGGTTATTATTCAGCGGACAAAAGCTTTGATGGATAAGGTGATCTGGCCCGCAGATAGGCTCTGATCCGTATTCAATGTAAGTTCACCTGAAACCACCGTGCAATTTTTTCTTTCACCCCCGGCTATGGGCTTTTTGCCCATGCTGATTCTTCATGTGCTCATTGTGAGCTATCTGTTAAGTTGGCAGCAAAAGTCTGCGTCCACCTGGTTGCTGATCGGTTGGCAGAGTTGTCTTTTCTTGCTGATAACCGCTGTTTTTTTCGCTCGAACCGTCTACAGCCCCCTGAGCGTTTACCTGGAATGGATGGGGGGCACTACCTTTGCAATGCTGGGTGCTGTTTTTATGATCCAGTTCGCTTATCACTTTCCTCGCCCCTTCTACCTTGTAGAAGCGCGAACTCTGTTGATTGTCTCCGGTCTGGTTTGGCTGGGAGTGATAGGTTTGATGATATCCGAAGCAATGACAGACCCCGGTATACTAAGTTATCATTTTAAGGGGTTCCTCTACGGTTTTTTCATCTTCCCTGATGAGAAACAGGCGTTGACTTCTTTCGATATTTTTGACTTGCTGCACCCCCTGGCCTTTGTCTGGACCCTGTTGGTCTGGCTGCGGCAGAGTGTTCGTTTGTCGCAAGCCGAGACGCTGTCGGAGCAAAGCAGTTGGTGGCGGCTCCTGGGCCGGCCCCGGGGCCAGGCGGCTCTAGC
>CAZTFF010000092.1:0-17578 GCA_964612485.1 uncultured Caldilineaceae bacterium
TGCCTTCGCTCCTTGCTTATTCCTGGCTTCACTTCAGAACCCATATGAGCCAAGATTTTTAACTGGTTAGGCCCTAACAAAGGCGGCACCCCTATGCTACCCGCATTAATATGTTTCAATATTATCACGCTCCCGGATGCAAGTCAATCAGACTTAAGGGGGGTACGCAGCATCGGAATTTTTATATTTTGCTGCCGGGCAAAATCTATGGCTCGCTCATAACCGGCATCCGCGTGGCGGGCCACGCCTAGACCGGGATCGGTGGTGAGCACGCGCTCCAGCCGGCGCGCTGCCGCGTCGGTGCCGTCGGCCACAATCACCTGCCCGGCGTGGAGGCTGTAACCAATGCCCACCCCGCCCCCGTGATGAATACTGACCCACGTGGCCCCACCAACGGCGTTGACCAGCGCATTGAGCAGAGGCCAATCGGCGATGGCGTCGGAGCCATCGCGCATGCCTTCGGTTTCACGGTTGGGGCTGGCTACGGAGCCGCTGTCCAGGTGATCGCGGCCAATCACAATCGGCGCGCTGACCTGGCCGGAGGCAACCAACTCGTTGAATTTCAACCCGGCTCTGGCCCGCTCGCCGTAGCCCAGCCAACAGATACGGGACGGCAGACCTTGAAATTCAATCTCTTTCTGCGCCATTTTGATCCAGCGAGCCAGGTGGTCATCCTGAGAAAAGAGTTCCAAAATAGCCTCGTCCGTCGCATAAATATCTTGCGGATCGCCGGAGAGGGCAACCCAACGGAAAGGGCCTTTACCTTCGCAAAACAGCGGGCGAATGTAGGCGGGCACAAAGCCCGGATAATCAAAGGCGTTTTTTAAGCCGTTGTCATAGGCCCGCTGGCGCAGGTTGTTGCCGTAATCAAAAACCACACTGCCTTGGGCCTGCCAGTTGAGCATGGTTTCCACGTGGCGCGTCATCGAGTTGAGGGATTGGCGCTGGTATTCGGCGGGATCGTTTTTTCGCAGGGCGGCGGCCTCGTCTAAAGATAGGCCGGTGGGAATGTAGCCGTACAGCGGATCGTGGGCCGAGGTTTGATCGGTGACGACATCGGGGACCACGCCGCGCTCGTACAATTCGGGCAGGGCTTTGGCGGCATTGGCAATGAGCGCCACCGATTGGGGCTGCCCGGCGGCCAGCGCGTCTTTCACCCAGGTCATGGCTTCTTCCAGGCTATCGGTCATTTTATCAACCTGACGCAGCGAAAGACGCCGCTCGGCCCGCCAACGGTCAACCTCTACAATCAAACCAACGCCTTCATTCATGGTGACGGCCAACGGCTGCGCGCCACCCATTTCACCCAGGCCGGCTGTCAGCACAAATTTACCCTTCAGGCTGCCCCAGCCGTGCTGCCGGGCCAGCGAACCAAGGGTTTCGTACGTGCCCTGCAAAATGCCCTGGGTGCCAATATAAATCCAGCTACCGGCGGTCATTTGGCCGTACATGATCAGGCCGTCGGCTTCCCAGCGGTCAAAATTTTCCTGGGTGGCCCAGGCGGGCACAATATTGGAATTGGCAATTAATACGCGGGGCGCGTCTTCGTGGGTGGTAAACACGGCCACCGCTTTGCCCGATTGCACCAGCAGTGTTTCGTCCGGTTCCAAGGCTCGCAAAGCGGCCAGAATGGCGTCAAAACAATCCCAATTGCGGGCGGCTTTACCCCGCCCGCCGTAGACAATCAGGTTGTCGGGGTCTCCGGCCACCTGCGGGTCGAGATTATTTTGCAACATGCGGTAAGGGGCTTCAATCAACCAATTTTTACAGGTGAGTTGGCTGCCACGGGGTGCTTTAATTGTACGAGACATTTTTCCTCTTCAGACTCCTCTCATCAAGCTGATTATTCGTTGGGTATCGGGCGTTCTACCACGGCGGATTACATTCTCGGTTGACCGGCTCTAACCATAGAAAACTTGATCGACAATACAAGCGACAGGGATCACTTACGGCGCTCAGAATTGGCGGTGTCACCACATACCGCACATTCAGGGTTTTTAGCAAACTGCACCGTATCAAAATTCATGGATAGCGCATCGTATAGCAGCAACTTGCCAATCAACGGGATTCCCCGGCCAAGTATCAGTTTAACGACTTCTGTGGCTTGAAGCGTGCCGATGGTGCCCGGTAAAATGCCCAGTACCCCCCGGTCGGTGGGTGCGGTTGTTTCCGGCGGAGGATCGGAATATAAACATTGATAGCACGGCCCCCGGCGGCTATCAAATACACTGACCTGCCCCTCAAAGCGATAGATGGAGCCGTAAACATAGGGTTTGCCGGCTTTTACGCATATTTCGTTGATGAGATAGCGGGTGGCAAAGTTGTCGGTGCCGTCAACAATGATGTTGTAGCCGGCTGCAATTTGGACAGCATTGCTGGCCGAGAAACGGTCGCCGTAAACGTCAACCTGAACATATGGATTAATTGCCAGCATCCGTTGTTTAGCCGATTGCGCCTTGGGTTGGTTCAGATGGGGTGTATCGTGGATGACCTGTCGCTGCAAATTGGAGGCAGCCACCACATCATCATCTACCACTCCTAAGTTTCCTACGCCCGCCGCCGCCAGGTAGAGACAAATGGCCGATCCCAAGCCCCCCACCCCCACCACCAGCACCGACGCTGTTTTTAATTTTCGCTGTCCCTCAAGGCCAACTTCGGGCAGCACCGTATGGCGGGCATAACGCGCGGTTTCTTCAGGAGTCAGGTTCATCTTTGCCATAAGTATGATGTAATCCCTGGCTGGGGTCGTTTTGCATCGCTTCAGACATTTCGCCAATCATAGCCACGCCGTGGCGGTATTGGAACGGCCACATGCTTTTGGGGTCAAAAAAGGCCACCCGGTCGTCGTGGTGCAACACGTGTTCCAAATCGGGTTGCAGGCCGGGCATGGCGCTCAGGTCGCCATTGATAAAGGTGATGCCGCGAGCTTCGCTGGGCATTTCCAGGTAAGCCAGCAAATCGGCTACCGTGCTATTCTCGGCCAGTTCTACTTTCACATTGGCAAAACTGGGCTGACGCGCCTCGCCGCCGTATTGCGACAGGCTACCATACAGCCAGGTATCTACAATGATTTTTGTCATGCTAACCTCCACCCACGGGGGGGAAAATTCCAATTTCGTCGCCAGGCTCCAACTGCCGGTCATCGGCTTGCACCCGGCCATTGACGTAGGCCAATTTGATTTCTTCAGCCGGCAGATTCAGGGCCTGGTACAGATCGACTAAAGTTGCGCCTTCCGGCACTTCAACCTCAAGCGGCGTTCCTAAAGGTGTATCGCCGGCAAATCGACGCAGAGAAGCAAAAAGTTTTACATGGACTTGCATCATTGCCTCGCAAAGATTCTTATACACCAAACAAGAGATTATTACACTGTGTTCCTGCTTGAATCCGACCGGCTTAGGGCCTAACCCATGAAAATCTTGTTTTATATGCAAAAATTTTCGTGCCAAAACCTGTTTGGCTCCGGCTTGTTCGGGTTAGGGACAACGGATAATATCTTGCGCCCACAAACAATCGGCGCAAGAAGGGTTCAGCCCCCAACACCCTTCGTTATCTTCGCGCAAATCGCACGAGTCTCGCAAATCACAGTCAGGGCAGGAAGGGAAATGAAAGGCACGTACATCGCTGCGGAAGCGCGCATATTCTTCCGACATCCAGATGCCGGCCAGCGATTGCTCGCCCACATTTCCCAACACATAGCGGGTTACATGTTTATTTTTACCACCTAATGCAAAATAATCATAATTATGGCACAGGGCATAACAGGGCGACACGCCGCCGTCCCAACCAACCACCACGGCGTTATCCTGCACAAATTTGCAGCGTCTTTCCGCCGTCCAGTGCATGCGCGGCAAATCCAGCGTGCCCCACATAATCCAGTCGCCGGTTTTGACCGGCCAGCCGGCAGGCGGAAAAGGAGACTGAGGTTGGTAGCCGTACAACGCCTCATCCCACATATCTTCGGTATAGGCCAGCACATTGCTGACCAATACGTGGGTGGCGTTCAATTGCACGGCCAACTCAGCCAGCTCTGCTATTTCGTTTTGATTGCTTTTGAGGGCCACAAACTCGATAGCCACCAGCGGTTTGACCACACCAAGTTTACGTTTGATGGTATTTAGACGGTGGACATTATCAAGAACTTGCTGCAACATCGCACCGCGCACCCCGGCATAGGTCTCAGGCTTGACTCCGTCAATCGAAACCGTGATCCGCTCCACTTCCAACCGAACCAGGGCGCGCGCCATGGTGTCATCTAACAACAGGCCACTGGTGCTGATATTGACCTCCAGCTCGTGTTGGCGTACGATCTCGATCATTTTCAGAATTTGAGGATGGATCAGGGGTTCGCCAAAGCCGGCAAAGGTAACCGATTCTAACCGGGGAAGCTCGTCCAGGCTTTGGGCCAATTGGTGGAAGGTTTCCAGCGGCATATTGGCCAGCCGGTCGCCCCAAATGTTGCGCACGCAGGTGCGGCAACTGAGGTTGCAGAGGGTGGTGGGTTCAATATAAATTTTGCGAACATCGGGGGTGCAAGGCCGCAGGATCAACTCGCCGTCACGTTCGCCCAGCCAATATTCGGCAGACGGATCAATGTGCCGGCGTTGGCGGAAATCTGCGGGCAAGGTTAGTGAGCCGGAGGCATTGAGTTTAACTTTGGGCATAGGTGTTTGTCAAAATAACATGGGCCGGGCGAAATAATCTCCCGGCCCATGTTTGCTGATTTGATGGTTACAGTTCTGCGTAAACCGAGTCTAACGCGCTCTCCGGCACATCAAAGACCACATTGTGCGGCGGCAGCGGTTCGGTGAGCATAAATTCGGGCATGCGGTCAGCTTCCTTGCCCAGCCCGGCGGCCTCGTTGAAGGCGCGTTCTTTCTTGAGAATATCGGCGCCTACGGCCACAATATCATCGCCGGTCCAGTTGGTGCCCAGCACGCCATTGCATTCGTCAACCATCCCTTCAAAACCGGCGGGAATATCCAGAATGGCAAAGGCAATGAACAGGCAGTGGCCCGAAGAATCGATAAAGGCGGTGGTGGCCTGGAAGGCCCGGCTCAAAGCCGCCTTGCCTTCGTTGCTCAAGGGATCCTGTTTACCGCTCACGCCCAAAATCTCGGGAGCGATGGTGTATCCGGCGGTGTGGTCGGCCCCCATCGTACTGGTGGCGTAGGTAATGCCGATGCCCCGGACCGCGCGAGGTTCGTAGGCCGGCATGCCCTGGCCTTTGACCGCCGGCACGCGGGTGACACCATAGGCTTTGCCCACAAAGCCGGTCCCGCCGCCCAGAATCCGGCCCAGCGGCGTACCCTGGCCCATTTCGTGGACGAGTTGGATCGCGCCCTGAGCATCACCAAATTCAGCGGCGCCGCCCTCCATGGCTACGCCAATCGAAACACCCGTTTCGATGGTATCCAGGCCGTAGGCGTTGCACAGATGCACCATTTCGGCGATGGCATCCAGATCATCGATGCCGCAGTTGGCGCCCAAGGCCCAGTCTGATTCGTATTCAACACACGAGGCAATTTCGTTGCCTTCCAGATCGTGCCAGGTGTTAGAACATTGGATGGTGCAACCGGGGCTGCAAGCGTGGTTATACAACTCTTTGCCCAGCCGTTCTTTGTTGCCTTCAAAAATGGCTTCCCCGGCAATCTTGGCCGCGCCCTCAAAACGCCCTGTGGAGAAGTTTTTGGTGGGCAGGCCCCCGGCTTCGTTCAAAATGTTGATGAGCACAGCAGTGCCGTAGGTGTTGAGACCGCCCTTGGGTTTGGTAATATCATGGGTGGCCAGGGCATCGATCATTTTCTTGCGGCCCTGCTGGAACATATCTTTATCGGTAATTTCCACGCCCGGCGCGCCAGCGCGATTGATGACCATAAATTTGATGCCTTTACTGCCCAGCACCGAACCCAGGCCGCCCCGGCCGGCGTAGCGGGTGGGGCGTTTCTCCCGGTCGTTGAACACTATTCCGGCGTTGCCGTAGCCAAACTCGCCTGATACGCCGCAACCTGCCAGCGAGACTTTATCGCCAAATCTTTCGTACAGTTTGGGGAAAACGTCAAACAGGTCTTTGCCGGCGTACTCGGTCGCGTCAAAGAACTCGATCTTGGGTTGGCCGGCGGCCTCGTCCCAGGTAATATCGAGGCCGGCGTACTGGCCGTTCTTTTCGGGATTACCTTCAATGATCAGCGCTTTGATGCCCATCACCGCCATATCGGCGGCCCAGGACGAACCGGCATTCGATTCTTTGATGCCGCCCGTCAGCGGCGATTTAGCGCCCACCGACAACCGCGCGGAAGTGGCTGCCGGCGTGCCGGTCACAATCCCCGGCGCAATCACCAGCTTGTTATTGGGGCCAAGGGGATGGGCCATAGGCGGCACTTCGTCGGCCACCACATACGAGGTCAACCCCCGGCCTCCCAAATGTTTGTAAGCATCTGGAACGTCCTCTAGTTTGTAAGATAGGTCGGTCATATTGACCCTGATGAACCACATATAAACCTCCTGAAAAATAAATTTTTACATCATTGACAAAACATTCCCCTGATCAAGACAGGGCCATACGGTTCACAATTTTTGAGAACACTCTGTGGATTTTTGTTGGCTCACCTCCTAACATCGATGTTATGGTGCGATTTAAATTTATTATTTTTGAGCAAGAACAGCTTTCAAAATAGTGCCGGACACCTGATGGGGGGTATCCGCTGCTGTCTGGTGAGGAAGAAATGGTTGTTAAAAATGTTGGGGTCGAACAAATTTTGTTACCGTACAAACCCATTATAGAACAAACCCATCGTTTGGTCAATCGGACAAATGCTCTATTTTGAGTCTGAGGATAAAGTATTGTATAATGGCTTTGTGGGGCGTAATTGTCGGCTTCTCCGCCGGTCATTGGCCCCCAGCCTATAATTTTTGCAGGCAATGAGTGCCTCGAATGGAGTTCCACGCCTATGAAGGATGGTTATGGCCGCGAAATAACCTATCTTCGCATCTCCCTCACCGATCGCTGCAATCTACGTTGTATCTATTGTATGCCTACAAATGATCCAAATTTTTTACCCACTGAGATGCTACTCACAGCCAGGGAGTTGACCCGCGTTGTCCAGGCCGCTGTGGAAGTGGGCTTCAATAAAATTCGGCTCACCGGCGGCGAACCGGCCCTGCGCCGCGATATTGTTGAAATTGTTGACAGCTTAACCCACATTGACGGTGTTGACGAACTGGTGATGACCACCAACGGCTACCGGCTGCCGCTCCTGGCGCAAAAACTGGCCCAGGCCGGTTTAAACCGGGTCAATATTCACGTCGACTCGTTGAACGGTGATACTGTTGGCAAAACCATGCGGCGGGCCGCCGTAGAACACGCCTGGGCCGGAATCGAAGCGGCTGAAAAGGCCGGGCTGAATCCCATCAAACTCAATGCAGTAGTGGCGCGTGGATTTAATGAAGCAGCGGTGGTGGAATTGGCTCGTTTGAGTTTGCAGAAACCGTGGCAAATCCGTTTTATCGAGTTGATGCCTTTTGCCGGCCCCACCGACATCACCCTGAATCACTACATTTCTAATGATGACGTCAAAGCGTGGATTGAGGCAGAACTGGGAACGTTGTTTGCTGTCAATGGCGGACAGTTAGAGGGAGAAGCCCGCCTTTACCGGCTGGCCGGTTCCGCGGGCACCCTTGGTTTTATCAGCCCCAACAGCAGCCCCTACTGCGACGATTGTAACCGCATGCGCCTCACCGCCGACGGCCGGTTGCGGATGTGCCTTCTCTCCGAAGGGGAAGTTGACCTCAGAAGTACGCTGCGAAACGGCGGCACGCATCAAGATTTAGTGACTCTCTTTGAGCAGGCAATCCGGGCCAAGCCCAAAGGCCACGAACTAAAAAACGGCTTGCACCCCACCGACCGCACCATGAGCCAAATTGGCGGTTGATTCTCAAATCAAAAAACAGGAACACGGGGTCTCGCAGAGGACACACAGAGACCCATTTCAGCACCCGCCGGAAAATATGTGATCCCCTCCGGCACCATCCCCAAACAATTAGCCCACCCGAAGTCAAAAAGAAGTCTTGTATCTTCTCAATATTTTGGGAGAACGAGGCCTGAGCCTGTCGAAGACCGTTGGTTTCGACAAGCTCAACCAACTCTGCCTCAGTTTATTGAGAACTTGTTGATCCTGTCCAGAAATGCGCGCATTGAGCTACGGCCCTTCTTTGAATTGAACAACCCTGCCCACAGACAGGCATAGAAGAAGACGAGTATCTGAACTTGACAAACTTTGGAGTGATGTTATTATTGTGCCGCTACAAAGATAACAAATATTCAAATCCATGATTCCAGGAGGGTTCTGATGAGAAAATCGACAATTTTGCTTTTTGTGATGGCCTGCGCGGTGTTGATGATTGTGGTTGGGTGTCAGATGATCCCAACGGCTGAGCCTACCCCCGTTGTATCCGTTACGCTTGAGCTGCTTGGCCCGGCCGGAAGCCAATCGTTCAGCCTGGCTGATCTCAAAGAACTGCCGGCGGTAGAAGGTTGGGGTGGGATCAAAAGCAGTACGGGCGAAATCACCCTGCCGGCCAAGTTCAAGGGAGTTTCGCTGGGAGAATTGGCCTCGAAAGCGGGCGGGTTGAGCGAGGATGTGGGCCTCAGAATTGTAGCCGACGATGGTTACGCGATGACGTTTTCTTACGATCAGGTGATGAACGGCGATTTCATTGCTTATGACCCGGCCACCGGCGACGAAATAACGGTTGATGAGCCGCTCCAGGCAATTTTGGCCTACGAAAAAGACGGCGAACCCATCGGCGAGCGGCATGGGCCGCTGCGCGTTGCCGTGGTCACTTCCAGGAACAATCAGGTGGTTGACGGCCATTGGGCCATCAAATGGGTCAACCAAGTTGAACTCAAAGAATTGGGGCAGGATTGGACGGTGCATTTAGAGGGCAATCTGGTTGAAGATATGGACCGGGGCACGCTTGAATCTTGCCTGGCGGAAGGCTGTCATCAAAGCACTTGGACGGACGACCACGCCCAACGCTGGACGGGCGTTCCGCTGTGGCTGCTGCTGGGCTATGTGGACGATGAGGAAAAGCACGGCGACTACGCCTACCAGGAAGAACTGGCCCAACAGGGTTACATGGTAGAGGTTACAGCAGCCGATGGGTACAGCGTGTCGTTTGACAGCCAACGCCTCAACCGGAACGACAAGATAATTGTCGCCGCGCAGGTGAATGAAAATCCGCTGGACGAGGAGTATTTCCCCCTACGGCTGGTGGGTGAGGAGTTAAGTAAAAAGGAGATGGTGGGGCAAATCGCCAAAATTCAGCTCGATTTTTCGGGCGAAGCAGCCGCCGACATTGTCGAACCCTCGCCTACACCTGAACCGGTTGCAGCGGAAGACTCGGCGGCTTCCGGCGGCGAAACCACACTGGTGATCGCGGGGGCTGTGGGCAAAGAGAAAGTCTGGACCCTGGCTGAATTCAAAACGTTGGGCTTGATTGAAATGACCGTCGAACACCCCAAAAAAGGCGAGCAGATCAATGAAGGCGTTCCGTTGACCACCTTGCTGGAACAGGCCGAACCCAAAGCAAGCGCGGCGATCCTGACAATGATTGCCGGGGATGGCTATTCAGTTGAACTGCCGTTAGCCGAAGTCCAGGCTTGCAGCGATTGCTTGCTGGCGATCAATAAACAGGGCCAACTGAAGGCCGTGATGCCGGGGATGGAATCAAATTTCTGGGTTAAAGATGTGGTCAAAATTGAAATTCAATAATTTAAACCCGGCCCTGCTTCTGCTATTAGCCCTTTCCATATTGATTACCGGAAGTTGCAGCAGCAATCAAAAAACACCGCTCAAAGTTTTGTTTGCCGGAAGCCTCATGGTGCCGTTTGCAGCATTGGAACAAACCTATGAAGCGCAGCATCCTGAAATTGATGTGCAACTGGAAGGACACGGCAGCATTCAGGTGGTGCGCCATGTGGCCGAAATTCACGATCTGGTGGACGTGGCTGCTACAGCCGATCACACCTTGATTCCCATGCTGATGTACCAAAGCCGGGTTCCCGAAACCGGCCAGCCCTACGCCGACTGGACCATAAAATTTGCCTCGAACCGGCTGGGGCTGGCCTATACGCCTCAAAGCCAATATGCCGGCGAAATTACCCCCGATAACTGGTACGACGTGATTGCCCGCCCCGGCGTAAAGTTAGGGCTGTCTGATCCGCGCCTTGATGCGTCGGGGTATCGTACGTTGATGGTTTTTCAATTAGCTGAACAGGTTTACGACAAAAACACCATCTTTGAGAACCTGACCCTGGGCCGTTTCAAAACGCCCATCACCGTTAAAGAAGAGGCCGGGCAAGCGGTCATTCACGTTCCCGAAATTTTGCAGCCCAAACCCGATTCCGGTATTGTGCTGCGCGGCAGCAGCATTCAGTTGATCGCCCTGCTGGAATCCGGCGAGATTGATTACGCCTTTGAATACGAGAGCGTTATCCAACAGCACGACTTTGAAATGGTTGCTCTGCCCAACACGCTCAATCTGGGCGATGAGGGCAAGGCTGATGTTTACAACCAGGTGCAGGTGCGGCTCGATTTTCAACGTTTCACCTCGGTCAAGCCCGAATTTAACGGCGAGGCGATTGGCTACGGCCTTACTATTCCCGCTAACGCGCCCCACCCCCAGGCCGCGGCAGAATTTATCAACTTTTTACTCGGGCCGGCGGGACAAGCGCTCATGGCCGAACACCACCACCCCCTCCTGACGCCTTGCCTGGTAGATCAGGATGACAAGTTGCCCGACTCCCTTCAATCAGTCTGCCGCCCCATGCCCTGAAGTAATCGTGAGGTTGATGATGATCTCAAAAATACGGCTCCGCCGAGGTTCAGCAAACAATCATATTCGGCCCAGCGCTTTTACAACAGTTTTCTCGCTGGCCGGGGGTATGTTAGTGTTATTTATCTTGATGCCCCTGGCCGGTTTAATTTTGGGAATTCAACCCGGTGCGCTCTGGACAACAGTGCTGGATACGGAAGTGCAGGCGGCAGTGCTGATCACGTTTTATGCGGCCTTGTGGGCCACTGTCCTGGCGCTGTTCACCGGCGTGCCGCTGGCGTATTTGCTGGCGCGGTATGATTTTTGGGGTAAATCATGGGTGGAGGGGATCATCAACCTGCCCATTGTGATCCCGCACACCGCCGCCGGCATTGCGTTGCTGCTGGTTTTTGGACGTCAAACCTGGGCCGGGCAAGCCCTGGCAGCATTGGGGCTGGGGTTTACCGATGCGCTGACCGGCATTGTGGCGGCCATGTGCTTTGTCAGCCTGCCGTTTCTGGTCAACACCGCCCGCGAGTCGTTTGCCCTGGTTGACCCGGAACTGGAACGTGTGGCTGAAATTGAAGGGGCCAACCGGTGGCTGGCCTTTTGGTATATCACCCTGCCACTCACCTGGCGCGGCATCCTGGCCGGAGCGATGATGATGTGGGGGCGCGGCATCAGCGAGTTTGGAGCGGTGGTCATCATTGCCTACCATCCCAAAACAGTACCGGTATTGATTTTTGAGCGGTTTGCCGGCTTTGGCCTCGACGCGGCCCAACCCGTTGCCGTTATCCTCATCCTCGCGTCGCTGGTGGTATTCATCCTGCTGCAAATCTTGCTCAATGCGCGAAAACGAACTGCGCTGGAAAATGATTGAGCGATGCGGCCAGATTTGACAAATACGCGCGGCTTACTATATTTGTACCCATACAAAAGGATCAAATATGGCTAAAAGTGAAACGTTCCTCTATCAAGAAATCGCCGAGTCGCTCCGGCGGCTTATTGCGGCCGGCGAGCTTTCACCCGGCGACAGGCTCGAGCCGGTGCGGGAAATGGCCCGGCAATGGAATTGCACCCCGGGAACCATCAATCGCGCTTATACCCAACTGGCCCGGGAAGGGCTGGTGGTGGGACATCGCGGTGGGGGCACGCGGGTCACATCGGGGGCGCTGCAACCGGCTAACCCCACCTGGCAGTGGGCCAATCTGGTCAACCGGGCCGAACAATTTTTACTGGAAGCCGTTAACAGCGGCCACACCCCGGCCCAAATAGAGTCGGCGCTTTCCGTGGCGATTTCTCGCTGGCGAGAAATGCAAGTGCGTGAAATTCCGGGGGAACAAAACGAAAATCCTCCATCGAATTTACGTTTTGCCGGCAGTAATGACCTCACGGTTGATTTGATGGCCCGAATGCTCAAAGAGCAAATGCCTGCCGTCTCGCTCTCTATCGAATACGTTGGCAGCCTGGGCGGGCTGATGGCGCTGGCTCAGGGCGCCGCCGATGTGGCCGGTTCCCACTTGTGGGATGAGTCTACCGATCAATATAACGTGCCCTTTATAAAGCGATTATTACCCGGCAGTTCGATGGTGCTGTTGACTCTGGCCCAGCGCGATTTGGGGTTGGTTACCTCGCCCGGCAATCCCCAAAATTTGCAAACGCTGGTCGACCTGGCCGGACCGTCGGTACGATTGGTTAACCGGCAAGCCGGCTCAGGCACACGGGTATGGCTGGATACGCAACTCAAATTGCTCAATATTTCGCCCAAATCAATAGCGGGTTACGATCGGGAAGAAGTGACTCATTTGGCCGTAGCCCGGGCGGTAGAGCAAGGTGAAGCGACGGTTGGGCTGGCGATTCACGCGGCTGCCGCGGCCTTCGATCTGAATTTTATTGCTCTCACCCAAGAACGATATGATCTTGTGTTTTCTAAAGCGGCATGGCAAACGCCCATGGCGCAAACCCTGTTGCAAATCGTTCGCTCGCCGGAATTCAAAGAAAAAGTCAATGCGCTGGGGGGGTATGATACGGTGGAAACAGGGCAGGAAATTTGGGTAACGTAGCCAAAGACGACCACCGGTCACAGACGGCAGACCACCGTGAGAATTGGATGGTCGGTTGTCGGTGGCCAGTGGTCTGGTTGTCAACAAGCAAATTCGATAAAAAAATTGAACTGTCAAAATTCTTATTACAAGAGGGATACCATGCACACAAAACTTAACATCACAATTATCTTTCTGTTGGTTCTTGGTCTATTGGTTGGCTGTGGCAGTGTACAGCCAGAAACCGGCATACCCGCCGACGCCGCCCTAAAAATTACCGGCAACGTGGCCAATGAAATCGGCTGGACGGAAGACGCGGTCAAAGCAATGGAAACCATTGAAGCGGAATCCACCAACAAAAAAGGTGAAACTAAAAGCTATACCGGCGTTCCGCTGAATGAATTATTGAAAATAGCCCAACCGCAAGCTGAGGCCGCAACCCTGACACTTGTTGGCGATGACGGCTTCACTTCGGAAGTATCGCTGGCCGACGCCCAGGCTTGCCAGGATTGCATTGTGTCTTTCCGCAACCAGGGCAGCTTCAGCATGGTCATGCCCGGCTTCGACGGCGAAGCGCAGGTTAAGGGCGTTATTGAAATTCAAGTGCAGTAAATGATTTTTATCGGCCTGGACGACACCGACAATCTGACGTCAAGAGGCACGGGCCGCCTGGCCCGCCACATTGCCTCGGTTTTGGCGGCTGACTACCCCGTGCTGGGCGTCACCCGCCACCAGCTTTTGGAAGATCCAAGAGTGCCGTGTACCAAACGCAATAGTTGCGCGGCCATCATTTTAGATATTGAGGCGATACCCGCATCTCTGATAGAGCAGGTCCAAACCTTGATGCTGGACGACTTCCAACCCGGCAGCGATCCGGGCCTGTGTCTGGCTCGGATCGTGCCGGATGCCGTCACCAAATTTGGCCGCCGCGCCCAAACCGAACTGGTCACCCAGAAAGAAGCGCGCGCCCTGGCAAAAACCTGCAACATCCCCCTGCTTGGCTTGGGGGGCGATGAAGACGGCGTGATCGGCGCGCTGGCGGCGGTAGGGTTGGCTGCCGGCAGCAACGATGGCCGTTATGTAGCCGTGGGCCGTATCCGCGAGTTGAATGGCCTGCAGCCGGTACCGGCAGTTTTGGCCGCCGGAGTTACTGCCGTGCAAACCCTCTCCGGTCAACCGGTGACGGAAGGGCTGGTACAAACAGATAAACTTCGCCCGGCACGCCGCAACGGACAGCCGGTTGCTGTGGTTGAATGGAGGAATGATTATTGGCAGCCCCTCAAGCTGAACTGAGATGACTATTCAGGAGTAGGAGATCAGTTAATAGAGATTGGAGATGAAATCTCCGGTTTTTAATCTCTGCAATAAATTTAGATTGATATGAGCCAATGATGGCCGATATAATACGGGCTGAACAACTAACATATCGCTACCCCCAAAACGGCAGCGGGCTGGCCGATCTTTCGCTGGCCATCCGAGCGGGTGAGGCCATCCATATCAGTGGTTCGTCCGGCTGCGGCAAAAGTACGCTGGCCCGCTGCCTGACCGGCCTCATCCCCCATCTGTATCACGGCACGCTTACGGGCGAGATTTGGCTGAACGGCTTAAAGACCGGCGACACGCCGATGTGGCAACTGGCCGAGCGCGTTGGCCTGGTTTTTCAGAATCCGGCCACGCAGATGCTGGCGGTATCGGTGGAAGAAGAGATCATCTTTGGACTGGAAAATCTTGGCCTGCCCCGGCCCGCTATCCGCGAACGACTGGAAACCAACTTGAGCCGCTTTGGCCTGGAGTCGCTACGCGCCCGTTCTCCTCAAACGCTATCCGGCGGCGAGCAACAGAAGTTGGCCCTGGCCGCAACCATGGCCCGCCAGCCTGAAGTTCTGGTTTTGGATGAACCGCTTTCCATGCTGGATAGCACAGCGGCCATTGATCTGGTAACTCATCTGGCCGACCTGGCCCGCGCCGGCACCGCCGTAATTGCCTGCGAGCATCGAGCCGAGTATTTGCAGCAAATTCCAGGGTTACGAACCATCCAACTCAATGGCCACCATATCTCGCCTGAACCTGATCCCGGCCCCTCTCCCATCGCGCCGCAACGACCTCTTCAATTGGAGGTTTCCGGTTTGAGTGTGGACCTGGATAACCGCCCCATTTTGCGAGATTTGAATTTTTCGGTAGCGGGCGGCCAATTTGTGGCTGTGGTGGGACGCAACGGCGTGGGCAAAACAACCCTGTTGCGGGCGCTGATGGGGTTGCAAAAACATACCGGCGCGGTGACGGTCAATGACGAAACACCTGAACTGGGGCTGGTTTTTCAAAATCCAGACCTGCAATTATTCAATGCCTCCGTCCGAGAAGAAATCCTCTACCGTATCTCTAACCCCAACCTGGCGCGCTACAAATGGCTGCTGAAAATATTGGGGCTGGAATCATACGAAAACACGCCCCCGCTGTTGTTGAGCGAAGGCGAAAAGAAACGCCTGGCCCTGGCAACCGTTCTGATGCGTTGTCCCCGGCATGGCTTGCTGCTGGATGAACCCGCGCTGGGGCAAGATTCGACTCACAAAGCCAGTTTGATTCGTTTGGCCCGATCTTTGGCGCAGGCAGGACAGGTGGTAATGCTCACCACCCACGATTTGACCCTGGCAAGTCAAGCCGACCGGCTGCTACTCCTGGGGCCAGATGGTTTTGTAGCCGATGGGCCGCCCGCGGAACTGCTAAAAAATAAAGCGGCCTGGTCGCAAATAGGCTTATCCATACCTACCTGGCTACCAGGGGAAAACGCGGGATCAGGCCGATGATCAGGCTGGGGGTAGCGGGTCGAACCCGCAAAATGGCCCTGGTTGAAGATTCGCCGCTGCGGCCGGTTGATCCCCGGGTAAAACTTACACTCTGCCTCTGCGCCTCGCTGACGGTAATGCTACCCCTGGAAAAGTTAGCGATGGTAATGATTATTTACCTGGGGCTGCTGGCCTGGGCCAAACTTTTGCCGGCGGCCATTCAACAAGTGTGGCGGTTGAAATGGGTGCTTTTGATACTTTTTGTGGTTGATTGGGTGCTGGTTGATTTGTATTTAGCCACGATCATCCCAATGCGTTTGATCTTACTGACCGGCGTCTTTGCCCTGTTTTTTTCAACCACTACCATCGGAGAATTGCGCCTGACCCTGGAATGGATGCGCATTCCGTACCGGTACGCCTTCAGCATCAGCCTGGCTTTTCAAAGTATTGGCCTGCTGGACGACGAATGGCGCAACATCCGCGATGCCCAACGAGCGCGAGGCGCGTGCAGCCTGCAATGGTCCGGCTGGCGCAACCTTGTAGCGCAAGTGCAAGATTTGATTTCGTTGACCGTGCCGGCCATTGTGCTGGCTACCAAACGGGCCTGGGCCACCACCGAAGCGGCTTACGCCCGCGGCTTTGAGACGCCCCACCGTCATCCCTACCGACAGTTGGCAATGAAGCCAACAGACTGGATGTTGCTTCTGGCAATTGCGGCGGTCAGCCTAGGATTGATCTTGTGGAAATAACAGAGAGGAGATAGTGTGAGTCAAAAAACGCGAATTGGGATTGGTATCATTATTGTGCTGATTATTGTTGGACTTATTTTAGGCGTCGATGTTTTGCGGCGGCAAAGCAGCGCGGGCCAGGCGTTACAACCCGGAGAAATTCCCATCTATGTTGATCAAAAATTTGCGGGGAAATTCAGCCCGAACGATCTGAATAATTTGAAGCAGGTGAGTTTTATTGAACCCGAAGAGGAGAAGGAACAAACGGGATGGCTGCTCCGCGATGTGATTTTACTGGCAGTAGCCGAAACTGAACTGACAACAGACACCACCATCATCGTCAGCAGCAGTAGCCGCGAGAAGGCGGCCCAATTAAACTGGGCAGACGTCAACGAGCCGGCCAATATGGTGATGTTTGATCTATCCAATCGAGGCACGCTGAAACTGGTCTCTTTGCTGGAAAACCTCAACACCCGTGACGAATGGGTGCAAGACGCTGACCAGATAGAGGTCCGCCACCCATGAGCCGCAGCTATTTTTCCACTTTTGAATTGATTTTGTTGGCCATGTTCGCTGCTTTGATTGTGGTAGCCAAAATCGCTCTACGACTGCCCCTGCAATTGCCCGGCCACTCCGGCGTTTTTTGGATGGCGATTGTAATTGTGGCCGCCGGCGTGGTGCACAAACCCGGTGCAACCAGTGTAGTCGGTCTCACTTCGGGAATACTGGCTGCTTTTTTGGGGATGGGTGATTTGGGCGCATTGAATACCTTTTTGTCGTACACGATAATCGGCGTGGGTACGGATTTAGCTCTTCTGCTCCTGGGCAACCCGGAAAATCTGTATGTGGCTGCCCTGGTGGGGATTTTGGGCCATTTGAGTAAACTGATCGTAAAGTGGGGGTTTGGCGTAATAGCCGGCGCGCCGGTTGGCTTCATTGCCCTGGGGTTGGCGTGGGCCGTGGTGGGCTACATTGTGTTTGGCGCCATCGGCGGAATATTGGGGACCTTAACCTTGAAAGCCTTGCGGCGGGCCGGCTTTTTTACCTATCTGGCCGAAAAGCGATAAAGATTGCCAATACGAATTACCAACTACATCTTGTATAGGCCCGGAGGGACTCGAACCCTCAACCCACTGATTAAGAGTCAGTTGCTCTGCCAATTGAGCTACGGGCCTGAATAATCGCCTCCCAAATGAGAAGGCAACAAAAATT
>CAZTFF010000093.1:0-17051 GCA_964612485.1 uncultured Caldilineaceae bacterium
TAAAGCGGTACGCGAGCTGGGTTCAGACCGTCGTGAGACAGGTCGGTCTCTATCCTCTGTGGGCGTAGGTAATTTGAGAGGAGCTGCCCCTAGTACGAGAGGACCGGGGTGGACCGACCGCTGGTGTGCCAGTTGTACCGCCAGGTGCATCGCTGGGTAGCTATGTCGGGCAGAGATAACCGCTGAAAGCATCTAAGTGGGAAACTCGCCTCAAGATGAGATTACCATCTGGTTTTAATCCAGGAGAGGCCGCTGGTAGACCACCAGCTTGATAGGTGGCATGTGTAAGTGCAGCAATGCATTCAGCTAAGCCATACTAATGGCCGAAGGCTTAATCATTTATGTATTACCTTGGGAATTGGACCAATCCGTTCTATTTAGTTTTTAGAGTACTACAAATGAAGGCGAAGGGATGAAATGTGAAGTAAAAAGTGTTCATCTTTCCTCCCTCATAATTCATACTTTGTCAAAAAAGTCTTCTTGGTGATTTTAGCGGCGGGGGTACACCCGGCTCCATCCCGAACCCGGTAGTTAAGCCCGCCAGCGCCGATGGTACTTGAGGGGCGACCCTCTGGGAGAGTAGGTCATTGCCAAGGGGGCTTTTTTTTATTTCTATGGGTCTTGATATATTGCAGGCCCTGTGTTACAATTATTTGCAAAAGTTTCGACCTCTTAATCAACAGAAGTTCCCAATAATAGAATGAACCTTGCTACTGTAATTATGGCTGCCGGGATGGGCACCCGGATGAAGTCGAAAATCCCCAAAGTTCTTCACCCCATTTTGGGTAAACCTATGCTCCGCCATATCTTAGATGCGGTGACGCCGCTCAATCCGGTTGAGGCGGTGGTGATTGTGGGCCATCAATCTGAGCGCGTTCAGGCCATGTTTGCCGGTGACGCTTTATTTGCCGTACAATCGCCCCAGTTGGGAACCGGCCACGCCGTCCAACAGGCCCAACCTCTTCTGGAAGGTAAAGCAGACACCATTTTGGTGATACCCGGCGACCTGCCGCTTCTTTCAACCCAAACTTTCAAAAAATTGGTTGATTTATATCAGTCCGGTCCAGGTCCCGTGGCTATGTTGATGGTGGAGCGGAAAAATCCATTAGGATTTGGCCGGGTGGTACGAAACGAACGCGGCTACGTCCAGGCCATTGTGGAAGAGGCGGCCTGTACGCCTGAACAAAAAGCCATTCGCGAATTGAACGTGGGCGTTTATGTTTTTCAGGCCGATTGGTTGTGGCAGAATCTGAAAAATATTCCCCTCAGCGCCAAAGGCGAATATTATGTTACCGATCTGGTGCAAATAGCCGGAGAACAGGAGGCGCCGGTGGGGGCTGAAATGTTGGAGGATGAGGTAGAAGCTTTGGGAATCAACAATCGGGCGCATCTGGCGCAAGTTGAAGCAGCGTTGCGCCAGCGGATCAACCAAAAATGGATGGAAGCCGGCGTTACCTTGATTGATCCGGCTACCACTTATATTGGGCTTGAAGTTACCATTGGTCAGGATACGGTTATTCAACCCAATACGCACCTGTTGGGGCATACAACCATCGGAACTGATTGCATGATTGGCCCCAACAGCTATGTTGACGATGCAACCGTTGGCAATGGCTGTGAAATCCGGTTTTCGGTGGTTGAGCAGGCCGTGATGGAAGATAATGTTGATATTGGCCCCTTTGGTCATCTCCGCAAAGGCGCTCATCTGGCCGAGGGTGTCCATATGGGGAATTTTGGCGAGGTAAAAAACTCCTATCTTGGCCCCCGCACCAAAATGGGGCATTTTAGTTATTTGGGAGACGCTCACACCGGCCAAGGGGTCAACATAGGCGCAGGAACCATTACCTGCAATTATGATGGTGTAAGTAAGCACAAAACTGAGATTGGTGATGACGCCTTTATTGGCAGCGATACGATGCTGGTAGCGCCGGTCAATATCGGGAAAAATGCAAAAACAGGTGCCGGCGCGGTTGTCACTAAAGATGTGCCTGATAATTCTGTAGCTTTTGGGGTTCCGGCCCGTTCAAGAAAGCCGCAGGCGGATAAAAAATAATAGGTTGGAGAGTTTGCTCTCTTTCATTCAAATAAGGTTTTGTTGGAGTTGTTTTTTTGGACCCTGACAGTTCGACGTATATTCTTGTTCTTTTTGTTTTGTTAGCTCTGCACGCCTTTTTTGCGGCGGCAAAAGAAGCGATTGTATCTATTCGGAAATCACGGCGATTGCAGTTAATAGAAGAAGGTCGACGTGGTGCCAGGCGGATCGATAGCCTCGCCGACGATGCCTCGCGATTACTGGCCACAGAGCAGTTTGTTCTCAAATTTATCGGATTTTTTATTATTGCTTTTGCTGTTCTGGTTTTCAGCCCTCGGCTGGCCCAAGCGCTTTTTACGAACGATCTTGTTGCTGCCGGAATCATCATCATTTTGGCCGGGTTGGCAACCCTGATCTTTGGTGAACTCGTTCCCCGCGAGATCGCGCGCCATCGCGCTGAAAGCATTGCGTTTAGCTCTATCCCCATCATGTATCTTCTCTCCTATATCGTTGCGCCCCTGGCCCGAATGGTAACTCGGTTCAGTTGGCGGCTAACCGGCCGATCTGAACAGGGCACGATTGTTGGCCTGGGCATCATCACCGAAGAGGATTTGCGCGCTTATGTGGATGCCAGTGAAGAGGGCGGCGCGCTCAGAAAAGATGAAAAGGCCATGATCTATTCCATTTTTAATCTGGATGATACCCTGGCCCGCGAAATTATGATTCCCCGCATTGATGTGGTGGCAGTGGAGGCACAAACCAGGGTACGCGATGCTCTGGACGTTATTTTGGAGGCCGGTCACTCCCGATTGCCGGTTTTTTCAGAGCATATAGATAATGTGGTGGGCATTCTGTATGCCAAAGATTTGCTGGCCCATTGGCGTGATGGCGCCGAACCGTCGCTGGTTCACAGCCTGGTGAGAGAAGTTTATTTTGTGCCGGAAACCAAGCCGGTCAGCGAGTTGTTGCGCGAACTGCAAACCAGAAAATTGCAGATCGCTATTGTGGTTGATGAGTATGGTGGTATGGCCGGATTGGTCACCATTGAAGATGTGGTGGAAGAGATTGTGGGCGAGATTCAGGATGAGTATGATAGTGATGAGTTTTTTATGGAACGCATCACCGATCATGAATACATCTTTAACGCCCGAGCCGACCTGGATGACATCAACCACATTATGGATATTGAATTACCCACCGCTGAAAGCGATACCTTGGGAGGATTGGTTTATACGATGATAGGTCGGGTTCCCGAAGTTGGCGATTCGGTGGTTGTGGCCGATACCCGTTTAACGGTCCTGGCGGTAGATGGGCATCGGATTGGCCGGGTAAAAATTCAACTGCTTCAAGAAACATCAAGCAACACCCGACCCGAAGAAAGCCAAGAATTACCGTTGCAAAGCCATAACCATGGGGAAAAACTTATGAGAGATACCCGCAATACGGTTTCCGGCTCTCCGTAAAATAGTTGTATGGGGTAACGATGACAGATCAATGGGATCACCTAATCCAGCAGGCTATTGCTGCCAGAGAATTGGCTTATGCCCCCTACTCCAATTATAAAGTGGGCGCGGCTTTGCTGACCGCCGAGGGAAAGATTTACCGGGGGTGTAATGTGGAAAACGCCTCCTACGGCCCCTCAATGTGCGCCGAGCGCGTGGCCGTGTTCAAAGCGGTGTCCGAAGGCCACAAAAATTTTGAAGCCATTGCCATTGTGACTGTCAATGGTGGCGCGCCCTGCGGCGTTTGCCGCCAGGTTTTGCGCGAATTTGCCCCCAATCTGACGGTGATTATCAGCGATCTTGAAGGCACCTACCAGCTGTTTACCCTCGCCGATTTGCTGCCTCACAGTTTCGGGCCGGAACACCTGCCGGCCTGACTCTCATTCAGCCCGGATCGTACGGCCAGGGCGTGTTCATCACCCTCTTAACCCCTCAAAATTCTTATATTCGCAGAAAATCCACTCTAATAGTATAATCCACCCCTATGAGTGACCGTCTATATCGAACCGATGCCATCATCCTGCGCCGCTCTGATTTTGGCGAGGCCGACCGCCTGCTCACGGTCTTTAGCCCGGAGCGCGGTAAATTGCGCCTGCTGGCCAAAGGTGTGCGTAAAACCACCAGCCGTAAGGCCGGGCATGTCGAACTTTTTATGCTAACCGATATGCTCGTCGCCCAGGGCCGTACATGGGACATCGTTTCCCAGGCCGAAATTGTAGAACCCTACCGCGACCTGCGCGATGACCTGGAAAAAACCAGCAGCGCTTACTACCTGGCCGAACTGGTGGACCGTTTCACCGAAGAACACGATCCCAACCAACCCTTATTTGAATTATTGGCCCTTACCCTGGCCCATTTGGGCCACGGCGACGATCCCTTTTTGGCCTTGCGTTACTTCGAGTTGCACCTGCTCAGCCTGACCGGCTACCAGCCCCAGCTTTTTTTCTGCCTGGCCTGCAACGAAGCGCTGGAACCGGTAGAAAACTATTTCCACATCGCCGATGGCGGCACGCTCTGCCCGAACCATGGCCGGGATCGGCCCAACGCCGAGCCGCTGCCCCTGGCCGTGCTCAAAGTCTTGCGTTTTTTGCAAACCGAATCGTGGGAAAAAGCATCGCGCTTGCAACTCAACCCCAATACCCGGCAACAGGTTGAAAATTTGCTGATGCGCTACATCACCTTTATATTGGAGCGGCAGCTCAAAAGCGTGGATTTTATCAGGCGATTGAAACGACTGTGAAAGAATTTGCCCTCGTGGTATAATTCGGCAAACGGTTTGATCATGAATTAGAGGTAAGATGCTTTCAACAAATGTAACCATAGCCGAAGACAAAATTGCCGATTTTTGCCAACGCCGGCAGATTGAGGAATTGGCCCTTTTCGGATCGGTACTTCATTGTCGATCTTAACCAGGTGTGGAAAACGACGGAAGTGGATGTCCCTGACGTACTGGCCGCAATTGAACCACTATTACCCAAACAGGAGTAAAATTCGTATAGATTATGACCCAACCCCTTAACTTTCAACAAATCATCATGACCCTTCAACAATACTGGGCCGATCAAGGCGCGCTCATCTGGCAGCCCTACCACGAGTCCGTGGGCGCGGGCACGGCCAATCCCGGCACCACCCTGCGCGTGCTTGGCCCCGAACCGTGGAACATCGGCTATGTGGAACCCTCCTTCCGGCCCGACGACGGCCGTTTTGGCGATAACCCCAACCGCATGCAAATGCACCACCAATTCCAGGTGATTTTGCAGCCCGACCCCGGCAATCCCCAGGAATTATACCTGGGCAGCCTCTACGCCATCGGCCTGAACCGCGAAGAGCACGATATTCGTTTTGTGGAGGACAATTGGGAAAGCCCGGCCCTGGGCGCGTGGGGCCTGGGCTGGGAAGTCTGGCTCGACGGCATGGAGATCAGCCAGTACACTTATTTTCAGCAATCGGGCGGCTTCACTCTGGACCCCGTAGCCGTGGAACTGACCTACGGCCTGGAACGCATCGCCATGTACCTGCAAAACGTGGACAGCGTCTGGGAAATCGATTGGGATGGCCGCCAAACCTACGGCGATATTCTGCTCCGCCAGGAGATTGAATATTGCGAGTATGATTTCAACGTGGCTGATGTGGACGCCCTGGTCGAAACTTACAATTTCTACGAGGCCGAGTGCTTGCGCTGCCTGGAAAAAGGACTGGTGGTGCCGGCCCACGATTACGTGCTCAAATGCTCCCACACCTTCAACATTCTCGATACGCGGGGCGCCATTGGTGTTACGGAGCGGGCCGCTTACTTTGGCCGCATGCGGCGGATGTCGCAGCAGGTGGCCCAAGCCTATGTGGAACAGCGCCAGCATCTGGAATACCCGCTGCTGGACCATATGCCGGCCAGAGCCGCCGAGGAACTTGCCCCGCAGCCTGACCCCATCACGAAACCCACCCGGTTTTTGTTGGAAATCGGTTCCGAAGAATTGCCCTCGCACGATGTGACCGATGCGCTGGTTTACTTCAATGAAGCCGCGCCCAAATTCTTGGCCGATCTACGGCTGGAACATGGCGATATTCAGGTGTTCGGCACGCCGCGCCGGCTGGCTGTTTTGGTGGATGAACTGGCCCCGCGCCAACAGGATTTGGAAGAAGAAGCCCGTGGCCCATCGGCCAAAATTGCTTTTGATGCCGGCGGCAACCCCACCAAAGCCGCCCAGGGCTTTGCCCGCGGCAAAGGCGTGGCCGTGTCTGACCTGGAAGTGCGGGAGATGGACGGCGGCCAATACGTGGTAGCCACCGTACGCACCGAGGGCCGCCCCGCCGCCGAGGTGCTGGCCGAAAGCCTGCCCAATTTTATTCGCAGCATTCCCTTTGGCAAGTCGATGCGCTGGCTGGCCTCGGCGCAGGTGGGCGAGGAGGTGGCCAAAACCACCTACAGCCGCCCGATCCGCCGGCTGGTGGCGCTGCTGGGCGAGGCGGTGGTGCCTTTTACTTACGCCGCTTTAGCTAGTGGCCGCACCACCCACGGCCTGCGCCCCGAAGGATCGCCCGAAATAGAAATTAAATCGGCAGGCGAGTATCTCGACCGGGTGGCTGAATATCGGATCTTGATCGATGCCGAAGCCCGCCGCGCGGCCATCAAACAACAGCTTGAGGCCACCGCTGCTGAAGTTGACGGAACCGTACCGGAAGACCCGGCGCTGCTCGAAGAAGTGACCCATCTGGTAGAACAGCCCACCGCCTTTTTGGGCACTTTTGAGAAAAAATATTTGGTCCTGCCCGAACCTGTGCTGATCACGGTGATGAAAAAGCACCAGCGCTACTTCCCGGTGGTGGGTCAAAATGGCAAGCTGCTGCCCCACTTTATCGGCGTGCGCAACGGCGGCCGTCAACATCTTGATACGGTGCGCCGCGGCAACGAGAGCGTCATCCGCGCCCGCTACGCCGATGCCGAGTTTTTTTTCAAGGCCGATACGGAGAAATCGTTAGAGGAATTTCTGCCCCGGCTTGATACGCTGACGTTTCAAGAGCAGCTTGGCTCGATGCTCGACAAAAGCAAGCGGCTGGAAACCCTGGCCCCCCAACTGGCGGAACAGTTAGAGTTATCATCTGGTGAAATAGAAATTGTCAAACGCGCCGCCCATCTGTGCAAGGCTGATCTGGCCACCCATATGGTGGTGGAACTGACCAGTTTGCAGGGTGTGATGGGCTGCGAGTACGCCAAAATCTCCGGCGAATCCGAAGCCGTGGCCGCCGCCATTGTGGAGCATTATTATCCCCAAACCCAACTGCTGAATGATTCGCTCAGCCGGGCCGGGCTGGTTCTGAACCTGACCAACCGGCTTGACAGCCTGTGCGGCCTTTTCGCCGTGGGCAAAGCGCCGACCGGTTCCGCTGATCCCTTTGCCCTGCGGCGGGACGCGCTCTCCCTGGTGACGATTCTGTTGGAAACAGAGACAGATTTTAACATTGCTGAAGGGTTGGCTTTGGCCGCGCAGCTGATGCCACTCGAGGTGCCTGACGAGTCGCTGGCCGAAACCGCCGGCTTTGTCCGCCGTCGGCTGGAAGGGGTCTTAAAAGAGGAACACGACCTGCCGCACGATGTGGTTCAGGCCGTGCTGGCGGAACGCGGCGATGATCCCTGGCCGGCGCTGCTGGCCGCGCGAGATCTGGCCAAAGCGGTGGTCCGGGATGATTGGGACGATACGCTCAACGCCTACGCTCGCTGCGTGCGTATTGTGCGTGGATTGGAAGACCGGTACACGGTGCAGCCGGACCATTTCACCGAAGAAGCCGAGAAAAATCTATTGGCCGCTTACGGGCGCGCTGGTGATAATCTAAATTATGAGGCCACCATGGCCGACGTGGTCTCCACGCTTCGAGAAATTTTGGTCGATCCCATCAACACCTTTTTTGATAACGTATTGGTGATGGATGAAGATGAGGCTGTCAAACAAAATCGTCTGGCCTTGCTGCAGGACATCCGCGATTTAACGCGAGGTTACGCCGATTTTAGCCGATTACAGGGGTTTTAGTCCGCACGATCAGCAATAGCATCATCCATATTTATACTCAAGACGTATTTGGTTGGATTGTTATAGATACTAAACTTAACATTCGCCAGGTACGTCTTTTTGTTTGGGGTGGTTCAAAAAGAAAGAGACCCCGTGACTTTGGCCGGTCCAACGAGGTCTCTTCTACACAGAGCTTGATGCAGCCCAATGGGGACACATCTTGCCTAAAATGATTATACCCAACCCAATCTGATGCTACAAATGCCGGCTGATTCTCACTTCAATTACCCTGCCGATTTTGAGTATCAGTTTCTTTGATCGGATGGAATTAAAATGAAAGCCCTAAAATTATACCCAATGACTTGACAAAAATACTAAACTTTAGTAAAGTAAATTTACTTAATAAATATATGATATTGTTAAATGAAATTTAGAGGAATTGTTAATATGCCTGTTACCATGGACGATATAGCCAAACAAGTGGGGGTGTCCAAAGCTGCGGTTTCACTGGCTTTGAACAACAAACCCGGCATTTCTCCCGATCTGCAAGACATTGTCTTGAAAACCGCCGATGAATTAGGCTATCGCCTGCCGGACCGGCGGTCGGTCAAACGTGCATCCGGCAGAAAATCAATTGCCGTAGTCCATCAAGAACACCCCGACTCCGGGCCGCAGCCGGCGCCCATTTTCTCCAAATATCTGGAAGGTATTCAAGCGTTTATCGGTGACCAGGATATTAATTTGAACCTGATCACCAATTACGGCAGCGACGACACCCAATCCCTGGGGTTCCAACTTTTAGAGGGAGAGCAGCTTGGCCTGGACGGTATTATTCTGATGGGGTTAAGCGCCCACCGCGAAGGCCGCATCTTTCACCGCTTTCTGGAAAAAGAGATGCCCATGGTGATCATTGGCCGGAAATGGATCGAATGGCCGGTGAATACGGTGGGGCAGGATCATTATTTGCACGCCGCCCTGGCCATGGATCATCTGGTTGAACTGGGGCATCGCAAGATTGCGTTTGTAGGCCGTGAGGTAGAACCAAAATACGATTGGTTTGCCAAACGGTTGGAATGCTACAAAGATACGCTGGTCAAGATGGGCGAACCGGTGGATGAGAGCCTGATTGTGCTGGCCGAGGGGGCCGGTGAAGCGGACGCTGTCAAAACACTGGTCAAACAGCGCCCGGACATTACTGCGGTTTTTGCTACCAATGATCGAAACGCCATCAGCATTATGCGGGGGCTGCGGGAAACCGGCTTGCAAGTTCCCCGGGATATTTCGGTGATCGGCCTGGATGATGCTGTAGAGTCGCCTCCCGGCTTTCCCGGCTTGACCACCGTGGGCCTGCCGATGGTGGAGATGGGGTACCTGGCCGCGGAATTGTTGATGAAAAATATCGAGAATCGGTATTTGCACTACGCCCATATTGTGGTTCGGAGCGAATTGATCGAGCGTGAGTCCTGCGCGCCGCCTCCCTCACCATCCAGTTCATCCCCAGTCAAGGCATCAAAAAACTTAACAGAAGAGGCCCCCTCCGCATGAATAAAGTCGACCAACCTATGAACGAAAAGAAGCATGTTCACGACGAGACCTATTACTGTCGACACAATTTACAGAACCTCAACCATACCACCATGGTGTTTTGCCGCAACCGGCCCAAAGAGAGCCTGAACGGTCTGTGGCACTTTACGATTGATCCCTACGACACCGGCCTGCGCGCCGACTGGCACATCCTAGACAAAGTAGACGCCAACAACTGCCCTATCCCCTGGGATTATGATGCCAATAGCGAAGAATTGATCCGGGTTCCTTCGTGCTGGAATCTGGCCCAACCGATGTACCACTATTACGAGGGCAGCGCCTGGTACACCCGCACCTTCACCTACCGTCCGCTTGAAAAAAATGAACGCGTCTTTCTGCGGGTGGGCGGGGCCAATTACGATACCAAAGTTTATCTCAACGAAACCTTTTTAGGCAACCATTACGGCGGATCGACCCCGTTTTTTGTGGAATTGACGGGCCATCTTCAACCCGCCAATATCCTGCAACTATGCGTTAACAATACGCGCACGCTGGACCGGGTGCCCATGCGCAACACCGACTGGTTCAATTACGGCGGCATTTACCGCGATGTTGAACTATACCGGCTCAACCCCTCCTTTATCAAAGATTTTTTCATCTATCTGGTGCCTGACGATCAATACAACAAGCTGACCGGAAAAGTGACGGTTGATGGAGAGACAAAGGCCGGCCCGGTTCAAATTGACATCCCGGAGTTGGGAATTCAACACGCGCTTTCATTGCAAGGGGCAGAAGCGAATTTCAGTCTGGAGGCCGCGCCTGAACTCTGGTCGCCGGAGAATCCCAAACTGTACGAGGTTCGCGTGACGTATGGCACAGACCAGATTACCGACCGGGTGGGTTTCCGCCAGATTGATGTGCGGGGCACGGCGATTTATTTGAACGGTGAGGAAATCTATTTGCGCGGCGTCGCCTGCCACGAAGATGATACCGCCCTGGGCAAAGTGAGCACCGAGGCCGACATCCGCCGCCGCTTTGCTCACGCCAAAGAGCTGAACTGCAACTGCCTGCGCCTGGCCCATTATCCCCACACCGAGCGGGTGGCAGAACTTGCCGACGAGGCGGGGCTGCTGTTGTGGGAAGAGATTCCGGTTTATTGGGCCATCGATTTTGATAATCCGGCCACCTATCAGGACGCGGAAAACCAACTGCTGGAACTGATCAAACGGGACCGGAACCGGGCCAGCGTAATTATCTGGTCGGTGGGCAATGAAAACGCTGATACCGACGAGCGGCTGGCCTTTATGGGGCGGCTGGCCCGCACCGCCAAACAAACCGATCCTTCCCGGCTGACCTCGGCGGCCTGCCTGGTGAATCATCATAAGCTGGCTATTGAGGACCGGCTGGCCCAACATCTCGACGTGATTGGTCTCAACGAGTATTACGGCTGGTACGATCCTGATTTCAACAAGCTGGGCCAATTGATCCACAACTCCCACCCCGACAAGCCGGTCATCATTTCCGAAGTGGGGGCCGGCGCGCTGGCCGGGCACCACGGCTGCCGCAGCGATATGTTTACCGAAGAGTATATGGCCTACGTGTATGAAGAACAGATCAAACACCTGCAAGCGGTTCCCTACGTCAAAGGCATGACGCCCTGGATTTTGTATGATTTTCGAGCCGAGCGCCGCTATAATCGATTTCAAAAAGGATACAACCGCAAGGGGCTGATTGCCGATGATAAACAGACCAAAAAATTGGCCTTTTACGTGTTGCAAAATTTTTATGCGGATAAGAAAGGATAATTGTATAAGAGCCAATAAAATGAGGCTACATTAAAACCTGGCCGGTCCAAGAATGTATCCTCAACAGAAACACAGAGCTTGATGTGGCCCAATGCAGCCAAGGCTTAGACATCGTCTTGATGATTTTTCCTTTACACCTGAACACGCAAACTTTTCGTTCTATTTAGACCCGATCCTACTTCATGCTGCAAGGTGATCACATTCAAAGCGCAGGTTCTTGATGGCCTGTTCTCTGTGACCCCAAGGAGGTGATGTGTATATCTTACAATGATGAAGGATGATTCCATTGCAGCGAGTTTTGTTCAATAAAGCAGCAAACATAATTAACAAATCATCAATTCTAAGGCAGCAAGAGTAAAGGAGAATTCTCATGAAGAAGGGTCTAAGCCGACGTAAGTTTCTCAATATTTCTGCCGGAGCCGCCGCGGGCAGCGTGTTAGCCGCCTGTGGGGCGCAGCCAACACCGGAGAAAATTGTGGAAACGGTCATTGTTGAAAAAGAAGGCGAAAAAGTTGTTGAAACTGTCATCGTCGAAAAAGAAGTCGAAGTAGAAAAAGAAGTAGTGGTCACGGCCACCCCGGAACCGGAAGCGCCGCCGCCTGAAGAGGTGGTGCTGGAAGTCCGCTCCCAAAACCCCGAATACGCCAATGCCGAACAGCAGATATGGGATGTTTATGCCCAGCAAAATCCCGGCGTTCAGGTTAAAGTCTTTTCCGTAAACGAAGAAGAACAGCCGGCGCACGAGGCCAAAATTGCCGGCGGCTGGATCCCGGCCATGGATCAATTTCGTCCACCCACCAAAGACAACTACCAGCTCTTTGTCAATATGCTTGATGTTGATTTCCCTTGGTGGGACCGCTACGAGTATGACGCCAAAAACGCTTTTACCACCCAATGGGGCATTGAAGATGTGGCCTTTGCCGGCCGTATCCTGGTGGGCCGTATCTTTACCTGGCACTACCACGTGGATTTAATGGAAGAAGCCGGCCTGGACCCGCGCAACAGCGTGCAAACTTGGGACGATTTGCAGAATTTCCTGGAAGCGGGCACCGAATGGGCCGCCTCGAACCCGGATGTGGATCACTTCTTTGATCTGGCCTGGCATGCTTGGGGCGTCGGCACCAACCACGTTCACATGCTCAGCATGGCCTTCCCCGACGGCCAGCGCGAGCAGCAGCGCCAATGTTACCTGGGCGAAATGGCCTTCAACGATCCGGCCTCACCCTATCGCCACACCTTTGAAACGCTCAAAACCTGGCACGAAAAAGGCATCATCCCCGAAAAATGGTGGCTGCGAGATTGGGAATCGGAGATGGAAGCCAGCTACATTGCCAAGAAATCGGTGATGCTGCTGCACGGCCCCTGGGTCTGGGACAAGATGCTGGCCGCCGACCCCACCGCTGTTCAAGCCGGTCTTCCGGCCACTCCACCCGCCGAGGGACAGGATGCCTGGGTGAACTTCATGCGCGACGTGGCCGAACCCGACGCCGCCTTGCTGTATCAGGCCGCCATGGACAAGCCTGAATGGCCCGTTATCCTGGATGCCTACTTCTGGTTCTTCAGCCCCGAAGCGGTCAGAATGCGGGCCGAGATGCAAAGCCAGCCCACCGTCTACACCCTGGATGAGTCGTTAGACCTGACCGGTGGCCAGTGGGACGGCATGCTCAAAGAGTTCTACACGCCGGACGGCATCTATAATACGGTCGAAATCGAAGCGGAAGCCTCCGGCCAACTGGCCGCCGCCCGCTTCATCAACGAAGGGGCCAAAGGCGTGTTTGATGAAAACGGCGCCCTGCCCACCAAATTGGGCGAGTTAATGCAAGATGAAATTTCTGTTGAAGGCATGCTGGACTGGCTCCAGGGCAACTGGGAAGACAGCTACTCGATGGGTTAAACAACATTTGCCCTCCGTTGTCCTTCGTCTGACAGGTTACGGCCCGGTTGCGTAACCTGTCAGACCCAATATAACGCTGATTTAACTTTTGTAGGAAGATAATAATGAGTTCTGTAGCCACTAATCTATCTAAAGGCGATGAAACGCAAGGCTTATTTTCAAAAATTGGTCAATATTTTGCCAAACCGGCCAACCGCCGTATGTTTCAAGACTTTGTGTTGATTGCGCCCCAATTGATCCTCTTCTTTGTCTTAACCATTCTGCCCCTGTTTGTGGCCATCCCCATTCTGCTCACCGACCGCTCCAGTTTTTTAGACCCGGAAGTGAGTTATGTAGGGCTGGAAAACTTCACCCGCGTGGTGACAGACCCGGATATTGCCGCCGCTTTTTTCCCGGCGTTGTGGCGTACCGCTCGTTTCACTCTGCTGAACTATGTGATGGTCTATGTGTTTGGCTTGAGCCTGGCCCTGTTGATGTATGAAATCGGCTTTCGCGGCGGCTTTTTCACCATCATCTACCTGCCCCGCATGGTGTCCGGGCTGGCCATTGGGTTCATCGCGGTCATGCTCTTTTCCGAAGTCAACGGCACCATCAACCTGCTGTTGCGAGACCTGGGGCTGATTGAACAACCCATCAGCATCAAAAGCGAGGCCGGCGCCACTTATACCCTGCCGGTAATGATCGGCTGGCAGCACGCGGGCTACAACCTGGCCATCTTTATTACCGGGCTGTTGAGTATTCCCAAAGAAACCATCGAAGCCTCCATAGTGGATGGCGCCGTCTACTGGCAGCGGCTGTGGTACGTTTATTTTCCGCAGATGATTCCCTCGTTCATTATCGCCACTATTTTTTGCCTGTTGGGGTCATTCAGGATTTTTGATGTTCTGGTTGCCCTGGGCGGTCTGTCCGGCAACCAATCCGCCGAGTTTGTCTCCATTGTATTCTTTAAATACGCCTTTGCCATCGAGCGGATGTCGCTGGGGCTGGCGATGTCGGTGGAAACGTTTTTGCCCCTGGCCCTGATCGGCATTTTACTGCAACGGTTACAAAAACGGCTTTCGTATGATGTCTAAACTGACCGTAGTGTTAAGGAGTATGAAGCAGTGACGACAGAAACAAATCCCCTATCAGTGCAGCAAGAAACGTTGACCCCACGAGGATATAAACCTGATCGAAGTTGGCGCAAACTGGCCTTCAAGGGTTTGATCACCCTCTTTTTTATCGTCTATTCGGTAATTACGCTATCGCCCTTTTACATTCTGTTTGTGCGAACTTTTGTAGGAACCAAGGATGCCACCGATTTATGGCTCTGGCTGCCGCCCGCCGAAGAAATCAGCCTGGAAGCCGATCTAGGCAACATGTCTGTCTTCTATAACCTGGACCTCAATAAAGTCAAGCGCGATCTGGGGATTGCTGAAACCGAGTATATCAATCCCAAGTGGAAATTGAAGCGCATTGCCGAAGAATATAACATCCCCGAATATAAGATCAGAAACTACTTCCAACCCTTTGTCCGCTACAACGGCTGGATCGTGCTGCTCACCAACGACCGCTTTTTGCCCTCGTTGATCAGGACTGTGATTGTTACCGTGGGCAGCGTCATCGGCATCAACGCTTTATCTGTGCTGACAGCCTCGGCCATTGCCGGGCTGCGGCGCAGATACCAGATGTTTGTTTACAATGTCTACCTCTTGCAAGCCGTCATTCCCATCATGTTGATTTTGGTGCCGCAGTTCATCATTGTCCAATGGTTCCTGACCCGGCTGCCCGGCTATGCCGATCCGGGCCTGATGCGGGAAGCCAGCCAAATTTGGGTCATCATCCTGCTGCACATTCAGGGAACGGCCCTGTCTACGATGATCTTTACCGCCTACATTTCCACCATCCCGGCAGAATTGGAAGATGCCGCCTACATCGACGGCGCCAGCCGCTGGCAGTACACGCGCTACATTTTGTTCCCATTGATGAAAGTGCCCATCGCCGGGGTGACGGTGGTGATGCTGCCCTATTTCTGGAATGATTTTATCGCGCCCTATGTTTACCTGGACCCCTCCAACACCACCCTGCTGCCCCTGATCCAGAGCTTTGCCGGGCAATATACCACCAATTTCCAGGTCATTTTTGCCGGAATTTTTATCTCTACCATTCCCCTGGTGATCGTATACATTCTGTTCCGCCGCTTATTTGTAGAAGGCGTGATGGCCGGTGCGGTGAAAGGATAATGTTACCCCCATCATCTTTAAAAAAGGAGGCAACCCGATGAAAATTGCTTTTATCGGCGGCGGCAGCGTGCAGTGGACGCCGGGGCTGGTCGCTGATATGGCCCTGACCCCCACCCTGGCCGGCGCCAACCTGGTGTTGCACGATATTGACCCCGACGCTCTCGACCTGCTGACCCGCGCCTGCCGGCGCATTGTAAACCAGGTGGGCGTGAACATGAACATCTCCGCCACCACCAACCGGGCGGAGTCTTTACGCGAGGCCGATTTTGTCATTCTATGCGTGGGCATTGGCGGGCTGGACACTATGCGTCACGATCTGGCTATCCCGGAACGGTACGGCATTTTCCAATCCGTGGGTGATACGGTAGGGCCGGGCGGGCTGGCCCGGGGGCTGCGCCACATTCCCTTTGCCGTACAGGTGGCCCGCGAGATGGAAGATTTGTGCCCCCACGCCTGGCTGCTCAACCTGACCAATCCGATGACCACCATCTGCCGGGGCATCACCCGCGAAACCACCATTCGCACCATTGGCCTGTGCCACGAGGTTGATATTTTTCGCGACCGCCACCTGTCGCCGCTGTTTGAGGTGCCGCCGGAGAAATTCACCCTGGAGGTGGCCGGCATCAATCACCTGCCGATCATTTTGAAAATGGATGTGGATGGCCGCGACGGTCTGGCGCTGCTGCGCGATTGGCTGGCGGCGCACGATGTATTTGAATTTACCGGCGATCACATCGATGATATTCGCAATATTTTCAAAGACCGTCTGGCGGTGAAGCTTTCGCTGTTGGAGAAGATGGGCGTTTTGTTTGGCGCGGGAGATCGTCACGTGGCCGAGTTCTTCCCTGGTTTTCTCACGGAAGCCGCTCAGTGCGGCGGGCGGTACGGGGTGGTGTTGACCACGATTGAGCATCGGGAGACGTTGGCGCGGCAGCGGCGGGCCAACATTGAGGGTTTTGTCAACGGCGCGTCGAAAGAGTTGGCGATGTCGTACGAACAGTTGGCGCCGGTGATGGCGGCGCTGTCGGGCGGGCCGGCTGGCAAGTTTTTTGTCAACATTCCCAACGAGGGTCAGATCAGCAATCTTCCCCCCGACGTAACCGTTGAGTGCGTGGCCGAGGTTGACTCGCTGGGCGTGCGCCCCCTGGTGGTGGGAGATTTGCCCTATCCGGCCTACGCGGCCATTGCGCCCCACGTGGCCCGGCAGGAGTTGGTGGTGGAAGCCGCCGTTACCGGCCGGCGCGCCCCGGCCCTGGCCGCCCTCACCACCGATCCTCTGCTGCGCGATCCTGAGACCGCCGGCCCAATGCTGGATGAGTTGCTGGTGGTCAATGCAAAGTTTAGAAATGAGAATTAATTTTGGACACTGACGGCTACATTGAATTACGGAAATACATCGATGTGGGGCGAGAGCCGGAGGGCGACCACGTCTATCTGGTCAACTACAATGGGGAGCAGCATATTCCGGTGGCGGGCAAGGTGGGCTATCCCTATTTTGGGCAGCTTATCCTGGATTCAGCAATTCCCGGTTTGGAAAAATAGAGAAGATGGATTTTAGGTGAGGAAAAGA
>CAZTFF010000094.1:0-16213 GCA_964612485.1 uncultured Caldilineaceae bacterium
ACCGCCCCCTCCGCCGCCGCCCACCAATACGCCGGCCCCGCCGCCGCCCACCAATACGCCCGCGCCACCGCCGCCAACGCCCACGCCGCCAACGCCCACGCCGGCTAATCAGGGGCCAAAAGTTGACGTGCAGTTGCCCGATGGTAACAACTATGATGTTGGCGATAAGGTGAAAATAAAAATTGTGGTATGGGACCCCGATGGAGTATCCAGCTTTACCTGGGGAATCTTTACTCAAAACCAGGTAGGGCTTAAGGGGGGAGATAAAAAATGTAACGGGGCAACCGAATGCAGTACTAATATTGAAGAAAGCATCCCTATTCCGGGTACGTTCATTATTGGCGCCGATGCGGTTGATACCAAAGGAAAGACCAATCGAGGGGTTGGCGAAATTTATGTGAATTGACGGGCCGGCAGAGCTTCAAAGTGAAGTTCCCGGACGATGGAGGCACTCCAACCATGTTAAGTGAAGTTGTACGAAAATACAGCCGGACATTCCTGGAACCGCTGGCCCGTTTTATCAGCCGAACCGGCCTCTCGCCCAACATTATTACCGTTATTGGCTTTCTGTTGATGGTGGGCGTGGCCTGGGTTTTGGCCCAGGGCCACTTTTTTTGGGGAGGATTGCTCATCATTGCTGCCGCGCTGTTTGATGCCATCGACGGCACGCTGGCCCGCATGATGGGGCGGACGAGCCGTTTTGGCGCCTTTTTAGATTCCACCTTAGATCGCTTTTCAGAAGCGATCATTTTTTTGGGCCTTTTTGTCTATCTGATTGGCCAGGACCAGAACCTCGAACTGATCTTGATTTATGCCACGGTTGTTGGCTCTTTGATGGTCAGTTATGCCCGCGCCAGAGCGGAGGGCATTGGCGTTCCCCTGAAAGATGGCATGTTCACCCGCTTCGAACGAATTTTTATTTTGGTGATAGGCTTGCTGCTCCATCAATTGACCATTGCTTTGTGGATTCTGGCTATTTTTTCCAATCTCACCGCCGTTCAACGAATGTACATGGTCTGGCGCGTTACCGGCGGAGAAAAAGGCGGTTAACGATTCGATCTTTAGGTATGAGAATTAATTAACTTCCTCAATTCGTCGGGATATTAGAGAATGGAGATTAGAGATTTCAGGCTAAAAATCTTCCAATCTCTAATCTCCAATTTCTAAATGCGAAAGTTGTTTGATTCCTGTTCCCTAATAATATTGGGTGGGGGAGGAGATAAGAATGAAACTAAAACCGGTCATTCAAATAATCCTGCTGGCTTCAATGTTGCTGGTACTGGCTCTGTTCAGCTTATGGCAGGTTCAACAGATCAGCCTGGCGCAGGGAGGCGTGGACATTTCCAAAACTTTGAACCGCAGCAGCAATGTGGTCCGCGTGGGCGAGGTGTTGAGTTTTTCGATTGTTTTAACCAATAACAACTCAACCCTCTCTCTGACCCAGGTAACGCTGGTGGATGAGTACGAGCAGGATATCCTGGCCTATGCCTGGGCTACCCCTGCCCCGGATGGCCTGATGCAAGCCGGCGGGCAGATCACCTGGGCGATTGCAGCCGTTAACCCTATTGACCCCGGCCAATCTATCACCGTGACGCTGGCCTTTACCGCCGAACATCCTCAAACCGCTGTGGTAAATTATGCCCGGGTCGAAGATTTGGAATACAGCGATGGCTCAAGCGAGGTGACTGCCACAACCAGCCGCACCAACGAGGCTATTGGCGGCGCGGCGCCCATTGTAAAATCGCTGCACCCGCCGGGCAGCACGCCCCAAACCGGATTACCTCTCACTTTTACCCACATCATCACCAACGACGGCGCTGCTCTGATGACGCGCCTGCCTCTGACCGACACCTACGATCCCGCCTTTTTGGAATTCCATTTTGCCCGGCCCATCACGCCCGACATCATCAGCCAGGCCAACGGATTGCTGGTTTGGACCGACTTGACCGATCATTTTGGCGATATTCAACCCTTCGACTCCGTGGTCATCACCACCGTCTTTACCGCCACCACCCGCGTGGTGAACACCGTCAACCAGGCCAGCACCGAAGGCGCGATTGATGTTTACAATAACATTTTAGATGCGGGAGCAACGCAGGTGCCCATTACCATCATCTCGGATGCCACCGCCACGCTCACCCCGGCTCCGGCAGATGACGACGATGACGAGGAAGAGGCTGATACGCCTACGCCTTTTCCTACCAGCACCCCCACCGTCGCCGCGTTGGCAGCCATCACAGCCACGCCACAAAGCACGGCTGCCGTCCAGGGGCCGTTGTATTTGCCCGAAACAGGCCGGCAAATGGCCCTGAAATTTGCGGTTCCCCTGGCGGGGCTGCTTTTGCTGGCGTTGGGCTGGTTGGCCGCCGGAAAGAAAAAATAAATATAACCGGCGCTGCTTTGCTTGACACCGACTTTGAAGATGCTATCATGCCTCCTGCTGATTCATAAATGCAGAAAAGGTTGATATGACGGCTGCGGCTCCTCTTTTTAAAATCAAAAATATTCCGGTATATGGCGACTTGATCCTCTCGCCCATGGCCGGTTTTTCTGATAAACCCTACCGCCTCATCTGCCGCGAGTACGGCTCGGCCATGAGCTACACCGAGTTTGTCTCCGCCGACGGCATTTTACACGGCAACGACCGTACGCTGGAAATGCTTCGCTTCGATCCCTCCGAATCGCCCGTAGTTTTCCAGATTTTTGGAAACGATGAAACCATTCTGGCCGAAGCCGCCCGCCGTATCGAACCGTTGGGGCCGGACATCATCGACCTGAATATGGGCTGTTCCGTCAAAAAAGTGTCGGCCAAAGGCTCGGGCGCGGCGCTGCTCAAAGACCCCGCTAAAATCGGCCGAATTTTTGCCCGGCTCAACCAAGCTGTGTCCGTGCCTGTTACCGGAAAGATCCGGTTGGGCTGGGATGACGAGTCGCTCAATTATCTGGACGTCGCCAAAGTTATGGAAGACAACGGCGCGGCGCTCATCGCTGTGCATGGCCGTACCAAAGTGCAAGCGTACAAAGGACAGGCCAGTTGGGACGCCATCGCCCAGATCAAGCAAGCGGTCAGCATCCCCGTTATCGGCAATGGCGATGTGCGCACCGTGGCCGACATCGACCGCATCAAACAGCACACCGGCTGTGATGCGGTGATGATCGCCCGCGCCGCCATCGGCAACCCCTGGATTTTTCAGCGCAAAGACATTGAGCAGGTAACGCTGGCCGAAAAAGCCGCCCTTATCCAACGCCACCTGGATTTGATGCTGGATTTTTACGGCCAGGAGCGCGGCCTGATCCTGTTCCGCAAGCACATCGTCAAATACATCCGGGGCATGGCCCACAGTTCCAAAGTGCGGGCCAAACTCGTCACCTGCACCCGCCCCGAAGAATTTATCGATTTGATGAACGCCTACGAAGCCAGCATGGCTGAACGAGAAGCTGCGGCTGAGATTTTGTCTCCTCCTGGGATACCCCCCAAACATTCTTACCAGACAGTTTAGATTTGAGTCAACTGGCCGTAAAAAAGGTACAGTAAAATCCGGCCTGGTTTTTGCGCATACAGAACAAATGTACTATAATGTTTTTTACAAAGGGGGACATTAATTCCAGAGTGGGGCAGGCTCAAATCACCTGAATTGCCAGGCTCTTATTCATAAGCTGAATGAGCAAACATATCAATTATATTGAGATATTGCCGCCCACTGTCTTAATGTCCCCCACTTCAAAATCAAAATGTGGAGGGTGAAAATGAAAGATATTGTAGCTGATCCTAACTTAGTGGCGTATTGCGGGCTTTACTGCGGTGCTTGCAAAAAATACCTGGCCGATAAATGCCCCGGCTGCCGGGAAAATGAGAAAGCCGCCTGGTGCGGGGTGCGGGCCTGCGGCATCAAAAATAACTTCACTACCTGCGCCGATTGCAGCCTCCTTGATAACTTCTCCGATTGCAAAGAATACAATAGTTTTATGGCCAAAGTGTTTGGCTTTATCTTCCGCTCAGACCGGGCCGCCTGTATCCGGTTGATTCAAGATGTGGGGGTGGAACAATATGCCGCTCAAATGGCTCAGGATCGTGTTATGACGATCAAGAGGTAAGGCTGTGTCCATCACATCCGAGCCTCAAACTGAATACGCCGGCAGAACCTTCAGAAATATGACGCTAAATCGGGAAATAATTGAAGCCAAAGAATTCTACGATTGCGCGTTTGTGGAATGTTCTTTGGCCGAGATTGTGTTTCAACAGTGCCGCTTGGTTGATTGCGTGTTCAAACATTGCGATCTGAGTTTGATGCGGGTGCTGGACTCATCGTTCACCAATACCCAATTTCAAGATTGTAAATTGATCGGCATTGATTGGGCCGAGACCGCGTGGCCCAAAGGAAGATTTCTGGCCCCAGTTAGCTTCTCTAAATGCGTGCTCAACCATTCCACCTTTATTGGCTTGAGCCTGCCGGAACTCAAACTGTTTGAATGTATCGCCCATGAGGTTGATTTCAGAGAAGCCGATCTGTCTCAGGCGGATTTTTCTCACACCGATCTATCCGGCAGTTTGTTCATCAACACCAATCTTAGCCGGGCCGATTTCAGCCGCGCCCGAAACTATACCATCAACGCCGGTTTGAATACGCTCAAGAAAACAAAATTTTCGCTGCCGGAAGCGATGTCGTTATTGCACAGCCTGGATATTGTGTTGACCGAATAGACCAGCCGGGCGATTATGCTGCGCAAGGGCATCGTGTTTGTTTTTGATGAACAGCGCGCGCAAAATAAAGGAGCAACCAAATGAGCAAAACACTTGCCGATGAAGTGAGTCAAATAATCACAACGTACAACCCGGCCACACCCGGCCACACCGCCGACCGGCTGCGCGAGTTCTGGCTGCAATTCGAACCCAAAAGCACCGGTTTTGTCAAAGCCGAGCAGTTGGCCCAACAGGAAACCGTGGGCACGCCGGTGGCCGACCTCAAGGCCATCGGCAAAACAATTGGCAAAATCGCGCGCAAACAGGTGGATGAATTCATTCCCCTGACCCGGCGGCTGTGGGATGATTATGGCCGCGAGGGCCGTATTGTGGCGGTGCATATTTTAGGCCCGATGGAGTTGGCCGAACCGGAGAAAATCGAGCCATTAGTGCGGGACCTGTGCCGCACCTGCGTCAGTTGGGAAGATGCCGACCAACTGGCCATGAACGCGCTGGAACCCATTGTTCGTAAAAAACCGGAACTGTGGCTTGGCGCGATGGAACCCTGGCTGATCGACAAGAACAAATGGGTGCGCCGCGCCGGGATCACCGTGGTGGGCCGGCTGCCGATGAAAAAGCCGGAATACACCATCTGCTGCCTGGAAATGACCGAACTATTGCTGGCGGATGATGAGCAGGATGTCAAACGGGCTGTCAGTTTTGCCATCCGGCTCTGCGCGCGGGGCGAGGTTGAACCGGTACGCAAGTTTTTGGCGCGCCACGTGCCGCCGGCTGACCCTGTTGCTACGTGGGTATTGTGCGACGCGATCCGCAGTATGGCCAAAAAGCTGCTGCCGGAATTTGCGCCGCTGCTGCCGCAGTACGAGCAGTGGGCGGCTGATGCTTTGTTGAGCGCCAAAGACCGCCGCTCGGTGGAGAGCGCGGTGAAAATATTGCAGGGGATCTGATAGACTGACAGATTTTTACTGGGACGCAGATCAACGCTGAAAAACGCTGATGTTCTCTATTTTTCTAACGTTCAAAAATATTTGTATTATTTGTTCATTGGCGCAATTCGCGATTAAAAATATCCAGTAGTAAAACGGGGGAAGCATGAGCGAAAAAAAGATACAAAAAGAAGTGACGGTGGCCGCGCCGGTAGCCAAGGTATGGCAGGCGTGGACTACGAAAGAAGGCGTGTTGACCTTCTTTGCGCCCAAAGCCAACGTTGAGTTGAAAATTGGCGGGCGCTACGAGATGCGGTTCAGAACCGCCCGGTTCTCAGGGTGGGGAAGGGCTGACCATTCTCAGTTATTTACCCCAGGAAATGCTCTCGTTTACCTGGAACGCGCCGCCCCAATATCCCACCGTGCGCCATCAGCATACCTGGGTGGTGATTCAATTTGAGATAGTTGATGCCGGCAGCACTCTCGTCAAACTTACCCATCTCGGCTGGCAAACCGGTGAGGCGTGGGAGCAGGTGTTTGATTACTTCATGCAAGCCTGGGAGGTCGTGCTGGGGCGGCTCCGGTATCGCTTTGCCACCGGCCCCATTGATTGGAACCAGCCGTATCGACCTCCGGTGTCATAAAATCTCCGCTCGGTTCAAAACCCCTTCCAAATTTCCGAAAATTCCTTTATAATTATGACATATTTTGTCATAATTATGAGTTATACTATCCCCATCAGCCGTTAAAAAACGGTAGGAATGAGCAGCCATGGCCAACACCGCCACCCGCCTCATCTCACTGATCATGCTCTTGCAGCGTCACCCCAACCAGAAAGCGGCCGATCTGGCCAACGAGTTGGGCGTATCGGCCCGCACCCTGCACCGTTACATTGAAATGCTGGATGAAATGGGCATTCCGGTTTACTCGGAGCGAGGGCCGCACGGGGGCTTCTCGCTGGTGCGAGGGTACAAAATGCCGCCGCTGGTGTTCACGCCGGAAGAGGCCGTGGCCGTATACCTGGGCACCGGCCTGGTGGATGAAATGTGGGGCCAACTCTACCGCGAGGCGGCCCAGGGCGCGCTGGCCAAACTGGACAACGTGCTGCCCGATGAGCAGCGGCACGAGGTAAGCTGGGCGCGGCGCACCCTGCTGGCCACCCACCTGCACCGCGCCGACACCGGCCCGCTGATGCCCATTTTGGAAAAACTCCGGCGGGCTACCCGCGAACGGCGGCAAGCGCATATGGTTTACCGCGCCCGCAGCACCACGGAGCCGTCGCGGCGAGATGTTGACCCGTATGCCCTGGCCCATCGTTGGGGGTGGTGGTATGTGGTGGGGTATTGCCATCTCCGAGAGGATATTCGTTCTTTTCGGGTGGATCGGATTATCGATCTGATGCTCTTGGAAGAAACATTCACCATTCCGGCAGAGTTTGATGCCCGCGAATACCTGGCCTCGGAACCGCACATCCAGCCCCGCATCAAGGTGCGGTTGCGATTTACGCCGGAGGGGGCCTCGCTGGTGATGGATGATCGCATCATGTGGAACTCGGTGGAGGAACAGCCGGATGGTTCGTTGATCGCCACGGTAAAACTGCCCAATCTGGAGATCGCCGTACATACGGTACTCTCTTACGGCTTCTATGTTGAAGTACTGGGCCCCAATGAATTGCGGAAGTTGGTGGCTGAACAGGCGCAAGCGGTGGCTGTCTTGTACAATCAGACCACCGACGACTGACCACCGATGACTGAGCCGCCACCATCGAACATTGCAGATCAGGCTAATTTCTCAGGGATCGGTCGTCCGTGGCCGGTGGCCAGTCGTCGATGATAGTCAAATTGAACAATTTTGATGTAAGATTTAGATTAAAATTTTTTGGAGAAAAAAAATGGTATTGAATATGCGGCAGGTGTTAGAGGCAACAGTGATTGCCTCAATTGTATGGTTTGTTTTGGGCGGCGTATTATACATGAATCCGGCCATCCGGGGCATTTATAACCGGTTTGACGCCTCGCCCGTGATGAAGCAGTGGCCCGGCGTGCCGCAATATTTGGGCGTGATGTTTCTGGGCGGGAGTCTGGCGCAATGTTTTCTGGCCGCGCTGGCTTTTGCGCTGGTTAAACCGGCTTTGCCCGACAGTTTTTGGGGCGCGGCGGCTGTTTTTGGGTTCATTCTGATTGGCGTCAAAATATTTACCCGTTTTTTTGATATGTGGATCCAAACCACCTATCCCAACAAATTGCTGGCGATAGAGTTTGTCAACGGTTCGATTGGCAGTTTGGTGATCGCCGCAGTTTTTGTCTTGATGATCTGATAAAATCGTTTTCAATAGCGTGGAGGTTTAAATCGTGAAAACAGGCATTGACTATAAAAAAGCAGTCATCGCCGGATTGATTGCAATTGCGTTGGATATGGTGGTGGGCAATCTGCTGTACATGAACCCCTGGGTATCCGGCCTGTATGCCCAATACGAGGGCCATCCGTCAACCAAATCGATGGATTATTTTGGGGGATTGGGAAATTGGCTGGGGCTGACCTTCTTATTCAGCATTTTGTTCACGGCGTTGATCATTTGGCTGTACCTGCTGCTGAACCCCAGCCTGCCGGGGCACGGCTGGTAAAAGGGGCTGTTTTACGGCCTGATGGTGGGAGGCATCAAAGCCGTGCCGGAGGCCTTCAACCAATGGATGTTGTTTGATTACCCCACTATTTTGATTTTAACGCAGTTGCTTAATACGATGTTAGGCTTGACGATTTTTGGCCTGATCCTGGCCGCCGTTGTTGATAAACTTCAAGTAATCAAAGAGGTGAAATATGAGTGATGATGTAAAAATGGTGACGGTTGATGCCGCTAACGTGGCGGAGCACGGCTTTTTCTGCTTCAAGAGCAAACCAAAATCTGAAGGCTACCAGCGGAAACTGGCCTGGCTGGAGCAGCGCTTTGCCGAAGGCATGCAGCTCAAAATGATCTACGAGGGCAAACGCTCCGTGGGCTTTGTCGAGTACATCCCCGGCGAATATACCTGGCGGGCCGTCAGTGCTCCCAATTATTTGGCGATCCACTGCCTGTGGGTGGTGGGCAAAGGCAAGGGCAAGGGCTACGGCTCGCGCCTGCTTGATGAGGCGATTGACCACGCCCAAAAAACCGGTAAACAGGGCGTGACCATGGTGACCAGCAGCGGGGTGTGGCTGTCGGACAAAAAGATTTTTCTGAAAAATGGCTTTGAGGAGGTTGATCAAGCCCCGCCCTCTTTCTCGCTGCTGGTCAAACGCTTTGATGATGACGCGCCGCTGCCAACATTTCCCACCAATTGGGAGGAACGCGCCCGCCGCTTTGGCGATGGTCTCACTATCCTGCGCTCGCCCCAATGCCCCTACATTCCCGACGCGGTCAACATCATTGCCGATTTTTTTGCCGAACGAGGTGTTTCCACACGGCAGATCGAACTGACCAGCGCGCAGGAAGCGCAAGAGCTATCTCCTTCGCCTTACGGGTTGTTTGGGGTGGTATACAACGGCCAGTTGTTGAGTTATCACTATCTCACCCGGAAGGATTTAGTCAAATTGATGGACGGCTAAAAAGGAGCAAAATTTATGAGCCAACAGGATTGGTCGCGCTTAAAAAGGCCCAAGTATGACATGCCCGGTTTTGTCAGGGAGGCGCTGCTTGAGTACGACCTGATGGAAGCTTACCGCCAGCGCCCGCCCTACCCGCAAAACGACTACATCGGCTGGATCACGCGGGCCAAACGGGAAGAAACCCAACAAAAGCGGCTGGCCCAAATGCTGCGCGAGCTTGAAGACGGCGACAAATATATGAAAATGGCCTACCGCGCTCATCTATTTCCCGTTGTCGGCGTTTGTAGTCAATAAATTAGTGAAATCGGAGGATGAAGCATGGACGAAACCCGAATCTATCAAAACTTTCCAATACGGATCGTAATTTTCTGTAATTTGTTGCCGCTTCTGGTCTATGCCACCGGGGTCTATATCCTGTCGGGGTTTGGTATCTTGATGGCTGTCGCTTACTTGTTCTACTGCTTTTGGATGGAATACCGGGTGATGAAACTCGGCTGTGTCAACTGCATCTATTACGGCAAACTTTGTGGAACAGGCAAAGGCAAATTATGCTCATTGCTGTTCAAACAAGGCGATCCCAAAAAATTCGCCCAGACAAAAATCTCGTGGATCGATATGCTGCCGGATTTTATGGTGGTCATTTTTCCGCTGGTGGGCGGTATCATCTTGTTGATCTTGAACTTTAGCGGGTTTCTGTTGGCGGTGTTGGTATTTTTGGTACTTCTCTATTTTTTTGGTAATTCACTCATCAGAGGACCGGTGATGTGTAAACACTGCCGCCAGCGAGAATTGGGCTGCCCCGCCGAACAACTTTTCAGAAAAGAGGGGGCTTGATGGCGTCCGAAACAATCCAATGGTTGCTGGAATCCAACGAACCCTGGACTCGTTACCGTACCCTGCTTGATTTGCTTGATCGTGCCCCTGATGATCCCGACGTGCAAATCGCCCGCGCCGAAATACTGGCTCATCCCCAGGTGCAGGCGCTGATGGCCGAAACCGCCACCTGGGGCCAAACGCCCTTCAAACGCCACAACGACGCCGGCTACCCCATCTACAAATTCAGCACCCTGGCCGATTTTGGCGCGCGGGCTGATGATCCGGGAATTGAGGCCGGCATTGAAGCGGTGCTGGCCCACCAATCATCCGAGGGCGCGTTCCAAACGCTGGTCAATATCCCCAAAGCATTTGGCGGCAGCGGCGAGGATGCGTGGACCTGGATTTTGTGTGATTCGCCCACGCTGCTCTACGCGCTGTTGAAAATGGGGCTGGGTGATGATGCCCGCGTGCAAAAGGCGGTCAACCATCTGGTGAGTGTGATTGATGACAACGGCTGGCGCTGCGTGGCCGCGCCGGAACTCGGTAAATTCAAAGGGCCGGGCCGCAAATCCGACCCCTGCCCCATTGTCAACGTGTACGCGCTTAAAGCGCTGGCTCAGGTGCCGGAATTGCTCGACAGCCCCGCTGCCCGTACCGGCGCGGAGATGTTGCTGCACCACTGGGAATGTCAAAATGACCGCAAACTGTTTTTGTTTGGTATTGGCACCGATTTTCGCAAGCTCAAATATCCGTTTGTGTGGTACAACATTTTGCATGTGGTTGAGGCGCTCAGTTGCTTCTCCTTTGTTCACCAGGATGAGCGTTTTCAAGAGATGGTGCAGGTCATCACCGACCAGGCTGATGAGGCAGGGCGCTACACCGCCAACTCAATGTATATGAGTTGGAAAGGCTGGTCCTTTGCCGATAAAAAGACGGCCTCGCCGTGGCTTACGTTTTTGGTGCTGCGGATGCTGAAGCGAGTGGGGCGTGAGGTTTAAATCCGTAGGTCATCCAGTTTCTGATCTCGGTGTGGAAAGTGATTGTTTCACCCTGGTTTTTTGCCTCGACCACTGCCGCCCGCATCCGGTCCAGGCCGGCCCGGTAGGCTTCATCCGAAAGTAGAATCAGTTGTGAACTGGAGTCTTTTTGCAGAAAATAGTTGTCAAAAACGGTTTCACCGATAAACGTCTCACTGATGTGCTCCACCAGCGGGCTTTGAATTTCCCGGAATCCGGCCTGGTGGAGCATTTTTTCTTTGCCGGCCACGCTGGCAAAGCGTTGCAGGTCGGTGTCCAGAACGCCGTCAAAATAATCGTATACGTACCAAATTTGATCCTGGTGGGGGTCAAAATTAACAATGGCCAGCGCGCCGCCGGGACGCAATAGCCGGTAGGCGTTCTCTACCACCTGCGGCTTGTGAGGAAAATGGTGAAAGGCGTGGACGCAGAAAATCAGATCAAAACACGTATCGGCAAACGGCGGCAGCGGGGCAGAAGCGTTTACCAGCCGGTAGCTGGGGTCAAATAGACGCGCTTGCGCCAGCATCCCGCTTGAAAAATCCAGCCCGTAGCAAAGTAGCGCGGGCTGCACACTGCCGGCCAGCCCCCGCAACGAGCGCCCCGTGCCGCAGCCCAAATCAAGCAGGCGGCGGGCGTTCACCTGCCGGGCCAGCTTTTGCAGCGCCAAACTGATACCTTTCAGATAGCCGCCTGTGGTGCGTTGGTCGTACGTGGGAGCGACGTCATCGTAATTTACCTGAGTAGAATTTGTCATGGGATCCTCCGGTTATCGAAACAAATCCATTTCTTTAGGCCGCAATACATCAGCAGCGCTGGCTCCTTCATCTGGAGCAAAATCTACTCCTCGCACAATCACCACCGGGCAGCCCTCGGCGGCCTGGCCCATCACTAGGCTGGCAGCAGCGGCAAGCTGGTCGGTAAACCCCACGTCGGTGATTTCCAGCGGCTCGCCAAAAAGGTCGGGCGTGCCCCGCAAATTCTGCACCGGGGCCAGCCCGTTCAAGCCGATGGTCACGCCCACCGCGCCCAGCCGCCAGGCTCGCCCGTGGCTGTCGATGATCAACACGGGCGCGCGCGCCCCGCTCAACGCGGCCAATTGCTGCCGGATGGCGCGGGCCGAGGCATCGGGGTCTGCTGGCAAGCGCAGCAGGACGCCTTGTTCATCGCTTACGTTAGAGTGATCAACCCCGGCGTTGGCGCTGATAAAACCCAGTTTGTGCTGCACAATCAACACCCCTCGACGGGCGCGGATGGTTTTTTCGGTGTCCCATAAAATCACTTCCACGTGCTGGGCCGGTTTACCTGTGATCTGGGCTAAATCTTGCGCTTTTGTCGATGGCGTGACCTCGGCCAGCCGCGCGAAGCGCCCCTCTGCTTTGGAGACGATTTTTTGGGCGATGACCACAATATCATCATCGTGCAGCGTCAGCCCGGCCCTTTGAGTGGCTGAAAAAATCAACCCGGCCAAATCGTCGCCGGGTTGGATGAGGGGTAGATCAGTTAGGGGAACAAGCTCCACATTTTTCATAGAGGGGTGCCTTCAAAGTGATGAGACACAGATCACAGCCGACAGACCACGGCCCACCGGGGAGATGTTAGCCGGTGGTCCGTCGTCGGTGGTCTGTTGACGATTGTCCATTCTTCATTCTCACGTTTATATCCCGGTAAGTTTGATGCCCGTAGCTTTTACTTTATGCCGGATATTGATGCCGATCAGCACCGGGGTGAGCGCCTCTACCGCCACCGAGTTTTGCAGCGGGCCGGCGTCGAAGCCGCGCATCCCGGCGGCTTCGGCCAGGGCAATGGTTTCGGCTTTGGCCTCTTTATCATCGCCGCAGACCAGCACGTCCACCTCAATGTCGCCTTCGTTTTCGGCCAGATGGCCGGCACCCACATTTTGAAAGGCGGTCACCACGCGCACACCTTGGCCGAGGGTGGCCTGGGCTTCTTCTCCGGCGGAGCGCCCCGGCGGCAGGTGAACGTGAGTAACTTTGGGCGGTACCAGCGGTACGGAGACATTGACCAGGATTTTGCCTTGCAAAACTTCGCGTAGTGAAGTAAGAGTGGGGTCTTGCGCTTTGTAGGGAACGGTCAGCACGCAGATGTCGGCTGCCTGGGCGGCGGTTGGGTTATCCAGTCCCTGGATGAAATTCTGCTCCAGTTTTTGGTTCAATTCTTTGGCGACGGTTTCGGCTTTTTCAGCCTTTCGGGAACCAATGATAACCTGATAGCCCGATTTAGCCCAGCGCAGCGCCAGCCCCGGGCCTTCGTTTCCGGTTCCGCCGATAATGGCAATAGTTTTAGTCATGATTTTATCCTTTATGAGCGTGTTTGCCTATGATTGTTGATAATCATACCTCAGAATTGGCCGGGGGGCTAATTGGCCAAAATATGGCGATGGCCGGCGGCAGGATCAGAAAAGGAACGCCGATCAGATGCCCCAGTAGTTGGTTTTGGAGTAAAGCCGGATACCAGACTCGAATCGTTTCAAAGTAGGGGATGACCAGCAGCGCGGTGAGCGAAAAAACTGTTCCGGCGATGAGGGGCCGGCGATAGGGTAACAGCAAAATGCCCGGCGGGATAAACCACAGCAAGTACCAGGCGTGAAAAACCGGCGCGGCCAGCAGAACGTACCCGAAGAGCGTAAAAAAGATTGCCCAGAGGGGAAGATAGAAATACGGGAGGTTGCGGGGAAGCGGGGGAGAGGCGGCGCGCATGCGGTGAAGTCTAACCCCGCCCCCGACCTTGATCAGAGAATAGAGGTAAATGATGGCCAACAGCGCCAGAATAAAATTACCGGCCAGATCAAAGGCGAGGTTGGTGCCCAACGGCCGGCGCAGCAGAAGGACCGTCAGAGCCAGCAGAGAACGTCCCGCCGAACTGCCGGTATTCAATACGGCCCACTGCTGGGGGCCGGGCCATAAAGGCCACATCCCCAGCGCAACAATGCTTGCCATCAAGATGCTGTACGATAAGAAAGCGATACCTCGCCGCCACCATGAGCCACAGGCCAGCGCGATGCCAATCAGGAAAAAGGGCACGATGGCGGCGGTAACAAATTTGACCAGGATTGAAACAGCCAGCAGGAGGCAGGCCAGCATGAGCCGGACATCAAAGCATTTCTTTTTTTGATCTTTGGCCCATCTGGCCCACAGCCACACTGCCGCTAACAGGAAAAAGATCATCACAATATCGTTGTGGCCGTTTTGGATGCTTTCCAGCAGCACCAACGGACTCCAGGCAAAGGCAAGGGTTCCGGCCACAGCCCACGCCGGTTGGAGCCGTTGCAGCGTCTGGTAAAGCAGCCATACGCAGCCCAAATAGGCCAGGAACGCGATGACTTTAAGCGCAAACAGTTGGGCCAGGTAATCGCCGCCGCTCAGGTAATAGCCTCCCAGCGATAATATCTCCCACACCGGCCCATAGGGCGAGGCGGCATCGGTCCATTCCGCCGCGAGTTGGAGCCACGGGTCGGTTTGGGGTAGATTTTCCGGGGCGGCAGCCAAGGGGTTCAGGCCGTACAAGGCCCAGCCCCGGGTGCGAATGGCGTAGACAAACAGGTCGATGGCCGTGAGGGGGTAGGAGAAAACAGAAATCAGGCCCAGCCCGGCGCTGCTGAACCCGATGAATCGGCCACCGACGACTGACGGCTGATCATTTTTGGGTTTTGTCAGGCGAATGGCGGCAACATAGAGCCAAAACAGGATGCCAATACCAAGGATGTAAGCAAACAGCCCGCCGGGCGAGTAGTGCGTGAGTTTGGTGTAATCAACCGGCGGAATGGTGTTATAAAACAGGTGCAGCGGAAACCGAAAGGTAAATATAGCGGCGTAAATAAAGCCGCTCAAGCCGGCGATGAGGGCCAGTTGAGCGGAGGGGGTACGGTTGAGGTTGTGGCTGACAGCGTTGAGTTTTGAGATCAAGAGTTTTACTCAGGGGGATTCATTTGGATGATAATGGCCGTGATATTATCAACGCCGCCAGCGGTTTTGGCCGCCTGAACCAGCTCTTTACAAGCGTCAACGGGTGAGGCGTGGCTGAGGCTGATCTCCAGAATTTGCTCATCGGTGAGCATGTTGTTGAGGCCATCCGAGCAGAGCAGCAAGCGTTCATCGGGCAGAATTGTGGCCTCATACAGGCTGATCTGTAGATTTTCTTTGTCGCCGATGGTATTGTAGATCACGTTTTTCTGGCGATGGGTACGGGCTTCTTCACGGCTGAGTTGGCCAATCTGCACCAGGCGTTCCACCAGCGAATGGTCTTCGGTCAGTTGGTCGATGCGCTCGCGGCTCAGATGGTAGGCGCGGCTATCGCCTACGTTGACGATATGAACGATTTCGGGGGTGAACAGGGCCATCACCAGGGTTGACCCCATTTTTTTGTCTTGACTGTCGGAATGCTGGCGGCTCATCACCGCTTCGTTGGCAGCAATGACGGCGGTTTTGAGCCACTCCTCATAGGGCGTGGTGGGTAAAGATTGGGTAAATTGGGCGTGGACCGTGTCCAGGGTAAGCTGGCTGGCGATCTCTCCTTTTTCGTGCCCACCCATCCCATCGGCCACCGCGTAAAGACCCAGTACTCCGTGGGGCGTTTCGGCTTCGGCCATCAGTAAATTATCTTCATTTAATTCCCGTTTCAGGCCCACGTCGGTCAGCCCGGCGATTTGCCAGTTGATCCGGCCGGGGCGCTGCCCAGAAACGGGTACGGTCAGGGGGTCTCGCACGCCAACCGCCGGCAGGCTTTCCTCAGTGTCAACGTCTGAGGGGGGGGCATCCTCTCGTGTTTTTTGGGGGATGGTTGGCCGGGTGTCGGATAAGATTTTTTTGCGGCGTCGGAGCAAAAAGTACAGCAGGGGAACAAAAATCAACAAAATCAACAGGCCAATCAGCGCGCCGGTGATAGCCGGTACAAAATATATGGATAGGTCGGGCAACTGCATCAGGGTTTGTGTGCTCAATGTTATGCCTCCGCCGGAAAAATCTGGGCCTGCGTTATCATCGCAGCCATTAATTCTAGTTTAGCATAGGCTGTGGGTGTTTGCAACAGTGGGGGTGGAGAAGTTGGCCGGCCAAAAAGCGCTTGTCCGATTCATCCTCTCTCACTTGTTGAGTCTGGTGTCAGTTCAATTTTTTCCAACCGTGCTTTCAATTCTTTCACCTGTTTGAGTT
>CAZTFF010000095.1:0-16022 GCA_964612485.1 uncultured Caldilineaceae bacterium
AGTGGTAAACACCGGCCGACTACAGGTGGTAAACATGCGGGTGGCATTTGACAGGCGTCCGGTCTTTTTCTCCAGTTACTACCAACCTGTCTTACCAGTGACGATATTTTCGTCTTAGTGCCCCTGAGGGCGTCCGGTCTTTTTCTCCATAGTGGGAGCGTTAGTGGTACTGTGTCCACCCTTAGCGTCTTAGTGCCCCTGAGGGCGTCCGGTCTTTTTCTCCGATTAACAAGGGCTTGTTGCCAGGCAAAAAATCACAACCGTCTTAGTGCCCCTGAGGGCGTCCGGTCTTTTTCTCCTCCACGCCTTTGGCGATTTTGCCCCGCTATTTGAGCCAGGTCTTAGTGCCCCTGAGGGCGTCCGGTCTTTTTCTCCTTTCGTTATGAATCTGGTGGCAACGCTTATGTCAGATACCTTTGTCTTAGTGCCCCTGAGGGCGTCCGGTCTTTTTCTCCTTTCCTTGACTCTCATCATCCAGATTTCCAGGACTGTCTTAGTGCCCCTGAGGGCGTCCGGTCTTTTTCTCCGAGGCTACTATGAGTAAGGCGAGTAAAGACTACAGGTCTTAGTGCCCCTGAGGGCGTCCGGTCTTTTTCTCCCCACAGGTTGATAATATCTTAGACAAGTGCATCTACTTAGTCTTAGTGCCCCTGAGGGCGTCCGGTCTTTTTCTCCAATGCAGTTAACGCCATGATTGAAAAGTTGGTGGCAGGTCTTAGTGCCCCTGAGGGCGTCCGGTCTTTTTCTCCGTTAATGGAATCCAACACAATGCCCGGCCCGGGCCACCGTCTTAGTGCCCCTGAGGGCGTCCGGTCTTTTTCTCCGTGGTAACAAAAACCTCGCTATGCTCACGCCCACCGAAGGTCTTAGTGCCCCTGAGGGCGTCCGGTCTTTTTCTCCCGTGATCAATGCCAGGCGGCGGTTATGGCCCTAAAATCGTCTTAGTGCCCCTGAGGGCGTCCGGTCTTTTTCTCCGATAAGCTCCTTAAATTGATATAAGGCGGGCGGGCAAAGTCTTAGTGCCCCTGAGGGCGTCCGGTCTTTTTCTCCAACGCTTCCGGGTCGCCAGCGCCGATTTCGGAGCGAAGTCTTAGTGCCCCTGAGGGCGTCCGGTCTTTTTCTCCGATTGCCCCGGAAGAATCGATGACGACTTTTCCAAAGGGTCTTAGTGCCCCTGAGGGCGTCCGGTCTTTTTCTCCCTTTGGCGTTAACTCCCTGCCATTGTTCGGCAGAAAGAAGTCTTAGTGCCCCTGAGGGCGTCCGGTCTTTTTCTCCAGAGGTAGGAGCAGTGTTGCAAACGTCAAACCCGAAGTCTTAGTGCCCCTGAGGGCGTCCGGTCTTTTTCTCCGAAGTAGATTGGTACGATGGACTAGAGAATGAAAAGATTCGTCTTAGTGCCCCTGAGGGCGTCCGGTCTTTTTCTCCATAGAATACGAGGTAGTGGCCGGTGAGCGCCGTTTTCGTCTTAGTGCCCCTGAGGGCGTCCGGTCTTTTTCTCCGCTGAGTCTTTAAGTTCTCTTGTGTCTACCATTGCTGTTGTCTTAGTGCCCCTGAGGGCGTCCGGTCTTTTTCTCCGACATTCACCGGCTGATGGTTGGCGGCGCGTGGGATCATCGTCTTAGTGCCCCTGAGGGCGTCCGGTCTTTTTCTCCTAACCGGCAAGTAATCCCAACGTAATACCCACAACTTAGTCTTAGTGCCCCTGAGGGCGTCCGGTCTTTTTCTCCGTGGTAAAATGAGGTATCTTAAACAGGAGCGCAACAAAATGGTCTTAGTGCCCCTGAGGGCGTCCGGTCTTTTTCTCCGAAGATGTCACGGCAGATTTTAATAATTGGCAACCGTGGTCTTAGTGCCCCTGAGGGCGTCCGGTCTTTTTCTCCAACTTTGCCCGCTGTCAGAGTGTCATAATTACGATGAAAGTCTTAGTGCCCCTGAGGGCGTCCGGTCTTTTTCTCCGATGTAGTTTGGACATGCGAAGGCGACAGAAAAGAAGAAAGTCTTAGTGCCCCTGAGGGCGTCCGGTCTTTTTCTCCTATGTCGCCGGCGGGTGGGGTGGCCGACAGCGGCACCGTCTTAGTGCCCCTGAGGGCGTCCGGTCTTTTTCTCCCCATAACCGACGGCGCAGCCAGCAGCCCGATCAAAGCGTCTTAGTGCCCCTGAGGGCGTCCGGTCTTTTTCTCCTATGCTCATCGCGGCGGTCGTGATGGATTTTCTGCTGAAAGTCTTAGTGCCCCTGAGGGCGTCCGGTCTTTTTCTCCTTTTAGTTGGGATGATGAGGGTAATGTTGACCTTACGTCTTAGTGCCCCTGAGGGCGTCCGGTCTTTTTCTCCATACATCAGCTTGGCAAACTCTAAGGCTCTGGAAACAGCACGTCTTAGTGCCCCTGAGGGCGTCCGGTCTTTTTCTCCTGTGAAATAATGTTTAATACTTAACTCTGTAATAAGTCTTAGTGCCCCTGAGGGCGTCCGGTCTTTTTCTCCTTTTTCCCACCCGCAGGTTTGTTTGTAGACTATGTTAAAACCGTCTTAGTGCCCCTGAGGGCGTCCGGTCTTTTTCTCCAGAGTTTTAATATCTCATTTTCATTGGCGGTTAGATATAGATTGTCTTAGTGCCCCTGAGGGCGTCCGGTCTTTTTCTCCTTTATAATTATAGCGCGTGCTGCGCTTGATTGCGGCGGCGTCTTAGTGCCCCTGAGGGCGTCCGGTCTTTTTCTCCCCTGGCAGTGCCTGTAGGGAGAGCAGCCCATTCGAGCGGGCCGAATGGGAGACAAGCCTGATCAACAACGCAGGTTCAAGCCGGGGGTGGCGCGGAACTCCCGTTCCGGCTCCCACCTCAAATTGTTTGCGAGCGCCCCGGTAAAACACCCCCGTTTTCAGGCCATTTTGGCCCGCCACCGGGGAGGCCCTCGCCAGGCAGGGGCTAGACCAGATAGACGTCCGGTGTTTCCGCCGGCGGCTGGGCCTGCCCCAGGATCTCAATGCGCTTTTTGCAGCCGGCGCACAGCCGGTAGGCGCGGATACTGTCGGCCTGGTCATCGATCACCGCTTTCAACTCCTTCAATAATTTGGTGATTTGCGGCCCGGTCAGATCGCATTCAAACACGCTGTACTGCACCCGCTCGCCGTGATCTTCCAGAATTTTGGCGATCTTGAGACGGCGTTTATCCGCCGGGATATCATAGGTTACCAAAATAAACATCGGTGGTCAAACTTTCCCCCGTCAGCGGACCACAAACGGCCGGTACAGGCCGTCGGCCTGGATGGCCCGGGCCATATCGCGCGCTTGCAGCTCAAAACAACGGCGATAGGTAACTTTCTCCTGCCGGGCCGGGTGGGTGAAGGTCAGGGCCAGCCGGGCTTCAAACTCGCGGATAAAGCGGTTTCGGCCCGCCTCGTCCAGCAGCACCGGCCGTTTAGCATCATCCTGATCGGTAAAATTAGCCGGCGTGATCAGGGCGCTGTTCAGGCAGCGCAGCGTCACGCTGTCTACCACAATGCTTCGGAACTCCTCGGTCAGATCCAGGGCCATGCTGGGCCGGTTGTAGCTGTCGGCGTGCAGGCAGCCCAGGTACGGGTCCAGCCCCACCCGCTCTACCGCGGCCTCCACCTGGTGGGCCAGCAGCGTATAGCCAAAACTCAGCAGCACATTGACCGGGTCGGTGGGCGGGCGGCGCGCGCGCCGTTCAAATCGCCAGCAATCGTGTTTGAAGAGCAGCCGGAGGCCCTCAAAATAAACCGCGGCCCCAATGCCCTCCACCCCTAACAGGCTGTTGACGGTCTGCACCCGCTCGCTCTTTTCCATCAGTTCGGCCAGCCGCTCCGCGGCCGCGGCCAGGTCCGGTTTTTGCAGCTTGCGCTGGTAGCGCAGCAGCAGGGTGCGGCTGTTTTGCAGCTTGGCCCTGACAATGGCCCGGGCTGTGTTCAGCGCAAAGGTAGCGTTATCCACGCGCCGGTATTGCAGCCGCCGCAGTTGGCTGTGGCCGCTGCTCTGCCCCACCACGCGCCCCCGGAAGCGCCCGTGCTGGTCGCAAAAGGCCACATCGATGTTCTCCTTCATCAGCCATGTCAGGGCCGGGGTGGTGATGCTGATATTGCCAAAGAGCAGCACCTGATCCACCTTGATCAGCGGCACGCTTTGCAGGGTCTGATCCTCTTTGGTGACCACCAGCCGCCGGCTGGCTTTTTTGATCTTTGCGCCTTGTTCAACCACGTATAAGGGAGCCATTTGTCAAATTCCTAAATTTGTCTTGTTTGCCCCAACCCCGCCCCGGTCTGGTAGCCGACGCCGCTGTAAAAGGCAAAGGCCGCCAGCAGGTGCATGATATTCAACCAGTAGCGATCCCGGTTCAGGGCGGCAAAGGTTACGGTGCCGGTAAACCCGATCAACATGCCGCCCTTTTTGGCCGGCACGCCGCGCGTCCGCAGGCGGTAGCGGTTCAGCGCCATGGCCTCTTCGGCAAAGCGGCGCATATCCGGGTGCAGGGCAATGGGCGCAAAACATTGCCAGCGATCCAGCAAGCTGCCAAAGACCAGTTCCGGCAGGGGCGCGGGAACCATACGCCCCTGGCTCTTAAAGGTTGTGGCCGAGGCAAATTCCAGTTGAACTTTGGCCGGGGGCCTGTCGTGGTGTCCCAGCAAAAACGGAGCGGCCAGCTCCTGGTAACTGACCTGTCCGGCCCAGGGATGCCGGTGGGGGTCCACCGTCGCCCCGGTCACCACAAACGGATGCTCGTTCAGCGTGATCTGCGCCGGCGGCCGCTTGGCCAGGGCCAGCAGCTGCTCGCTGACATCGGCCCGCAGCCCGGTAAAGCGCAGCCAGCCGGCCTGTTCCGGCTGAATGTGGATGGAGCCGCTCCGGCGTTTGCCCAGCACCAGGTTCGATACCGTGTAGGGTCGGGGGCCGCTGTTTTCGTGCAGCCTGTCGGCCAGCCCGGCGTCGTTGGCCGAGATCAGGCTCAACAGCAGCGCCTGGCCGGCCCGCCCCAACGAAGCCGGCAGGGTGGCCGGGCCGTCAGATTGCAGTTGGAGGATGAGACTGCTCAACATGAGTTACCCTCGCTTCCGCCGCGCGGCATCGCGCATGGCCTGTAGATTTATCAATTCGGCCACCTCGTAGCGGGGCGGCAGGCTGCCTTCTACCGGGCGCAGGCGCACCAGCGGCGGAAAATAACCGCAGCGGCCGTGCAGCTCGGCCAGGACCGCGGCCGCGCCAAAATTCAGGCTGGGCAGCGCCACCCCCAGGGCGCTCTGCTGCCATTCGGCGGGCGTTAAGCCCACGGCCTCTACCAGGGCGGCGGCCTGGGTGGCAAACGGCGTGTCCACCTCAAAATGGGCCATGCGCTCCACCAACCGGCTGATCTTTTGCCCGCTTAACTGCTCAATCGCCCCCCGCTGGTCGGGCGTTAAGGGATGGGAGAAGTTGATGAGGATCATAGGGATGGCTCCTGACCGGAAGAAAGGCTGCGGGAATCGCTGATCAATATTTCAGCCAGTTGTTCCAGGGTGGTGTGCAGGTTGTACACCGTTCCGGTTTTATCTGGGTGGCTGAGGTTGGTAATGATTGCCCTGGACTCCTGTTCCCAACTTTGTTTCATAGCCCCATGATTGATCAAGTTTCTAAATTGGATCAAATCATTCCAGAATTTGGCAATTTGTTTGGCATTGGGCAAATCATTGAACTGGCTGTCATAGCCGGGACTGGCAGCCGGAGTAGCGCGATCTGATTGCGCGCGATGCGTGTGCGCTGCTCGTCCCAATGTTTCCTCGATCGCGCGGCGTTCGCCTTTGTGCGCCAGGATTTGGTGCGGTTCCAGGCCAAATTGATACCCCAACGCGGTAACCACCCATTCTCTCATCAACGTTGCTCCTTGTGGAATCTGGCCGTTAGCCAAATACCAACGTATCATGGCCAATTGCAGCCGCAAATCTTCAACAACATTGTTCATCGGGGCTGCATTGGCAAAGGGAAGATAACTGTTGCGAATGTTTTCGGCCACCAGCCGGTAGGGATGAGCTTTCGCGGCCAGATCAGGCTCTGCTTTTTGTAAAGCAATTGTCAAATGATGGCTGGCCGCTTCAGCTTTGAGAAAGAGATTGGTCAAAAGCGAGCCGGAAACCTCTTCGATATATTTGGCCGCCAGGGTTATCCGTTTGCCGGCCTCTTTTGCCGCTTGTTCGTCCGGCGTTAGTGTTTGCTTTCGGGGATGCTCAAAATGGCCGGCCTGCCGCAGCAGGTTGGCCAGGGGACGGCCATCCCCGGTCTGGGTAAACCGTTCAGCCGCTGTCAACCAATCTAAAAGACTGACAAACTCGCTCAAATCGATCACCGGGGCCGGTTGGCCGTTTTGTCCAAGCTCATACGCGCCGTAAAAAATAGCTTCAATCGTTACCTCGTTTCTTACCGAGCGAAGATACGCCGCGGCCAGAAAGGTGAGAAAGAAGATGGAGCGCAACCCGTGGGTAATATCAAAAATAACCGTGTCTCCGTCGTCAACATTTTGTACCAGCCGGTCAAAAATCTGCCACAATCCGTCCGAGGCCGTTCCCCGGCGGATATCAACCACTTTGATCCGGGGATCATGCAGCGCCTTCAGAAAAGGGTAGGTGATCGACTTGGCTTCAGGGGTTGTAAAAACCAGCATCTCCTCAAACTCTACAAACTGGCGCAGGGCGATTTGGAAAAGTTTTCCCTGGTAAGTGTGTCCCTGGTATTCATAAACGGTGTCGTTGGCGCTGGTACCCAAAAACGTAATCACTTTGCGGCTCATACGCGCTCCTCCATTTCCAGCAAAACCCACCCCAGGGGGACGCCGGGACGCTGCTCGGTTCGGCCTCGCTTATCTTTTGTTACCTGTACGGTACTGCGCCGCGATTTGGGGAATGGGTCGCCGGGGCGGCGTTTGCCTTTGGCCAAGCGGTAGGTCGAGATCAGGTTGTCCATAAAACGTTGATCCGCTTGCAGGTGGCTGCCGTACGTTTTGTCACTCCAGCCGGTGCCCCACCCCATTTGCAGCAGGCAGCTATTGGCCGGCAGTTTTGCGTTGAGCAATTGGCGGTAAAAACCGGCTGTTTGCTCCGCCCCCGGACGATTTTTGTACCAGGCCAGTTCGTCCTGCAATCGCTGTCTGGTATGCGCCCGGATGATCTGGCACAATTGGCTCAACCAGGCAGGGTTTCCGCCCAGGCGCAGGCGGCTCTTTTTGGCCCATTGGCTAAAGAGCGCCGTATCTATTTTGATGGTTAAATAAAAAGGCGTATCGGGGTTGATGGCCTCTAACTCAATCGGCGATCCCAAACTGCCGCGAGTGACCACCTGGGCATTGAGCAGGATAAAGCATTCTTTGCCCGCCGCCTGGCTGTCGCTGATTTGCAGCGCTCTGAGCAAATCAGTGTTGGGCGTTTTGCCCATGATCTCCTGTTCAATTCTCCGGCCGGCAAAGGTTCGGCGGCGTTCCAACTCGCGGGTGTTGGGTTTCAACCCTTTCTCGGCCCAGCCGCGCCAGGCCAGAGCGGTGCGGATGGCACCCTTCAAAGACGAGCCGGGCAGAAAGGCTTCATCCTCAATGGTCTTGACCTGCTCTTGCAGTTGCGCGCCGGTACCCACCGCGCGCGGTTTGCCGTTGAGCCGGTAGCGGATAAAGGCGCTATCGGGCCGGAAAGCGTCTTTTTCTTGCTCAAGCAACTGCGCCGGCGGCGTGCGCATGAGTTGTTCGGCCAGCTTCGGATCATCTACATCCTGGGCATCCAGCAGCGCGTCTTCGTTGATGCGCCAGGTGCTGCCCTGGCGAATGGCATAGTCGAACTCGTTCAACAGCGTCCGCCCTGAGCCGATATGCAGGGGCGTTAACGGCGTTGCCGTCACATCAAAAAGCGTGTAATCAAATGTCATGGTGTTGCTCCTTCCTTTTCTGATGCGGCTGCCACCCCCACCGGCAGGGCCAGGCCGTAGCGCCACACCGGATGCGGAAATTCGCTGCCGTTATAGCGGGGCCGGACATCCACCAGGTTGCCCACGACCCCATGATCCGGCATACGCAAAACGCTGCCTTCTTCAAAAAGCCACACTCGCTGCCGCCGTTGGGCCGCCTCCTGGGGAGAATGCAGCCAGCCGGCCACCGAGGTGAGCGTGTAGGTTGAGCGGGGGTGTTCGATAACCAACGGCAGGTCTGTATCGTGGGGATGGTACCGGCTGAGCGTAACAAACAGCCCGGCCGGTTGGGGGTCGGGGTATGTCAGGCTGCCTGCCTCCTCATAGGTGAAGTGGCCGTAGCCGGCGTTGCGTTCCGCGCCCAATCCGGCATCCACCAGCAAATTCATGATCCGGTCAAAAATTTGTTTGAAGGATTTGTCTGTTCCGGGCGCCGGTTGGTCCGGCTGCTGCCAGTGAACGCCAAACCAAAAGCCACAATCCGCGCTCATTTGCAGCCGTCCGGTGTGGAAGATTTGCGAAGCATTGCTGGCGCGGTCAACGGTTACGCGCGGGGCTTTGCCCACCCGCCATACGTTGGCCTGGCGCAGCGCTTTCAGGGGATCGCCGGTGGATTTGGAGGTCTGCATGGCCGCCGGCAATTTTTCGATTTCATCGTGGGTCAACCACAACGCGCTTCCCTGGATATAAACGCCTTGATCGGCGGGCTGCGGTGTTCTTTCGGCGGGAACCCACCGGTCCAATGTTTGCCCGGCCGTAACGGCCTTGAAAAGGCTCTCTGATATGAACCGGATCTTTTTCACCTCTTTCAAACGATTTTCTCGATGCAGGCCATCCAGTTTCTCTTGCGACAACAAACGGCTCAAGGCCACCGGCGGATAAAATCTTACCCCTCCCGCCCGGGGAAAAAGTGAAGTGATCAGGAACGGCAGGCCACGAGCCTCATTCGCCGGTTCGTAATGTGGAAACCGGTCCGTGAGAACGTCCGGGCTGCCGCCAAACTCAAGCCAGGTGGAAAGCAGGGCGGAGAAAAGGGAATCTGAGGGCAAATAAACCCCGGTACTTTCTTGCTCTATGCCCCGCTGCCCAAAATGAAAGGCGCTTTGCGGATTTAAATGATATAGGGTTAGTTCAGGCATGGACTTATCCCTTTCATAGGTGCTAATTCAGTTGCAGCGCTTGGCCGAGTCTTGCTTTCAATGGGTCAAAATCGGCAACCAACTCATCCAGCGAGACATAACCGGCTTCTTTATCTTGCGGATGGGCTGTCTGACGCTGCTCGTAGTTTTGCTGCGACTTCACTTCCACTTTGATATGGGCCAATTTTACCCGGCCCGATCCGCGCGAGCCTAACCCGCCCAGGTAATCGTCTTCCAGCAATTGCAGGCCGGTAACCACGGTTTTAAACCGCTCCAGGTCGGCGGCGCTATCACAGCCGCTGCCCTCGTACAGGCTGTAAACCATCTGGGCGTCACCAAACGTTACCCGGGCCGGTACGCGCTCCATCTGGCGCGGGCTGGCCGCCGAGGTGACGCGGTCAATCGCCACTTCGGTTTTGGCTTCGGTATAGGGCAGGTCGGTGCGCAATTCGTTAAGCTTCTTTACGCTTTCATCGTGCATCTGCACGTCGCGCACGATCAGACGAGTAGGGCTGGAAAAGCCCATCTCGCCGGGAACGCCGTAAACCTGGCAAATGTCGCAATTCTGATATTTATCTTTGTCTTTGCAGGTATGAATTGTGACCTGTCCAATACGGTTATTTTGTTCGGCGCCGGAATATTTTTCGGTCAACGAGCGGATTTTGCCCCGCAGGGATGAGCCGGGAATGTAGGGTTGGTTGGTCAACGGATCGCGGATCACGGTCTTATCCACACCGCCAATACCAATTCCTTCATCCGAGCCGCCAATGTGCAGGCCGGATTGGGTTACAATATCAAAGGTTAGAAAAATGCGTCCGGTAAGTTGAATGTTCGACATGGTCTCTTCCTTTCTAATTCCCACCGTGGGCTTTGTGATAGGCTAAAATCGCTTCAAAAAAGTCAACAAAACGGGTAAAGTTTTCTTGGTTCTTATCTACCAGGTCAATGGCCGGTGAAAGAACGTCGACCAGATTTTGCACACTGACATTCTTTTCTTTTTTAGCGCGATAAGCCATTTTAGGCTTGAGTAAGGTCAACTGGCGGGCAGCTAATTTTGCTCGTTCTGGATTCTTCCATTCGCCTTCAATACGACGAACCTCGCCAAAAATAGCCCTGATTTGGCTGGTTGAAAGCTGTTTATGTTTGGGTTGTTTTGCTAAAGATTCACCGATTTCATTAGCGCATTTCACCAGCAGTTCAGCACCTTCATCTTGTTGAATGATTTTTTCCAAATCCGTATCTGTAGGTTTTGGAAATTTGTCCTGTCTATTTTGTTGTGCCATCATTTTCTCCTTTCCGTGTCAACAATCCGGCCCAACGCGCCGCCAGGCCGATCCATTCGATATTTTTGAAATCTTCCAGGCTTAAATCTTTCTTTAATTGCTTGATCGCGGCCTTGTTTTCCTCAGGTTGCCGGCCTGCCAGTTGGGTTAAACTGTAGGCGCTGTGCCACTGGCCCGGCCCCCAATAGGCTTTCATCACGTTGCCTCCCTGGGCCTGCGCCGTTCTGGCTTTATCAAATTCAATATAAAGCTTCTGCAGCCGCTGCAACAGGCTTTTGGGAACCGCTTTCTGCCCGTGGGGTGGGTCAACCAGGTTAGTCAGGGTTTCGTGCGCCTCTTTTACCTGGCCAAATTTCTCCCAGGGAATGACCTGCTCCAGGAAGGTGACGGCATTTTTGGCCTGCCCGTCGGGCCGGGGCGATTTGGCGTTTCCTTCCGCTTCGGCCGCATCTTCAGCCGCCTGGTAGAGCGGATATTTGCTGGGGATGAGCGCAATCCCGCCGCTCACGTGAATACCGGGGTGATATCCGGCGTAGGCGGCCAGATCGCGGCTGATCCGTTCGGCCAGCAAGGGCATGAGATCCCAGGCCCCTACAAAGAACAGATCATCCCCCCCGGAATAGATGGAGTAAAGCAACATGCTCTCATCATCCACGTGGCCGCGCATCGCTTTGGTTTTGCGTCCTTCCTCATTGATCTCCGTCGCTATTTGCTCTACCCACCCCTCGAAAAAGAGGCTCACGCTAAAGCTGAGGGTAGCCAGACGAGACAGGGTGTATTTTGCCCCACCCAACCCCCAACTCAGCGCGTGTCCCAGGTCGTCCACATCCATCCGCAGCACACCCAGGCGCTTGATCCCCCGCGATTGCCGGGCCATGATCTCAAACGGCTTGACCGAAGGGGCCTTGGGGTCAAATTTTTTCGGTAAATCCTTTACCTCGGTTTCATATTTTTTGTGTTCATTTCCGGTTAAAACCGGCGTCACATTTACCAGGAAGTGGCGGCCAACCACTTGATTCAAGTCCGGCGTTAAGTTTGTCGCCGCTTCATCTGTCAAGGCCAAAATCGAGCGGCGTTGCACGTCGCCCTTCAGCGGCGGAAACTTATCTGCCTGGCTCAGTAATTCAACGCGATACCCAAAATGGCTCAGAATTTGCGTCCAATCGCCCATATAGTCAGAAGGCGACGGCAGCGACACCGGCTCTATCTGATCCAGGCATAAAGAATGGGCCTGGCGCAACTTTTTCCCCAACGCCTCAAAGCCGGCGCAAACCGGACATTTTCGGGGGCACTCCTCATCCTGCGGATATTCCTTTTTGGTTTCCGGGTGTTCGCGCTGGCACACGGCGCATAACTGTTCTTCACCGCCGCCATGCTCTTTGGGCTTAAAGAGTAAGCCGGCTAACTCGTCGGCCAGGTCTGCAAATCTGCGCTGTTTGTTTTTCTGCAATTGCTTTTGCAGCGCATCCCACCGGCCCCGGAATTTGTCGCCCGAAAGCTCATCGGCATAGAGGGTTTCTGTGGCCAGCGCCAGGTACAGGTCTCCCTGGTGGTGGTGCAACAAAATGCGGCTGATGTCTTTTTGGATCCGGGCAATCTCTGCCGCTTGCTGCCGGGGCGCCAGCAAATAGAAATGGCCGCCGCCGGCGTAGATCACGTGGGTCATAGGCAGCCCCAGGGTATCCAACAAATACCGGGTAACGATCTCGGTCAGCAATTGCAAATAAAGAGAGCGGCCGCGCAGTCCGCTGCCCGCGCCCTGGGAGGTGATGGTGTAAATAAACTTCTGTACCCCCGAAATATCACCGCCCACCAGCAAAACCGCGGGTTCGTGCTGCTGTGGTTTTGCGTGCAACAGCGTCTTGATCTTGTCACCAGACTCTGTTGCCAAACAAGCCGCCAGGGCCGCCGTCATCCGGCTGTGATCGTACAAACTCACGTCAGACACAGAATGGTAATACGCCGAGGGGATGCACCAGGTATACTGCTGGAGAATTTTCAGCAGATTATTGATGTAGCTTACCGGGTCAGCCGTTTCTTTTTGCCGGTAAACATCCTTTAATGCCATCACCGCTGTTACAAAAGGATCCCATAATTGCTTGTACGTCTTGTGGGAGTCATCCAGATCACTTTTACGTTTGGAAAAGATAACGTCTTCATTCACGGCAAGTGGTTTCAGGGGCAGGAATTTATCCTCCGGTGGTGAAATGGGCGTTTTATCCTCATTCGTCAGGCCATCAATACTGCAAAAAACGGATTGCAGTAAGCGAGGTTGTGTCTCATCACTTTTTGTTCGTTCCCCCGCCGACAGATGATCGGCCAGGGCCACGGCTCGATCCAGGTGCGTCTGGGGCCGGTGATGCCGGCCGGCTGCCGCCCGAACGCTTTCTCGCCATTGGTCAGGCACAATCTGTTTCACCACCTGATCGGTATACAGCGCGTGCTGATAATTGAATTCAGCCTTGCTTTGGTCATCCCATTGGATATCGAGGCCTTCCCCCGCCCGCTGGGCAAACTTGCCAATGTCGTGCAGTAATCCGGCTAACGCCGCCTTAAAGATATCTTCGTTCATAGAATCTCCTTTCGTTCTACATGCCGGCAAACTCTTATGCACCCGGAACCCTGAGCTATCATTATCCAGTGTATCGTATCCGGGGGCCAAACGCATCACCGGTTCCGGGGAAATATTCTCACCACTTTTGGTGATGTGTTGGCCCCCGGCTTGTGTTAAACTACCTGTTAAAGAATGGCGCAAACCATTCCCGCAGGTGGTGGTAACGGATGGATTCTTGCTCCGGCCAGACATTTCGGCATAGATCAACAATCGCTTTGCGGTGGGTATTGACCGTATCCAGGGTAATGTCCATCCGGGCAGCCACCTGCTGGGGCGATAAACCGTCGGCAAATGCCCGCAAGGTTTCCAACTGCCGGGGGGTCAACTCGTCCACCACCTGTTGGCAGCGGTCTTGTTCCTCCCGGCTCATCTGAACCGTGGGAGGCGCCGGCGGCTGGCCCTGGGCCAGGTCTCGTAATACCGGGAACTGCGTTCCCAACGGCACCAACGGCACCTGGATCAGCCGGACGCCGTCTTCGGGCCGGGCGTGCATCAGGGCGCCGTGGCGGGCGCGTTCCAGAACAACTCGCGGGGTGAAGATGTGCCACATTTTGTCCTGGTAGCTGAAATGAAGCAGCGCCGCCGAGGTCAGCACCAGCGACATCATGCGCCGCCCGCCGCTGACGCACACGTGCAGGTGGTGGCGTTCGTTTTTGAGGGTAATGATCAAATCGCGGAGCATTTCCCAGGTCGCATGCGCGTCGGCCTCGGTACGAATATCCGGCAGGCGAGATAGCCCATCCCGGATGGGCAGCGGCCGCAGCCGGCAGGGATGATTGGCGTGAGTATAATGATCGCCCGTAAACTCTGCCGTTAATTTAGCCAGGGCGGCGTTCACCCGGCCCTTTTCGTCAGAAAGATAAAGTACAATCACTTCCCGGATGTTCTCTCCGCGGGCCAGCAGCGCATCCAGCGCAAATGTAATTAATTGGGGTTGTCCCCCCAGCGTAGCCAGCATCATACACCCATGGCGTTGGTTCATAACAAAGTCCTGCCTTTGCCTCTTGTGAAATGATTTTTAAAAAAGGAGATGCAGCCAATGACCAATCGAGCAACCAGCCGCTTCCCGGCGGTACTAATTGGCGGGCCGCCCCATACCGGTAAATCGGTATTGGCCCACAACTTGAAAGAAGCGCTCACCCAGGCCGGTATTCAACATTACCTGCTGCACGCCGCCCCTGATGGGGAAGGCGCGTGGTTCCAGCAAGCCGCGCCGCAGGTAGCCCGGACAGAACGGCGCAAGGGGCACTTCACCCCTCACTGGGTCGAGCAAATGTGTAGAGATATTGCCTATCGCCCCCTCCCGTTCCTGGTTGATGTGGGTGGCAAGCCGCAGCCGTGGCAGGAAGCCATTTTTGACCAATGCAGCCACGCCATTTTGTTGGTCACCGATGCCGAATCCGAAGCGGCCTGGCAGGCCATGATGGATAAATACAATATCCCGGTTCTGGCCCTGCTCACTTCTCAGCAAGCGGGGGACTCTGTACTGGAAAGCGAACGCCCGGCGCTGCGCGGAACCATGACCCGGCTTGAACGCCACCAACCGGCCGGCGGGCCTGTGTTTGAAGCGCTGCTGGCCCGCGTTAAAGCCTTATTTGATTACAATTACGATGAACTGCTCAATATTCACCAGCAGCAAGCGCCCACCGATCTGGTAGTTGACCTGGTCCGCCTTTATGCCCAGCTCTATCCCCGGCGGGCCGAGTACGAATGGACGCCGCCGGATCTAGCGGAGGTATTGGCGTACCTGCCCCACGACACCTCGCTGGCCCTGTATGGCCGCGGCCCGGTCTGGTTGTATGCGGCGGTGGCCCGCTATATCCATCCTCACCCGTTTTACCAGTTTGATGTGCGGCGGGGCTGGGTGGCCCCGGCCTCCTTTACCGATCCGGCCGCTGCGGCCACGCCCCTCTCTGTAACGGCTACCCCCATAGACGGCGGCCTCCATTTGAAGCTGGATTTAACGAACGATTACCTGGAATACGAGCCGGAACTCGGCGTTGCGCTGCCCCCGCTTGCGCCGGAACAGGGCGTCGTCCTGAGCGGCAGGCTTCCCACCTGGCTCTACACCGGTCTGACCCTTTTCTATCGCCGGGCGCCCTGGATTGCGGTCTATTATCCGCAAACCCACCAGGCCGTGATCGTGGCTTCTGGCGAAGAAAGGGTGGGCCAAACGCGGCCTGTTTCTGCCCCATAACCTAACACTAACCCGGACAAAGCCGGAACCAAAAAGGGCAAACTTGTAAGAATGCTATGCAGAAAGCAAAAACGCAGCCTTGACCAGGCTGCGCCCATTTGCTACACTAAGGGTAATGGACCGGGTGCGTCGCTACGCTTACATCACCTGGTCCAGGTTGAAGCCCCGCAGCCACGGGGCTTTTTTTATTGTCGGTCAATTTCCGGGAGTTGATGCCCACGCCCGAGCCTATTCCTCCTCACGCCGTTTGGCCGGCATGCGACCCCGGTCCGCGTCACTACCCCCGGTCACAAGTCACACTTGCCTGCCGGCCATTTGGGGCCGGTTTCAGTGAGGGTAGCCCGGACCAAAATCTTTTCCAGTATAACATGTTTTGTCTGATTATACCACCCGTTTTTACCATTATAGTCGCTTTGGGCGCAGCCGGTCGGTATTTCACCAAAAATGGTGAGAAGATTTCCCCGAAAACGGTGATGCTTTTGCCCGGCGGGTGCAGTAGACTGGAGATGCGATCAAAAGAACATCCTGACCCCGACAAAGTCACTGTACTGTCAGGCCAGGCTCCCAAAGACAGGGGGTGTCGAAAATCCTGGCGCAAAGCACAAGACTTTCACGGGGCGGGGCTAAATTAACTCAAGGAGAATTTCTGATGAACACGCATTACCGGCAGCTATTTTGGGCACTCGTTCTCTTTTTTATTCCTATCTTGGCCTGTGGTGGGGCTGATACCGATCCCGCCGGAGAAGATAACCGGCAGGCTGTGACCCTGCCGGCCCGGGAGCAGGATACAGCGCCGGCGGCAGCCACTCAACACCCACAACGCCTTCACCCTGATGCGGGGCGGGCGGGCGCGGTGGAAGAT
>CAZTFF010000096.1:0-15638 GCA_964612485.1 uncultured Caldilineaceae bacterium
TTTCACCGTCCTGTTTGTTAGTATACCTGTAAACTATATTCAGGACGGGTCAACCCTCTCTCACTCATTACTCGTTACTCTCGCCCCAATGGATCAATGTTGTTATAGTGGAGGCAAAGTAAAGATGACCAAATTCACGCGACGCCAATTTATCCTCACCGCCGCTGCGGCCGCCGGTGCGGCTTTGTTTGGCTCCGGCTGCGGCAGCAGCGGCCCCGCGCAAACCGCTTCGGGGCGGCGGGGCGTGGCTGCGCCGGCCAATGATGAGGCTTATCTTTCCGTCGCTCGTGGCGGCGACGCCGCGCAAATCACCCAACAAGCCATTGCCGCGCTGGGCGGCATCGAGCGTTTTGTCAAAAATGGCGACGACGTCATCATCAAACCTAATATCTGCGTTGCTTACCATCCCCCGGAGTATGCAGCCACCACCAACCCCGCTGTGGTGGGCACGCTGGTCGGCCTGTGCCGGGGCGCCGGGGCCAAACGGGTGCGGGTGATGGATATGCCTTTTGGCGGCACGCCAGAGTCGGCTTATGAGATTTCCGGCATTGCCGGCGCAGTGCAAGCCGTTGGCGGCGAGATGGAAGTGATGAGTCCGGTCAAATATGCCGGTTTTGCCATTCCGCAGGGCCAGTCCATCACCGAATGGGAATTTTACCGGGACATTATTGAGGCCGATGTGTTGATCAATGTGCCCATCGCCAAACATCATTCCCTGGCGCGTCTGACGTTGGGCGCTAAAAACTTGATCGGCGTGGTCAACAGTCCTAACCAGATTCACCGCAACCTGGGCCAGCGCGTGGCCGACATCGCCAGCCTGGTTCAACCCACCCTGACCGTGGTGGATGCCGTGCGGGTTCTGATGGATCACGGCCCCACCGGCGGCAGCCTCAACGATGTGCAGCAAATGGACACTATCATTGCCAGCCATGATATTGTGGCCGCCGACGCTTACGGCGCTACCCTATTTGGTAAAACCGGCGCGGATATTGCCTACATCAAAGCCGGCGCGGAAATGGGGCTGGGCACGATGGATCTTACCGGTATCAAGGTCGAAGAGATTAATTTATGACCTGGTCCCACGGACGGCGCATCCGCCAGCTTGTGCAACTGCTGGCCTTTTTGTTTTACCTCTATTTGGTTTTGGCCGCCGTGCAGCAGTGGGTGGTGTATCCCCTGGCCGACCTCTTTTTTCGGTTTAACCCGTTGACTTCTTTCACCGCGATGCTGGCGGGCCGGGAATGGCTGCCGCGTCTCAGTTTGGCCTTCATTACGCTTGGTTTGACCCTGGTATTGGGCCGGGTGTGGTGCGGCTGGTTGTGCCCGCTGGGCACGCTGTTCGATTGGTTCCATTTCCCCGGAGCCAAAAAACGCGCTAAAGGGATTTCACCGCGCTGGCGAATCGTCAAAAATATTTTACTGATGCTCATTGTGGCAATGGCCTTGTTTGGCAGCCTGTCTCTGCTGATTTTTGATCCCATTACCCTGCTGACCCGCGCCATGACCACGGTGATCCTGCCCGCGCTCAATTATGGTATCACCACGGTTGAACAGGTATTGTATCCGCTGCCGGTGCTGGGTGCCGGCGTGGATTGGCTGGAAAGCAACATTCGCGGTACGGTGCTGCCGGTCCAGCAGCGGGTTTTTTCTTACAATGCGCTCATCGCGTTGCTTTTTTTGGGGGTGCTGGCGCTCAACTATTTTGCCGACCGCTTCTGGTGCCGCTACCTGTGCCCGCTGGGCGCGATGTTGGGCTTGGTGTCCAAAATATCGCTGTTTCGGCCTGTCATTCGCTCCGGCGGGTGTATCAGTTGCGCCAAATGCGCCCGCTTGTGCCCCACCGACGCCATTGATCCCGAACCCAACTACGAAATTTCATCCGTCGAATGTACGGTGTGCCTGGATTGTTTGGCGGCGTGTCCCAAAAACGGCATGGAATTTGCCGTGCAGAAACCGGCAGCCTGGGCCGAAACCGATCCTACGCGGCGGCAGGTGTTGGCCTCGCTGGGGGCGGGGGTGGTGAGTGTGGCCGTACTGCAAACGAGCCTCGCGGCCCAACATCCCCATCCATTTTTACTCCGTCCGCCCGGCGCGGATAGCGAAGATGATTTTTTGAGCAAGTGCATCCGGTGCAGCAAATGTATGGCGGTGTGCCCGACCGCCGGCTTGCAACCCACGTGGCATGAAGCCGGCCTGGAAGGATTTTGGACGCCGCATCTGGTGCCCCGTGTGGGCTATTGCGATTACGGCTGCAACGCCTGCGGCCAGATTTGCCCCACCAACGCCATCCCCAAGCTGGATTTGGAGGCCAAACGTCAAGCCTTGATGGGCCTGGCGGCGGTAGATCAGAACCGCTGCTTACCCTGGGCGTACGATACCCCCTGCATTGTCTGCGAAGAAATGTGTCCGGTAGCCGATAAAGCCATCATCCTGGAGCAGGACGGGGAATTGCAGAAACCGGTGGTTGTGGCCGATTTGTGCATCGGCTGCGGCATCTGCGAGCAGCATTGCCCCGTGGCAGGTGAGGCGGCGATCCGGGTCCATCGTCAATCATAAACAGGCATCTACTTCGATCCAAATAAACTCCGAAACCCGCTGGGCGAAACCCCCACAATTTGTTTAAAACGGCGGGAGAAGTGATACTCATCGGAAAAACCCAAATGGTGCGCGATCTCTTTTGAGGTCAAATCTTCATTGAGCAGGAGTTCGCAGGCCCGGTCGATGCGGCGCAGGGTGTGGTATTTGGCCGGCGATACGCCCGCTTCTTTGCTGAAACGTTTGCGAAAGCCGTCGTACGACATCCCCAGGCCGGCGGCAATGGTTTCGTAATCCGGCTGTTTGTTGACGGCAGCTTTGAGCCGGGCCTTGGCTTCAGCCAGCCATTGGGAGTCGGTGTGGTTGCCGCTTGATTGTTGCTGCTGTACGGCCAATCGAATATCGGCCAGCAGTTGCTGCAAGCGCGCGATGCGGATGAGCGCGTATTCCGCGCCGGATTGCGGCACCGACCAGACAGCGTCCTTAAAACGATTGAACCAGTAATCAACCGGTTCCAGATGAAGAAGGGGGTGGTCTGGGTTCAATAGCCCGCCTTTTTGCCACAGGTCAAAAATCTCTCCCTCAAAAATAATAAAAATCTCGTGCCAAAAATCTTCCGGCCCCGGACCATAGGTATGGCCTATCCCCGGAAATAGAAATAACAGATCCCCTTTACGGAGTTGATGTTTGAAGCCGCGTTCATCTTCAAAATAGCCGCCGCCATTAATAATATACACCAGCGCATAATGGTTTAACACCCGGCCTGGTTTTTTAGAGGAAATCCCGGGGCTATCGCGTACAATGCCGGCCACAATGACCTGGCCCAACTTGTTATCTGGATTATCGTGAAACGTAATGTGTGAGACAACGGCCATAGTAAAATCCATTATACCATGGTGTGGGCAAATTTCTATTCGCCCCCCAGGTTTGTGCAGAATTCCTAACCCGGACAAGCCGGAGTCAAAAAGGTTTGGGCACGAAAATCCTTGCACAAAAAACAAGATTTTCATGGGTTAGGCCCTAAAATTCTGGACGTACCCTGTTTTGAAAATCTGATTGTCAGCGATACATAAATGTGTTAAAATACCCGGACGTCGAAAGAAGGTTTGAGATATGAGCGAACACAACATTAAAACTGTAGCCACCAACCGCAAAGCGCGGCACGATTATATTATCGAAGATAAATTTGAAGCAGGCATGGTGCTGACGGGCAGCGAGATCAAATCGATTCGCGCCGGGCAGGTGAATCTGCGGGATAGTTATGCCGCTATCCGGGAGAACGAGTTGTGGTTGATGAACGCTCATATTTCCCCCTACCGGCAGGCCAACCGGGAAAACCACGAACCCCGGCGCGAGCGCAAATTGTTGATGCATCGCCGGGAGATCAATCGTTTGACCGGCAAATTGCAGGAAAAAGGGCTGACGCTGGTGCCGCTGCAGATTTATCTAAAAAACGGGCTGGCTAAAGTAGAGTTGGGATTGGCCAGAGGTAAAAAATCGTACGACAAACGGCAAACCCTGCGCGAGCGCACCGACCGGCGTCAAATGGAACGGGCGGTAGGCCGGCGGCAGAAGGGGTGGTGAACCACTTCTGGAAGAATCGATAAAAACGAAACCGGATGCGGCATGAATCAGCATCCGGTTTTTTATTTCGCTATTCGATTATATTTGCCAACACATTTAGTACCAGGTAAACGTGACCCCTTCGCCTGCTACAATGGTGACGGCCGATTCCCCGGTTGAAGGCACGCCGGCAATTGAGGCTTTCAGCGTGTAGTCGCCGGGATCCAAGAAGATGGGTTCGCCCGGCTGGCATTCCTCTCCGGTTTTGGGGGCCAATTCTTGGAAAATCCCGGCAGGGATGATATCAACATTAATCACATCGCCGCGACAGTTCAACATAATCAGGGCGCCTTTCCCGTCTGGAATGGCAGGTCCTGCTGGCGCGGGCGGTTCAGCCGGCACCGGGGTTGGTTTGGGGGCCGGCTCCTCGGTTTCTGCGGCGGGCGCTGTTGCCTGGACCGCATCGGCATCCACCTCATAGCTATCCAACATTGCGATCAGGGTGGGCTGCATGGCCTCGTAATCCGGCGTAATAAAATTGACCAGATAGAGAATATTGCCTTCTTGCTTGAACAGGAAGTCGGCGATCACCTCAACGCCGACCAGTTCAAATTGAACTTGAACGTAAAGCCCCTCCTCATCCTGCTCGGCGGCCAGCACTTCGTAGTTTTCGGTCCCGCCGGTGAAGGCATCCACCATTTGTTCGCTGACTTCTTCTAACTCCGCATCGGTCACTTCGCGGCCAACATCCATATACATCGAACTGAAATTGGCAATCGTCTCGGTGCTGCCGACGGTCACGCTGGTATCATCTTCAGAACTTACTTCCCACCCCTGGGGGATAGCAAAGCTGAATGCGCCGGAGGGATGCACATAAGGTTCATCTTGCAGCGGGAGTGCTTCCGGCTCCGCTTCAGGCGTATCGGTGGGTTCGGGTTCGGGCGTATCGGTAGGTTCGGGTTCGGGCGTATCCGTTGGTTCCGGTTCAGGCGTATCCGTTGGTTCCGGTTCAGGCGTATCGGTGGGTTCCGGTTCGGGCGTATCTGTAGGTTCGGGCGTGGGTGTATCTTCCGGTTGGGCTGCCTCGGTAGCTTCAGCAGCGGCCTGCTCCGTGGCGGCTGTATCCGGCGTGGGTGTCCCGCCGCAGGCAACAACCAGGCTCAACGCGGCGAGCAGCATCAATAAAAAAATTATACGTTTTAACATTTTCTAACCCTCCTTTTGGGCGTAGGAAATTTTTTGTCGAGTTCCATCTCAACAATTGAATGTGACTATTCAATTATAAAGCCAATTTCTTAGAAAAGATTAGCGGTTTTTGATGTTTCATCCTCAATCCCTTGCGGTTGTAGAAAATTAGATTTCTAACAATTTTCTAATTAAGTTTACACGCCGATCTTATTAACTGATGTTATAACTTTTTTACCACGATGAGCAATCAGTGAGCGATAATCAGTTAAATGACAATTGATTACTGTTTACTATTTTCAGAGGAGACATACCAAAATATGGAAATTAAATCCCAAATCCGAGATTATATTGCTAAAAACATTCTGTATAGCGATAACGGTTTTGAGTATGACGATGATGCCTCTTTTCTGGAAGAAGGGATTATCGATTCTTCCACCACGCTGGAATTGGTCTTGTTCCTGGAAGAAACTTATGGTCTAACCGTGCCCGACCGGGAGATTGTGCCCGATAATTTTGATTCGGTTGAAAAATTGGCCGCGTATACCCAACGTAAGCTGGATGAACAAAATTAGGCTTGGTTTGATTGTTGAGATCGTTTGCCTCGAACATCTCTCCACCAACCTGTAGACTGGAAACAAATCTATGTGCGGCATTGTTGGACAGCTCAATTTAGCATCATCTCACCCGCCGGTTGATCCAGCCAACCTGCGCCAGATGCTGGCCCTCATCCGCCACCGCGGGCCGGATCAGTTTGGTATTTACCACGACCGCCGGGCCGGATTGGGCAACGCCCGGCTGAGTATCATCGATTTAAGCGGCGGCCAGCAGCCCATTTCAAACGAAGACGACACCCTCTGGATTGTTTTTAACGGCGAAATTTTCAACTATGTTGAACTCCGTCCCGATCTGGAAAAACGCGGCCACCGCTTCAAAACCAACACCGATACCGAGGTCATTCTTCACCTGTACGAAGAATTTGGCCCTGATTGTTTAACCCAGCTTAACGGCCAATTTGCTCTTGCCATCTGGGATACGCGGGCGCAAACGCTTTTCCTGGCCCGCGACCGGCTGGGGATTCGCCCGCTGTTTTATACCATCCAGCATGAAACGTTGATTTTTGGCTCCGAGATCAAAGCCATCCTGGCCGATCCCCGCGTGATGGCCCGCCTTGATCCCGTGGCGCTGCATCAGGTTTTTACCTATTGGAGCACGCTTTCTCCCCACACGATTTTTCAAGATATTAAAGATGTGCCGCCGGGCCATTACCTGTTAGCCGGCGACAACGGGATAACGGTTTCGCCCTACTGGCGGTTGGATTTTTCTACCAACGGCGCTTCCCCGCCGTCTGAAGCGGCGTGTGTAGAAGCGTTCAAGGAATTGCTGGTGGATGCGGCCAAAATTCGGCTGCGGGCTGATGTGCCGGTGGGCGCATACCTGAGCGGCGGTATCGATTCATCGATCATCGCCACGATTATCCGCAACTATACCGGTAACCCGCTCGATACTTTTTCCGTTACGTTTGAAGACCCCCGTTTTGACGAAAGCCTCTACCAATACCGCATGGCCGATTATCTGGGCACAGAGCATCAGGTAGTGCGGGCCGGTTACGCGGATATTGGAGCAGTTTTCCCCGACGTCATCTGGCATACGGAAATCCCCCTCACCCGAACCGGGCCGGCCCCGCTGTTCCTGCTGTCCAAATTGGTGCAGGACCACAATTACAAAGTGGTGTTGACCGGGGAAGGGGCCGATGAATTTTTGGCCGGATATAACATTTTCAGAGAAGCCAAAGTACGCCGTTTTTGGGCCAAATACCCCGATTCCCAATTGCGCCCATTTTTGTTGAAGCGGCTCTATCCCTATATTTCCGATCTTTCGAAAGGGAGCGGTCAGATATTGACCGCCTTCTTCCAGAAAGGCCTGACCGACATCGACGACCCTGCCTACTCTCACGCCATCCGCTGGCGTAATAACAGCCGCACCACTCGCTTCTTTTCAAACGATGTCCGTCAAACCGTGGCGCAGGCGGGCCTGCCGGAGATCAACTACCCGCCGGACTTTGCCGCCTGGGAGCCGCTGCACCGCGCCCAATATCTGGAAAGTTCCATTTTTTTGCCGCAATACCTGCTCTCCTCGCAGGGAGATCGGATGGCCGCGGCCCACTCGGTTGAAGGGCGCTTTCCCTTTTTGGATCACCGGGTGGTGGAATTTTGCAGCCACCTGCCGCCTCGCATGAAATTGCGGGTCCTTCGAGAAAAACACCTGTTAAAAGAACTGGGCCGGCAGTGGCTGCCCGAAGAGATCTGGCAGCGCTCCAAACAGCCCTATCGCGCGCCCATTCAACGCAGTTTCTTTGGCGAGGGCGCGCCCGATTACGTTAAAGAACTGCTCTCGCCGGCTGAGATTGAAGCTGCGGGGCTGTTCAAGCCGCCGGCAGTGGGGCAACTGGTCAAAAAAATTGAACGCGGCATGAATTTGAGCGAAACCGACGAGATGGCGCTGGTCGGCGTGTTATCGAGCCAGCTTTTTCACCGGCAATTTATCACGCATTTTGATATGCCGCCGCCGATTTCTACCGATACCGATGACATTAAAATCTGTTCAGGAGATTGAAATGACCTTCCATAAAGATGTGTTGAAAATTGATTCCGTCGCCGAAACCGAGCGGATTGTTACCATGCTGCGCGAGACGGTGCGGAAGGGGATGCGCCGCCAGGGCGGCGTGGTGGGCATTAGCGGGGGGATCGATTCCTCCGTAGTGCTGGCGCTGGCCGTGCGGGCCTTTGGGCCGGACCGGGTGGCCGCCATTATGATGCCGGAAAAAGATTCCGAAGCCGAAAGCGAGCAACTGGCCCGCAACCTGGCCCAACCGTTGGGCGTTGAGCCTATTCTCGAAGTCATCACCCCGGTTCTGGAAGGCTTTGGCTGCTACCAACGGCGCGATGAGGCCATCCGCCGTGTTTTCCCGGAGTACGATGCCGAGGCCGGGTATACCTCTAAAATTGTACTACCGCAAAACCTGCTCGATGAAGATACGCTCAATATTTTCTCCCTGGTCGTTATCACGCCCAATGGCGAAGAAAAAAGCAAACGGCTGTCGCTGCGGGAGTATTATCAAATTGTGGCCGCCTCCAACTTCAAACAGCGCACTCGCATGTCGATGCTCTACTACCACGCCGAATTACGAAACTACGGGGTGATCGGCACGGCCAATAAAAACGAGTACGATCAGGGATTTTTTGTGAAATACGGCGATGGCGGGGTTGATGTCAAACCCATCGGCCATCTTTACAAAACCCAGGTGTACCAATTGGCCGAATACCTGGACATCTCCGAAGTTATCCGGCAGCGAACGCCCACCACCGATACCTACAGCGCGCCCGCTACCCAGGAAGAGTTCTTCTTCCGCCTGCCCTTTGAAACGATGGACTTACTGTGGTACGCCCAGGAAAATAACACGCCGGTGGAAGAAGTTGCCCAGGTTATGGATTTGACCCCAACCCAGGTAGAACGCGCCTATACCGATTTTATCCGCAAGAAACGAACCACGGAATACCTGCGCACGCCGCCGGTGCTGGTGGAAGCGTGATTGGAGTCAGATGAATGAGTAGACATTTTGGCGCTTTACACGGCCTGGCCATTGTTATTGTAGTATTCTATCACAGCATTGAGTTTGGAATGGCCCCGCCCTTTTATGATTCCGACGCGCCCGCCCAGGAATGGATCACTTACTTTTTGCTGGCGTTCAAACAGTTAGGGATATTTGCCGTTCCTACCTTTTTATTCATTTCCGGTTGTTTTTTTTCTTACGCCGCCCGGCGATACGACTCGATCCGGTCGATGGGCAAGATGGTTAGAAATGGTTTGAGCCACCTGCTTTGGCCCTATTTAGTTTGGTCGTTGGTGTTCTATCTGATGCTGTATCTTTTCTGGAGAGAAAGTTTTACCCCGTTTGGTTATATCAAAAATCTGCTCGTTGGATACCCGTATCATTTTGTGCCGTTGATCGCGTTCTATTATCTTCTCTCTCCGTTTTTGATTCCGCTGGCCCGGCGCTTGTTTAGCGGCCTGCTGCTGTTAGTGGTGGTTGCGCTCTACCAGACCGGCCTGATTGTGCTGGCTATAAATCCCAACACGTTTGGCTGGCTGGACTTTCCGGCCGTGCCCGTTCTGCGCAGCACATTGCTGTTGTGGGCCATTTATTTTCCGTTGGGCCTGGTCTACAGCCTCAACGCCGACCGAATTTTGCCCTGGCTGCAAAAAACTAAGTGGGTTTTGTTGGCTATAACCGGCGTGTTCCTGGTTATTACTATTTTGGATGTATTCTCGATAGTGAATTTCCCCTTTGCCCCGTATATCAGCCCGGTAACATTCGTTCTCTTCTTGCCAACGTTACAACGCAACTCAATCCCCAAAGTCCGCGACCTGGAGCAAATCGGCAAAAGGAGTTACGGCCTCTATCTGTCTCACCTGATTGTTTTGAATTTTGTTCTCTTTGGCATCGAGTTGGCCGTTCCCTGGTTGATGAACTATCTGTTATTGCTGGTTCCCATCATTTTTATCGCAACAATGGCAATTTCACTAACGCTCATGAATAGCGCAACCCGCTTGCCCCGCATACGGCCCGCCTACCGGTATGTGTTTGGGTAGAAGCGTGCAACTTTAAGACGGATGTTTTGAAATGATTGAAACCCAAGAATAATTAAGGAGGGTAAACGATGAACAGTACAGATTATATGTTAGAGATTGGGAAAAATGATGAAATTGCTCTGATTACCAGAGAGGGCCAATTTAGTTACGGCGATTTGAAACGGGCCACCGATCATCTTGCCCGGCAACTGCTCGAGGTAGGCATCCAACCGCGTGATAGAGTAGCCTTGCTCGAAGAGAACTCGTTTTTCTGGGCAGCGGCTTATCTGGCCATCATGAAAATTGGCGCGGTCGCCGTGCTTTTTCCGACCACTTTTTTGCCCGAAGAACTACACAAAATGGAACGCTTTATCCAATGTAAAGCGGTATGCGTGAAAAAACGTTTTTCCCGCCGGTTTGTTGATGCGCTGATTGACATCCCGCACCAAATATCCGACGACGGCTTGACTTCGCCGGAGTCGCTGCCTGAAGAAGCAGTTGCTACGGTGCCGGTTGATCTCGATCAGGATGCCGTCTTTAACCTGACCTCCGGCACCACCGCCGACCCGCGCATCGTGCGCGTTTCGCATCGTAATATTCAGGCCAATTCCAATTCGATCATTGAATATTTGCACCTGACCGCGGGCGATCGGATCATGGTCATCCTGCCGCTCTTTTACTGCTTTGGCGCGTCGCTGCTGCATACCCATTTACGGGTGGGGGGGTCAATGGTATTTTCCAACACCTTTGCCTATCCGGAAACCGTCTTGGATCGGATTGAAGAAACAAAATGCACCGGGTTTGCCGGTGTGCCATCTACCTTTCAAATTTTGCTCAGAAATTCATCCTTCCCAAAACGAAAATTGGGCCTTACCAAAATTCAGCAGGCGGGCGGCAAGCTACAGCCCGTATTGATCAAAGAGTTGATGGCCGCGCTGCCCGATGCCGAAATTAATGTAATGTACGGCCAAACCGAAGCCACCGCCCGGCTTTCTTACCTGGAGCCGGACCTGTTGGAAAGCAAACTGGGGTCCATTGGCAAAAGTATTCCGGGGGTCGAACTAAAAGTGCTCAATGATGATGACGAACCGGTCAAACCGGGCGATGTAGGCGAAATCGTAGCCGTCGGCGATAACATTTGTTTGGGCTATCTGGATAATCCAACGGCCACGCAGGAGAAATTCAAAAATGGCACGCTTTACACCGGCGATCTGGCCACGGTTGATGAGGATGGGTTTTTATACGTGGTAGATCGAAAAAGTGATTTCATAAAATCCATGGGCCACCGGGTGAGCAGCCAGCAGGTAGAGTCTTACATCCTCGAGCTCCCTGAAATTGTCAACGCCGCCGCCATTGGCGTGCCGGACTCCACCAAAGGCGAGGCCATAAAAGTTTTTGTGGTGCTGCGCCAGGGAAGCGCGCTCTCCGTGCCGGAGATTTTGACTTTTTGCCAGAAACGCATGCAGCGTCATTTGGTCCCCGCCGAAATTGAAATCATCGACAAACTGCCTCTCAACCGGCATGGAAAAATTAAAAAATCGGCACTCAAGGAACGGGTGCTGCAAGCGGCATAACAATTTGCTCTGCTAACCGGAAACGGCCCTCCCGTTCAGTTGGGAGGGCCGTTTTTGATTTGCCTTTTACAAACAGTTGCTCAACCTTTAGAAATAGCTGCTAATTAACTCCAGCAGGCTTTCAATATCCTCGGGATTGCCCGACTGTACGCGGGTGGCGCTGGCCCGCGCAATGGAGTTCAGCGCGTTGATGTCGGCATCGCCGCCGTAAGCTACCGGCACCACAATCACCGGGTTGCGGTCTTCGCGGCCTTCATTGATCAGCGTCACCACCTCTTGCAGCGAAATTTGGCTGGCCGTATCCTGCCCGTCGCTCAAAATCACCACCGCCTGAATCCGGTCGTCTTCACCCTCGCGGGAACTCCGTAGAAATTCAATGGCTTGTTGGATGGCGTCAAAAAGCGCGGTATCGCCCTGGGCCTGCAAGGTATCAATCTGGGTGGTGATGTTGCCCTGGTTGCCTTCGGCGGAGGCCAGCGGCACCAACACCCGCACTTCGCTGTCAAAATCTACCAGCCCCACCCGGTTTTGTAACGGCATTTTTTCTACAAACAATTTGGCCGCCTGCCTGGCCTGATCCATTTTTGCGCCCTCCATCGAGCCGGAGGTGTCAACCACCAGCAGCACATCGGCCTGTTTCTTTACAAATTGCCAGCTCGATTGCACTGCGGCGATCACTTCGGGGTCCGGCATCTCTAGCACGGTGCGGGGCTGGTTGGGATCAACACCCAACTCCGGCACAATGGGGTAGCCCACCGTAACATCGGGGTTGACCGGGCGAAAGCCGTTTTCCATTACCTTTTGCTGGATCGGCTCGCTGCGGATGAACTCGGTGAAAACTTTGGCCGCCTCGCGCTGCTCGTCTGTAACCCAATCGGTTTGGGGAATAGCAAAGGGATGCTCGTGCCAGAAGGTGCCTTCTTTGGGGTAGAGGGCCACCAGTTTTTCCGGCGGCTGGTAGGCGGTTTTGCCCTGGTTGATGAAAATGAGGTCGTTTTCTTCCAGAGCCACAAAATCCAGGTAATCCGGCCCCTGGGCGATGTACTCTTTGAATTCGGTGGTGCGGGAGGAGTAGTGGCGGATCAACTCTTCGATGTCGCGCACGCCCTGCTGCACGTCGGGATCATTCACTTGCTCCAGCGTCAGCCGTCGGAAATCGGCCTCGTTGCTGTTGGCGCGGGCGCTGGCGTAAAATTCGGCAATCAGGGTGGAGAGGGCGGTGGAACTGATGAACGGGTCGGTGTGGCCGTAATACACGGTGGTGCGGTCGCCGGGAATGTTGTAATCAGCCCAGCCTTTAGGCGAGTTGAGCACGGCCAGCAGTTCTTCCCAGCCTACCTCTTCGGAGCCGCTTTTTTCTTGAATAGCTTTGAGCCGGCTCTCCCAAATAGCCATCACCACCGGGGCCAGCGCGGTGGGCGGGCTGTCGGCCAGATCAAACACTTGCCGCCCGGTCTGGAAATTCACCAGCGCCAGCCAGTGGCTTACCGACGGCGAGAAAATGGTAGGCCGGGCCACGTTTTCGTTGTTGGGCGCAATGATGGCGTTGATGATGCCCTGCGCAATTTTCCCCGATGAGCCGGGTTCGCCGCGCACAAAGATGGGGCGCTCCCCGTCGGCCAGGGCTTCGCCCGTGATCGGGTTGTTGCCCTCGATGTAAGCCCGGTTGAACTGCTCGATGGCATCGACCATATACAATTCTTCTTCCGGGGCGTAAATAATGTCGATTTCAATGGCATTCTCCGGCGGCTGCAACGCCGCGTCCCCACTGATCGAAATACTGCCACCATCATCGCCGCCCAGCCCGCAGGCCAGGGCAAAGATGAGAGGCAACAGGATCAAAAACAGTTTTTTAGACATAGATTTGTTCTCCTCGTCATACAATTAAGAATTAAAAATTAAGAATTAGGTAGGAATAAAGAGTTGTTTTTATCTGGAATACCTATCTCAACTCCCGCTCGGCCCAGCGGAACAGGGCCAACGCAGCCGGGCCGTCAAGCTGAACGCTGTCAGGCTCGTTTGTGCCGGCGCGGTTTAGGTGAAAATCGGCCAGGGTTTGTTGTTGGGCCTCGCTCAGTAAAAAATCGCGGAAGGCTTGCGCCGCGGCCTGCGCTTCCGGGGTAGCGTGATTGCCGGTCCAGATGGCAAACGGATAATCCAGGTTGACATTGGGTTGGGGCGGGGTGGTGGTAAAATCGGGCCGGTTTTGCAGGCCGGCCTCCTGCCACGACGCCGCGCCGAGGATGCCGGCATCGCCAATAGATGCCCCTCGTGTGGCAAATGCTTCCGCCGGTTTGGGGCCAAGGTTCAAACTGGTGCGGGCGCTTTCTTTGAGGGTTTCGGTCAGCCACGGTTCGGCGCTGCTTACATCGGCACTGGTGAGGGTTTGCTTGCCTAAATGGGCTGCCGCCGCCGAGGCCAGGGCCGCAATGCCGGCGGCGCTGTTTTGGGGTGAGGCGATGACGACTTTTAGGGTACTGTTGGGTTCAACAGCCCGTTGATGCAGCGTATCCCAGTTCAAACCGCCGCGCCGGCTGAAGTCATCGGCCAGAAATGTGCCCCAAGCCAGCGAGTCGCCGGCAACCGACTGCGTATCGGCAAATTGCATATCGTTGTCCATGTCCACTACAAAGCTGGCTTCGGCCAGCCATGCGGCAGGCGGCTGCACCTGGGGATTGCCGGTGAACTGCGTTTCGGGAATTAGTTCATTAGCGGAGATGATCTCAACCTGGTTTTTATTGGCCTGGTTGAATTCTTTGGCCGCCTGATCCACCCACGGTTTGATAGCAGGCGCGGCCACCACTTGAATGGTGACGGAGGGACCGGTATCAATCGGCTCCAGCGTGTCGCTGTAAAGGAACCAGGCCAGCACCATACCTGCTACCGTAATAATGGCCGCGCCAATGATGATGAAAAAAGGAGTCTTGCTTTGCATGTCCAAATCCTTTGCCGGGAGAAGTTTCAACTTATTATAGCATATGAAGGGCAAAGGTTCTAGCGTTGGCCGTGGGAACGAGCGCCGGTCAGCAAATAGTGCGGGCTGATCGTGCCGTTGTTAAAAAGGTTGAGCGAGCGGCTGAGCGTATGGTCAAAATTCCAGAGGGTCACTTCGATGCCGTGGAAATCAATCACCGGATTGCCGCGATAGGTGGATACGGGCCGGTGGTGGTGCCGGTGAACGTTATCTGCCGGATGTTATTTTGCTGCAACAAATCAACAAAAGTTTCAATATTTCGTAGAGGAAATTGGTTGAGATTGTTTTGATTCAGCGCCGGTTCAATTTGCCGGCCAATGCAGTAGGGGCAGCGCAGGTTGCACGGTCCGGCAAACAAAATGTTGGCAAAGTCGTAGGGCCGGTTCATTGCGATGCTGCCCGGCTCAAGGGGAGTCGTTGCTTTTGCGGGCGGGGCCGGCGGGCGGAAAAATCAACCGGACGTTCCAGCAAATGCTGCTTTACGGCGGGTGCGTAGAACAGGGCGATGACGCCGTTGTAATACTCAACGCCTTTGGGCGTCAGGCTCAAACAATCGCCGCGATAGGCCATCAACCCTTGCGACAGCACAAAATCAATTTCTGCCGGATATTCTTCTTCCAGCCGGACGCCGAATTTTTGGTGGAAATGTATGCGGTTGATCTCGCCAAAATAGAACGATACCGAGATCATTTTGGCCATGCTGACGACTCGGGGCAGCTGATACAGGTCTTGCAGCGGTAGCCGGCCTGCTTCCAACGCCCGGCGGTAGGGCGCAATCTGCTTGCCTGCCGCGCCGCGATTGTAGGCCAGGGTGTGGTGGGTGTACGATTGCGCGCCCAGGCCCAACCCCAGGTAGGGCGTGCCTCTGACCACCCGGTGGGTCAGGTAATCGCTGGTGCCGGGGTCGTTGGGATAGCGGCTGTAAGTGTTTTTGCCGGGCGCGCCGTGATAACCGGCCCCGGAGAGAATTTTGGATGCGGCGGCCTCCATTTTGGAGCCGTCTTCACAAATTGTATGGTTCATGGGCAGGGGTTGTGTGTTACCATAAGGATAGTTACCCCACCGAAGAAAGAAGTTTTTCCGATTTATTGGCGGCAACAAGGAGTTTGTGATGAAAACAGTAAATATCGTAAAAATTATAATGCCGTTGCTGATTGCGTTGCTGGCGGCATTGG
>CAZTFF010000097.1:0-15637 GCA_964612485.1 uncultured Caldilineaceae bacterium
GGATTTGATTACGGTTACACGGTGGTCCATCGGGATAATCTGGTTATGATCTAAAGTAACCACGTCACGCTAAAGGTTGTGGGAAACAAAATTTGTATTGAAGCCTGGTGTTCAAACTAAATTCAAACTAAGTTCAAACACTTCTCTTGTTAATTCCTGATAAATTTAAGCCGAAATTCATATTTCTGACACGGAGTGCCTGGCGGTTTGTGCTGATGGCAGTAAACAGTAAATTAATTTCCAAAACATCCGATAAAAGAGTCTGGCCACGGTGGCTAGGTATCGCCATAATTGTGGGGTTTATGGTGATTCTCTTTGGCCCTAGTATTCGCAATCTGTCCTTCAATATCTGGATTGGTTCGCTGGCTACCGGGCTTTGCTTTGCGCTGGTTTCTCTGGGTGTTTATATTACATTTCGCATCCTTAATTTTCCTGATTTAACAATCGACGGTAGTTTTCCTATGGGGGCGGCCATATCAGCGGCCATGATTGTGGCCGGTTACAATGCGTTTGTTACCCTACCTGTTGCTTTTTTAGGCGGGGCGCTGGCAGGGATTACCACGGCGCTTATCGCCACTCGCTTAAAAATTCATAGCTTGCTGGCATCTATTTTAACCACAACCGCTCTCATAAGTATCAACCTGAGAATCATGGGGCGCTCGAATATCCCATTACTTAACGTTGATACAATTTTTACCCCCCTTTCCGGTAAATTTAGAGAATTGATGGAACTGTGGGGAGGCGAACCATTCCTGAGATTATCTAACAACCTGTTTACCATTATTTCTGTAGGTTTGTTGGTGATTATGGTAAAAGCCATATTTGATTGGGTTATGCGAACGGAACTGGGGCTGGCGATGCGCGCTACCGGAGATAATCCCCAAATGATACGGGCTTTGGGAACTAATACCAATCAAATGGTTGTATTAGGACTGGCCATAAGCAATGGGCTGATCGGTTTGTCTGGCGCCATCTTTGCTCAATATCAGGGATTTGCCGATGTGAACATGGGTGTGGGTTTAATTATTGCCGGTCTGGCCGCCGTGATTGTGGGCGAGACATTATTTCGACCCAAGAACATTGCCGGCGCAACAATGGCTGTGATATTGGGGATGATCATTTACCGGATGGCCATTGCCGCCGCCTTGAATATCAACTTTGCCTTACCCAACGGAGATACATTTAGAGTTGATGCCACCGATGTAAAATTGGCTACCGCTCTTCTGGTGCTGGTTGCCCTCTGGGCCAAACACGTTCAAAAGGGAGATAAGTGAGCCTGGATATGTTACGCATTGAGTCCCTTTACCAGATTTTTAACCCTGGTGACGTTAACGAAGTTCATCCGTTACGTGACATCAAACTCTCTGTTCCGGCCCGGCAATTTGTCACCATTATCGGAAGCAATGGCGCCGGAAAATCCACCCTCTTTAATGCTATCGCCGGCGTTTTTATACCCACAAACGGGAAAATTGTTATCGAAGACACAGACGTTACAAATTGGACGGAACATCGCCGCGCGTCACTGGTGGGCCGGGTTTTTCAAAATCCCCTGCTGGGAACCGCCGCCTCAATGACCATTGCCCAAAACCTGACCCTGGCCTTAAGCCGGAAACAGCCGCTTCGGTTACGAACAGGTGTTACCAAAGAAAGAAAAGATTATTTCTGCGAAGTTCTGGAACCGTTGGGTTTGGGGTTGGAAAATCGTTTAGAAACACGGGTGGCCTTGCTGAGCGGCGGGCAACGCCAGGCCCTAACCTTGCTAATGGCCTCGCTGACCAATCCAAGAATTCTTCTTTTGGATGAACATGCCGCCGCGTTAGATCCGGCAACCGCTGAAAAAATCCTGGCCTTAACCAGTAAAATTGTGGCTGAACATCATCTGACCACCTTGATGATTACCCACAATATGCACCACGCCCTTACGTTTGGCAACCGCACGTTGATGATGGATGATGGCCAGATCATCCTTGATTTGAATGAAGAAGAAAAAGTTGGTTTGACCGTACAAGATCTAATAGATAAATTCAGTGAAGTTCGGCACAAAGAATTATTAGATGACAATGTATTATTGTCGATATAGCATTATCCAAATTGCAATGTTACATTTTGTTCACCCAAGTTATTAAAAAAATTATGTCAATCCCGCTTAAGGAGGGGAAAATGTTTAAAAACCTTTGCTTGATAATATTTGTGGTACTTTTGGCAATGTCAGCCGGTTGTAATCCTGCGCCGGCTGCACCTGCAACAGGCAATGATACCGCTAATGTTGCAGAAGAATCAGCGGCAGAAAATACAACTTCAGAGGAAATGGATGCCTCGGAAGCAATGCCGGAAGAAAAAATTGTTATCGGGATGATGACAATTGTCAGCCATCCTTCGTTGGATGCCATTCAACAAGGTGTCAAAGATACGTTGGCGGAAGCCGGCTTTGTTGATGGAGAAAACATCGAACTTATTGAGGGTAATGCGGAAGGCGATATGGCTACATTAAGCACCATTGCCCAACAATTTGTGGATGAAAATGTTGACCTTATTGTAGCCACCACAACGCCGGCCCTGCAAGCCGCTTACAACGTTACCAAAGATACGGGCGGTCCGCCTATTTTCTTTAACGGGGTTAGCAATCCGTTTGCAACCGGCATTGCTTCTGCCCCGGATGAACATCCCGACTGGGTGATTGGTAATCAATTGCTGGACCCTGTTAAAGATACAATGAATCTTATTCAGACCGTACTGCCTGAAGCCAAAACAATTGGAATTGTATATAGCCCCGGTGAGGCCAATGCGGTCTATCTGGTAGAACTGGCTCAAGAAACCGCTGATGAAATGGGGATTACCTTAGAACTGGCCACCGTTAGCAACAGCAACGAAGTTCAAACCGCCGCCGAAGCGTTGGTATCTCGTGATATTGACGCCTATATGGCCCTCAGCGATAACACGGTATCATCAGGGTTCGAGGCAATGGTGAAAGTAGCCAACGAGAACGATATACCTGTTTTTGGTACGAGCGCATCGTACCCGCCGCGTGGCGCAACCGCTTCTTATGGGGTCAATCCTTACGAGGAGGGGTTAGATTCTGGAGCCATGGTTGTGAGCTATCTAAAAGGTGAAATGGATATTGCCACCACAACCATTGCCGTCCAAGATGCTGTGTTATTGACTGTAAATCCGGCAGCAGCCGCAGAACAAGGTATAGAACTTTCTCAAGATATGATTGATACTGCCGACAAAGTGATTGAAGAATAACGAGGTCTCTGGTGTATAGGATTAAAGGGTGAACAAACCTAGCCGTAAAATACAAATAGCGCTTCTAAAAAAAACGGGCTACAGAATCTGTAGCCCGTTTTACTTCACGAGTATGTCATTTTGAGCGACCAGAGGGAGCGAAAAATCCCTAAAATGGTGTCTTGCACGTGAGATTTGAGGGATTCTTCACTCCGCTCAGAATGACACGGTTAGATCTGATTCCACAAACTATCACTTCTCACTCCTCACTTTCCCCCTAACCCGAACGAGCCGGAACCAAAAAGGTAGATACTACCGGAAATTTTTACCCAAAATACAAGATTTCAACTGGTTAGGCCCTAATGACCTATGGCAAACTCACCCTGGTTTTAGATACAATTCCTTTCAAATAAGAACACTGGGCATGTCATTCTGAGCGAAGCGAAGAATCTCCAGTTTCTATGCTGTTGCAAGGCTCACAGCCTGGAGATTCCTCGTCGCTGCAGCCGCTCTGCTTCCTGCGCTCCTCAGAGTTCGATAATTAGACAGGATTTACAAGATTAACAGGATTTTTCACTTATTTTTCATCTTGTAAATCGTGATAACAAGTTTAGCCTTAATTGAACGGGCCTTAACAACGCAGCTGTACCGGGAATTGAACGACTTTTTCTTGAACCTGGTAGAGCCGGAACCAACCAAAGACAGCGGCGACGTGTTGATCAAGCTGGATGATGAGACGCTGTGGCAGGGATTCAGCGAGGGACTGGCCGATATATTGACCGAATATTTTACCGGCGCCGGCCAGGTTGGCGTGGAGAGCGCCGGCCGGCAGTTGGGTATATCGCTGAGTTGGGATCATTTGAACCCGCGCGTGGCAGATTGGGCCGGTGAATACGCCGGCAGGCTGGTTACATATGTGACCCGGGGAACCAAAGACCGGGTACGGCAGGTTGTAACCGAAGCGCTGCAAAGCGGGGCCGGCTGGCGGAGCGTGCGGGAGCAGTTGGCCGATGAATTTGGCCGGAGCCGGGCCGAACGCATTGCCCGCACCGAAGTGATCCGGGCGCACACGCGGGGCGCGCTGCTGGGCTATGAAGAAAGCGGCGTGGTACGCGGCGTAACCTGGTTAGACGGCCAGAACGGCGCCTGCCCGCTCTGCCGCGATTTGCACCAACAAACCCGGCCCCTGGGCGAGCCGTTTTATATGGACCGGTTTGGCGATGGCCACGCGCCGCGCCACCCGCACTGCCGCTGCGCGGAATCGCCCATTACGCTGGAGATGGCGGCCAGGCTGCCGGCGGATCACCCGCTGCGAGATAACCGGCGCAGCAGCGTGGACCGGCTGACCGATACCGGCCTGGTGGCCTGGTTGGATCAAACCATCAACGGAACGCCGCTGGTGGTAACCGGGGAACGCAAGGCGCATATTTTACGCCAGCACCCTGAACTACGCGGGCGAAATTTCTCTGAGGTTTTGGAAAGCGGCCTGGCCAGGCCGGATCACGTGGTTGTTGGCGATAGAAAGCCCAATGAGAGCCTCTACTTTTTCAAGCGCGATGATCATTGGTACCGGGCGGTGATCGCGATGCCCTCAAAGCCGTGGCAGGGGGCATCTGTTATTCATTTCCGGGGGTGCAGTGAGCGTGAGGTAGAAAAGGCCATAAAAAAAGCCCGCTAAAGCGGGTTTAAAGTGGTTTGGAGGGACCTGGCTTTCCCCTCGTCTCTTGGTTGGAACCCGTTAGGGTGCGCGGATCGCAGGGTTCTCCGCCTCAAACCACAAAATTATTATAGCATATTTTCAGGCGAAGGCAGCATCGAGTTTAACGGGCTGTTTGACAGCGCCACCACCGGCGCCACGCACGAGGCCCTGAAAACGGTGGGGGTCGATAAAACTGCCGGCATTGCGTACGGCAACAACGCGGCGCCCACCATCGGCGATATTGCCGCCGCGCTGCCGGTGCATCAAAGCAGCTATAAAGCCAGCGCGGACCTGGACGGCACCATTGCCGCGGCAGCATCCTTAAAAAGCGCCGGCTACCCGCTGGACTGGGGCGTGCTGTTGGCCAACGTTACCGGCGCCAATGCCGGCGATGAGACAACCGCCGTAGACGACGGGGCCGGCAGCAGCGACGGCGCCCGGGGGTACCTGTTTATCAGCGCAGTGACCGCCGGCGATGAGCTGGAGGTGGTGATCCAGGATTCTCCGGACAATTCCACCTGGAATAATCTGATCACATTTACATTGGATGGATCGGACATTGACAGCGAACGGATCGAAGTGAGCGGCAGTGTAGATCGATATGTCCGGGTGTCGTACACCGTTACCGACGGCAGCGGCGCGCCGGATTTTGATTTTGCGGTTATCTTTCACAGAAAATAACGGAGGTTATTGATGACAGCACGAAAAGGGCTTTATGTAGGCGTTTGGGTAGATAATGAAAGCGGCACCCTGACCGATATTTCTACCCAGGTAACAGAAACCGATGGCATACCGTTGGAGTATGACCAGATCGAGGTTGGCGGTTTTGGCGAGGCGGTAAAACAGTACGTGGCCGGGCGCGCCGACGCGCCGGTAACACTAAAAGGCAGTTGGAGTTCTACGATCCACAATATGTTCAAAGATTCGGTGGGCGACGACACCAGCACCAAAAGCGTTGAATTTAGATTCGGAGACAACGCCGCGCCCACCACCGGCGACCCCAAGATCAGCGGCGAGTATGTGGTTAGCGCGTACAAAGTGACCGCGGCGCTGGACGGCAAGCAGGAATTTGAAGTGACCCTGGTTATTGGCGCCGGCAGCAGCCTGCCCACCTGGGGGACGGTAAGCTAATGCCCAAGCTGACGTGCCCGGTGAAGGGTTATGAAAAATTCACGGTCCAATTTCCCGATTCCTGGGAAGTTCGCCATTACGAACAATTTGTGCAGGGGATGGCGGGCGCCCGCTCGGAGAAGCTGTTCAACGATGAATCGCCGGTAAACACCGCCCGGTTTTACGGCTGCCAGGCGGTGTGTTCTGTATTTGAGAACGCGCCGGATAAGCCGCTGGAGAAATGGCCGCTGGCGGTTTTCTTGTGGTTTATGGATGCGGTTTACTACAACACGGAAACCGGCCTGGACAGCGCGCTGACACCGCCAAAAAACTGATCGCGACGGCGGCAGCTTACGGCAAGGGCCAGGGCGAGCCGCCGCCGGCATTGGTGCTGGCCTGGCGCTGCCGGCAATGGCAAACGCTGCCGGCAGCCGGCGGACTGTTTGACCAGCCGCTGGCCGTGATGAATCAAATGGAGCAGGCGTTGTATGTGGCAGAAACGTTCCGGGAGCGGGCTGAAGCAGCCAAGAACAACCGGCTGGTGCAGTGGGCCGAACAAAACCCGGAAAAATTGTCTTATTGCCGGCAGGTGGAAGCTAGTAATGATAGCGAGCTAGAAAATGACCGACCAGGTTAAAGTTATCCTCACCGCCGACGCGCGCACTTTGGTGGGCGCGTTCAAGGATGCGGGCGTCAGCGTATCTGACTTTGACAAAAAATCTGATAAGGCTGCGCGGGGCTTTAGGCAGGCGTGGGGCGAGATGAAGGGGCTGGCCGGCGAGCTGGGCCTGGCGATGGGGCTGGGCGCGATCACTAATCAGCTGGTCCAGTTCACCGCCAGCTCGTACGATGCCGCCCTGGCACAAAAAGATGTAAGAAACGCCCTGACAAATTTATTGGGCAGCAGCGCCGCCTATGAGAGCGCCATTAAAGAAATCCAGGCGGCTACCCGCAACACCATCAGCGAGACCGAAGCGGCCCAAACCGCCTTTGGCCTGCTGGACAACGGCATTGCCAAAAGCGCCGAAGAAGCGGCCCAGTACGCCCTGGCCGGGCGCGCGCTGAACGCCGCCCTGGGCGAGACGGCCAGCTATGAAAAGTTCTTGATGCTGTTGGACGAGGGCAGCGATATGCTGCTGAACAACTTCAACATTACCAAGAGCGCGGTTAACGCGCGCAAGGAAATGATCATAGCCAACACCGGCCTGGAAGAGAGCGAGGCCAGGCTGCAGGCGGTACGCGAATTGGCCCTGGAAAAAGGGCTGGCGCTGTCTGATTCGATGTCTGAGGAGACCATTGCCCGCCGGCAGGCGGCGGCCAGTTACCAGGATTTTCAGGCGTCGTTTGGAGAACTGGTATCCACCATCGAACGCTCGTTTGGGGTGATGGAAAAAAGCATCTGGCTATTTGACCAGATGGCCGAGGGCGCGGAAGCCTGGGGCTATGTGCTTAACGAGGCCATCCCGGCCATTGACGCCGCCAACCAGGCCAACGATGAAATGGCCGGCAAAACGCTGGCCACCGCCCAAAGCATCGAGGAACTGGACGCGGCCCTGGCCGGGGGCTACGAAAGCCTGGACGACGTGCGGCGCGGCCTGATTGCCGGCACAAAATCTTACGACGCGTACAACGCCAAATTAGATGAGTTGGCTCAACTGAGCGCCCAAAATCTGGCGGGCCACGAATCAACCCTGGCGATGTTGGGCGCGTCTAAGGGCGAGTACGACGCCGTTAAGCAGGCAGTGGAGCAGGAAACCGCCGCGCTGGCCGCGCAAAACGTTGAGCTGGGGCTAAACGCCGAGGCGATGCGTAAAGCAGCCGAGGCAGCCTATTACCAGGCCGAAGCTCAGCAGGCCGCCGCCGGGGCCGGCGAAGCGGCAAACGAAGCCTGGGCGGCCCGCTACCAGGGGATGGAAAACATTACCCGCACCCAGGCCGGCGGGATGAACGCGCTTATTGCCACGGCAGCCGGCCACAGGCCACCGGAAGAACAGGCTGAAGCCATAGCCAAAGCGTTTGAGCCGATTGGCAGCGCGGCCAAAGATGTGGCCGGCGATATTAAAAGCGCCTTTTCCAGCGCCTTCAGCGATCTAAAAAGCGCCATTGAAAGCCAGATAAAACCCACACTTGATGAGGTCTGGTCGCCTCCGGCTGATGCCGGGCGTATAGATGAGGCCGCGCGCCGGCTGGCCACCGTATCAACCGAGGGCTTTGGCAGCGAATGGCTGAACAGCCTGAACACGCAATTTAGCGGAATGGATTTTTGGCAGCCCATTACCGAGGCAATGACATCCGGCGATGATACCGCGCTGCGTACCGCGGCCCAGGATATCCTCACCAACAACGTTACCGCTTTGTGGGACGTGGAACTGATCAAAGAGCGGGTGCGCGCCGACCTGCGCGAGCAGAATATGCGCCAGGAGATTGTGAACACCATTGCCGAGGAAATGCTGGCCGAAGGCGCGATCTCCGGCGAAACTGCCGCCGGCGCCACCGGCGGCGCGGTTGGCGCTGCCGGCGGGCTGCTGGTACAAATGCTGGGCGATCCGGCTGAAGCTGTGGCCGGGATGACCGAAACCATTGGCCCGGCAATGGCCACGCTCAAGGAAACAATGCTGGCTGGACTGGCCAACGAAGGGGGCGAAAGCGAAACCGGCGCTGCCGGCGGGCTGCTGGCGCAAATGCTGGGCGATCCAATGGCGCTGGCCACAAAAATTACCGGCCAGTTGCAGCCGGCAGTAGAGGTATTAAAAGAAAGTTTGGCCGGCTTGCAAGGCGGCGGGGGCGGCGAGCAGGGCGGCGAGGCAAAAGGTGAGGAAAAATCCGCTGCCGGCAGCGGATCAGCCTTATCGCCGCTGGTTGAAGATGGGATGGCGCTGGACGTTTTGTTTCGGGAGAACCTGCCCGGCGGTTTGATTCTGCTGCAGGATACACTGCTGACCACAGCTGAGACTGGCGTGGTACAGTTTGGACTGGTGAAAGAGGCGACAACCGATTTGAATTTGGCAATTGATCAGGTGACGAAACCGGCGCTGCCGAATATGAAGACCGCCGGCGAGGAAACAGCCGGCAAGATCACCGCCGGTATGAAGGAAGCGGCCAGGACGATGCGGGATGAATTGATCAAGGCGATTGAAAAAGCCATCGAAAAATTCGACGCGATGACCAGAGCCGCCAAGGCTGCCGCCCGGGCGGCCAACACCGCCGGCGGGGCCGCACCAGGCGAAACGCAGTGGGGGGGAGAACGGGCCGTTGGCGGCCCGGTATCGCCCGGCAACATGTACCTGGTAGGCGAGCGCGGCCCGGAATTGTTTGTGCCCGGCAGCAGCGGCTATATTGCCCCCTACCGCGAGCGGCCGCCCGCGCCGGTGGCAACGGCAGCATCAGGCGGGAGCCTGGTTATTCAAAATTTGAATTTATACGGGGTGCCTGATGCCCGGCAGTTGTTTGACGACATCCAGCAAATTGCCAGGAAAAAAGGGCTGCAATTTAGCCCCGTAAGGTGATAAGGGAGATTATATGGGATCATTCAGCGACTATTTGGAAAATGAATTACTGGATCACGTGTTTGGCAATGCCGCCTACTCCGCGCCGGCATCGTTGTATATAGCCCTGTTTACAGCCGCGCCCAGCGACGCCGGCGGCGGCACGGAGGTTTCCGGCAGCGGCTACGACCGGGTGGAAGTTACCAACGACGCCACCAGCTTCCCGGCGGCCAGCGGGGGAGCCAAGAGCAACGGCCAGGCCATCGCCTTCCCGATGGCGACCGGATCGTGGGGAACTGTGACCCATTTTGGTATTTTTGATGCCGATTCCGGAGGGAATTTGCTGGCCTGGGGCGCGCTGGATACCAGCCGGGCCGTGGCTAATTTAGATATTGTCTACTTCCCGGCCGGCGAGCTGGACATCACCCTGGATTAGCCTATGACCACGCGTTGGAGCCTGGGCCTGCTGAGCAAGCTGGGCGAAGAAACATATCTAAGCGATCTGAGCGGCACGGTCAACCAGGTAACGGTGAGCGGCTCTGTAGACGCCGTGGCAGCGGTTGGGCCGCCGGCAGCTTATTTGCAGTTGGGCGCGGCGGGGTCCGTAGACGCGGCAGCGGCGTTGACCCTGGCGGCTTATTTGCAGTTGGGCGCGGCGGGGTCCGTAGACGCGGCAGCGGCGGTAAGCGGCGAGATAGAGCCGGCGATTACGCTGGCCGGACAAATTGACGGCCAGAGCGAAGCTGTTGCTGATTTAACGGTTGACAGCCGGCGCGTGAACTGGCAGTTCATCAGCAGCGCCTGGGATGGCGCTGATGCGTATGATTACGTTCGGGCCGCGGCCTGGTCGATAGGCTTTGGCCAGCCGTTTGCGCCGATGGCCGATGTGAGCCAGTTGTCTCTGACGCTGCGAAATACAGACCGGCGCTTCAGCCCGGAAAACAGCCAATCGCCTTACTATCCAAACGTGACCTTTGGCCGCATGATGGCTGTGTACAGCATCTACAATGGCGCCCGGCAAATTATGTTCCGGGGCTGGATAAACGCTATCCAGCCGGCGGCTGATCAGTACGGGGAGCGGACCGTACAAATGGAGATAGTTGGATTTTTGGACCGGGTGCAAAACGCGGAGGCGTTTGTGCCGCTGCAGCGGGAGGTGACAGCCGATGAAGTGATTGAACAGATTGTAGAAAGCGCGCAAATTTTGCCGCCCAAAGCCACCGAAAGCTGGCAGTTGGGGATGCAATCTTTGGGCGTTGACACCTGGATATCGGACGGGTCTGACTGGGTAAATGCCGAAACCGGGGTGCATACGATTAACGTGATCGGTGACCAGTGGCGCAACGGCGTTTCGGCGTTTGGCGCGCTGCGGGATACGGCCGGTCGGGAAGGCGGGCGGCTGCACGTGGACCGGGACGGCGTGATCCAGTTCTGGAATCGCAATCATTTGCTGCTGGACACAACGGTGAAGGGCGAGTTTGACAACACAATGGCCGAGATGGATTACGCCTACGGCGACCTGTTCATCAATAAAGCGGTAGTAACCGCCCGGCCCCGGACTTTGGGAACCACCAACGAAACACTTGGCACGTTAGAACGCGCCACCAAATTGGCCGCCGGCGAAAGCAAGGAGATCAGCTTTAGATACAGCGACCCGGACACCGGCGCCAATGTGGCCGGGGAAAACGCGGTTGCGCCGCAGCAGACCACCGATTTTACGGCCGCCGAAAACGAAGACGGCACCGGGACGGATTACACCACATCCGTAACCGCCGCCATTGTGGATGAAGCGGCCACCCGCACCACCGTGGAATTTAGCAACACGGCGGGGGTTGATGTGTGGCTGCAGCCCGGCGCGCAGATCAGGGGGATCAAGCTGACGGATTACGGGGCTGTTGATGTTGAGAGCGTAGATAATGATTCTATCACCGAATTTGGCCCCAGATTTTTCAGCTATCCATTTGAAATGGACGATGTGGCCGTGGCCGAAAATATGGCCGATTTTTTACTGGCCGAACGACAGGGGCCGCGAGGCCGGATAGTATCTATGAGCCTGGCCGCGCTTGATCCGGCGCTCACGGAGGAGGCGCTGGCGCGGACCGTGGGCGACCGCATCCGCGTGGTTGAAAATCAAACAGATATCAACGCCAACGTTTTTATTATCGCCGAGCAGCACGCCATAAAAGAAAATGGCGATTGGACGGTAACGTGGCTGCTGGAGCCCGCGTCGGTTAACCAATATTGGCAATTGGGCGAAACAGACCTGGGCGAACTTGGCGAGTACACCTATTTAGCCTAGCCTGGAAAGGAGTTTTTTATGGCTTGGACAACCCCCACCTCCCGCAGTACGGGAGATTTGATTACAGCCGGTATCTACAACACGGATCTGGTTGATAATTTGACTTATCTAAAAGGTCAGGAGGTGCCTACCAATTTAATTGCCTACATTTCTAACGCGACCGCTCCAACCGGTTGGAGCGAGTACACGGCGGCGCGCGGGCGGGCAATTGTTGGTTTGCCGGCGTCGGGCACAAATGCCGGCACGGTGGGTACGGCACTCACCGACCAACAAGACAAAACGCACACGCACACGTACAATACGGTGATTGCCCACACGCATGGCATCCCAATTACCCAAACATCACCCGGGGCAGGCAATAGAATACGCGCATCAAACGCCAGTATTGTAACAACAGTTAATACAAACTCAACCGGCAGTGCCAGCGGTACAACAGCCACGTCGTCTCTATCAGATATTTTCGCGTACATTCAATTGATGGCCATCAAAAAGGATTAGGAGGTTTTTATGTCAAGACAAATTACTTTAGCAGATACCCGTTTTGAAAAAATCGAGATCACCAAACACTATCCCGATGGCGGCACGCCGTACATCCAGGTGCAGTTACATTACTCGTTGCTGGATGATGCCGGCGATGTTGTTTTTCCTTACAAACAGATAGACCGCTTTTCCAGCGAGGCCGGACTGCCGGCGGGGCAGACGCTGCCGGCAGCCTGGGAGACCACATTTGAAACCTTGATCTCAGATTTGGAAACGAAAGCCGATGACATCGAGCAGCTCACCCAAGCCTAGCGCGCCGGCTCGTAAAGAGGAAAAATTCCCTCTGGCCCGGGTGCCGGGCGCGCAAACGCTGGCCGAGGTGTTTGCCGCGTGGGACGCGGCCGGGCTTACGCCGGTGGAGGTCTCTACCGAGGACTTGCAGCAGCGCATCAAAATATCGCACGACGCGCTGACGCACCAGGTGTCCTGGACCACCGAAAAAATGGACGGCGTTCAGGCCATAGCTATTATGGCAGATGCGCTGTTCAGCATGTTCAGCGAGTTTTTCAAGGCGCAGCCCCGCCCGGCGTTCAGCAGCGGTAAAGCGCGCATTTTGATCAACCTGGACGGCAATGATCTATCGGTGGCGATGGAGCCGATGAATGATCCAACCGTGCTTACCGGCGTGGCCGCCGCAACGCTGGCTGAGATCATCTATCGCAGCCGGTCGGATGATCCGGCGCGGGCGTGGCTCGACGCGTTTGGGATCAAAATTCGGGACGAAAACGACGAAAAATGACCATTATTACATGGTTACATGGTTACATGGGTGGTTTTTGGGGATAAACAGTCAGACATAATTGATATTATCTCTATACAATGTTTTTAAAAAGCGTGCCATGTAACCATGTGACCATGTGTTTTTGATTTTTTCACCCTGAAAATCAAAGCCCCCAGTTGGCTACCGGGCTGGCCAGGTCGTGGCCGGCGACCAGGTCGGCCTTGGCCAGGGCCAGATACCGCTGGGTCATTTCCAGGTTACTGTGCCCCAGAAGCTTCTGCAGCGTGAACGGATCGCCCCCGTTGCGCAGGTAATTGATGGCGAACGTGTGCCTGAAACGGTGTGGATGCACGTTTTTTATTCGCACGTACCCTTCGAGGGCCTGAGAGAGAACCATAAAACCTCCGAACAGTGGTTGCAGTTAGATAATTTTGGTGAACAGGAATTTTTTTTATTGAGGCTACCACTGTTCGGTGGTCTGGTGAGATTGGGGTAACTCTCCGAACACCGGTGGAGAGTTGAGTACCCCCGGCAGGAGTCGAACCTGCGACACAAGGTTTAGGAAACCTCTGCTCTATCCTCTGAGCTACGGGGGCAAAATCAATCACTAGGTACTTTTTATAACTGATGACTTTATTCAATTACGAAAGAGTCTACTATTAACCTTCGTTTGAGTCAATTTTATTTCGATAGGAGTCGGTCATCGCGAGTATAAACACGCCACCAGGAATGAGAATTTCGTAGGGACAATCTCCTGTCCCTTGAGACCTATTTATGAAGGGGAATACTTGTGGTGCGCCCGGTGGATGGCCTCTTCGTCGGCCTCAATATAAATTTCGGTTGTATTGATGGACTCGTGGCCCAACACTTTCTGGAGTATGGCTGTTGGCATTCCCGCCTGGGTTGCATCGCGCCCAAACGCGTGCCGCCAGGCATGCGGATTGAATTTCTTGTTCTGAAGTGAGGCTCGTGTGGCCGTTCGACGGAATATCTGATATATGCCGCTGTAGGTTAGTGCCCCCTGTTTACCATACCATACCGACCCTATTTTTTGGTCTTCTTTAAGTGTATTGCGGTACTCCTTCAACACTTGTGCAGTGGAAGGTTTGAAGCGAAGGGTTCGATCTTTTCCCCCCTTCCCGATCACATAGGCCTTGCCTTGATCCAGGTCAACTTCTCCCCATCTCATCACGACAGCCTCGCTACCTCGACAGGCTGCATCCCTGAAGAAGATGAATATTGCCCGATCCCTGATATTTTCGGCATGTTCGATCATGATGTTGATATCTTCTCTGGGAATCGCCTTGGTATGGATACTCTTCCTAGAGGCTGATGGGGGCGTGATGTCATTCAACGGATTGTATGGCAAATACCCATTTCTCACCAACCACCCAGCGAAGCCATTAAGATCACGGAAATAATTCCTGACGGTTGTATCCGATAAGTTGTTCCGTTTCAGGTGGGCATAATATTCTCGCCAATGCCCCATTGAAACATTATGAATATTGTTTTCTTGTAGCCATTTTATAAAGAGCCGTGTTCGAGATTTGTATCCCTCTATCGTGCTGTCTTTGAGATCTTTGTCTATTTCTACATATTCCAAGAAACTTTCTCTCAAAAGTTTCATCTGTTCCAGAATCAAAGTCACGGGCTTATGCCCGTTACCGTTTTGGTATTGGATAACCTGCACTTGTTTATTTCTGACCAGTTCTACCTGGCTGCAATTCAAAACATCCAAATTGATCCTTATAATTCCGTTTTGGAAATCGATAGCACTGTGTGCCAGATTTTGGTACATGGTGATCCTCTCTATGTGACTAAACTTTATAGGGATTTGATTTATTCGACATAGTTTTAGTATCCATCTTTTGCTGGAAATTTGATCGTTTTAATCAAATTTGTTGTGAATTAACTTCAATCTCTATAAAGTCTACTTATAATCAAGGGTCACCATAACCATTTTCGTAGTTCTTTCACTCCCTTCCTTATATTGCTGGAACAAATGTACGAAAATATTGAGACGGGCAGGGTGTGTCACCACCCTGCCCTGGCTGAATAGCAACAAAAACAAAAAAGGCCACCCTCGCCAAGCAGGCAGGAGTGACCGTCCAGAGTCTTGAGACACCACATCAAGTGTGGTAGAATAGACACCAGCCCTGTCAACTGCTAATACCAGTTGGTGGGGTTAGCCGCTGGTGGGTGTTCGTAGCACCCGCCAGCGACGAATTGTTTCTGAAGTATCCAGTTGGTAATACGATAACATGGGTTTAGAGGTGGGTCAAGGGGTCTACGCCAGGGGCAGACGCATCTTAATTGAGAGAGTTGAGACTTCAGTTTTTCTCTCATCCTGAGTTTCCAGTCTAACCCGAAGCCAGTTTGGAAATCACAAATTTATGACGACATCTCTCTACATCGCCCCGGCCGCAACGGGAAAAACCAGGTATCTCATTGATCAAGTTTGTCAGACTGCGACTGATCTAACGATCCCAGTCCGTGTCTGCGTACGCTGTTACATATTTTCTTGGGAAGAGTTGGACAATAACAAATTACTCCAACAG
>CAZTFF010000098.1:0-15444 GCA_964612485.1 uncultured Caldilineaceae bacterium
GTAAATATCGTAAAAATTATAATGCCGTTGCTGATTGCGTTGCTGGCGGCATTGGGGACACTGGAAGTAGTTCTGGCGGATGGGCCTACGGTAATATCCGGCCAAATACCCCATGACAAAGATGCAGCGGGTATCCGGTATAAATCTTTCAATAATGGTGGGGATAGAGAAATATTTTTGGGCGTTGATGTCGATAATCATAAAATAGAAAGGAATATAACTTGGGTAAGCGGAGACAATGATGTTTCATTCGTTTATGATAATGACGCTGATCTCCTTACTACGACGATACGAGACACTATTGTTGTTACTTATCCTAACTTTTCTACTGAGGTTGCCACATTTCATACTGATGGTTCAGCCCCACCCTTTTGGATAATTTGAACATCATGCGGATCACAATGGCCGATCGTCATACTTCGGATGTTAAATTTTCAAAGCGTGACCGGCCCTTCTTATCCCACCGGCTCCGAATCCGGCGCTTGCCAGACAACCGATTACGATGGCGGCACCTTGAACTGGAACGACATCATTCCCGGCACCTACACCGTCACCGAAACCAGCCCCGGCATTACGTGGACGGTTAATACGCCAGGCCCCATTACCGTAACGTTAAATCAGACCGCGCAGGGAACCGTTACCAATACACTGGTGTTGGGCACGTTGGCCGTCACCAATACCGTTGATTGGCAAAGCCAAAGCCCCGACACCGGTCAGACCTTCGAAATTTGTGTCAGCGGGCCTTCTTATCCGCTGGGCACGGAGGCCGGCGCCTGCCAGACAACCGATTATGATGGCGGCGCCTTAAACTGGAACAATCTTAAACCCGGCCAATACACGGTGACAGGAACCGATCCGGGCGAATCGTGGGCCGGCAGTGTTAACGGCTCGCCGGTTACGGTTGCACTGGCCCAAACCACCGGCGTGACGGTCAGCAACGTCTATCAGCCTCAGGAGGGCATAGGTGGGGGTGGGGTCTTTTTGCCGATCATCTTTGCCAACTGAGTCGTTGTTGGATTCTCACAAAAAAAGCGTGACCTCTATGGTCACGCTTTTTGTATTTGTATCGATTGAGATTCAGGCGATGGCCGCTTTTACCGCCGTTATATGGGCCGGGTTGCTGCCGCAGCAGCCACCCATCATCCTGATGTTTTGCGCCGCGAATTTTTGGGCATATTCGGCCATGATTTCCGGGGTAACATCGTACACTAGTTCCGCGCCGTTTTCTATTCGGGGCAGGCCGGCGTTGGGTTTGGCAATGAGCGTTGCCTCCGGCAGCGCCTCACGCATGGCGGTCACGGCCTTGAGATTCTCTTCCAGGGTTCGGCCGCAATTTACGCCAATCGCCAGCACATCCAACGCCCACAATTCGCGGGCGGCATCTTCAGGCTTAACGCCCATCATCGTGCGGCCATGGGTATCAAAACTCATCGTCACGGTGATGGGTAGATCCGTGGCCTGGCGCGCCCCCTCAATGGCGGCTTTGGCTTCGCTCAGATCGCTCATCGTTTCCACGTGAATGCCGTCAACGCCACCTTCGGCCAGCGCCCCGGCCTGTTCGGCAAAGTATTCCATGGCTTTTTCATACGTCAGCGGTCCCATCGGTTCCATCAACAGCCCGGTCGGCCCCATCGACCCCAACACCAGCACCGCATCTCCGGCTGCTTCACGGGCCAGCTTGGCCGCCGCTACATTGGTATCGTGGGTTTGATCTCCGTGACCATGTTTTTCCAGCATGGGGCGGCTGCCGCCAAAGGTATTGGTCAAAATAGCGTCGGAGCCGGCGTCAATATAAGCCTGGTAATGCTTTTTCACCGCCTCCGGATTTTCCAAATTCCATACCTCCGGCGGGCTGCCTACCGGAAGTCCCATTGCTTGCAGTTGGGTGCCGGTAGCGCCGTCCATCACCAGGATGCCCGGCTCGGCAAGTTTCTGTTTTAAATCAGGCATAAGCCCTCCTAAATTTTATTTGTCGATGCCAGCATCTTACCGTTATTTGGCTGAAACAGCAAAATTATATCGGTTTTGTTTGAACCTTCCTCCATTCCGCGTTATAATTCCTTTCCGTTGAAAGGATGAAATGGATGAATAAAATTACTGTTTTGAGTTTGATCGAATTTTCTGATGAGCAGTTAGACAAACTGCGCGCCGTATCTTCCCGGCTGGATCTTCAACAAATGGCCGGGGCCACCATCGATCAAATTTCTCCGAATGTACGCGATCGGGTCGAAATTTTGTATGGCTGGGGGCGTTTGCTGGACAGCGCCCATGAGTTCTCTCATCTCAAATGGATTCAGGCCCACAGCGCGGGTATCAATAGTTTATTGGATACGCCCATCTGGCATAGTTCCGTAATATTGACCACGGCCAGCGGCATCCACCCCATCCCTATGGCCGAGCAGTCGTTGGCCAAAATGCTGGCCTTTCGCTGGCGGCTGTATGAAATGTTCCGGTTGCAGCAACAACACGAATGGCCTGAAAAACGGTGGGAAAAGTTTGCCCGGCCCGAATTGCGCGGCAGCACCCTGGGCATTGTGGGCTATGGCGCAATTGGCCGGGAACTGGCTCGATTGGCCCAGGCGTTGGGTATGCGCATCCTGGTCGTGAACCGCAGCGGGCGGCGCGCGCCGGACCGCAGTTTTGCCGTGCCCGGCACGGGTGATCCTGATGCTTCGATCCCTGAAAAAATCTATCCCGATAGCCAGCTTCTTGAAATGCTGCCGGCCTGCGATTATGTGGTTTTGCTGGCCCCGCAGACACCTTACAATTATCATTTGTTTGATACTAAGGCCTTTGCCAAAATGAAACCCACCGCCTTTTTCTTCAATTTGGGCCGAGGCCCGGTGGTTGATGAAGCCGCGCTGGTCGATGCCTTGCGGCAGGGTCAAATTGCCGGCGCCGGCCTGGACGTGTTTGAACAGGAACCGCTGTCCCCAGACAGCCCGTTATGGTCTATGGAGAATGTAATTATTTCGCCCCACGTGTCGGGGCTGACCCCGCAGTATAATGAACGCGCCAGCGATTTGTTTGCCGAAAATCTACGGCATTATCTGGCAGGCGAACCCTTACTAAACCAGGTAGAAAGAGAGCGAGGCTATTGATTAAAGGCATTATTTTTGATCTGGGCAACACCTTATTGCACTTTACCTGCAACGACGAGATTGTGAGCCGGGCCGGCGCCGAAGCTATGGCCGAGTGGTATTTCAAGAAAAAACGGATCAAACTGGATCAATCGACCCTGGTAGAAGCTTTCCTGGCGCAGCGCCGCGCGGACCAGGCTAAAGCCGCCGAAACCGACCTTGAAATTACCGCCCAGGAGTCGCTGCGGCAGGCGCTGCAAACCATTGAGGCATCTGAACGCGCGGCCAGCCTGGTGGAAGCTGCGGTCAAAGTTTTTTTCGAGCCGGAAGAAACCGGCTGCTGGGAGCGTTACCCGGGAACCGAAGCAACGCTCAAAACGCTGGCGGGGCAGGGCTACCGGCTGGGGCTTTACTCCAACGCCACCGATGATGCGCTGGTGCAGCGCCTGGTGAACCAACACAAACTTCGCCCCTGGCTGTCGCCGGCCTTTAGTTCGGCGGGCTGGAAGTGGCGGAAACCGCGCCGCGAGTTGTTCGAATTGATTGCGGGCCGCTGGCAGTTGCCGCCGGATCAAATTGTGATGGTGGGTGATACGCTCAACGCCGATATTTTGGGCGCGCAAAACGCCGGAATGCGCGGTATTTTAGTCACGATGAATGAATCGGCGTCCAACGTAGATCATCGCCACATCAAACCGGATGCTGTAGCCGAAACTTTACCTCAACTCCCCGATATTGTTGCCCAAATGTGAGGGATTATGAGCCATTTACGTTATAAAGTTCGTAAAGTCAATCTGTTCCCCCTGGCTAAATTTGGCTGCTTGCTGGGCGGGCTGGCCCTGGTTTTGCCGGGATTATTGTGTTCGCTGGGCACAGTTCAGGTGGTGGGCGCGCTGCGCGCGTTGTTAGAAGGGTGGCAGAAGGCCGTAGTTGAGTTGGGTCTGGTGCCGGTTGAGTTTGATTTTATCAACCTCTTGGGACTGGAAGCGGCGCTGTCTGTTTTAATCGGGCTGGATGAGAATAGTTGGCTGCTGGCGTTGTTGATTCTCTTGGTCTATTTGATTTTTGGCGGGCTGCTGGTCGGTTTCACCATTTTGCTGCTGGGGTGGGTTTACAACGTGGTAGCCGCGTTGACCGGCGGATTGGAAGTAGAGTTGCAGGAAAGCCCGAAATCGTGATCCAGCCCCGGTTGAGGTCGATGGTTGAGGCAAATTTTGCGTATTTTCAGGGTGGATGATATAATTTCTTCCCGTAATTGATTGGGTGCGTAGCTCAGTTGGTTAGAGCGCACGGTTCACATCCGTGAGGTCACAAGTTCGAGTCTTGTCGCGCCCACCTTTCGCCGGTGGAAAGACCCTGCCCCTTGATTCGGCGGGGTCTTTTGTTTACGCATAGGCAGGTAAGTCCGATATAAAAAGCCTTGATTTGTAAAAAATCAGGGTTTGTTCAAAGACAATTATCTTGACCTACGCCAGGGGGCTGATTGGCTGCATCAGATCTCTAAACTGTTAGACCCACAGGATAAGCCGCCTCGTACTGGCGCACAAGTTCAGACCGCCCTCTGGCATTATCTGGACGATATTCGGCAGCAAAGTCAAGATAATCAGGTCTTGGCCGAATTTGCCCGGCAGGTTGTTGCGCACTACGGGCCAAAAAGGAGGCACGCGGCGGCTCATCCAGCGTTCAGGAGCCTGGGAACTGATCTCGCGCCCCGATACTTTAGTGGAAACGGTTGAAGCCATCTCGTCCGTAGAGCCTAACGAATATAAAAAAGAGCGAACCCGCATCCGCTCTCATCGAGACCGTTTCCGATTTCATACTCGTTCCGTCAAACTCTCCGGCAAGCAACTTCAAGATTTGAAAGATCGGTGGCTCCGATTACCGCCAGACAAGCTACCCGAGACAACTCTCCCCAGAGGAAAGGAATCCACCACCTATGAGGCACTTACCTGACGATTTTTGCGGTATTGCCAAAAAAGATAAATTGTTAATGATCCTGCGGCATCCGGAAATCCCATTGCACAACAATCCGGCTGAATTAGGAGCCAGACGCCGGGTCCGCAAACGAGATATCAGTTTCGGCCCTCGCACGGCTGATGGCCTGGCCGCTTGGGATACCTTTATGACTTTGGCCGCCACTGCCAAAAAGTTGGGCATCAGTTTCTTTGCCTATGTTTATGACCGGGTCGGTGGAGTCAATGCCATGCCCTCCCTCGCCGACATCATTAAGCAACGTTCTCCGGCTTCCCATCCTATAATGCCTACTTCTGGAGTCCTATTCCCTACCCCGGATTATTGAGGTGATACGATTATTCTGGCATATTTTGAATGAGGGGCAGCCAGATTTTATGGGTTTCGGTGGCCGTCAATGTGAAGTTGGCGTCAGAAATGTCAAAGAAGATGTTGTTGGCGCAGGCTATTTTTACCCGCGCCGTGGAAGTAGTGACGTTGACCGGGATAAACACCGTCTCCGCGCCGTCGTTGGGAGTATCGCGGGCCAGCAACGTGGGGAAAGACTGCCCGCCATCGGTTGAGAGCCACAGGTTGACCGCGGCGCAGTTGACGGGCGGCCCGGCGGTCTGGGCCTCAGCCCAGGCGATCGTTTGCCGGGAGAAAGCCGGCCAGGTGAGGGCGGTAGTGGGAGTGATGAGGGCAAACGGGCCGGCGCTGCCGGCCACGGCCAGGTGAGTGGTATCAAAGCCCACGCCGCCCCGGTTATCGCGAGCGGTCAGGCGGAAGGTCAGGGTGCGGGTGATGGTTGGCAGGGCTTCGCCGCTGTTCCGGTGGCTGCCGTCGAGAACATTCTCCAGACGAGGAAAGGTGCGGGCCGGGGAATCGATTGGGGGGTAGCTGCGAAAGATCGGCCGGGCCTGGCCGTCGGCGTCGGTGTTGGGCAGGCTGCGCGGCAACCAGGCCGCCCCCAGGTCAAACTGTTCCCAACTGTAGGTCAGCGGGTCGCCGTCCGGGTCGCCGGCCGCGCCGGTGAGGGTGAAAGGGGTGTGGGCCGGGATGGTGTATTCCGGCCCGGCTTCGACCTGCGGCGGCTGGTTGCCGCTGGCGGTGTGGCTGCCGCAGCGGCTCCCCTCGTCATTGAGCAAGGCAATCATCTGGGCCAGGCTGGCCGCGTGAAAATAGTCGTCGCTGGTAGCTTGTAGATTTTGGGAGGGGCAGAGGCCGGCGTAGCTCATCAAGGTGCTGCCGCTGCCCGGCTCGTAAGCGGTGGCCGTCTCCCAGCCGAACATGCAGGCTTTGTCGCTGCGGGCGTTGTAGGTGTGGCCGGCTCCCAATTGATGGCCCAGTTCGTGGGCGATGACCTCCAGGGTAAAAGGGTCACCCAGCGGAGCGGCGGTGACGGTGGCGGCTTTGGCTTTGGCGCTGTCGCTGCACAGGCTGCCCAACCAGGCCGAGCCGCTGCCCGGCCCGTAACCCAACACGTGGCCCAAATCGTAGTTGGCCGAACCGACTATTTGGTCCAGATTGGCCTGATTTTCGAGGGCCATCCGGTAAGTGTCGCCGTTGGTGTAGGGGTCGGCGGCGGGGTCCAGGTAGATGAGCTGCGGCGTTTGTTCAACCAGGATGAACCGCACCGCCAATTCCCGCTCGAAAATGGCGTTGAGTTGGTCAACGGTGGCGGTCAGGGCTGCCAGGGTAGCGGTGACGGTGCCGCCGTGATACTGGCTGTACTCACCGGTGGCGGCCAGGGCCAGCCGGTAGGTGTGGCGCACCGCCCCCGAGCCGGTGGGGACGGCGGCTGTCCTCACCTTTGTTGTGGGGCCGATGACCGTTTCCTGCCACGGCTGCGGCGGCTGAGTCCCGACCGGCTCTTGGGCCAAGGCGGGGGCCAGCAGCGTTCCCAGGCCGGCCAACGCCAGCAATCCGGCCAGGATAAGTTTGAGGAAAGAGGTTGGGCGCATTGGTCACGGATCAGACCTGTCAGGTTTTTTGAAACCTGACAGGTCTGAAAACTGTAAGCCACTATTTGAGGATCACCGGCAGGTAGACGGTACTGCCCTCAGTCTGACTCTGCACGCAGGTGCCGCTGTCGTCGGTGAAGCTGCCGGAGATGTTCAGGATGGCACTCGGGTTGTAACAACCTTCATCTTCGGGGGCGGTATTGCCGGTAACCTGGTTGATGTTGGTAAAGTAAACGGTGCTATTAGCGCCGGCCGCTTCAAGCGAGACCCCTCCGCCGGCGGCTGCGGCGCTGTTGCCGGTCAAGCTTGAATTGACCAGGTAGGTTTCTGTCCCCTGGTCATAAGCGGCCACGCTGGCCAGGCTGCCGTTGTACAGGCCGCCGCCCAGGCCGCCTTCCACGGCTTCGCCCAGTTGAATGGTGCCAAACTCAGGCCAGGTGGAGCCGGCGCCGGTTGCCTGATTATCCCGGATGCTGACCTCCATCAGGCGGTTGGTGCTGCTGAGGTTGGCGATGCCGCCGCCGGTGCCGGCCCGGTTATCTTCGATGTCCACCCCGTTCAGCACGGCGTAGCTGAGGAAATTCAGCAGGCCGCCGCCCAGTCCATCGCCCAGGGCCACGTTGCCGCTGATACTGCCGCCGGTCATATAGATTTCGCCGCCGCCCAGCACCAGGCCGCCGCCGCTCTGCCCGGCCATATTGTCAAGAATGTCCGTCTCTTCCAGGGTGCCCAGCGATTCCCACAGGGTCAGCCCCCCGCCAAAACCGTTGCCGGCCCAGGCTTCGTTGCCGGAGATTTCACAGTTTCGCAGGGTGATGAGCGAGAACTCCGCTATATCGATGCCCCCGGACAGGCCGGCCCGGTTGCCCTGCACCAGGGTGTCTTCCAGCAGGGTCAGGGTGCTGTCGTAGGCCGACAACCCGGCCCCAAAGCTATCGGTGAGGACGGTGCTGTTGCTGAGGATGGTGCTGTTGTAGATATCCAGCTTGCCGCCATAGTCGGCCCCCCAGCTATTGTCAATGCCTGCCCCGGCCAGACCGGCCCGGTTACCCTGCACCAGCACGTTGTCCAGCGTAGCCAGCACCCCTTCGTAGTTGGACAGGCCGCCGCCGTAACTGCTGGTGGCAACGACCGTGTTGGTCAGCAGGTAGCTGTCGGTCAGGGTGATGAACCCCCGGTAATTTTCAATACCGCCGCCGTTGAAGCCGGCGCTGTTTTCCTGCACGATGACACCATCCAGCCAGGCCTCGCCGCCGTCATTCTCCAGGCCGCCGCCATAACCATCGCCAGAGGTGACGGTATTGGCGCTGATAACGCTGCCGGTCATCGCCAGGGCGCTTTCATTGTAGATACCGCCGCCGGCCCACTCGGCCGTATTGTGGCTGATCTCGCTGTCGGCGATGTAATACGGGCCGTTGCCGGCCAGGTCCAGACCGCCGCCGGCCTCTGCCCGGTTGTGGCCGACCACGGTCCCGGTCAAGGTCAACCCGCCTACGGCGGCGATGCCGCCGCCGTAGGGATAAACCGTTTCCAGCGCAGCATTGCCGCCGGTGATGGTCACGCCGGAGATCACCAGGGTGCCGGTCACAGCGACCTCAAACACCCGCTCCTGGCCGTTGGCGTGGATGATGGTTGTTTCGGCGCCGTCCCCCAGGATGGTCATGTTGCTGGCCACGTCCAGATCGCCGCTGTTGTTATCATCCTCCACCCCGCTCAGGGTCAGGCTGTAGACGCCGGCCGGCAGAATGATGGTATCGTCGCCGGTCCCGGCCTGGCAGGCGTCAACCGCTGTATTCAAGTTAGCGGCGTCGATGGCTTCACGCAGGGTGCAGTTACCGTTGTTAGTGTCATCGGTGGTGGTAGTAACGGTGATGGTAGAACCGGCCTCCATAGCGATAATCTGGGACGAACTTTGCCCTATCACCGGCGCAGGGGCAGGCGGCCTGCGGGAGGCTCGCTCGGATTCAAAAATGTGAGCGAATGGATTCCAGGGTAGAAATAAGAACCAGTAGTTTCTGGGACCACCCACCTCTGCTATAGTAGCCAGCGTCTGGGCGCCCGGCATATCCGGGGCGCTCAGGGGTGAAGCGTCTGCCAGGGCCGCCAACTCCATCGACATCGGTTCAAGGGCCGCGTCGGCGGGGGCCACACAGCGGAAGCCGAGGATGGGGGGCGCATAGGCCGGCGGCAGGGCGGTGCGGCTGGCGACCCGGCTGTCGGGGGGCAGGTAGTTCCAGGCCCCACCCCGCACGGCCCGCAGGCGACCCTCGGCCGGGCCGGTCGGGTTCACATTGGGCGCGTAGCTGTAGTAAGCCTCGTCCCGCCAGTCGGCGGTCCACTCCCAGACCTGGTTGGCCGTAGCGCGCATGCCAAAGGGGCTGACGTCGGCGGTGGGCGTGGGATCGTTCCCCCAGGCGTAGCTCTGCCCCTCCAGGCCGCGGGCCGCCTTTTCCCACTGGGCTTCGGTAGGCAGGGCGCGGCCTGTCCAGGCGCAAAAGGCGGCGGCCTGTGCCCAATCGACGCCCACCACCGGCTGGTTGTCGCCGTTGTAGTGCTCGTCGCCGGTGTACGCCCCCGGTTGGCAGGCCCCGGCGGCCACGCAGCGATTGTATTGAGTGTTGGTCACCTCATCCTGGTCGATCCAGAAGGCGTCCAGATAGACGGTGCGCTGGGGCTGTTCGCGGGGCAGGGCCAGCCGGTCATCGGCGGCGGAGCCCATAATGAAGTCGCCGGCGGGGACGAAGACCATCACGGCTCCGCTGGAATGTTGGCCGGTGGTGATGGCCCCTCCGGTTGGTTCGGGTGGGCCGGCCGGAGGGGCCGCGGTCGCGCTCAAGGCGCTCAGGGCGGTCGTTATGAGTAAAATGGTTGATATCAGAATGGTGAGTTTGAGTTTCATAGGTGATCTCTTTCGTATGGGATGTTGTGATTCACTCCGTCCCCGCATGGAGTCAAACCTGCAAGAGACGGAGTGATGGCCAGTCGGATAGCGCTTGCTTCATTTCTGCTCGGGATCGTAGTTTGCGTCAGTACCCCCCTGAGCTATTCATCGACGGCGTCAGGAGAGTCGAGCGGTTGGAAGCTATCCCTGACGTTTTGCCAGATTGTAGTAACGTCATCGCCAGGAGCCGCCGTAGCCATAATCAGGCCGTAGACGGTTTTCGTTTCAGGCTCTTGCTCGATGACAATCTGTCCCTGCCCCTCTGATTTTTTACCGGTTGGCGTAAAGGTGAACGGGGCCGAAAAGCCGGTACCGGAGGTGTTGGCCGCGGCCTGGTCGATGACGATGTTGGTTCCAAAGGCGGCTAAGGCCTGATCGACCAGGGCCTGACTCTGAGCGGCCAGATTGCCGGCCTCGATGATCTGCTCGATGGTCGCATAGAAGGGAACGATGAGATTCTCTTCAGTACCGAAAATAGCGCCGCCCGGCCGCTCTTCATAGACCCAGCCCACCGGCCCCGCCATCTGGAAGGCGTAGGTCGGGTGGATGTAGAGAAGGCCGGCCTCGGTTTCGGGATCGACTGTGAAGGTACTCCATACCCGTTGCCAGTCCAGAGCCACCTGATCGATGTCCTCGGTCAGCAGCACCAGACCGTACACATCGTTTGTGTCCGGGTCCTGGCCCATCAGAACAGCCCCCTCCTGTTGTCCGGCTATGAACTCGAAGTAGTAGCTTTCTTCGTCAACCTCGATGCTCTCCGGGTCAACTTCCAGCCTGGCGACTGCGTCTCCCACAACCCCTTCGATCACCTTGAGGCCGGCCTGGCCCAGATTGTCCGGTGAGAGCGCCTGCTCTGCCGGGGTATGGAAGGTCTGGATCTGGCTCTCATCTTTAGTGAAGACAACCCCGCCGTCTGCTGCCTGGGTACTCCAGCCGGCCGGGATGCCGACCATAAATGGGCCGGAGGGGTGGGTATAGAGGGCTCCGGTCGGCTCCGGTTCTTCGTAGTACCACTCGTCGAACTGGTCGGTCTTATCTTCCAGGGTCAGGGTATCGAGCATGTCACCGCTCTGATCATCCTGAAACTCAATGATGTATTCGCCTGTCTCGTTCTCCGGATCTACAAAGGTAAAGTAGAGATTCTCATTGGGCTCCATTTCGACGCTGTCCAGGCCATACAGATACTCCCCCTCTTCATCAAACTGAACCACGTGGAACTCATACTCAGACCACTCCTCGGCGTCGGTCGTATTGATGTAGAAACTGCCGTCGGAGTAGTCCAGCCCGACCGTAAACTCATCGCCGGGCAGCAGATCGGCCCCCTGCACGTAAAATTCCCAATCCGACTCATCCGTTTCCAGGCCAATCCCGATTTCAGGCGACTCGGAAGAGTCGGGGCTGTAGGTCAACTCGTACCACTTTTTGCCTTGATCGCTGGTAAAGTACATGTGATCTTGCTGGCCGGGATCAAGATAGAGATCGTCAATCCACAGATTGAAGCCAGGGCCGATCAGGTTCAGAGCTGAGGAGGTTCCTTGCTTGAGCCAGGTGCCGTCCGCCAGGATAGTGAAGTTAACGCCGACGGGAATACGGTAGATAAACTCGGGCATATCTTCCCAGTCGGCCTCGTAGCTGATCTTTGAACTGACATAGTCGGCTCCGGGAATCTCGGTCACAAAGGTATCTCTGTCTTTCCACCCCATGTCGTTGCCCTGCTCATCAGTGATGAGCAGTTTAACCGGTCCCTGAACGTAGACCTCTACGAATTTGGCCGGCAGCGGCTGGGCCAGCCCCTGCCTCAATTTGGCTTCGGCCTCGTCATCTTCACAGAAATAACAGTAGAGGTTCCCCAGCCGGACCGAGGTGGGCGTCAATTCCAGGTTGCCGGTCGAGGCATCTCCTTCGTACAGATCGGGTTCAACGCTGGGATTGATTGAGGCTTCATACTGCCAGGTGTTGGCCGTGCGGTCGATCAGCATCACCCGCTCTTCGCCGGGATAGTTGTTGTCATAGATCAGGACCTTGTACCGGCCATCGCCCAGAGCTTCAATGCCGTAGGGTAAAATGGCGTGTCCGCCGGTAAAGTCCCGTTTGTAAATACCAATGGTATAGGTTTCGCCGCTGCCGCCGGCGTTAAAGGACTCAATCAGCAAATCTAACAGTTCGGCCGGTGTGCCGTGGGTAATCAGGGGATAGGTGGGCATTTGAGTGGCCCACCAGTAGGCCAACTCTCGCTGCAGCGGCTCATTACCGTAGATATCAAGCGAAAAAGTATTGCTAGACCCAAATTCGCTTTCCGTTTCTTGGTCAATGTAAAAGAGTAGACTTAAAGCGGCTAACCCTTCACAGTGTCCGCCCCCCATACTCTGGTTCTGCTCGTCCATCCAGGCTTTGGCCGGAGGGGTCAGGGTACACTCGCCGCCGGCCGTATTGGCACAAACGACGTCCCCAAACATTCGCTGCATTTCTACCGGCGTTAGATTGATCGGTCCCACCTCATTCCCGTAATTGGGAAAGCTGAACCCATCGCCGGTCGGACGGAAGCCTAAGTCGGCGGCTACCTCACCGCTGCCGGTGGGGACAGGCTCATTCCCTGCTTCCGTCTCGCCGGCTTCTCCCGCTGCTTCCTGGCCTACTGCTTCGGGCTGTAGGCTTAGACAGTAGTCTTCGTCATCGCAGGCGTAACATTCATCATCTTCACACCACAGCCAGAATAGAAAGCTTTCACCGTCGGCCTCTATTTGACACGTTTCCTCTTCGTCATCACAGACAGCCGGGTAGCAACTCCCATCCTCGTCACAGGCCTGATACCCCTCCTGGGCCAGAGCCGGCCAAGCCCCGGCCACAGTCAGAAGCGTAACGATAACGACAAGGGTCTTTAGAATTGATAGAATCCGGTTTTTCATCAGCTTATCTCCTGAGCTAAATTCAAAAAGTAACAATTTAATGATGGTTGTGACATAGTGCTTGTTCCTTTCCAAAATGAGGATTGTTTTGAACTTTTGTACAGGTCATTGCTGAAAAGCATTCTCTTTGGAACGAGCCGGACTAAACCGGCGATAGCCCGGAAGGTTGGTTTCCAAAAGCAATGAGGGTTGGGACCAGATCCACCATCAGCCGGCTCTTGGCGACAAATCCATTAGCCCCGGCTTGTTCCGCCGCCTCTCGATGTTGGTCATCCTCATAGACGGTCAAGATGATGATCAATGTTTCAGGATGGTCGGCTTTGATGCGCCGGGTCGCTTCCAGGCCATCCCGGTAGGGTAACTCGATATCCATCAAGACCAGCCAGGGATAGGCCAACTGGACCTGCATGAGGGCCGTTTCTACATTGGCGGCTTCAACAATATCGTTGCCGGGATAGAGCGCCTGCAGCAACCGGCGCAATGCCTCCCGCAAGGTTGGATGATCGTCAACAATCAAGATAGTGGGATTCATCGTTTGCTCTGTTCCTCCCCGGGAAAGCTTGTCGCCCGGAAAGAGGCGTGGCCTTATTCTCTCACAAATCGCCACAATTGTCTGTCGGAAAGTCCCGTTTCTTTAATTAGGAATATTCTGTTTTTTTGTAGGAAATTTCTGATTTCGGGGAAATTATTGTGAGATGTTACTCTAACGAGATCAGGCCGTGCCGGATGGCAAACTTTACCAGTCCGGCCAGATCGCAGATATCTAATTTTTCCATCAGGCGATAACGGTAGGTGTGAACGGTTTTGGCCGACAGGGAGAGCAGTTGGCCGATTTCGGCGTTGGTTTTGCCTTCCACCAATAATTGCAAAATTTCCCGTTCACGGGCAGTCAGGCCGGTCAGAGGATCCGGAGCCGGCTGCTCTTGAAGTAAAACCGTATCAATGATGTCTAAAATTTGAGAACTTACATAGCGCCGTCCGGCCCGGACAGCTTGAACGGCTTCAATCACTTCTTCGCTGGCGGCTTCTTTTAGAACGTAGCCCCGCGCTCCGGCCCGCAGCGCGCCCAGAACGTGATCGTCGGCCATATGCATAGAGAGGATAATCACCTCAACCGAGGGTTGCTGCCGGCGAACCCGGCGGGCGGCCTCGATGCCGTTCAGTTCCGGCATCATGATATCAAAAATAGCCACATCTGGTTTCAATTCTGCTACCAGGCGCACGGCATCTTGCCCGTTGGCTGCTTCGCCAATAACGGTGATGTCGGGCTGCGCCTCTAAAACGGAACGCAGCCCGTCTCGCAGCACGCCGTGATCGTCGGCCAGAAGGACTTTCGTCTGCTTCGTCATCGTTCAACCTCCACAATCACTTGAGTCCCTTCGCCCGGTGTTGACTGAACCAAGCAGTGGCCGCCCACTGCTTCGGCCCGTTCGGCGATGGTCAGCAGGCCCAGTCCCCGCCGGCGTTCGCCCGAGGCAGTTTCATCATCAAACCGGCTAAAACCCCGGCCGTTATCGGCGATGACCATCCGCAGCCGTCCTTCTTTCCCCGCCAGCGTAATGGTGACCTGGCTGGCCTGAGCGTGTTTGGCTGTGTTGGTCAGGGCCTCCTGGGCAATCCGGAAAAAAGTATTTTCAACCATGGCCGGCGGTCTGGGCTGCAACGTTTCCCCCTCCACCGACACCGCCAGGCCGGACCGTTGGCCAAACTGCTTACCGTACCAGCGCAGGGCCGCCGCCAGGCCATATTCTTCCAGAACCGGGGAACGGAGCTCATCCATTACGCTGCGGATGCGCTGGGTAGTTTCTTTGACCAGCTCTTTGGAGTCCTCGAGTCGTGACCGGAGTTGGCCGGTCAGTTCAACCGAATCAGCAGATGGCGACTGCGCCGCCAGGTAAGTTGACATCGTCGTGAGATTGAGGCTGAGGGCCGTCAGATTTTGGCCGACCCGGTCGTGCAGTTCCCGGGCCAATTGCTGCCGCTCGGCTTCCTCCGCCTCGGCCAGTCGGGCGGTGGCGCGCCAGGCCGCTTCAAACAGGCGGGCATTTTCAATAGCGGTGGTGGCCTGGTTGACCAGTCCTTGCAGTCGGTCGGCATCGGCTTGGCTGAAAAAATCAGGGACGGCGCTGTTTAGATTCAAAAAGCCAACTAGCCGGCTATGAAGGCGCAAGGGGACACCCAGGTAAGACCTGATCCAGGCCGTTTCGGGCGTCGGCTGCCAGTCCGGGTTGCTTTCCACCTCTGTCAGAATAACCGGCTGTCCGGTTGCTTGCATTTGGCGCAATCCGGGAAATTCATGCACATTGAACACATGATCGGTGAGATAAGTTGACGGTTTACCTTGTTGATACCTTTTCCGGTACAGAACGCGGGCGGTCTGACCCTCCAGGAGCATGATATTGGCCGTATCGTGTGGAACCAGCAGATTGATTTGTTCCAGGATCAGGTCGAGTACCTCTTCGTAGTTCAGGCTGCTGTTTATGGCCGCGCCGGCCCGGTGCAGCGCTTCGGCCAAAAGTCGATGCTCTCGCTCGGTTTGGAACAAACGCTCCCGTTGGGTCTCGGCCTGTTTGCGTTCCAAAATTTCCCGACGTAAATTGGTA
>CAZTFF010000099.1:0-15080 GCA_964612485.1 uncultured Caldilineaceae bacterium
CAATCACTTCGTTCCGGCTAAAACCGCTGATCCGTTCAAAGGCGGAATTCACATAAACGATCTTGCCGGTGGTATCGGTGATGATCACGCTGTCTACGGTTTGCTCCATTGCGGCGCTCAAGCGGCGGCGTTCTGTTTCAGCCTCCACCCGTTCGCTGATGTCGGTAAATACGGCCAGCGTGCCTGTAAATTTGTTATTTTCAAAGCGGGGGCTGCCGCTTACCCACACCGGCAACCGCGTACCATCCAGGCGGAGCAATTGCACTTCATAATGATCGGACAAACCCTGTTGGCGGCGCTGGTTGGCGGCCCCCACCAACGGGTGATGTTCCGGCGCAATAATATCTTGCCAATGTTTGCCCAGCAAGGCTTCAGGGGAATCATACGCCAGCAGCGCAGTCGCGGCGGGATTAACAAAGGTGAAGTAGCCGTCCACGTTTTCCACAATAATGCCTTCGGCCATGTGCTGCACAATGCTCTCGTTGAATTCTTTCAACCGCCTGATCTCACGCTCGGTTCGTTTGCGGCCGGTGACATCTTCCATGCTGCCTTCGTAATAAAGCGGCATGGTATCGTCATCACCCAAAACCGCTCGAACGCTCATTCGAGCGCGCATAGCTGATCCATCATACCGGCAAATCTGAATTTCATGATCTCGAACCAGGCCATGCTGATCTACCAGTTTTTGCCACTCTTCCCGATCCGACACCTGAACATACAAATTTTGAACCGGCGTCGCCAGCAATGTTTCTTTATCGGGATAGCGCAACATTTCAACCAGCGCCGGATTTGCGTCAACAAACATGCCATCTGCGGTGGTGCGATACAATCCGATGGGAACGCGATCAAACAAACTTTGGTACCGGATTTCGGCTTCTTTCACGGCCTGATGTTCCCTGGCCCGGGCCAGGGCCACCGAGGCCTGGTTAGCCACAGCGGTCAAGACCGCAAAATCCTCCTGATCAAAGGCATCCGGCTGCACGCTTTCAACCGTTAAAACACCTACGACTGTTTCGTCTATTTTGAGAGGCACATCTATTTCGGAGCGGCTGTGGGCCAGACCGGGAACGTAAGCCGGTTCTTGGGTTACATCCGGCGTATAGTGAGGCCGCCCATCCTGCAAAGGGCGTTCGGTCAGCCCCTGGCCGCCGGCCAGGCGCAGCCCCGGCAGCAATTCCGAGGGATGGGTACAGGCATACAATACCCGCTCATGGGTTGTGGAATCAACTAAAAACAGGGCCACATGGTCGTACCCCAGGTTCTCGCGCAGCCCGTGTACCACTTTTTGGCATAGTTCCACCTCGTCCAGGGTGGCAACCAGATCGGCGCTGAGGTGAAATAACGCTGATTGTTGGCGCGCATGGGCATCCAGGGCCAGTTCCGCCTGTTTGCGTTGGGTGATGTCGTAAAAATGTTCCAGCCTGCCGCCGGCATACAGGCCCGATTCAATCGGCTGGCTGCGATACTCTAACCAGCGTTCCTGGCGATCATCGTGGGGCAGGATGTGGCATTCGAAACTTTCAGCTTCAGCATCGTGGCGGTAAACGGCCAATATTTTCCGGGCAAACCAATCGGGGTCGGCCACAACGTGTCTGAAGCTTTTTTGAACCAGTTCCCGTTGATCTCGCCCCATCATTTGGTCGCGCCGCAAGCCAAAATATTCTTCGATGGCCTGGTTGATCCAAACAACTTCAAAATGAGTATTGAGAAGGATAATGCCGGTAGCAATGGTATCCAGGGTATCATCTGTTAAGGAGCGGTATCTGGCTTGGCTTTCGTGCAAGGCAACTTCTGCCTGCCTGCGTTCCCGGCGAATTTCGGCCTCCCGGAGTTCGCGGCGGATGGCGGGCGCAAGGCGAACCAGGTTTTCTTTCATCAAATAATCGTGCGCGCCGGCTTTCATGGCCTCCACGGCAATCTCTTCCCCGATGGTGCCGGATACCAAGATAAAGGGAATATCAAACTGAACTTCTTGAAGAATTTCCAGAGCGGCCAGCCCGCTGAATCGGGGCAGCCGGTAATCGGCAATAACTACATCCCACGGCTTTTGTTTCAGGGTACGGCGCATGCCGCCGGCCGTATCAACGCGTTCAAATGAGGGGCTGTATCCGCCATCTCGCAGCGCTTGAACTAACAGGAAGGCGTCGTCTTCTGAATCTTCAATAATCAATACCTGTAGGGGGTTACTCATAAAATTACTCCGAGTGCCTGTAAAAAACATGCGGGCCGGGCGGGAAAGTTGGGCGCTGTCTTTTTTTGCTGAATAGTTACTGCAATTGCCGGAATTGTCAAATCAAAGCACAAAGTAGAAGGTGGTCCCTTCATCCACACCGGACTCCACCCAGATGTGGCCGCCATGGCGGTGAACAATCCGCCGGACGGTGGCCAGGCCAATACCGGTTCCCTCAAACTCACTTTCCGAATGGAGCCGCTGGAAAGCGCCAAACAGTTTATCGGTGTAACGCATATCAAAACCAACGCCGTTATCGCGGATAAAATACGTGGGGGCATTTTCAATTATTATGATGCCAAATTCAATCTCCGCCGGGCGGCGGGGCCGGGTAAATTTCCAGGCATTTTTTAGAAGATTTTCCAACATGGTGCGTAACAGCCGCTTATCGCCATGAGTCATCAGGCCGGGGGCGCAGGTAAAATCTACCTGCCGCTCCGGTTCCATTTTTTGCAGATCGGTGATGATTTCTTGGGCTATCTCGCTCAGGTTTACCGGGGCAAATTGTAACGCCCCCTGCGTTAACCGGGAGAGTTGCAGCAGCCCTTCAATCAGTTGTTCCATCCGCCGCCCGGAAGCGTCGATGCGTTGCAGGTAATCCTGGCCGGTTTCATCCAAAAGGGGCGTATAATCTTTTAACAGCGCCCGGCCAAAGCCCCTGATCCGCCGCAACGGCGCGCGCAGGTCGTGAGAAACGGAGTAAGCGAAGGCTTCCAGTTCTTTGTTGGCGGCTTGCAATTGGGCGGTTCGTTCTTTAACCCGCTGCTCCAATTCTTTATTGAGTTTATGAATCCTGGCCTCGGCCTGCACGCGGTCGGTTAAATCGGTATTGGCAAATACGCACGCCTGCACATTGCCGGTATGATCAAAAAGAGGATACAAGCGCGAGTTCATAAATCGTTGAATGTTATGGCGGGTACAAAACGAAATATTAAAATTACTTAGAGATAAGCCGCGAAAAACTTGCTCCAGCGCCGTTTCAATACGAGCCGAATCTTGCGGATCAGCCAACAAGGTTTGGACCTTTTGGCCAATCATCTCCGGGCCGTAATGCAAAATCTCCTCAGAGGCTCGATTCCAGGTTTGAATAACGCCGGATCGATTCACCTCAAAGATGGGGTTGGGCGAATTTTCAACGGCCTGACGGTATCGCTGCTCGCCGGCCCTAACGCGCTCTTCCGCCACTTTACGCGCGGTGATGTCGTGGGCAACCACCACGGCGCCGGTTATTTTATCCGCTGCATATTGAAAACTGGCATTCAAAATAACGTGCCGCTGATACCCGTTTTTTCCCCGAATGGTATATTCGGCAATTTCCGGCACCTGCGTGCCCGACATAATTTTGGCATATCGTCTCAAAAAGCGCCGCCGGCTGACTGGGGTAAGAATATCCAGGGGGCTCATTGCCAAAAATTCTTGCCGGGTATAACCGGTGTACTCACACATCACATCATTGACGCTGACAAACCGGTTGTTCACAAAATCAATCTCGTAAATGCCCGCCGGGGCGTATTTAACCAACTCCCGGTATTTTGCTTCACTTTCCCGCAGGGCGGCCTCAGTTTGCCGGCGCTCGGCCAGTTCTTGTTGAACGGCTTCGTACAGGCGGGTTCTTTCCAGGGTAACGGCCACCTGATTGGCCAGCGATTTCAAAACCAACAAATCCGTCTCGTCAAAAGCATTGAGTTGGGCGCTCTGAACATCCAGCACCCCCATAATGCCGCCTCTTATCTGGATCGGCACAATAAGCTCAGATTGGGAGCCTTGGTTTGAAACAGATTGGTAATAACGGGCATCAGAACGAACATCATTGACCAGCAACGATTGGTTGTGTTGGGCCACCCAGCCCATCAGCCCCTTGTTCAACGGCAGAAGCGGGGTTTCCTCCGGGGGATTCGGTGTTGAGTGAGATATAGCTTTTAACTCGAAGCCCTCCCGCTCTCGATTGATGGTAAAAATAGCCACGTGCGCGTAATCAAGACGTTCTTGGGCCATTGTCACTGCGGCTTCAAATAGATATTTCGATTCGTGAATGGCGATAAGCCGGCTGTTGATCTCGCTCAGGCGCAGTAAGTGTTCAACCTGCCGGCTTAATGTTTTTCGATACCGCGCCAGCCGGTAAAAATAAATGCCTCCTGCAAAAACCAGCCCTGCCAGCAACAGTATCAGGGCAAACGTAATCTGGTTATTGTTTATCATCATAGGATTGGAAATCAAACAACTTCAGCATTTAGAAAACAGGATAGAACAATATTCTCGGAAATGAAAGTGACAAAAGTCATAGAAGTTTTTTCGTTTGACGGGAGAATAGGCTGCGGCGGCCCCTGTTTTGGGTGAATTTACCCACGCTCATCCATCGCCGCTGCGCCAAGTTGCATATTGGTTCAACTTATATTAAATTATAATTGTTACTAACACAATATTTTGTTTTGAATTTTATCGACCTGTGCAATAACTCAAAGAATTCCCCGAAGGGGCGGGGGGGGGTAGTTCCCCCCATCATCCCCCTTCCCTGTGCGGCTATTGCACAGGTACAATTTTATAGTGAGGAGGCGGAACGATGTCAAACGAGTCGACGAATGGCTCTAAAAATTTACTGGAATCGACCCGGGTATTGATCATTGGCCTGGTGGTGGTGATTGTGGTGCTGGGGCTAGCCCTGATTTTGATGGCCATTGATCAATCAACAACCACAACCCCGGTTGAAAGAACCGAGGTCAACGCGCTGGCCAACAGCGAGAACAAATGCGTGGTGTGCCACAGGCGGACCACGCCCGGCATTGTAGAGCAATACGGCCACAGCACCATGGCCGCTGCCGAAGTGAGCTGCGAAGATTGCCACCAGGTTGAAGCGGACTATCCCGGTTCGGTTGAACACGAGGGTACTTTTGTTTTGGGGTCCCCCTCAACCGCGATGTGCGAGAAGTGCCATACGGCGGAAGTGGCCCAATTCAACCAGAGCCGCCACGGGATACCGGCTTACATCGCCATGTGGGGCGTGGATGGCCTGGAAGAACAGCATCCCGAACAGTTTGAGGATTTACTGGCAATGTATGAGTCTATTCCCGAAGGCAGCTACAGCCCCGACCGGATGCGCAACGCCTTGTTTGAATTAGAAGGCCCAGACATTACCCGGTTTGCCTGTGAAGCCTGCCACAATGTGGGAAAACCGCACGCGGACGGCTCGGTAGGGCAGTGCCAAAAGTGCCACCTGCGGCACGAGTTCAGCCTGGAACAGGCCCGCAAACCGGAAACCTGTAACTACTGCCACATTGGCCCCGACCACCCGCAGTGGGAAATCTACCACGAATCGCCGCACGGTATTGCCTATTCAACCAGCGGCGACACCTGGAATTGGGACGCCGAACCCGGCACCCTGACGGTAGAAGATTTTCCCGCCGCCACCTGCGCTATTTGCCACATGAGCGGCTTTGGCGCTACCGGCACCACTCACGATGTGGGAGATCGATTGACCTGGTACCTGTTCGCGCCCATCAGCGAACGCCGGCCCGCTTGGCAGGATAACCAGGTCCGCATGCAGTCCGTGTGCCAGGAATGTCATAATACAGAATTTATCGACACCTTCTACGCCGACGCCGACAAAGCCACCGAAAAGGTAAACGCCTGGGTCGAAGAAAGCAATGAGATCATTCAACCGCTCCAAGATCAAGGGCTGTTGACCGCCGAACCCTTTGATGAGCCGATTGACTTCACCCACTTTAACCTGTGGCATCACTGGGGCCGAACGGCCAAATTTGGCACCTGGATGCAAGGGCCAGACTACGTGCAATGGCACGGCGCATACGAGGTATTGCACGATCTGGCCGAACTGCGGGAGATGGTGGAAGAGAAGTTACAAGAAGCGGGTGAATGATCATGTATCACCTGGCAACCATCTTTCCCATAGTACGGCGAATCCGCCTCCCCCTGTCGCGCGATCAGTTCATGCTGCTGATGATGGCTACCAACCTGATTTTTTTGGGGGTAGACATCTACCTGGCCCACCTGATCAGCGGTACCATTGTGCCCAACGAATGGATTCCCATCATCTTTGGGCCGGTGGGGGGTGTTTTACTGTTGGTTGCCGGCGCTATCGCCATCAAAAGCCGTCCGCTGGCAACCGTTCTGGCCAATATCACCTTCCTGGTAAGTACAGGAGTGGGCCTGATGGGCGTATATTTTCATGTGGTGCGGGGAATTCTGCCCACCGGCCCCGCCGGCGAACGGGTTTCGGTTGACCTGCTGGTCTGGGCGCCGCCTATTTTGGGGCCGCTCATGTTTTGCATGGTTGGCATTTTAGGTATCAGTGCGGTCTGGATTGAAGTTCCACCCGACAGCGGTCGCCTGCGGCTGTTGGGCAACACCCATCTACAACTTCCCTATCCCAAAACCCAGGCCTATTTTTACATTGTGGGTATGGCGGCCCTGGCCACGCTCATCAGCAGCGTGCTGGATCACGCCCGCGCCGATTTCAGCAACCCCTGGTTATGGATACCCAACGGGGTTGGCGTTTTTAGTATTGCTGTTGCTGTATCGCTGGGAGCGATCAATAAACCCAATCGCGGCGATCTGATCACTTACTTTATAGCGATGATTTTGCTGATTATCGTGGGCGTCACCGGATTTGTACTGCACGTAAACACCAACCTGCTGGCCGATGGAACCTTTGTTATGGAGCGCTTCATTCGCGGCGCGCCGTTCATGGCCCCCCTGCTGTTTGCCAATGTGGGCACCATCGGTCTGATCGCGCTGCTAAATCCGGCTGAACCACGAGCCTGATTCAATGAGTGACGAGTGATGCGTAAATTCATCCTCGCACATCACTCGTCACTCATTAAGCCCAAGAATCATATCCAAACCATTTCCCCTCAAATCCAATAGTTCGACATCCCCACAAACAATAATACTTCCCCTCCCGGCGCGGACAAAATCACAACCAAAAAGAAATATACTACCGGAAATTCTTGTTCATTGTACAAGAATTACACGGGGTAGGCCCTATCTCTGTCTGATATATGGCATGCCGTCTGTGAATGCGTAATAACTACTGCCGTCAGTAACCTTAAAGATGGGTACAATTACCCAAATACACTCCACAAAATCAACTTCCGCCCCATCCTGAATTGGTAAAATTACCCATAATGGTATACAATAAGAAAGATTAAAAATAGATTAAAAAATCTGAAACTCATCAACCCGTTTTTTAATGGCGGGTCTGGGGAATGGTATCTATGAAAAGAATTTTATTGCTGACAACGTTAATTCTGACGGTAGCCCTGGCGGCCGCTTGCGCCGGCGAACAGGGACCGCAAGGCCCGGTTGGCCCGCAAGGCCCCCCCGGCCCCCAGGGCCCTCCGGGCGAACCCGGACCGCAAGGCCCTCCCGGTGCCGATGGCCAGGATGGCGAAGATGGCATCAGTTACACTCCACCACAGTATGTGGGCGCGGCAACATGCCAAATATGCCATGAAGAGATTTATGAATCCTTTATGCAAACCGGCCACCCTTACAAGCTCAACAAAGTGGTTAACGGTGAGCCGCCTGACTATCCCTTTTCCGAGGTTCCCAATCCTCCGGAAGGCTACACCTGGGACGATATATTGTATGTGATTGGCGGTTACGGCTGGAAAGCGCGCTTTATCGATCAGGATGGTTTTATCATCACCGGCGACGAAAATGCGACCACCCAATACAACCTCTACAACGAAAGGCTGGAGATGGGCGATAACTGGGTGGCTTACCACGCCGGCGAAGAAAAACCCTACAACTGCGGCGCGTGTCATACCACCGGCTACAGCCCGGAAGGCAACCAGGATGGCCTGCCCGGCCTGATTGGCACCTGGGCCGAAGCCGGTATCCAGTGCGAAGAGTGCCACGGCCCCGGCAGCAATCACGTAAACAATCCTTACCTGATTGCTATGAAAGTTGACCGGGACGCCGAAGCGTGTGGTACATGTCATCGCCGCAATGTGGTCACTGAAGTTGATGCCAGCGGTGGATTCATCAAGCATCATGAGCAATATGAAGAATTATTCCAATCCAAAAAACGTGTCATGGATTGCGTTAACTGCCACGATCCCCACCAGCCCGTCAAATACGAAGGCACCGGCATCAAAACCGAATGTGAAAATTGCCATTTTGAACAGGCCCAATTTCAAAAAGTGCAATACATCCGTCATGCCGGGGGCTGTGTCAATTGCCATATGCCGCGCATCACCAAAAGCGCCGTGGCCGATCCCGAACATTATAGCGGTGATATCCGCACCCACTTAATGGCCATCAATCCTTTCGCCATCGATCAGTTTGATGAGGACGGCACGCTGTCACAGCCCTACATCAGCCTGAATTTTGCCTGCAAGAGTTGTCACTATGAAGGAGGCAACGGGGGATTGGTATCAGATGAACGATTAGTGGATGTGGCCACCGGCTATCATGATCGAGATCAGGCCGATACCGTAACAAGATCGCAATAGATTTTTCAGGAGGGTGTCGGAAACACCCCACCCTCCTGTCTTCATTTTCTAATTGGGGCAAAGGGTTCATCATTAAGCAATCATCATACCCTTTGCACTTTTGCGTTTCAAAGAAGAAGAGAGCAAAACGCATGTCCGGTCAAAAACTCATTCTTATTCTGGCAATCACTCTGGCTGGTTGGGGCCTGCTAGCACCCCGCCCGGCCTCTGCCGATGACCCATTGTTTGATTCGGCCTGCCGCTCCTGCCACAGCACCAACGAGGGAACCCTGACCCTTCCTTCTGGAGAAACCGTGCCGCTTTATGTTGATGTGGAAGCCCTCGATAGTTCGCCGCACAGCACGGTGTCTGATACCCCGGTTCGCTGCGACGACTGCCATACCCCCCGCAGCCGCTACCAGTACCCCCACGAGGAAAACCCGGCCCAGACTCAGGCAGAATTTGTGGCCGCGATCACGCAAAATTGCCAAAAATGCCATTACCCCCACCGGCCTTTTCACCCCGAAGAATCTGAGAACGAGCTGCCAACCTGCGCCAACTGCCACGGCAGCCACCAGATGGACGTTGTGGAAAATGTGGCCGACACCATGCCTTCGGCCTGCCTGGCCTGCCACACCGAGCAATCGGCGGAGTGGGCGGCTGATTTAATTGCCCCCCGGCCCGGCCTGAACCAACCGGCGGAAGGGTACGCCGGAAGTTACCGCTGCGCGGGCTGCCACGAAGATATTTATTTAACGTGGCGGGAAACCCTGCACGCCAAGTTGATTCAAGACCCGGCAGTTGAGCCGGCGGCAGTGGTGGGCAATTTCAACAGCAATGATCCTGATTTGACCTTTAGCCTGGACGACGTGGCTTACACTATCGGCAGCCGGTGGAAGCAACACTATTTAACCCAACAAGGTAATGAGTTCTATATTCTGCCCGCCCAGTGGAACGTGGAAACAAGGGAATGGGTAGCTTATAACGCAGATAACTGGCAGCAAACCGAATGGCGGCAAAACTGCGGCTCCTGCCATATGACCGGCCTGAATCTCGATACCGGCGGCACGGCGGAGTACGGCGTGGGCTGCGAAAGCTGCCACGGCCCCGCCGCCGAACACGCAGCCAATCCCACCGACATCAAACCGTTTGCCGGGGTGGACGATCAGGTCTGCGGCGCGTGCCACAGCCGGGGAACCTCACCCGAAGGGCATCCTTTTCCGATCACCTATCGTCCCGGCGATACCCTGACCGAGCATTTTACCTTTACCACCGCCGATGCTGCTGTCTGGCCCAACGGCAGCGCCAAAAAGAATTACCAACAATATATGGATTGGGAATTAGGCAGTTTAATGAATAAGGCAGAGTCGATTACGTGTATCACCTGCCACGCACCGCACAGCCGCCCTAACACGGCCCAACTGGTGGCGCCCTTAAACGACGTGTGTTTGCAGTGTCATAACGATAAGAGGCTGGTTATCAGCCACGTGCCCTACCACGACCAAGCCGCCGCCGAGCGCGAATTCTTGTGTACCGACTGCCACATGCCCACCATAGTCACCAGCGCCGTGCCGTATGATATACACAACCACTCGTTCTTGCAGCCCGATCCGCAGAGCAGCATCGAGCACGGTGGCATCGACGCCATGCCCAACGCTTGTAACACCTGCCATACCGGCATGGCCGAGTCGCCGCAGTGGGCCGCCGATACCATTGCTTACGCCGCGCAGGTAGCCACGTCGGTTCCCGCTGCCGCTTTTGGCCCCGGCCCCACGCCCACCTCCCCGCCGCCACCAACGCCCATCGGTTCGGTGGGCCAGGAACCGGATGTTGAAGATTATCAAATTGAAGGGAGCCGCTGGCTGCGTAACAGTTTTTACGCTGTGGCCGCACTGGCTGTTGCAGGGCTAGGCTACGGGATTTATCGCTATATCAAGAGACGGAGGTTGCCTGATGCGTCAAAAGATTAGCAAATTTTTCACGCCCGATCGTTCATCGCCGCTCTGGGCACGCGCTCTGCCCTATCTCACCCTGCTGGGGCTGGGCCTGCTGGCTTTTGCCCTGGTTGGCGCGGGATGGGAATACACCAACAGTTCCGAATTCTGCGGAACCCAGTGCCATACCATGCCGCCGGAGTACGAGTCTTACCTGGTATCGCCCCACGCCCGCGTCAACTGCGTAGAGTGCCACATTGGCCGGGGATTGATTGCCACCCAATTTACCCGCAAAGCCAGCGACATTTCGCACGTGGTGCGTTACATCGGCGTGGTTGATTATGAAGTACCCATTTACGCCAAAAGACTCCGCCCGGCCACCCAAATTTGCGAGCGCTGCCATAATCCTGAAAAATTTTCCGACGACAGCCTGCGGGAATATACCCGCTTTGACGCTGAAAACAATAACGAACCGACCACCACCCACCTGCTTTTCAAAACCGGCGGCGGCACGGCCCGCGAGGGGCAAGGCAAAGGCATCCACTGGCATATTGAAACCGAGGTAGAATATATTGCCACCGACGACCCCCATCTGGACCAGGAAATCCCCTGGGTGCGGGTCACTTACAGCGACAGCGGCGAAGTGGACGAATACAGGGATATTGAAGCCGATCTACCCGATGATTTCGTGGTGCAGAATCAAGATAAAATCAAAACCGTTGATTGTATGACGTGCCACAACCGGGTCTCGCACCTGTTTCGCACCCCTTCGGATGCCATAGACGATGCGATGGCTCGCGGTGTGATCTCGCCGGAGATCCCCTACTTCAAGCAAAACGCGGTGGCCGTAATGCAGCGGCAGTATCCGTCGATGGAAGAAGCGCACCAAGCCCTGGGCGGCCTGCGCGATTACTACTCGGTGAATTGGCCCGATTACTACACTGCCAATACGGATACGGTTAACAGCGCGGTGGAGGAAGTGATCGAAATTTACAACCGCACCGTTTTCCCCACCATGGACGTCAGTTGGAATACGCACCCCAATAACCTGGGGCACCGGGAATGGCCCGGCTGTTTCCGCTGCCACGACGGCAAGCACCTGAACGAAGCTAACGAGAGCATCCGTATTGAGTGCAACCTGTGCCACTCGATCCCTATCCGCAACCGGCCCGACGGCACGATGCCCCAACTACCGGTGGCCGAAAGATTTTTACCGGAATCCCACATCGACACTAACTGGGTATCGCGCCATCGTTTTGAGTTTGATGCCACCTGCGAAGGTTGTCACGATGTATCCAACCCCGGCGGCACCGACGACAGCAGCTTTTGCGCCAACAGCGGCTGCCACGCCACCGAGTGGAAATACGCCGGCTTCGACGCGCCCGGTATCATTGAACTGACCAACGTATTACCGGGCGAACTACTCACCTATCCTGAAAACGAACTAACCTGGAATGATCTGGTTGGCCCTATTTTGGAAGCCCGCTGCGTGCCCTGCCACGGCGGCACCGCCGGTTTGAATTTGGACACGTACGAAGGGTTGCTGGAAGGCGGTAACTCAGGCCCGGCCATTGTTCCCGGCAGCGCCCAAGAGAGCCGGCTAATCGAACTGCAACAAAACGGACACCCGAACAGCCTGGCCCCCCGCGAATTGACGTGGGTAGAGGAATGGATCAATGCCGGCGCGCCGCAGTAAGAGCCTGTTTAAATGTCATTCTGAGGCCACAGGCCGAAGAATCCCCAAGAAACTGTCTGGCCGGCAGCCGTTCAGAAGACTCTTCGCTCACTTTGATCGCTCAGAGTGACATAACCAGGTTGATTCTGATCACAATTTGGATTTACGAAACACGCTCTAAGAACAGGAGTAAATCAGACTTTTAATGACCGACTTGTTCACATTTCTTTTTCAGTCTACAAAAATACTGATGTTGATAGTGGCCGGATTCATGGCCGGCCTGGTGCTGATTACACCGGCTCAGGCCCAGGAACCGCCGCCCGATATTGCCTGCAAGCGCTGCCATGTAGGCAGCGAGCAAACCTTCACCCTGCCCTCCGGCCAAACGGTGCCGGTTGGCATCGATCTGGATACGCTCGATGGATCCATCCACGGCGCGCATCTGGATGAAGCGGTTTACTGCACCGATTGTCACCAGGATGAGCAACGTTACCAATATCCCCACGAGCCGAACCCGGCCCAAAACCTGGAAGAATTTGCCGACCTGGTTTCTAAAAACTGCGAAGCCTGCCACGAACCGGCGGAACGACACAATCCCGGCCACGTGCTGGCCTGGGAAAATCCCAATGTGCCAAGCTGCGCTAACTGTCACGGTGGGCACAATGTTGAACCGGCGGAAACGTTACTCACCGATGGCTCCATCGCCTTTTGCCAATCGTGCCACCAGAGCTACGCAGACCCGCAAATTGGCGCGGTTCACGAAGAGGTGGTGGCTAATTTAGGACCGGATCAAACCTGCCGTACCTGTCACGGCGATACGGAACCGTTTCCGCCCGACGAAACCTGTAAAACGTGCCACAACCTGCTGCAAAGTAAATTGACACTCGAATCTGGGGATACGATCTCGCTGCACGTAAACCCGGAAATTATTGAGCAATCGGTTCACGGCGAGCGGCAGGTGGAAGAATATGATTACCGCGAACTGCTCTGCACCGACTGTCACCGCGACCAGGCCCGTTATGGCTTCCCCCACGAACCCGTCGCTCCACCCGACGCCCGGCGCTTTACTATCGAAATGAGCAATTTGTGCCAGGAGTGCCACCCCGAGGTATTTGACCGGCAGCAAGACAGCACCCATGCCGACGCCCTGGCCGCCGGCAATATCAACGCCGCCACTTGCGCCGATTGTCACGGCGGGCACGACATCCAGGTTCCCGACGAGCCGCGAGGCCGAATTTCGCAAACCTGCGCCCAATGTCACGCGGCCATTAACGAACAATACGCCGACAGTGTTCACGGCGCGGCCCTGCTGGGAGAAAACAACCCGGATGTGCCGGTCTGCATCGACTGCCACGGGGTTCACGATATTGATGACCCAACCACGGCGCTGTTCCGTAACCGCTCGCCGGAATTGTGCGCGGGCTGCCACGCCGACAAAGATATGATGAGCCAATACGACATCTCCACCGAAGTTTTTGAAACCTATGTATCCGACTTTCACGGCACAACTGTGCAGCTCTTTGAAAAACAATCGCCGGATCAGGAAACCAACAAAGCGGTGTGCTACGATTGCCACGGCGTGCATGATATTCTGCCCGCTACCGACGAACACTCGCATATTATGAAAGAAAATCTGCTGGCAACCTGCCGCCAATGCCACCCGGATGCCACCGCCAACTTTGCCGATGCCTGGATGAGCCACTTTAGACCCTCGCTGGAGCACAATCCGCTCATCTATCTGGTTGACTTGTTTTACATCATTCTGATTCCGGCGGTACTGGGTGGATTCCTGCTCTTCATCTCGACCGACATCTATCGCCGGGTTATGAACACCTGGCGCAACAAAAACAACGAGGAGGCCGCTTGATGAGTCAAGAAAGAACCACCTATTCCCGTTTTGATAAATGGCAGCGGCTGGAACACATTGTGTTGTTGATCAGTTTTACCGTTTTGGCAATTACCGGTTTGCCCCAAAAATTTGCCGACATGAACTGGGCCGTCACCATGATCGACTGGATGGGCGGCATCGAGCTGGTGCGCATCATTCACCGGATTGCGGCCATTGTGCTGATGATCGGCACCATTTACCACGCCGTCGTTGTCAGCTACAAAATTGCCGTTAGGCGGGTACGCATGACCATGCTGCCCGGCTGGCAAGATGCAAAAGATGCCATACAAATGTTGGCCTACAATGTGGGCGTGAAGAAAGAACCCGCCAAAATGCACCGGTACACCTTTGGCGAAAAAGCCGAGTATTGGGCCGTGGTCTGGGGCACGGTGATCATGGTGATTACCGGCTTTATGCTGTGGAATCCCATTGCCACCGCCAAATTTCTGCCCGGCCAGTTCATTCCGGCCGCCAAAGCGGCTCACGGCGCCGAGGCGTTACTGGCCGTGTTGTCGATCTTGACCTGGCATTTCTATAACGTGCATCTCAAAGTATTCAACAAAAGCATGTTTACCGGGCGGATCAGCCGCCACGAAATGGAAGAAGAACACCCCCTGGAACTGGCCGAATTTGAGGCCGGGCGGATGCCGCGCCAACGGGATCCGGCGGCCTTACAGCGCCGCAAGCGCATTTTTTATCCGGTGGCCACTATCATTACCCTGGCGCTGGTTATCGGCCTGTATGTTTTTGTAACCCTGGAGGATACGGCCATTGAAACGGTGCCCCGGCAAACGGTAGAAGTCTATGTGCCCGGCACGCCGGAGCCTTAGCATTTGTTTAAAGCGTTCAGTAGTATCTTCTCAATATTTCGGGGGAACGAGGTCTGAGCCTGTCGAAGACC
>CAZTFF010000100.1:0-15018 GCA_964612485.1 uncultured Caldilineaceae bacterium
ATCTTTCAGTTCTTTCAACTGCTGCCCATGCTCACCGTGGTTGAAAACGTCATGCTGCCCATGGATTTTTGCCACATGTACAGCCTGAACGAGCGGATGGAACGGGCTATGGCGTTGTTAGAGCAGGTCGGCGTCGCCGACCACGCGCACAAACTACCGTCGGCGATGTCGGGTGGGCAGCAGCAGCGGGTGGCTATTGCCCGCGCCCTGGCCAATGATCCGCCCTTGATTGTGGCCGACGAGCCGACCGGCAATCTGGATTCCAAAACCTCCCATACCATTTACCGGCTGTTTGAAGCGCAGGTCGCCCGAAACAAAACCATTGTAATGGTCAGCCACGATTCCGATTTGAGCCAATGGGTAACCCGCACCGTCACCCTGGCCGACGGGCAGATTGTAAATGGGGCAGGTGTTGCAGACTCCGCAACGGAGGCTGCCGGGCGGGAGGCGATCTATGAGTAGGCTGCGCTGGCGTAAAGTATGGCGCGATTTGTGGATTAATAAATCCCGCACCATGCTGGTGCTGATGTCGATTGCCATTGGCGTATTTGCCGTAGGGATGATGGCCGGTTCGCGCGTAATTTTAACCCGTGATCTGGCCGCCAACTACGCCGCTATTAATCCGGCCCATGCCACTCTATACGTCGAGAGCTTTGGTGAAGACGTGGTCAAAGCCGTGCGCAACATTCGCGCCGTAGCCAAAGCCGAGGGCCGGAAAAATGTAATGGTTCGCTTTCGCGTACCCCGGCCGGACAATTTGCCCGCAGACGCCTTGTGGAAAGACCTCACTTTGATTGCCGTGCCCGATTACGATGATATGAACATCAACCAACCCCAACCGGTTCGGGGTGTGTGGCCCCCGGATGAACAAACAGTCCTCATTGAGCGGGCCTCGCTCGATTTTACCGGGGTCGGTATTGGCGAAACACTGGTCATCGAAACATCAGGCGGCAAACAACGCCGTCTGCCGGTAGAAGGGGTGGTTCATGATCTGACAAAATTGCCGCCGTTTCTAACCAATACAGCCTACGGGTATATTACCTTTGATACGCTGGAATGGCTGGGTGAAACCCGCGAGTTTGACCAACTTCCTATCCTGGTTGCGGAAAACGCTGCCGATAAAGCGCACGTTCAAGCTGTGGCCGGCGAGGTGCGCGATAAAATTGAAAAAAGTGGCCGGCAGGTTTATTGGGTCGATGTTCCCGAACCGGGACAACACCCGGCCTATCAATTTATCAACGTGATGACCCTGCTCATGGGCGCGCTGGGGCTGCTCTCACTGGTGCTGAGTGGTTTTTTGGTGGTCAATACCATCTCTGCCTTGCTCACCCGGCAAATCCAGCAGATTGGTGTAATGAAGGCGCTGGGAGCGCGTACCGGCCAAATTGTACGCATGTATTTGACGATGGTGCTGATTTTTGGCCTGCTGGCCTTGCTGGTGGCGGTGCCGTTGGGCGCCTTAGGTGCCACCGGCTTCACCCGTTTGATGGCCACCTATTTGAACTTTAGCCTGACCAACGTGATGATTCCACTTTCGGTTTTCTTGCTGGAAATCGGTGTGGGATTGGTTGTGCCCGTACTGGCCGCGCTCTATCCGGTCCTGGCTGGCTCGCGCGTGACCGTGCGTGAGGCGATTGATTCTTATGGTCTGGGCAAAGGACAATTTGGCACGCGGCGTCTCGACCAACTGCTGGCTCGTGAAAAAATTGGGGCCATGCTGCGCAGGCTGTCGCGGCCTGTGCTGATCTCGTTACGCAATACCTTTCGCCGCAAGGGACGTTTGATTTTGACGTGTCTGACTTTGATCATGGCCAGCGCCATTTTTATATCGGTTTTTAGCGTACGCAGTTCGCTTTTTTTAACGCTGGATAACCTGCTGACTTACTGGCAATACGATATCGGGGTTGAGTTTCAGCGCGATTACCGGATTGAGGAACTTACACGGGAGGCGCTGCGTGTGCCGGGCGTGGAACAGGTAGAGGCGTGGGGCTTTGGCGGCACTCGACTGGTTCACGCGGACGGGTCGGAGAGTGGCAATATTGTGATGATGGCTCCGCCCGCCGATACCGGGATGATTCAACCCAATGTTGTTGAAGGGCGCTGGTTGCGGCCTGATGACGAAAAAGCCGTGGTTATCACCACTGAAATTCTCAAAAAGGCTCCCCATATACAGGTAGGTGACGAGATCGTCTTCAAAATTCAGGGTCGTGAAACCACCTGGGAGGTGGTGGGCTTGGCTCGGCTGGTCTTGCCCAACCCGATGGTTTATGTGAATTACCCTTACTATATGCGTCTCACCAATAATTGGAATGAATCTGGTGTTTTACAAGTGGTCACCGAGCGGCATGATGCGGGCTTCCGGTCCGAGGTGGTCCAGCGTCTGGAAGATCATTTCCAGCAGATTGGCCTACGGGTGAGTTCGATTACTCCTACCGATGAAATTCGGGGTTTCGTGTCGGTCCAATTCAATATTATTATTGGCCTGCTGCTGGTAATGGCCCTTATCATCGGCGTGGTAGGCGCTTTAGGGTTAACCGGCACGATGAGCATCAATGTGCTGGAACGACAGCGCGAAATTGGCGTGATGCGCTCGATTGGGGCGTCAAACAATGCCGTGTTAAAAATTGTGCTGGTAGAGGGTGTGTTGATTGGCCTGCTGAGTTGGATTGTCGGTATTTTGTTGGCCCTGCCGCTGGGGTATCTGCTGGGGTATGCGGTGGGTATTGCCTTTTTACAATCACCGCTGCCGTTCGCGTTCTCAATAGGTGGCGCGTTACTGTGGCTGGGTGTCGTAGTAATTCTTTCTGCAATGGCCAGCTACTGGCCTGCCCGCCGCGCCTCGCGCTTAACCATCCGTGAAGTATTAGCTTATGAGTAAGTTCGGAAGGAGGCACCGAATCTTATGCAGCAATCAACTATAGAAACAAATCTTACAACCAAGAGAGGCGTTGTGGCCTATCTGTTCTTCACTTTTGGCCTGGCCTGGCTGATCTGGATCGGCCTGTGGCTGGCCGGTTACGGGCCGGGGGGCAATACCCAGCTCTTCTACTGGCTCAGTATCCCGGGTGGATTTGCGCCCGCAATTGCCGCCATCATTGTGCGCCGCTGGATTACGCGAGAGGGTTTTGCCGACGCCGGATTGAGCCTCAATTTTCGCCGGAAATGGCGCTATTATCTGGCCGCGTGGCTATTACCGCCGGCCTTGATCGGCGCAGTCATTATTCTTGCGCCTGTATTGGGTATCACCCAACCCGATTTTTCGCTGACCCGGGCTTACACTGCTCTCGGCCAGCCTTCGTCCGGCCCTTCGATTTGGCTGCGCACGTTGACCTATCTGGGCATGGCCTTGCCTCTCACGCTGATTTTATGGGGTGAAGAATTTGGCTGGCGGGGTTATTTGCAAATCAGGCTGCTGGCCCGGCGCCCGTTGGCGGCGGCGATAGTCACGGGGTTGATCTGGGGAATTTGGCATTACCCGCTCATTTTGATGGGGCTGGAATATCCCGATCATCGGCTGATGGGGCTGGTTGTTTTTCCACTCACTACGATATTCTATTCAATCGTTCTGGGCTGGCTCAAGCAGCAAAGCGGCAGCATCTGGCCGCCGAGCCTGTTTCACGCCGCCATGAATACCTTGGGTGGGAACATTCTGCTGTTGCTGTTCCTGGGCGGCCCCTATTACATTTGGGTCAGTTTTGAGGGAGTTCTTATCTGGATACCCTTTGCGTTTTTGAGCGCGTGGATTATTTTCACCGGTCAACTGCAACCGGCAGCGGCCTTTAACGCGGAATAATGGTCTTGTTTAAGTTAAAAAGGATGAATTTATAAATATCCACATCTTGCTCGACAAACTAACTGCCACCATAGGCGCCTGGACAGCGGGACAAAACAAATTCTTCGCCCGCGGTGTTGAGAGTGCTACGTTTGTGGAACATCTTCGATGCGTCCGGTTAGCTGTGCCGTCGCTTCAGGCCGGAGCGCCGGTTGAACTGGCAGCCGAGACCCTGGTGGGCCGGCTTGATCCGGCTTTTTGGGTGTACCGCTGGCGAGGGCCGCAATACCCCACCCTGATTGTGCATCATGGCAACAACGAACGCCCCTTCGATTTAGGACGATTCGCCGCCAACACATTCCGTCCCGTTTTGATGGAGGGCGAACCGTTCCTGGCCAATCTGATCATTCTGCGGGCGCCATTCCACCGATCTACGCAGGAATACATGGTCAAGATCGGTGAATTGTCCAACTTTGTGGCTATGCTGGCGGTATCGGTAGCACTGATAGAAGAATTGGTCTGGGCCTGCAAACAGCAGTCTGACCAACCGGTACTGGTCACCGGTATCAGCCTGGGCGGTTGGGTCACCAATCTGCATCGCGCTTATTACAACAGCGCCGACCGCTATTTACCTTTGCTGGCTGGCGCAGCCCTGGCCGAAGTTTTTCTGACGTCTGGCTATCAAAAATTGACCGGCCAGCCGGGCCGCGAAAATCCGGATATTTTGCGACACATCCTTAATTTTGAAGATGAGTATGTTCGTGTTGCAGACAATAACGTTGACCCCCTCCTGGCACGGCACGATCAATTCATTCAATTCGATCGGCAGAAGCACTGTTATGGAGATCGTCCTATCCGGGTATTGGGAAAGGGCCACATTGCCACGGCGCTGGCGTCCGGCGATCTGCGGCAGCATTTACTCGATCCGTTAAAGAATAATTCCCAGCTTACATCTCAGATTGGGCTGCAACGTCAATGGAGATAAAATTGGTTTTTGGAAATTCTTCGCAAAAAGAGGCACACTAATGCAACGATTCTCATTGTCTACGCGTATTTATGGTGGGCTTGTACTTATCCTGACCCTCTCGGCGGGGCTGAATGCGTTTTTGCCGCAGGGCTTGCCGGCGGAAGTGCAACCATTACCGGCACCCCGCTGGATCATCGCCCTGGCTTCTGCCGGGAGTTATCTGCTGATCTACGGCGGGCTGGGCCTGATCGGCCTGAAGTTGGCCCAAAAACTTGGCTTTGCCGATCTGTGGGACCCGGCTGTATCCAACCGGCAGCGGTTCCTGATTCCTGCCCTGGCGGGTGTGGCTCTCGGCATCTTTTTTATTCTGGTTGATATTGTCTTTCAAGCCTGGCACGGCCTGGGGCCGCTGCCGCACCCTCCTTTTCCCACCTCCGTGGTGGCCTCGATTGCCGCCGCCATTGGTGAGGAGATCATCTTTCGCCTGTTTTTTATCTCTTTTTGGGTCTGGCTGGTGTCGCGTGTTTTACTAAAAGGCCGGGCACAGATGCCGATTTTCCGGATTGTGGCCGTTGTTTCGGCGCTGCTCTTTGCTTTTGGACATTTGCCGTCGGTGATGTTACTCTACGGTTTCGAGTCGATTCAGACCATCCCGGTAGGGCTGCTGATCGAACTGATCCTTCTCAACGGATCGCTTTCTTTGCTGGCGGCCCATTACTTTAGAGTTTACGGCTTCCTGGCCGCCGTCGGCCTCCACTTCTGGGTCGATGTCGTGTGGCACGTGGTTTGGGGCGCACTCTCGTAAAAAACTAAACGAAAGGATTTTTCATGAATTCAACACCTGCTCTTGAAGTTCACCATGTTTCCAAAACCTATGCGGCGGTGCAGGCCGTAAATGATCTATCGTTCACCGTTAACCCCGGCGAAATTTTTGGCCTGCTGGGGCCAAACGGCGCGGGCAAAACCACCACCATTCGTATGGCGCTCGACATCATCAAGCCGGAACAGGGCGAGATCAAAGTGCTGGGCGGGCCGATGTCCGAATCCACCAAATCGCGCCTGGGCTACCTGCCCGAAGAACGGGGCCTGTACCAGGATATGAAACTGCTGGACACGCTCCTGTTTATGGGCCAGCTCAAAGGCCTCAGCCGCCAGACCGCGCGGGAACGGGCCGAAAATCATTTGCGCGAGCTGGATTTGTGGGACGCCCGCGACCGCAAAATTGAGGGCCTGAGCCGGGGCATGAACCAGAAAGCGCAATTTATCGCCGCCACCATGCACCAACCCGACCTGATCATCATCGACGAACCGTTCAGCGGCCTCGATCCGGTCAACACCCGGCTGATCAAAAAGCTGCTTTACCAGATTCGGGATCGCGGCGCGGCCATCATTATGAGCACCCACCAGATGCACCAGGTCGAAGAGATGTGCGAGCGCATCCTGCTGGTCAACCATGGGCAGCAGGTGCTGTACGGCCCGCTGCAAGACATCCGCCGCCGCTTTGCCGGTAACGCCGTAGAGGTTGACCTGCGCGGTGAGTTGAACTCGGTGCCGGGCGTCGAGCAGATCACCCCCCAAAACGGCAGCTACCGCCTTTTGCTGCAAGAGGGGGTTCGCTCCGAAGAGGTTTTGAAAACGCTCGTCACCCGCCCCGACATCACGGTCGAACGATTTGAGCGGGTCGAGGTTTCGCTGGATGAGATTTTTGTCCGCGTGGTGGGGCCGGAGGCAAGCAGCGAGGAGGAGGGCGCATGAAGAATATCTGGTTATTGGCCGCCAAAACCTACCGGCAGTACATTCGCTCCGGCACGTTTTTGATCTTGACCTTTGGCCTGCCGGTGCTGATGTTGATTGCCGGCGCGGTGCCTGTGTTTTTACAAATGAGGCAGAATGATGCCCGGCTGGGCTATGTCGATCAAACCGGCCAATTGGATCTGCCGGCAATCGACGCATCGAACGCCGGCAGAATCGTCCTGAGTGCTTACCCCGGTGCCGAAGCCGCGCTGACAGCCCTGGAACAGGGTGAGATTGACGGCTATTTGCTCATCCCGGAAGGTTACTTTGAGGGAGAAACGCCCCGATTCTACGGTCAGGAATCGCCCGGTATCGGCATGCAAGAGACCCTGGCCGGATTATTGCGCCGGGCGCTGCTGGCAGATCAACCTGATTGGGTGGTGGAGCGCCTGTCTGATCCGTCTGAACTGACCTACGTGGCCCGCGCCACCGGCGAAGAGATAGCCGAAGGTTCCGGCGTCTTGATCTGGGTGATCACGCCCATCGCGTTGGCGATGGCCTTTGGCCTGTTAGTTCTGACCGGCTCCGGCCAGATGGGGGCGGCCATTGTTGAGGAGAAAGATCAACGCGCGATGGAAATGATCATTACCTCGCTGGCCCCCCGGGAACTGGTCATCGGCAAAGTGTTGGGCATCACCCTGCTCGCCGCCACGCAGGTGGCAATTTGGGCCACCGGCGCGGCGATTGCTGTTGGACTGGCCCTGGCCGCCACCGGCGGCGTCCCGCTGAGTATCCCCTGGCGGGTGGTAAGTTGGGCCTTATTGTTGGGTGTACCAGGGTATTTTCTGTTTGCGGTGCTGGCCGCCGGATTGGGCATCATCGCCGGAGATCGCCCGCAGGCGCGCCAGCTATCCGGTTTGCTGGGCTTTTTGGGGTTGATGCCGCTCTATTTTCTGGGGATGTTAATCAATAATCTGGATGGACCGTTAACCCTGGGGTTAACCTGGTTCCCGCTGACCGCGCCGATGATCGCCCTCTTTCGCATGGCGTTGTCGGAAGTACCCACCTGGCAGCTTGGGGTCAGCCTGATCATTTTGCTGGCCAGCGTGGCCGCCGCGGTCTGGTTTGTAACCCGAATTTTCCGCGCTGCGATGTTGTCGTATGGCCAGTCGCTGCGCCCCCGGCAAATCTGGCGCGCGCTGCGTCAGGCGTAAAGGAGAGAAATCTAATGCAAAAAACGTTGCTTATTGCCATCCGCGAATTTCGCCAGCGCGTCCGCTCGCGGGGATTCTGGCTGGGCGGGATTGGCGTGCCGCTGGTCTTTCTGGTGATCTGGATTTTTGCCGGCGGAATGAACAATACGCCCCCGGATGATCCCTCTGAAATGGATATGCCGGAACAGACAACCGGCTATGTGAATCAGACCGATTTGATCCAGACCGTTCCCGATTCTATTCCCAACGATTTATTCAAACCCTTTCCTGATCCGCAGGCGGCGGAAACGGCCTTGATTCAGGGTGACATCGGCGCGTATTACATCATTTCGCCCGATTATCGAGAGACGGGCCAGGTGCAGCGTATCAGCCTCCGGCTCACCGTCAACCCGCCCGACGTGCGCTGGTTCAACCGGCTGTTGCAGGCCAACCTGCTGCCGGAAGCCGATCCCGACCTGCTGGATCGATTGCGCCGCCCTTTCAACGCCGCCGGGCCGGATTTTGTCAACACAGCCACGCAGGCGCAAACCGAAGGGGGCGGCATGCAAATGGTTCCCTTTGTGGTGACCATTGCCATCATCATCCCGCTGTTTTCCGGGGCCGGCTACCTTTTCCAGAGTTTGGCTCAGGAAAAATCAAACCGGGTGATGGAAATTTTGCTGGTCTCGCTGCGGCCGGTTCAATTGCTGGCCGGCAAATTGTTGGGTCTGGGCGCGTTAACGCTGCTCCAGTACGCGCTCTGGATCATTTTGGGCGGGGCGGGATTGCTGATTACCGGCCAAGATGTGGGGCAACTGCTGGCCGGGGTTCATCTGCCGCCGCAGCAACTGGTGTTGATGGTGCCCTATGCGTTGGGTGGTTTTCTGCTCTACGCGGCGCTGATGGCCGGTATTGGCGCGCTGGCGCGTGATGTTGAGGATGGACGCACCTGGCTGTTTATCATCAGCCTGCCGATGATGATCCCCATTTACCTGGGCGTGGCCATCTCCGGCAATCCTAACGGCACGCTGGCGATGGTGTTGAGCCTGATCCCCCTTTCCGCGCCCGTGGCGATGTTGCTGCGGATGACCAGCACGATTGTCCCCGGCTGGCAGATAACATTGAGCCTGATCCTGCTGCTGTTGACCGGTCTCGGCACTGTCTGGCTGATGGCCCGCCTGTTCCGGGTGCAGACATTGTTGAGCGGCGAGTCCCTCTCGGCGCGCCGAATGTGGGCGGCTTTAACTGATTAATCCCCGGCTATCGGCCCAATCTCAATCCCGGCCAGATTCTCCAGGGCCTTGACCATGGCGTGGTTCCCTTCCGCGCCCAGGCCCTGGTTGATCAAGGTGCTGTACAACTGGTGGATCAATGCCGTACCGGGCACCGGAACCCCCATTTGTTCGGCGGCGTCCAGCACCAACCGCACATCCTTCTGCTGCAAATCGATCATAAAACCGGGCCGCCAATCGCGCCGGATCACCTGCGGGCCGCGATTAGACAACATCCAACTGCCCGCCGCGCCCGCGCTGACCGCATCCAGCGTCTTTTGCAGATCGACGCCGCCGGCCTGGGCAAACAGCAGGGCTTCACTAACCCCCAGCATGGTGCAGACCACCAGAATTTGGTTGACCAGTTTGACCGTCTGCCCCGCGCCGGAGTTGCCCACGTGAGTGATGGTTTTGCCCATCGTTTCAAACACCGGCAGGGCGCGTTCAAAGGCATCGGCCTCTCCGCCGATCATAATCGACAGTGTGCCGTTAACCGCGCCTTCGCTGCCGCCGCTGACCGGCGCGTCCAGCATCGACGCGCCTTTTTCGGCCACGGCCTGGCTCAACTCGCGGGTAACAATGGGGCTGATGGTGCTGCAATCGATCACGATGCTGCCGGATTGGAGGCCGGCCAGCACGCCGTTGTCGCCCCGCATCACGGCTTCCACATCCGGCGTATCGCTGACACAGATGACGGTGATGTTGCTGTTGGCGGCCACCTCTGCCGGCGAGGCAGCCGCTTTTGCGCCGGCTTGAACCAGATCTTCTGTTTTGCCGGTAGTACGGTTCCAAACCGTCAATGAAAATCCGGCGTTGAGGATATTGCGGGCCATGCCCTGGCCCATAATGCCAAGCCCGATAAAGCCTACGTTGTCACTCATAAAAATAGCTCCTTTTCGAGTTAGAAGATTGGTGAATAGAGATTGGAGATTATTCGTCTGAAATCGCCAATCGAATTTAGTAAGTTAACTGATTTTCATTCTTCAACGATTGTGATAGGCGTCCCCTGTTCGGCTGAGCGGTAGAGGGCGGTGATGGTGGCAATGTTGCCGCGGCTGTGTTCCAGGGTGTAGGGCGCGGGAACGCCATCCAAGACCGCTTTTTCCATCGCTTCAACTTCACACAGATAAGGGTCTTTGACCTCGGTGGGGATTTCAGTTTTAACCAATTCGGCCACGTGAACCAGCCCGCTGCCATTTTCATCCACATCCGGCAAAAAGGGGCTGCGCAGGTCAATATCGCCGTCGTGTCCCTCAATCGTGGCCCCCATCCGAAACGCCCGGTCAAAACCGGTATGGATTTGGGCAATAATCCCGTTTTCATACTTCATTTGGCAGGAAATCGAATATTCCGTGCCGCTGCCGGTTGTTTTTTGCCAGGCAAACACCTCAATCGGATCAGACTGAGCCACAGCCTGGCAAAAGCTGATGGGGTAGCAGCCCAGGTCCCACAAGCTGCCGCCGCCCAGTTCCTTGATCATGCGGATATTGCTTTCGTCTTCCAGCACAAAGGTGAAACGCCCGGAAATGTGTTTCACCGCGCCAATCTTGCCCTCGGCCAGTATCTTTTTCAGCGCGGCGAGTTGGGGGTGCATCTGGTATTGAAAGGCTTCCAGCAAAACAACCCGATTTTCTGCTGCGGCCTGAACCATCTCATCCACTTCGGAAACGGTCAGGGCCAGGGGCTTTTCGCACAGAATATGTTTGCCGGCCCGGGCCGCTTTGATGGTCCATTCTTTGTGCAAGCTGTTGGGCAGCGGAATGTAAACGGCGTTGACCTCGGGCGAGGCCAACAAGGTCTCATAACTGCCAAACGCCTGGGGAATGTCCCATTCCTCCGCGTAAGCTTGCGCTTTTTCCGTCCCCCGGCTGGCGACCGCCACCAGGTTCGAGCGGCTTGCTTCTTTGATAGGGGGGATCAGCCGCCTGTTGATGCGCGCGGTTGAAAGGATGCCCCAATTCAGTTTGTCTGTCATATTTTGCCTCCGTGTGTGCAGGGTTAGTCACATAGATATGATCTGAAACCAAAAAACCCGCCGAAACTCGACGGGATTTTTTGGTTTTCTGGGGAATAGATTTGCCTATAATTTTTCACAAATCGATGGGCGGTACAAGACTTGAACTTGTGACCTCCACGATGTCAACGTGGCGCTCTAGCCAACTGAGCTAACCGCCCGAACAGGTATAGAATTATACCATCGAATTGAAGATGCGCAAATCTTGAAAGTTGCTCCCTAATATGACTTTTGTCTTATTGTCATTTAAGGTTTCCTCACCGCATAATGTTAAAGGTATTAAGACTTTAGTACCAGGGGCTTCCATTCCGTCATACCCTGCTAAACTATCTGGTTCTGGGAGGAAAACTTTCATGTCTGGCGCTATTCCTTTTGCTACAGAGGCCTGGATCAAACAACTGGCCGATGCGTGTAACAGCAGCCCAATGTATCGTGAAGCAGCCAAAGATTGGGTAGGTGATGTTTATTTTGTGGTTGAAGCTGAGGGCAAATTACAACATACCGTCTATATGTACCTCGATGTTTACCGGGGCGAGTGCCGTCAGGCCTATATTCCGGAAGATCATACCTTGTTAAACCCCGAGGTCTGGCTCTGTGGGCCGGTCAGTGCCTGGAAAGAGGTAACGGAAAAAGCCATAGATCCGCTTAGAGCGCTGCTCACGCGAAAGCTGTCTTTAAAAGGCAGTATGACCAAAGCTATGCGTCACTCAAAAGCGACAGAAGCGCTCATTGGCTGCGCTGTCAGCTTTAAAACGGTTTACCCGCTCTAAAGCTAGGTCATTTCTGCCAGCAGCGTGTTCATTTTTTCAGCCAGGTCAAAATCCCGTTGGCTGATCCCGTCTACGTCATGGGTGGTCAGATCAATCGTTACCCGGTTATAAACGTTGCTCCATTCAGGATGGTGATCCATTTTTTCGATGAAAAGCGCCGCCTGGGCCATAAATCCAAATGCCTGGACAAACGTGTCGAATTTTAACGCCCGATGCAGTTTCCCCGCTTTTAACTCCCAGCCCGGCAGATTTTTTAGAGCCGCTTCAATTTGCCCCTCGGTCATTTTTTCTACACTCATTTTTATTTTTCCTCCGTATAAAGTGATACAGATACTATAAGAATCCGGGCCACCGTGTCAAAGAAAAGTTTTCCAAACTCTTGTCCTCTCAACAATCTGGGGCAGAGTTGGTTGAGCTTGTCGAAACCAACGGTCGTCGACAAGCTCAGATATCGTTCCCCTGAAACATTGAGAAGATACAAAATCTCGTCCTCTCAACGTTGGAATTATGGAGTCTGTTTGACATCCGGGGTCTCTTTCGGTATTGTTAGGTCAGGCATTGACCCGTTTTTTATCCAACATGAAGTGAAAAAGATTGACCCACGGCTGGCAGAAAGGAGCAAAGACTCGTGACCACCACGCTCGAGGTAGAACAAAAAGTAGAGCAACTATTGCGGCAGGCAGCAAGGGCTTTGGAAAACAAAACCGAAACCGGCTACCAGCGTTTGCAAACCCAAATTTATGATTTGGAGGCCCTGGCCCGAGAAGTATCGCAGGCCAAACTCAACGACCTGTGCCGCCCCATTTTATCAAAATTGGAAAACGATACCCCGCTGTCGGCGCAAGAGCGGGAAACAGTTAAACTTTTGTTGATCGGCGAAGCCGAGCATTATCTTGCCCACGAAGATGATCTTGACGTTTGGCAGGACGAATTGGCCCGGCTTTTCCAGGAGATCAACAAGCTTCAAACGGCGGGCCTCAACGATGTGGATACGCTGATGCGGCTGCGCGCGTTTTGCCGGGAGGCCATGCGGGTGGTGCCGGACCTGGCTTACTATTTCCGCGAGCAGGAACGAGTCCGCAAGTTTGAAACCGCCAGCCGGGAACCCCTTACGCCCGAAGCCCGGCGCGTTCTGGCCGACCTTATCCGCGCGATGATGACCTCGGATAAAGTGTGAGAAAAAAAGGGAGCTGACCGTGCTGGTAATTATCAGTGATCTGCATCTGACCGATGGCACCTTGTCCGGCCTATGTTGATGATCCCCATCTGGCTCAACGGCCTGCTTCATCAAACATGCGGCTCTACAGACCAGATCAAAAAAGTGACCGAAATTTGGGACGAGTTAGCCGGCCATTTACTGTCGATCTCTTTTGTGCGCCGGCAAGATACATTCAATTATCAACAGTCCGGTTTAACAGGCGTGATACCGTTCCCCCGCCGGTTCTGTTCTGTGGCCGCGTACGAGGCTAACTGGGCCATGGGTAAATAGTCGCGGGAGGTAAGAACCCCGGCGGCCTGCCAATGACCGGGATCAATACAGCGGCATCCGGCAAATTCGAGCGCGGTGGTAAGATAATACCCGCAAATTGGGCAGCGGCGCGGTTTGTTATTCATGGTCAAATCTCGAAATTATTCATAAGACTACGGGATGATATAGCAGACTATAGCCTAACTTTTTTAGGAAGGCGTGTGAATCCGCTTAGAATTTGGTTAGAATTCAGGCCATTTTTTGGCGGTTGTAAGAAATTTGAAGGATACCGCGTCAGAATAAACAAGAAGATTTGCTTTATCATAAGGGTTGTTTATACTTTTTCATCAAATAATTTTATTAGCTGGCAAAAATATGGGATCCAAAATTATGATCACAGCGCGACGCCTGCAATCTTTGCAATTGAATATCGTTAACACCCGCGTCAATGCATGTTGTATGGCCTGCGTCTGTTGCTGCCCGGATTCCGGGAGGAGAATGTCTCGACGACGCGCTGCTGATTGATCGAAATCCCTTTCAGGGAAACGTGTAGCCCAAGTCCATCGAGACACCTCGATGGACTTTTTGTTTATCCAAACATACCGTTCAAAAATTTCAGGGGGAAAATTATGAATAAAAAAGTAGATACCACCGCGATCAAATTTAATCAAGCGTCTATTGTCGGGTTAACCCTGCTGGCCTTTTTGTTGGATCAACCCTACCTGGTTTTATTTGTGGGGCTGGTTTTGGCCGTGGGAACCCTGACGCCTGCCGCGGCCTTGTTCAAGCAGATTTATTTCAAGCTGCTCAGGCCCAACGGGTGGCTCAAAGCCAATGTTATTGATGATGATCCGGCCCCTCACCAATTTGCCCAGGGCGTAGGCGCGCTTTTTCTGCTGGCCGGTAGTTTGGCCTTGCTGGTGTTCAATGCGATTGTGATCGGCTGGATTCTGGCCTGGATTGTTATTGTACTGGCGGCTATAAATCTTTTCTTTAGTTTTTGCGTCGGCTGCTTTGTTTACTACCAATTGGATCGGCTGGGTTTGATGCCCAAAAAAGCGTAGGAGATGTCGGGATGGAATGGGATAGAGTAACCATTACCTTGCTAACCACAGGCGGCCTGGTTTTATTATGGCTGGCGTGGCAGCTTTATAAAGCCAAAACTTTGCGAACGCTTGAAATTGGAGACGCCGTCCGGGGAAAACCCAATTTGCTCTATTTTACGGCTCAATACTGCGCGGCCTGCAAGTTTCAGCAAACGCCCATCATCGAAACGATTGCAGCCAGGCTGGGCGATTCGGTGGCTATAAAAAAGGTTGATGTTACAGAACATCCAGAATTGGCGCGTCAATATAAAATTTTAACCTTACCCACCACCATTGTGGTTGACCATCAGGGCCAGGTACGCTATATCAATCGGGGCGTGGCTGCCAAAGAACAATTGGAGGCTCAATTGCAAAGCTAAAAGGCAAAACCCGTATTTTTTGATAGCCGGGGCCTGTCTATCGGCAATGATTTGGATCAATCAAACTATTGCCGGTAGATGGCCCTTTTTTGTTGGCTCAAACAAAATAGGAATAATGTATTACCGGTTGAGTCTTGCAATCCTCAAAACTTCAAGCTATGATTATAAGTGCCTCAAAACGATGCTGCCCATCCGTTTTGTCTGAAAATATAATCTCCTCGGCAGGCTCTGGGGCGAAACTGGAATCATTCTTGATGATGTTCCTGTAGTTCGTCTATCCTGCATATTTCGATGAGATACCCGTTACAAAGGAGAGGAAAAATGAAGACCCGTCATTTTTTGATGTTGGCCCTGTCTATCTTGT
>CAZTFF010000101.1:0-14950 GCA_964612485.1 uncultured Caldilineaceae bacterium
TGCCCTGCTGCGCGATCATCTTAACTTATTTCGGGCCGCAAAGCGGGGCCACTACATTGCTGCCAAAGACTCCAGATGATAAATTATTCGTTCTTCTCAAACCATCCATCAAGCGCAAATAAAAGTTCATCCACTTTAGCCATTAGTAACCAGCCGTCATCGTCGGTGATGGGGCCGTAACGCCCCATTTCGCACTGTGCCAGGCACGTGTTGATTTGTTGAACATACGTCGCCTCAATTCCGGCTCGATGTAAATATCGCGCAACCTCTGGGCGGGTGAGACCACTGATGATTAGCCCCAATTTGTTTTCCAAGTACATAATCACCGCCTGATTGATGGCTTTGTAGTTGTCTTCATATTGCTGCATGGCCCTGGCCAAAATAGGATGTACGTGGGGGGAAGATGCAGCCGGTTCATTTTCGGGTTCAACCGGTTTGGCCACCTTTTCCGGCTGGGCTGCTCGCCGCTGCCACAGCCAAAGCCCCCCGGCCCCGGCAGCAGCGGTAAGTGGTATTACCAAACATAAAATTATGAAAAATCCTGCCGTTACGGGGACGGTCAATCCCAATTCGGTTTCCAGTGAATCAGGAAAAATTCGATTCACGGGATCGATTTGATCGGGTGTGTCGGCGTTAGCGGCAACGCTCATCGGAGTGTTTGTAGGCCCTGCGGCAGCCGGTGCAGGGAGTTGTGCCGCTGGCGTGGATTGGGGTATCACTTTAAAAGTTTGGGGTTCGGTCACAATTGTTTGATATTCATCAGCCAGAGGATCAAAATACACCATCCTGATCGGCGGAACGGTAAACTCACCAATTTCATCGGGCACGATCAGGCGTTCAAAGATGCTGGTGCCGGTCATTAATCCATCATCCTGCATATCTACGCTTAAACTGGCAAAGGTGTTATAAGCCCGCCAATTTTCTAAATCCGGCCAGGCCGGTTCTGACAGGGCGTGGATATTGCCGCTGCCGTAAACCGATACAAACAGTGAGGCCGGCTCGTAAACCGTTATGGTTCGGGGTTCAATCCAGGCGTTTATCTCGTAGTGGCCCACCGCCCCGGAAAAATCTGGCGGCGCATGATCAGGAAGGGGTTTGACTTTTACCGTGAGGGGATCGGTGTATAAATCCAGTAAATTTTCAATAGAATTTCCCTCTAATTTTACTCGTTCGGGAAGGATAGAGATTTTGCCGGCCTCCTGAGGGAACAACGCCGTGCGGATTTCTTTGACCCAATAGGTGCGGTTCCCTCTGTCCAGGCTGTATTCCCGTACGGGCAGCCCCATGGTTTCAAATCCCTCAAAATTTGGCGGTTCGTACGTAGGCTCTTGAGCCAATTCGGCAGTTCGGTAGGATCGAAACGTGTGGATGATCTGTTGGTTGATGTACGGGTTGAGTACATCGATTTCAGATTCAATGAAAAAATCTTCGTCCGTTAGGGTGTTGGTTGGATTTGTTTGCCCCGCATTATCGGCGGGAGCGGTCGATCCCTCGGTCACATTGATCGACAGGGGCGGAGTTTTAAATACGTCTCCATCGATTCTGACCCATACCGGCGGAATGGTCAGCAAGCCGGTGCGGCGGGGCTGCAAGGTATAAATATAGATGACTTCGGTGGAAAAATGGCTCTGGTTGATCTCTACATTGGTAGAAATATCCAGGTCGATGATAGCCAGCCCGTCTAGCCGGGGTAAGATAGGCCGGGGCTGTTGCGCCGAATCGTCCACCACTGTGACGGTGAGAATAACCGGTTCATCGACCAGAAAGTTTGTCTTGTTCAGCGTGGCGGAAATCGACGTGTTTTGGCTATAGGCCGTAGCCGGCACAATAGCCATCAACAAAAATATGGGCCAGATAAAATGAAATAAATAGCGAAGCAATGAATGTTTAGACAAAGTATTCTCCCTGCCACTAAATTGCGCAGAGATATTGTAGTCGAGGTGGTGTTTTTTTCAAACAGCGTTATTCAACGCCAATCCGGTGAATAGACCACCACCAGTAATCGTCGCTGCCGGTCTGCTCGATGCGGATAAAACGAGCGGGTTGAGCCGCAAAAGAAATATCAATAGAGCCGTTGTTATTGGGCTGCCGGCGCGCTTCTTGCCAGTTTTGTTGATCGGTAGACAGTGAGATAACGTATCCGCGCGGGTAATCATAGGGAGAATGACTGCTGTCAACAATCAGCCGCCTGATTGTCCGAGTCGTGTTTAGATCAACCTCAAACCATTGGCCGGGCCGCTGCGGCGAGCGGGTACTCCAGCGAGTGCGGGAATCTCCATCAAGGGCTTGCAAAACATTGTCAACACCCACCACCACATTGTTGTGGCTGGCCTGACCAGTCACCCGAACTTGCGTTGAAACCTGGATTTGATGAATGGACCACCACCAGCGGTCAGACTGGCTGGTTTGCTCGATGCGAATAAAACGAGCCTCCCGTGGCGTAAACACGACATTTACCGGTTTACGATTGTTGGGGTTTTCGGCTATGGTTTCCCAATCCTGCCCGTTGGTTGAGACTTTGAGAATGTAACCTCGCGGGTAATCGTTGGGTGAACCGCCATTATCCAGTTTTACCTGAGAGAGGGTTCGAGTGGTTCCCAGGTCTAGTTGAAACCACATGCCCGGTTTTTGAGGCTGGGTGGTACTCCAGCGGGTGTAGGGGTTATTGTCCAGCGCCAGACTCAGATTATCATAGCCCTGGTAAACATTGTTGTGGCTGGCGCTGGCTTTGATTTGTCCCGTGGGCGGTGGGGGGGTGATGGGGTCCGGTTTGATGGTAACGGGAATATCCAGGGTGGCAACACCCTGCCAGGCAAACCAGGTGATGAATTCTTCAACCATATCCCATTTCAATACGTAATCCCCCGGCACGTGGGGCGCTTCCAGCACAATATTGATCACGGCGCTGTGTTCCGGTTCTACATCAAACGGCACGCGGGCACGGTGCTGCGTCCAGAGGTTAGTAGGAAGTTGTTTGCCGTCGGGCGTGTGCCAATGGTAACTGAGCCGCACCATGTTGACCCCATCTTCCGGCCATTTTTTCCGGCTGATATTTCGCACGGTCATGGCCACGGTTACCTGGCTGCCTACCGTCATCGAGTCGGGTGTATTGTGTTTGATGTAGTCAACCGCGTAGAGAGGCCGTTCGTCGGGTTTGGGGCTTAAAGGTCGGGAAATTTGCCCCACCTGCCAGGCAACCGGATAGAGCTGGCCGGTATTCGGCTCCCACCATTGCAAGGGTTGAAACTGTTGGTCGGGTGAAGAGATAATAAAAGAAGAAGCCGAGGCCACGTAATCATAATTGGCAACTTCCCGGTAATACTTTACGTAATTTTCGGCCCGCTGCCAGTCGGGCATTTGAGGGCCGCCGTTAAATTCAGTGATGTGGATGTGTTTATCGGGAAAACGTTCGTGGTATTGGGTAAATCTTAGTCCAAAGGCCGGGTGCAGCACACCATGTTCATCAAACCAGTAACAGTGCACGGCCAGCCAATCGGCGGCTTCGATGGCCGGGCGGCACGCTTCCAGCCAATCGAAATCAAGGTGAGGGTCATCGGGCAGCATCGTGGGCGACAGGGCGGGAAAGCCAAACGTGGCCCAGGGGTGCCTGGCTTTCAGGTGAGAAAGTGTCTCTAAAAACCAATTGTTGAATGCCTGGGCCTGGTCCAGGGTAGGCCCCCACCCCTCTTGCGGATGATTTGGCTCGTTGAGAACTTCAAATTGGTTGGTAAACAGGCGAAATTTTTCGATTGCGCCGGCATGTTTTTGTACAAATGTTTCGGGGTCATCGGGTTTTTGTCCTTGTTCGTATAGCCGAATGATAAATTGGATCGACGGACGTTCGGCCCGCAGGCGGTAGAGGACGTCTGGCTGGGTGTATTCCATCAGCTTGACCATCTCTATTTTAGCTTCCCGGATTGTCCGGTAATCACTCTCGGTGAATTGCCCATTCCAAAAATCATTACGTCCGTTGATCCCAACCAGCATAACGTTACTCCATCGTCCGCTACTAAAAGATTATGTAATGTCATTTTATAACATGTTTAAATTAGATACAACCCTTCAAATGAATTCTAACGGGCCTAAGTTTTTTTTCGTTGCAATAATTTGCCATCTATGGTATGTTATTAGTATGGAATTTGAGAAATTGCTGGAAATTGTGGGCGATGAGCCGGTATTTGAAACCGGGCTGCTGTTGGCGGGCGATGTCAATCCGGCCCATATCCGCCGCCAATTGTCGCGCTGGGTCAAAACCGGAAGGATTTACCAATTACGGCGCGGTTTGTATACGCTGGCGCCGCCGTTTCAAAAGGTAGTTCCACATCCTTTTTTGGTAGCCAACCGATTGGTTCGCGGCTCGTATGTGAGTTTGCAATCGGCTCTGGCTTTTTACGGGTTGATACCGGAGTACGTTCCAATGACAACCAGCGTCACGGTAGCTCGTCCGGACCGATGGACTACACCGTTAGGCACTTATGAATTTCGCCATATCAAAACTCCTTTCCTGTTTGGCTATCGTCAGGAAAATGTTAGCAGCCATCAGCAAGCGCTTGTAGCTGCCCCGGAAAAGGCCCTGTTGGATTTAATTTATCTGGAACCGGGCAGCGATACCGAGGATTATCTGCGCGAGCTTCGGTTGCAGCATTTAGACCAGTTTGACGTTGACCGGCTGCGCCAATACGCCCGTCGAACCGAGAGTCCGAAATTGAATCGGATGGTTGACATCGTTACCCAACTGGCCGCGGCCGAAAGCGCAGACTATGAAACAATTTGATTTTATATTCAATGGATCGATATTAATTTATGAAAGATTATCTGGTTGAACAAGTGCGCTCTGTGCCGCATGCCTTGCATGCTAAAAATATAACCCGCGAATATTTACAGGCACGAATTTTGGGCTGTCTCCAGCGAATCGGCGCGATGGTTCCCTTGGCCTTCCACGGCGGCACAGCTTTGAGATTTTTGTATGCCACGCCCCGTTATTCGGAAGATCTCGATTTTACGCTGGAACAGGCCAACCAATATGATTTCCGCGCCTATTTGCGGGCCATCCGTTCTGAGTTGGCGGCTGAAGGATATGCGGTGGAATTAAAAGTCAACGACAAAAAAACAGTCCACAGCGCCTTTATCCGGTTCAGGGGATTATTGTATGAATTGGGTGCATCGCCGCATCAAGGCGAGGTCCTTTCCATCAAGATAGAGGTTGATACAAATCCGCCCGCCGGCGCGGGACTGACCACCAGCCTCGCGCGTCGCTTTGTGCCGCTGCAACTCCAGCATCATGATCGAGCCTCCCTACTTTCAGGTAAATTGCATGCAGTCTTGCAGCGTTCTTACACCAAAGGTCGTGATATTTACGATTTATTGTGGTATCTCAGCGATCCGAAATGGCCGGAGCCAAATTTGTTATTGCTAAATAATGCGTTGCAGCAAACCAACTGGTCAGGAAAGCAATTGACCGCTGATAATTGGCGAAAAATCTTACAGGATCGCTTGCAATCGCTTTCGTGGGAACGTGTGGTCAGCGATGTACGCCCATTTTTGGAAACAGATACCGATGTTGCACTCCTGACGCGGAAGAATCTACTTCGAGTTGCTAATGTTTCTTGAACGGACAATGAATTCTCAGAATTAGTATCGTGAATGGGTTGATATGGTTAAAAATATTAATTTTTAACTATGTAACCCCTAAATAATTCTAATTTTGATGTTTCTTTAGAGAAGAAAACCCTATTTTAATCAAACTTGTGAAAGGTCACTCGCCACGAATAATGGCCCCGGCAGACCGAGTTGTTATTGCGATCCCGTTCGCATTGTTCCACCGTGCCGCCACAATATCCGTTGGCCGCCAGAATCTCGGCGGGGATTAACTCGTCGTGGGAAGTAAAATTGAAGCTTTCTTCGCTGGTATACGGCGTGTCATCTATGTGGCGTTTGGCCACCAGCGTCATGCTGTTGCTCCACAGGGTGATTTCAGTGCGGCCCGGGCCATGGCTGCCCGAAGCCATTTCTACGTTATTGAAGGTGTCGCCGATGACCACGCCATCCATAGGCCGGCCCGGTGGTGGACCTTCCAAAACCGTGATGTAAATACTGTGATTACCCACGCAGCCGCCATTTTCGGCCATCGGTACCATGGCCTGGTACGTCACACAAAAATCTTTGCCGCAGCGGAGTTGTTCTTCCAAGGTCGCGGCATCAGCGTTGTCATTATTTTCGGTTTCTTCCGGTACCTCAGCTTGTGCAGCGGTTTGAGACTCCGGCGTTGGCACAATGGGTGTAGGTGGAGCTTCGACCACCGGTATCGCTTGCGTGTTGCTCAAAATCACCAACTCACCATAAACCCAGCCCACGGTTTGCTTTGCGCCGCTGCCGGCCAGCCGAACCTGCCACCAACTGCCATCTTCATTACGGCCGGCGACCGTGGTTTCTTCCCCGGCCTCAAATCGTCCCACCACCGGATAGTTGGTGCCCGGCCCTTCACGCACGTTGACGGGCGCGGTCAAATCCGGGTTTATTTTAGCAGCCGGTGCGGGCGTGGACGAAGGAGAGGGCGTTGGCGTAAACGTAGGAACCGGCGTGGAAGTGGCGGTGGGTTCCAGGATAGGGGTGAGCGTGAACGTAGGAATCGGGGTGGAGGCCTTTGGCGGCTCGGTGGGTGTATTTTGTAAACCCATTTCTTCTGGGTTTACAAATTCGGCATCCGGCGGTGGTGCTGTGCCACAACCGGTCACAAGCGTAACGCAAAAAATCAAAAATATAGATAATCGTAAGAAATTCATCGGCGTCCTCTCATCAATCTATTGAAGAATTATATGCGCCTGGCGTAAAGCGTCAAAGTAGGCAACTTATGCTATAATGCACACCTATGAACCCACAACGCTTTTTTGTCACAAGAGCCTGGCAACTTTATGATTTGATAGGCATCCTGATTATTTTCTCCGGGCTGGTTTTGATCTATGATTTTACCGTGCCCTTTTTTGAAAAACCGGATGAACTCAAACATTTCGCCGTGATCCAGTTCATCCATAATCGCCAAACCCTGCCGGTAGTAGAAGCCGGCGTCTACAAACCGTGGGATCAGGAGGGCACCCAGCCGCCGTTTTACCACATCCTGGCCGCGCTGGCCACCGCCTGGCTCGATTTGAGCGATTTTGAGGAACCGCCCCGCAATCCCCATTATGTTGATGAGCGTTCTTTTATCTGGTTTGAACGCGGCAATAATAACCTCTATTTGCACAGGCCGGGCGAATCGTGGCGCTGGGAATCTATTGTTGTGGCCGCGCATCTGTCCCGCTGGGTATCGCTGTTGGCCGGATTGTGCACCATCACTTTAACCTATTGGCTGGCTAAAATCATTTTTGATGATTCACCGGCGCAGCCATCAATTGGTGAATCCGGAAATCAGCGATTTACGATTTGGCCCTGGCTGCCCCTGTTTTCAGCGGCGCTGGTGGCCTTCATCCCCCAATTTATCCACGTCAGTTCGGCCATCACCAACGATAGCCTCACTGTAACCCTGGCCGCGGCGGCGCTGGTGTTAATGGCTTTGATGATAAAAGATGGTGCTGCCTGGCAATATGTTATTTATTTGGGGATAATTCTGGGGCTGGGCGCGATCACCAAACTCAGCCTGCTTTATTTGGGGCTGCTGGTTGGTTTGGTGATGTTGTTTGATCTCACCCGGCATCGCTCCTGGCGGCGTTTTATGGGGCAGAGTGCTATTATCGGCGGGTTGACTCTTTTGCTGGCCGGATGGTGGTACGGGCGTAACTGGCAGCTTTACGGGGATGTAACCGCCTTGAGCGCCCATTTATTGTATCGCGGCGGCGCGCTTGATCCCCCGCCTTCGCTGGCCCAAATCCGGCAAACCGAACTGACCGGCCTGGAACTCTCCTTTTGGGCCGCCTTTGGCGCCGGGCAAATTCTACTGGAACCCTGGATTTACGAATTGCTGCGCTGGGTCAAGTTTTTGGCCTTTGGCGGGATAGGGCTTGGCTTTTGGTTAGGGATCAGGGATCAGGTGCCGGCGGGAGTCAGGTGCCGGGAGTCAGGTGCCGGATGTCAAGTGTCAGCCGCAAAGGTCTGTTCTACGCAACTCATAATCCTTGCCCTGCTCCTTCTCTGGTGTCTCATTATTTTCATTGCCCTGCTGCGCTGGATGCAGATTACCCCGGCTTCGTGGGGACGCTTGCTCTATCCTGCTTTGCCGGCATTGGGCGTTCTCTCGGCCTGGGGGCTGGCTCAATACGGGCAACTGGTTGCGCGGCGTCCTTCTCGCTCTGTTCTTCGGTTTGGAAATTTTTTGAGCATTCTTTTGCCGTCCCTGTTGGTGCTGGGGCTGCTCGCCCTTTCCGCTGTGGCCCCGTTCCGTTACATCCGGGCCGCCTATGCCAAAACACCGCTTCTGGCCCAGGTCAATCTTCCTCCTACCCTTCGGCCGGTTGATCTGGTTTACGATGAAACGCTGCGCTTGCTGGGCTATACGGTGGGCAAACCGGCCCTCCGCCCCGGCGAGTGGCTGCCGGTGACGCTTTACTGGCAGGCCCTCAACCCCATCGACAAAAATTATAGCGCCTTTGTTCATCTTTTGACCGCCGAAGGAAAAGTAGGCCAGTCGAACACCTATCCCGACCGGGGTAATTGGCCTACCTCGTACCTGGAGCCGGGCGATATTCTCAAAGATACGCATTACCTGCGCGTTTCGCCCCAGACCGAAGTCCCGGCGGTAGCCAGGTTGGCCCTGGGGATTTTTGAATTTGATGATCCGCAACGCACCGCCAAAACAGCCGTGAACCCGGCGGGAGAGGGGGTTGAACCCATTGTAGGCGCGCTTCCTTTGATACCCCATCAGTGGCCCACTTTGAATCCCACCTATCTACGCCCGGCTACGTTTGCCGGCCAGATCAAATTGGTGGGGTACGATTGGCCCGGTCCACTCCTTGAAGCGGGTGAAACCGTGCCGTTGACCCTGTATTGGGAAACGGTAGCGCCCCCCGATCAAAACCTAAATCTTTTTATTCATCTGATTGACAGTACCGGCCAGCAAATCGCCGGGTTCGATGCGCCGCCGGAATTCCCCACCCGCTTCTGGCAGCCGGGGTACACCCTCATCGATGAACGCCAACTGGCCCTCCCTTCCGATTTGCTGCCTGGCGATTATCAACTGGTGATCGGCTGGTACAATTTGGATGATTTTTCTCGTCTGCCGTTAGCTGAGGGGGGGGATGCGTTAACGCTGTTTAATTTTTCTATTGCGCCCTGATACGTTACAAGCCAGCTCTTTTTTGGAATATTGCGTTCCACATTCACAATTAGAACTCTACAGTTCCGGCGGGGTTTCAATAGCGGCTTTGATTTGAGGCAGCATTTGGCGAGCGGTGGTCTCGCCTAAACGCACCAAATCCTGCACGTGTTCAAAATCCAGGGTGTGTTTGGCGGATACTTTGTGCTGGAGCAGTACATCAATGAGGGGAAGTTGGTCTTCAATCACCTGCGCTTCCATGGCGCTGTAGATGTTGAAGACAATTTGCAGAATGTTGGGCATTTCGTCGCGCCGGCCGGCGTACGACTCGCTGAGAGGCTGGACCACGCTGGAAGCAATCACTATATCCGCACCCCGTTTCCGTAAGATATCGGCGGGCAATGGGTTGACAATACCCCCGTCCACTAGAAAACGGCCCTGGTAGTGCCAGGGGTCGGCCAGCACCGGCACGCTCAGGCTGGCGCGGATGGCGTCGGCCAGAGGGCCGGAATCGAACACCACTTCATCGCCGGTCAGAATATCGGCGGCCACCATACACAGCGGAATTTTGAGGTCTTCAAAGCGGCGGCCCTCTACCGAGCGATCAATTACCCGATCCCGGGCGCGGCGGCCTTTGGCAATGCCGGTGCGGGGCGGAATGTTAAAATCCCAGTTCGAAAAGCGGGTCACCTCTTTGATCTCGTTGGCAAAGCGGTCAAATCGTTCTGGGTTCCAGCCGGCGGCAAAAAAGGCCCCAAACCAGGCCCCGGCGCTGGTGCCGGCCACCAGATCAATCGGAATCTCCTCTTCCAGCAAAACCTTCATCACCCCCAGGTGAGCCAACCCCCGGGAGCCGCCGCTGGACAGAGCCAGCCCAATAGTGCGGTTGGTCAACCGGCGGGCGGTGCGCCATAAATCGGTTTGGGTTTCTTTAACCACCCACACATCCTGTTTTTTCTCAATCGTGGGCAGCCACTCGGGCGATTGACCGACCACTACCACGGTATCGGCCAGTTCCACGGCTTTTTCCGCCAGGGAGTCAAATGTGGGCGGTAAAATAATGATGATGTGTTTGTAAACTTCAATTTGATAACTCAAACTTTTGGCCAGATATGCCTCATCCAACGAATCATTATCCAGCACCATGATCCCGCCGCTGAGCGTGACCATATTCTGCAAATTGGCCCCCGGCAGGGGTAATACACCCACCGTTTTTTTTAATTGCGATGACAACGCCTGCCCCAGTTCAAAACCGCCCCACGCTTCCGGGTGGCTGCCGGCAGCGGGCAGCAGGGCGGTGATGCGGCGGGTCATATGCCGTTTTTCCTGCCGGGTGGTGGCCGCCAGCCGCTGGCTTAGTTCCCGCATCATTTCTAGGCCGATGGCGGGGCGTGTATTCAGCAGCTCTTCAAATTCTTCTTTGCTCAACACCCATAATTCGGCGTCGATCATTACCTGCAAGCCGGCGGTGCGCGGCTGGGCCAGCAGCAGCGCCATTTCTCCCACAAAACTGCCCGGCCCCAACACGGCAATGGGATCATCAGAATCGGCGCTGACTACCGCCACCTGGCCCGATTCCACCAGGTACATGCTGTCGCCAACATCGCCCTCTTCAAAAACCATTTCACCCTTGGCATATTGCTCTTTGTGCAAATAGCTGGCAATCAGCTTCAGGTCTTTATTTTCCAAATTTTTAAAGAGGGGAATGCCGCGTAAAATATATAAAGGTGTCACGGGGGTCTCCTGCAACCGGATGAATATAGTTTCATTATAAACCGGTTGGGCCGGGGGGTCAATGGTACGGAAGGACATGGCCTGTTAAATGGCGTTGTTTATACTGTATTCTGCATGCAGAACTGCTTGACACATTTTTGATTTGTCTGGTAAAGTACACAGTGTCATGGATACTCAAAAAATCCAAATTTCAGTAGGCCGGCATCCCGATGCCGGCCCATCCGTTGAGACTCAGAAGTAGGTTAGAGTTGGTAACGTGTTAAATAAAGTTTTCCTCGTTGAAGACGAAGTCATCACTCGCGAAGGGATCCGGGACCACGTAGATTGGGCCGCAGCCGGCTTTGAATTTTGCGGCGAAGCGCCGGACGGCGAAGTGGCCCTGCGGCGTAACTGTTCAGGCTAATTGAGATAGCATCCTGAGTAGCGCGAAACATAGTGGATGCCCACACTTGGTGTGGGGCTGTATCGACGGGTGCGGATTCCCCTCGAATGATTGGTGGAGCCGTACCCTTCGGTACAGCCTCCGCTCCGCTTCGGCTTACTCAGGATACTACCAGTATGAGCCGAATAGTCACCAATTAAGTACAATAGGCCAAACGATCCCACTTTTTTCTTGCTTGGGTTGTTGGGCGCAAACAGGCTCCCGCGCCCGACGACTGTATCTCCTCCTTAAGAAGTTGCCGGGAACAGAAAATTTACTCTGTTCCCGGCAACCAATTTTTTTACCCAAGTTATTTGAAAATTATTGCTCTCCGGTCAATTCCACCAGTTTATCCAACGCCGCTTTCATCTGATCCAACTCCGCGCCGTAGGTGGCCCAATCTCCTTCGCTGAGCGCGGCCTGGGCCGCTTCATAATGCTGCGAGGCGGTGAGGGCTAACTGGCTCACATCGTCGGTGGCGGGCGCTTCCACTTCAACCGGAGCCGGAGCGGGTGTTGCCCCTGCCGCAGATTCCGGCTGCGCTTCGGCTGCCGGTTGGGCTTCCACATCCGGGGCCTCCACCAGCTCATCAACCGCCGCTTCTCCTTCAAACAGCGCCAGCAGAGCTTTATCCAGCGTTTCCCGCATCACAATGCGATCTCCCGAGGCCAGAATAACCCGTTTGAGTTCGGGAATCTGCCCCTGTTCGGCCTGCAGGTAGAGCGGTTCCACATACAACAGCGAGTCGTCAACAGGCAAAACCAGCAAATTACCGCGAATCACCTCGGAACCGCCCTGATCCCACAGGGTGATCTGGGCCGAAATTTCGGGGTTCTGATCGATGCGGCTCTCGATCTGCAGCGGCCCAAAGATCAACTCCTGTTTGGGAAAGCGGAAGACGATCAACTCGCCATAGTGTGGCGAGTCGGAGCGGCCGGCCATCCAGGCAATGAGGTTATCTTTATTATTGGGTGTAAAGGGCTGCATCAATACAAATTCGCTTTCCGGCTCACCGGGGGAGCGGACAATCACATAGTAGGGTTCTACCGGTTGGGTGTTGCCGGCGAGGATTTCCATGGGGATCTGCCATACATCCTCTTTGTTGTAAAACACATTTACATCGCGCATGTGGTAGGTTTGGTAAAGCCGGCTTTGAATCCGGAATAGATCTTCGGGGTAACGCAGGTGCGCTTCTATCCAGGCGGGCATCTGGTTCATCGATACAAACAGTTGGGGGAAAATTTCGGCGTAGGTACTGGCCAGCGGGTCATCCGGGTCGATCAGGTAAAAGGTCAGCGAGCCATCGTAGGCATCGATCACAATTTTTACCGAATTGCGAATGTAGTTGATACCGGCTTCAAACGGTTCAGAATAGGGAAACCGGTTGGAGGTGGTATAGGCATCTTGAATCCAGTACAGGTGCCCATCTTCCTCCCCAACAACCAGGTAAGGATCGCGATCAAACTGCAAAAAGGGCGCAACTACCTGCACCCGTTCCTGAATATTTCGATGGAGCAACGTGCGGCTTTCGGGCGTAAACTCCTGGCTCAGCATCATATTCAAATCGCCCAGGCGCAGGGCAAACGCCAGCCGTTTGAAATAGGTATCCATCATCACGCCGCCTTCCCCGGCGTAATCGGCGTAAATATTTTCATCGCCGCTGGGATAATTGAACTCCCGCTGGGTGGTGTTCACAAATACATAATCGTTGGTAGCTTCGCCGTAATAAATTTCGGGCCGGTTAACCGGTAAATCAATGCTGGATACCGGCGGCAAATCTTTGATCCACAACTGGGGCAAGCCCTCACCGGTCACCTGGTCAACGGGGTTCATCACCGCGCCGTAGCTATGGGTAAACTGTAATTTTGTGTTAACCCAGGTACTCGATTGAAGCCGGCTTTTTTCCAACTCGCGGGCGGACAGCGCCACCTGACGTAATTCACCGCCGATCATATACCGATCCAGGTCAATGTCCAGAAAATTATAGTACAGGCGGATGGCCTGAAGTTGCCGGTAGGTTTGCAGCAACGGCCGGTAATCCCACAAGCGAATGTTTCTGAGCGTGGCCTCATTTTCGTCCAGCGATATCTGGGTGAGGGGTTGAACCTCTGGGAAATCCTGTCCCTGAATCCGGTCGAGGCCATAGGCGATGCCGGTATACTCGATATTGTTTTCGATGTAAGGTGTTTCCCGATCCAACTCGTTGGGTTCGACCACGTAGCGCTGCACAATGCCGGGAATGAAGCCGGTGGATACGATGCCAACCAAAATCCACAAGAAAACAGCGCCCAGGCTGAGCGCCGGCCGGCGCAAAAAGGCATTCAACACCAGTAACAGGGCGGCAATCACCGCCACCGCAATCATCACCCGCAAGGCCGGGAGCGAGACGTGGATGTCGGTGTAGCTGGCCCCAAAGGCCACGCCCCGGTCGGAGTAGAGCAGATCGAACATGCCCAGCCAGTGCCCCACGCCAAAAAGCAAAAAGATGAGCGCACCCAGGATAGAAAGATGAAGCTGCACGTGCGGCAGAACAACAATACGTCCCTCAGACAGATTGTTTTGTTGGGCCAGGGCATAAATACCCAGCGCCCCAAACAGCGATAAAAACAGCACAATGATCAGCCACGTTTGCACAAAACTATAAAACGGCAGGCTGAAAAGGTAGAAACTAATATCCCGGTTGAAAATTGGGTCGGCCAATCCAAAAGGCTGCTGGTTAAAAAATTTTAAGAACAGCATCCAACTCCCGGAGGCCCCGTTGCCAACCACCCAGGTTAAAAACAGGGTGACACCCCAGATCAACCACACTACAAATTTCTGGGCCACCATGGTTTCTTCGCTGAAAAATAACACATTACGGATCGACTGCCAACGGGCAATCATCATATTCAGCAAAAAGATCAAGGCAAACGGAAGAGCCACCGCTAAACCTACCCCAATTCTGCCCCACAGCGCGGTCAGGTAAACGGATTCCAGTTCCAAATGCTGAAACCAAAGAAAATCCGTATACAGGTTGACCCCAAACTGCATGAGCAGGTAAATGCCGAAAACGAGTATAACAATGATCCAAATTCTAATTTGTGTCCATCGACTCATAAATTATCTTCCCTTTATCCTTTCAATAGTTGTCTTAAATTGGCAATGTCTGTTTCTAAATCTTCAATCTCTATCTCAATGTGGGGCGGTGTTGACAGGCCATAGGCGGCCTTTTGCATTTGCAACTTGTGCAAATGGCGCTGCTTCATTTCCAGCAACTCTCTGGTTTGCGCCAGGGCCGGATTGGCATTTGACGCAGCAGCAGTTGCTCCGGCAGCCGCCGGCCCTAATTTACCGGTAAATTCTCGGTATTGGGCCGGCGCTTCCTCTTCAACAATGGCCAGCAGATCGCCCAGTAAATTCTTTCGCTCGGCATATTCAATAACCCGCTGAACCACTTGATCCTTGCCCATCCCGTCGGAAAACTGCTCGTACACCGGCCTGAAGTACGGTTCGTCGTAACAAATCTGGCGTAATTCCGCATCGGAAAAGGCAGCGGTTAATAGTTTTCTGAT
>CAZTFF010000102.1:0-14306 GCA_964612485.1 uncultured Caldilineaceae bacterium
TTGATGTGTAATAGTCACTATTTTGTGTAAACTTATTTCAGGACTTGACAATCTTTTATTAGTGACATTTATCATTTGACATCTTCTATCTTGAGGTATATAATTTGTACTAGATACTTCAAAAAATATTGAAATAAATTGATCTCAATAAAGGTCGTTTTTTTACCTATATACTTCAATAGATATTGAATTAGTTGCCGCAAGCAAAGAAAGAAATTGATATGACTGATCCTCAATATATTTGCGATGAAACCGTAGACCAGACTGCCGGCCTGCTCAAAGCATTAGCCGACCCCAACCGGCTGCGTATTTTTGATCTGTTGATGCAGGGTGACTCCTGCAACTGCGAACTCAACGATCGGTTGGGTTTGCCGCCCAACCTGCTGTCGCACCACTTGAGCATCTTGCGCAAGGCCGGGCTGATCAACAGCCGCCGCGATGCGGTGGATCATCGTTGGATTTACTACAGCGTAGAGCGGGAGGCCGTGGCCCGGTGGCAAAGTTGGTTTACCCGGTTTCTCGACCCGGCCCGAATTCAGACGCGAGCCACACTCTGCGGGCCAGAAGGCCAACAAGCAAGCATCGAGCCGGTGTACCTGGTAATAGACCACGACACAAAATGAAAAAACGATGATGGTTATCAAAAATAAACCTACCCCCCAAAAACCGAAATGTATATGCGTGACCGATCCTTTTGCTGACCTGCCGCCGGAAGCGCGTCCGCGTTTGGCCAAGCCGCCAATGGGAAACTTGCGGCAAGTCACCTGCCCGGAATGCGGATTGAAGTACTGGACTGACCGTTCCACTGATATGTGCGCGACGTGCGAAACACAACAATTGAAATTGTCAATTTCTCAATCAAGGAGAACCAAATGAGTACCATTCAAGAAACCTCTCTCACCCCCGAAGCAGATGCTCAACCTGCCGAAGGGGTATTCAATAAGTTAACCGCCGGGCTGGCCCGCTGGAAAAGCGATTGGAAATGGCTGGCGATTCTGATTGGTGGATTTCTACTGATATTTTACCTGCCCGTCGGCAGCCAACGGTTTGACAACGCGGTGATGGAGGCGCTGTATCTGGCCCAAGATTATGCCAGGGAACACGTGTTGTTATGCCTGGTGCCGGCCTTTTTTATTGCCGGGGGCATTGCCCAGTTTGTCAGCCAGGCCGCAGTGATGAAATATCTGGGGGCTAACGCGCCCAAAGCGCTGGCCTATGGCGTGGCTTCGGTATCGGGCACTATTCTGGCCGTTTGTTCCTGCACGGTGCTACCCCTGTTTGCCGGCATCTACCGCATGGGAGCCGGGTTGGGGCCGGCGATTGCGTTTCTCTACTCCGGCCCGGCCATTAACGTGCTGGCCATTGTGTTAACGGCCAGCGTGTTGGGGCCAAAGCTGGGCATCGCTCGCGCGGTGGGGGCTGTTTTGTTCAGTATTGTCATTGGCGGCTTGATGCACCTGTTCTTTCTCAAAGAAGAACAAGAGAAGAGCCGCATGCAGGCGATGCTGCCCGAACCTGAAGTGAAGCGCCCGCTTTGGCAAAACGCTCTCTTTTTTGCCGCCATGGTTGGCATTTTGGTCTTTGTCAATTGGGCTAAACCGCAGGCTGGCGGCACGTTGTGGTCGGCTATTTACAATGCCAAATGGCTGCTCACCGCCGCTTTTGCCGTAGCTCTGGGGATATTTTTGATACGGTGGTTTGGTATTCGCTGGTGGGAAATGGCCGGCGTAGGCGGGCTGGTTTTACTGACCGCGCTGCTTGTGCCGCACATCCCTACCGCGCCTTTTGTGATCGGTGTGGTGGGCCTGGCTATCCTCATTAATCGCGATGAAAGTGATAACGAAGAACTGGCTGGCTGGTGGCAGCAGACCTGGGGTTTTGCCAAACAAATCATGCCCCTGCTATTTTTTGGCGTGCTCATTTCCGGCTTTTTGCTGGGCCGGCCCGGCCACGAAGGCATCATCCCTTCGGACTGGGTAGCCTGGGCGGTAGGCGGCAATTCTTTGTTATCCAACTTTGTGGCTTCATTTGTGGGCGCGTTCATGTACTTTGCCACCCTCACCGAGGTGCCTATTTTGCAAGGGCTAGTTGGCAACGGGATGGGCCAGGGGCCGGCCTTGGCTTTACTGTTAGCCGGCCCGGCTTTGAGCCTGCCCAACATGCTGGTCATTCACAGCGTATTGGGCACTCAAAAAACAGCGGCGTTTGTGAGCCTGGTGGTGGTGATGGCCACGATTACCGGTGTTATCTACGGCAATTTTTTTGCCTAAACTATATATACCAAATTTTTTATTAACTACAGGAGAACTATACAATGACCAAAAAACTTCAAATTCTTGGGAGTGGCTGCCCTAATTGCCAAAAATTGGCCGCGCAAACCGAAACAGCGGCTCAGGCCATAGGGCTTGACTATGAGCTGGAAAAAGTCACCAATATCAATGAAATCACAAAATTTGGGGTGATGTATACCCCGGCCCTGGCTGTGGACGGCGAAGTGAAAGTTTCCGGCCGGATACCCTCGGTTGATGAGCTAAAAGGGATGCTAACCTAAAGACCGCGTGTGTTTTGTTGTGTCTCACTCCCAAACTGAGTTTGGCCCCAAACTCAGTTTGGAAGTGGCCTGTAATATAATTACATCAATAGTTTATGGAGGATAACAATATGCCAACATCTGTCCAAGCTGCCTCAAAACCGGCTGAAAGTGTTGTTAAACAACTATCGTTTTTAGATCGTTATTTGACCCTGTGGATTTTTCTGGCGATGGGCGTGGGGGTAGGAGCCGGCTATTTCATCCCCGGCGTGGAAAATTTTGTCAACCGCTTTTCGGTGGGAACCACCAACATCCCTATCGCCATTGGCCTGATCTTGATGATGTACCCGCCCCTGGCCAAAGTCAAGTACGAGGAACTGGGCGATGTCTTTCGCAACTGGAAGATATTGGGGCTGTCGCTGGCCCAAAACTGGCTCATCGGCCCCATCCTGATGTTTTTGCTGGCCATCATCTTTCTGCACAACTACCCGGAATATATGGTCGGCCTGATTATGATTGGCCTGGCCCGCTGTATTGCCATGGTCATCGTCTGGAATGAGCTGGCCAAGGGCGATACCGAGTACGCCGCCGGGCTGGTCGCCTTCAACAGCGTCTTTCAGGTCTTGTTTTACAGCGCCTACGCCTACGTTTTCATCACCGTGCTGCCGCCGCTGTTTGGCTTGAGCGGCAGCCTGGTAGAAGTCAGCATGGGCCAGATTGCCGAGAGCGTCTTCATCTACCTGGGTATCCCCTTTATTGCCGGGCTGCTGAGCCGCTTCTTCCTGATCCGGGCCAAAGGCAAGGAGTGGTATGACCATAAATTCATCCCTAAAATCAGCCCGATTACGCTGATTGCCCTGCTCTTTACCATTGTGGTCATGTTCAGTTTGAAAGGCAACCTGATTGTGACCATTCCGCTGGACGTGGTGCGGATAGCCATCCCCTTGCTAATCTACTTTGTGCTGATGTTCCTGGTCAGCTTCTGGATGGGGCGCAGAATTGGGGCCGATTACTCAAAAACCACCACGCTGGCTTTTACCGCGGCCAGCAACAACTTTGAGCTGGCCATTGCCGTGGCCGTGGCGGTGTTTGGCATCGGTTCCGGGGTCGCCTTTGCCGCCGTAATTGGGCCGCTGGTGGAAGTGCCGGTATTGATTGGGCTGGTCAACGTGGCCCTCTATTTTCAGCGGCGCTATTATGGCGGGACCGTGACCGGTGTCCCACCGGAAATGGTCCAGGCCGCCGAGGAAGCCTGCCCGCCTGGGGAAGAAATAACAAAATAACTTTCAATCGAGGATGAGAGATAACAACCAGGGAACGCCACAATTGAATAGGTCATCGGCCCGCCGGCGGGCCGACGACTTCACTTTCAAAACCTTATTTTATCCATGAAAGGAAACCTGAAATGACCAAACAAAAAGTGTTGTTCCTCTGTACCGGGAATTCGGCCCGCAGCCAGATGGCCGAAGCATTCCTCAGAAAATATGCAAGCGACAAATATGAGGCCCACAGCGCCGGTCTGGACCCCAAAGGGATCAACCCCTATACGATCCGCGTGATGGAAGAGATTGGCATCAGTCTGGAGGGGCAGCATTCAAAGAGTTTAAAGGAATACCTGGCCAAAGTTCATTTCCAACATTTTTTCACCGTGTGCGATGATGCGGAGGAAAATTGTCCCCAGGCATTTTTAATGAGCGCCGGGCGGCATGACCATTGGAGCTTTACAGACCCCGCCGCCTTTGAGGGGCCGGATGAAGAAAAATTGGCCAAGTTCCGCGAAGTGCGCGACCAGATTGACCAACGTATCAAGGAGTGGTTGGCCGAACAGGGCGTAACCATGTAATTTTAGATCCTAAAGGTCTTTGAAACCTTTAGGGTTTAGCGGGAATTTAATTTTGGACACTTGCCAAGAAAACTACGTTTGCCGGGTCCAGTGGATCAAACAAAACCCGGCAAACGTAATGAATAAACCGATTATTTTTTTGCTTATGTAATTCAGTAATCGTTGAAACGTATTTAGAGATAAACCATGGCCCATAACCATACTCCTCTCCCCACAAACAATACGCCCGGCAGCACAATTGAGGGCCGCTTCGGGTTGGCCCTGGCCCTGACCGGTTTGATTCTGGCGGCCGAAATTATCGGCGGATTGTGGACCGGTAGCTTGGCCTTGCTCTCCGACGCGGCCCACGTCTTTATGGATATGTTCGCCCTGGCGCTCAGTTATGGAGCTATCCGGCTGGCCGCCCTGCCCGCCAGCGGCAGCCATACTTACGGTTTCCACCGGATGAAAGTAATTGCCGCCTTTATCAACGGGGCCACACTGTTGCTGATTGCTTTTGAGATTTTCCGCGAGGCCTGGGAACGGTTTCAGAATCCCGCCCCGATTCTGGCCGGGCCAATGCTGATGATAGCGGCTATCGGCTTGATCGTCAACCTGGTGGTAGTTTTTGTATTGAAAGAACACGACCACGACGATTTGAACACCCGCGCCGCTTTTCTGCACGTGCTGGGCGACGCGCTGGCTTCGGTAGGCGTGATTATCGCCGGGGTGGTCATCCTGTTCACCGGCTGGCTGTGGGTAGACCCGCTGGTTAGCGTGTTGATTGCCGGCATTATCCTGCTCAGTTCCGGGCGAGTGCTGCGCCAATCTCTCCACATTCTGAATGAAGGCGCGCCCGAAGGGCTGAACGTGACCGAGGTGGGCCAGGCCATGCGGCAAGTGTCCGGCGTAAATGAAGTGCACGACCTGCACGTGTGGACGGTTAGCCCCGGCTATGTGGCCCTCAGCGCCCACGTGGTGCTGGCCGACCAGGTTCTTAGCCAGACCGGGCCGGTGATGGCCGAGCTAAAGGAAATCATCGCTCACCAGTTTGGCATCGAGCATACCACCATCCAGTTCGAGTGTCACAACTGCGGGCAGGGAGCCGTAACATACATATCGCCTGCGGCAGAAAAGTAGCCGCTCCCCTATAATGAACGTAAAGTTGGATTTTATTCATCAAGGAGGTTTATGGCTATGGAAGCTAAAAAACAATTATGGCACGGGATTCCGCGTGAAGAAATTCCCTAGTACCCTACCGTTAATGCCGAAACCTGTATTGGCTGCACCCTCTGCTATGTAACCTGCGGCCGGGCGGTGTACGACATGCAGGATAATAAGGCCGTGGTGCCAAACCCGTATAGCTGCATGGTGGGCTGTAGCACCTGCGCTACCGTCTGCCCGGTACAAGCTATCAGTTTTCCAGGACGTGATTTAATCTGGAAGATTGAGCGTGAACACAAAATCTTTAAGGAAGTGCGACAAGAGGCCCAGGCTAAAAAGGAAAAGCAAGACATGTTAAAGGCGCGGGCCGTCGCCGAAGCAGCCATTGCCCAACTAACCACGCGGGTTAAGGTGGAAGTAGCCGGTGAATTTGGCGAAAAGCGGTTTCTGGTGCAGTTGGAAGAACTCATCCAAGACCGGAGTTATGACTTTGTCAACTTGAAACTGGAAGTGCCTACTGTAAAAGGGGCTATGGAAAACACGCCTGCCTTTATGTCGTTTGAAATCACCTCAACCGAGCAGGCGGATATTCAAAAATTCTTGCCGGAAGTTCGGACTTTGATTCTTGATAACAATCTGGTGCTGGTGAGTGAAAATAAACTCTAAGGCCAGGGATAGTAAATTTCTTTTATCTGCCCGGTCGGCCGGAAATCGCAGAAATATATTTGGACGGAGTGAGTATTATGCCATTTTATGATTTTCAGTGCGAAACGTGCCATACTGTTTTCACCGTGCGGGCTACCATCAAAGAGAAGGAAGCCAATTTGAAGCCGACCTGTCCTCAGTGTCAGAGTAAAGCTGTTAAACAAATTATCACCGCCGGTTTGTTACTGCATAGTTCGGGCGGCAAAGAAGAGGGACACACGCATCTCCCCCGTCCCGGATCGGGATGCTGTGGCTAAAAATCCTCACAGGAGGATTGCGCCAGTATCTCAAGACTATGGAAACTTTATGGAACGAAGCAAAACGTTATGAATCTTAAATCTCAGGGGACGCGTTTTACTTTTTACGCTTCATGTCTTATGCGTCAGATGCCGACCGCTGCTTCATGGCTTCGCTTCGTGGGAATATTGATAATGTTGATGCTGCCCGGGCTGGCGTGTGGTTCGACCAACCCTCAATATCATCTCAACAACGAGGTCCGGTTAGCTGTTTATCAGTACGAGCGCAAGGTGCGCGGCCCAACAGACGACCTGGTCATTGATTTCCAACGAAGCGAGCCTCGTATCAAATTCGAAGGCCAAAATGATAATGGGGGACGAACCGTATGGCTCTATCAGGCTGGGGTTAAAGAGTTTTTCGAACTCCGTCCCCCAGAGAAAACTTATCTTTACATTCAACAAATTGAATTCAATGACAATCACAATATCGCTACGGCCAATATCTTTCGCGGCGATGGTACAGGTTATGTAGGCCGGCAACTCACACTGCAACGAAATGACAACCAAGATTGGTCGGTTGTCAACGATATCGAAAGTGAGGAAGCCTCATCAAATTAGGGTCGTAAGCAAGGAGATTATGAATATGGAAAACCGGACACTACTGGTTGTGCTGGCCCACCCCGATGATGAAAGTTTCCCCATGGGCGGCACGTTGGCCAAATACGTCGCGCAGGGTACGCGAGTTGAGCTTATCTGCGCTACCCGCGGCGAGGCCGGTATCCCAAACCTGTCGCCGATTGAAGCTGCTCAAATCCGAGAGCGCGAACTTCGCGCCGCCGCCCATGTGCTGGGGCTGGCCGGCATACACTTTCTGGGCTATCAAGACGGCAAATTGGCTTCGGCCAACCCGGAATATATGCTTACTCAACTGGTTACACTCATGTGGGAAATTCGCCCGGAGGTCGTAATTACTTTTGGGCCGGACGGTATTTCCGGCCACCCGGACCATGTTGCCATTCATCGTTTTACCACCCTAGCCTTTGACCGGGCCGGGCTGGCCGGGGCACGCCTGTTCTACCTGGCGCCCTCGGCGGCCACCTGGCAAGGTTGTGGGGTTACGCCGCCCCAGGAAATCGCCGGGGGGCCGGGGGCCGCTATTGATGTGTCGAACTATTTGGTCACCAAAGTGCGGGCCATGCAGCGCCACGCCAGCCAGCACCCGCCCTACCCCGGCCCGCCGGAAGAGGAAGCCGAACGATTGGCCTGCCACGAATATTTTACCCTGGCCCGGCCGGTTGAGCCGCAAATAGAACTCACCAACTTATTTGCTGCAAACGATGGAAAGTAAACTATGATAACAAAACTTTTAGCCCTGGCCGAGTTTATTCGCCAGAAATACCAGGTCATTATCATCGCCACCGTTGTTGTGGGGTTGGGGCTGGGTCTTTGGACAACGGCCCCTGGCCGGATGCTACAGGAACATTCAACCACCCTCACCTTTCTAATGATTCTGTTCATTAGTTTGACTATCACCCCGCGCCAGTTTGCGGCGGTGGCCCGCCAGCCGGGCGCGGTGGCGGCGGGCCTGGCCTTGAACTTTGTCTATATGCCAGTTTTATGCTGGCTGCTGGCCCGTCTGCTGGTAGATGACCCTCAGTTGGCGACGGGCATTATCCTGGTAGGCGTAGTGCCCTGCGCCGGGATGGCCGCCGTCTGGACGGCCCTGCTCAAAGGAGATGTGCCACTGGGCATGGCTATCAATGCCCTGACAATGGTACTGGGGCCGTTTCTCATTCCGCCGATGATGGTGCTGCTGGCCGGAGCCGGGGTAAAAATAAATCCCTGGCTGATGTTCAACCAGTTGGCGCTGATTTTGTTGCTGCCGTTGGTCATCGGCATTGGCGCGCGCTGGCTTCTGGACCGGCGCTGGCAGATCAAACCATATCTGCCCCTGCTGCCGGCGCTATCGGCGTTGACGGCAGCGCTGCTGATGTTTGCCATTTGCAATGTCAATATGCCGTTGATTACCGCCCGCTGGTCGCTGGTTCTCTCCCTATTGGCCGCGGTGGGTCTGATTTTTCCATTGGGGTTCCTGGTGCCGCACTGGTTGGGCCGGTTTGTTTTTAATTGGGAGCAGCGAGTCGCCGTTACCTATTCTTCGGGGATGAAGAACCTGCCGATTGCGGTAGGGCTGGCCTTCACCAGTTTTCAGGGATTGACCGGGTTGCCGGTAGCCCTGGCCATGATTTTTCAGATGCTCACGGCCAGTATCTTCTACCGGTATCTCAATCAGCAGGCTAAAAAAGGAAGCCCCCTGGTAACCGGCGGTCAATAGGGGCCGCCGTTATTACCTCTTGCTCGTGGCACAGATAATTTAGTTTGTAGTTAATTGAAGGATGTACCTGATGATAAAGCAATTACAAAAAGCAGCGAAAGTGATCGAGAAAAATCTGGTGATTTTCCTGCTTTTCTCGATTATCGCCGGCGTAGCCTTTGGCTGGGCGTATCCTGCCGCCGCCAAAGACTTGCAGGCGTACACGACCCTGACCCTGTTCATCATGCTCTACCCGATGATGATTGGCTTGCGCATCGAGGAAGTGGGCAAGGCCATGATGAACCTGAAGCTCATCAGCCTTTCCATGATCTTCAACTTTGTGTTCTCGCCCCTATTGGCTGCGCTTTTGGCATTTCTCTTCCTGCGCAACCGCCCGGATTTCGCCGTTGGTCTGATTTTGACGGGTACCGTCCCGTGCGCGGGCATGGTGGCCGGCTGGACGGGTTACGCCAAAGGCAACGTGGCGCTGTCGCTGGTGATTGTGGCACTCAGTTTGCTGGTCAGCATTGTCATGATTCCGGTGTGGATGCCGATTCTGGCGGGCGTGTATGTACAGATTGACGCCTGGGGCATGTTCAAGCAAATCCTGCTGGCGGTAGTTGTGCCGCTCATTCTGGGTGACCTGACGCGCCGCGCGATTATGCGTTTCTGGGGCCAGCAGGGTTTCAAGGAAATCAAGCCAATTCTGCCCGGCGTTTCGATGTTGGGGATGTACATCATCGTTTTCATCTCGATGGCGCTGGAAGCCGACAACGTCCTGCACAACCCGCAGTATTTCCTGATTATTCTCATCCCACTGGCCTTCTTTTACGCTGTCCTTTTTAGCGGGTCGGTGCTTTTTGCTCGGTGGGCAAAGTTCAGTTACGAGGATATGGTGGCCTTTGCTTATGGGACAGCGGGGAAAAACATCTCCATTGCCCTGGCGCTGGCGACAATTTTCTTTAGCCCCTTAACCGTGCTGGTGCTGGCTCTAAAACCCATCATCCAGATTGGTTTCATGGCTGTTTTCCTGCGCCTGGCGCCAGGTTTGCAAAAATGGTTTGCGCCCGCGCCGCATCATCATGAAGTCACAGTGACCGGATAAATTCAAACACGCCTGATCTCACTTTTTTACAAAAATATTTTACTATCAAGGAGTTTCTAATCCATGACAACCAAATCTAACAATCAAGATCCTAAAACAGCTTTATTCGTTTGTTTTGGCGGCATGTCTAACGTGGGCACGTTAACCGGCCTGGCCGGGCTGGAGGTAATGAAGCAAGTTGGCCGTGAAAACGCCTGTATCTTTTGCCTGGGCGGCCTGCCTACCCAAGCCGAATCAGTGTTAGAAAAAACCCACAACGCCCGGCGCATTGTTACCGTAGACGGCTGCGCCGTCAATTGCGCCAAAAAAATTGTGGAGCAAGCCGGGTATACCCCGGATGCCTCGCTGACGTTGGTGGACGATTGCGGCATCACCAAAAAATCGTCGCTGGATTATACTGAAGCAGACCTGCAAAACGTCACGCAGGCCATTTTACAAGTTATTTAACAAAACAAGATAATTCTACCGATTTTTCTGAGTGGAAAAACAAATAAAAAATGAACAATGCTTTAGTTTTCATATCCGTTTCAATTTTTGCCAGTTTGATTTCTTTTTTACTGGATAAGCAAAAAACAATAGCGGGCTTCAAAAAAGGATTCAAGATGTTCAAAAATATCGTTATTCCTTTTTTGAATATTTTGATCTTGGTCAGCCTTTTATTGTATATCATTCCACCGCAATGGATCGAGGAATATTTGGGAGCCGGTTCCGGATTGATCGGCTTTACGATGGCCGCCGTGGTGGGTTCCATTACGCTTATCCCCGGGTTTATCTCTTACCCCATTGCCGCCGGTTTATTAAAACAAGGCGCGTCTTACGCCACAATAGCCGTGTTTATGACCACGCTGATGATGGTGGGTATTATCACCTTGCCGTTAGAGGTAAAATACTTTGGTAAAAAATTGGCCATCTTGAGAAACCTGTTAAATTTTGTGGCAGCCATCATCATTGGACTTGTCATAGGAATTGTTTTATGACCCTCAAAAATTTTCAAACGGTTAAACCCTACATCTGGTTAGTGAGCTTTTTAATTTTTACCATTGGCTCGTTCTCATTTGGTTTTAACCCCGGCAAAACAATTTACCGGAGTTTTAGCCAATCATTGGTTGAAATGATCACCTTTATTCCGTTTCTGTTTATCATTGTCGGGCTGTTTGATGTCTGGTTTCCCAAAGAAAAGATCGAGAAGCATATTGGCCAGGATTCCGGAGTAAAAGGAATTTTGCTGGTGGTCATTCTGTCTATGCTTCAGGCCGGGCCGCTTTACGGGGCTTTTCCGGTAGCCCATGTTCTCTATAAAAAAGGAGCCAGCGTAAAAAATATTTTTATTTACCTGGGCGCTTTTTCATCCCTTAAAATTCCAATGTTGGGCTTTGAGATTGGCTATTTAGGGCTAAAATTTACGCTGGTCAGAACCCTGGTAGCCCTGCCCTTGTTTATTGCCGTTGGCTATTTTATGGAATGGTATCTGAAAGACAGGAAATTTGAAGTTTATGAACCCACTACCGCAGGAGTGTCTCAATGAAAAAGAAGTCATCCCCCCCCGCCTTTATTCAAATGGGCAAATTCAAACTAAAGCCAATGCAGGCGTTAATACCGGGTATTGTTTTGATCCTGGTAGGGTTGATTTTGGCGGTCAAGGCTTACCAAAACACCGCCGCTGTAGCCGATGACCCACCCTTCCAACTATCCGCCACGCTGCCGGCCGTCCCGGCCGATGCCGGGCCGGAGGCCGCCGCCCAAACCGGCCATTCATCCGAGCAAATCGACCCAACCGCCGGTATGCCGCCCGAAGCGCAGTTGGATTATTTGATAGCGGCCGGGCAACCCACGTTCGCCTTCTTTCATTCCAATGATTGCATCCAATGCATCAAAATGATCGAAGTGGTTGATGAAGTTTACCCGGATTTTGCCGGCAGCGTGGCCCTGGTGGATGTCAACGTGTATGATGATGAAAACCAAAATCTACTGCGCCGGGCCGGTATCCGGGCCATCCCCACGATGTTTTTTATCGACAGCGCCGGCAACGGTCAGGGTTTTATGGGCGTTATGGAAACCGGCGCGTTCCGGCAGCAGCTCCAACAATTGGTGGAGGAGTAACTGATGTCAATTGATCCCGAACTGTTGCAAACCGGCTCGCTGCTGGCTTATGTACTGGTTTTTTTGGGCGGCATTGTGACCAGCATTGGCCCGTGCAACGTAGCCATGATCCCGCTGATTGTGGGCTATATGGGCGGCGCCACCGATCTGTCACGCCGCCGTTCGCTGGCGTTGTCGCTGGCCTTTGCCGTGGGCCTGGCCATCACCTTTATGTTGTTGGGGGTGGTAGCGGCCCTGGTGGGCGGACTGATTGGGGGCACCTCGCGGGTGTGGTATTACGTGGTGGCCGCGATCTGTATTGTGATTGCCCTGCATATCTGGGGCGTATTCCAGTTGCCGTCCGTGCCCGGTTTGGCCCGCCTGCGCGAAAGGGTCAGCTTGCGCGGCCTGCCCGGCGCGCTGGTGCTGGGGTTGGTATCGGGGCTGGTGGCCTCGCAGTGCGCCACGCCGGTGCTGGCCGCCGTTCTTACTTATGTAATGGCTCAAGACGCGCTGGTCTACGGCGCCGTCCTGTTGTTTGTGTACGCCCTGGGCCGCGGCGTGCCTATTGTGCTGGCCGGAACTTTTACCGGCGCGATAAAACAACTCCAATCGTTGGGGCGTTGGACGCCCCTCATCGAAAAAATCAGCGGCGTCATTATTTTGGGCGTCGGTTTGTATTTTTTGTGGATTGCCTGAATGGGAGCATCGACATAATTATTCAAAAAACAATAGGAGCCAAAAATGCGTTTACACCTTCTTGTACTGGGAATCATAGTGGCCGGACTGTGGTATACCGGCGATTTTAGCCCATCGGCTGCGGCGGCGGCTACCGCGCGGCCCACCCCGACCATCAAAGCCTGTCATATTTGTGATGAAGAGATCATTCCGGCGGCAACCCCCACCGCCGAGTCTGCCCCGCAAGACGAACCGGTGGTGCGCGCCGTGATGTTCTGGATGGACACCTGCCCCCACTGCCACATGGTGCTGGACGAGGTGCTGCCGCCGCTGCAACAAAAATACGGCGATCAGTTACAGGTCCATTTGATCGAAGTCAACAGTGAGGAAATCTGGAACCAAATGGTGCAAGTAGCAACGGCTTTGGGGTTTCCCTCGGACCGGCTGGGCGTGCCGTTTTTGGTGATTGGCGATAAAGCCCTCATCGGCTCGGGGCAGATTCCGGCCGAATTGCCGGGCCTGATCGAGCAGCACCTGGCCGCCGGCGGCTTGGATTACCCCGCGATACCGGCCCTGGCCCCTTTGCTGCCGCCAACCGTCCCTGCCGTAAAAGAGATTACGCCGCAGCCAACCGCAACGCCAACGGTTGACTCAGGCCAAACCGGGGCCGAAGAGCCGGTTGCGCGGGTGGTGATGTTCTGGTCAAACAATTGTCCCCACTGCCACGATGTACTGGATAAGGTTCTACCGCCGTTGCAGCAGCAATACCGCGACCGGTTGGAGATTTTACTGGTCGAAACCTCGTCGCCGGACAAAGCGGAGTTACTTTTTCAGGCCGCCGAAACATTTGGCATCCCGCGTGAACATATCGGCGTGCCGTTTCTGGTGATTGGTGATACCCCGCTTCTCGGCTCGGTTGAAATTCCCGGCCAGTTGCCGGGGTTGATTGAAGAACACCTGGCCGCCGGGGGGGTAGATTACCCTGATATACCGGGCCTGGCCCCCTTGCTGCCGGTAGCCATCCCTGCCGCAGAGCAAGTTGCGCCGCCAACCGCTGACCCAAGCCAGGCTGGGACCGAAGAGCCGCTGCAAGCGTCGCCAACGTTCACGCCTACCCCGGCCCCGGCGGTTCAACTTATCACTAACCCGCCGGCTTCGGCCACACCCGACGGTTTTGAACTGGCAATTGGCTTGATGGTGGGCATGGTGATAGCTTTGTTTTACGCGGCTGTGACAGCCATCCGGGGGTTAAAAAATGGTTCCGCCCTTACCCTGCCGGTCTGGCTGGATTGGGCTATTCCGCTGCTGTCACTCATTGGATTGGGTGTGGCCGGTTACCTGGCCTATGTGGAAACGCAGCCGGTTTTGGCCGTGTGCGGTCCGGTAGGCGATTGTAACGCCGTACAAAACAGTCCCTACGCCACCTTATTGGGGGTGCTGCCGGTGGGCGTATTGGGCGCGGCGGGCTACATTGGCATCCTGGCGGCCTGGTTATGGTGGCGCTTTGGCCCCGGCCCCCTGGCCGATTATATGCCTTTGGCCATCTTTGGTATGACCTTTTTTGGGGTGCTGTTTTCGTTGTATCTGACCTACCTGGAGCCGTTTGTCATTCAAGCGGTGTGCATGTGGTGTTTGACCTCGGCGGTGCTTATCACCCTGTTGATGCTGCTCAG
>CAZTFF010000103.1:0-14213 GCA_964612485.1 uncultured Caldilineaceae bacterium
ATATCGAAGTTTGTCCAAAATAACGAAATCATACACTTTTTTCAAGATACCTCACAATCTCCCATAATTTCCGCATGCGTTAAGTGGGAGTTTATAGCCGTAGGTTTGGACTCCTCCCATTAAAGTGACTTTGCATCACCAAGGAGATAAACGATTACGCCGGAAGAAAATTTTCTATCTACATTGGTGAATTCCATCCCCCGCGCAACCAAAAATACAAAATAGAAAGTCACCGATTTGTTGGAACTCCATCCGGGCGGTGACTTTGCCACAGCATTAATCCCCAAAGTAGACCACCCGATCCTTCTGCCCTTTGCCCTTCTCCACCAACAGCGACTGCCGGGCTACATCAAGATTGGCCACGTTCAGTTTGACTTTTTCTATGCTTGCCGGTCAGCTTTTTAACCCAAAATTCCCCTCAGTTTGGTGAATTTCGCGTCGAAAAGCCTCATTTCCTGGGCGGATGAGTACAGCAGCCAGCACAAGACAAGTTAAGTGGCCGGGACAACCGAGTTGAGAAGCCAGTACTGATGAAAAACACCCTCCAACGCCAGCAATTCGGCAAACGTTCCTTGTTCGATAATTTTCCCATCGTGCAAAACAATGATCTGATCGGCCGATTTGGCGCTGTCCAGACGATGGGTGATCATAAAGGTGGTCCGGCCTTGTCTGAGATGATTCAGCGCTGCATTGACCCGCCAGGTTGCTTGAGGGTCCAGGGCGGTGGTCACTTCATCCAAAATCAACACGCGGGGATCTTTCAACAGCAGCCGGGCAATGGCCAAGCGCTGGCGCTGTCCCGCCGAAAGTTTGCAGCCTCGCCCGCCAACCAACGTATCATAGCCCTGCGGCAGGGTCAAAATAAAATCGTGGGCAAAGGCGGCCTTCGCCACGGCTATAATCTGTTCATCTGTAGCCGTGGGGCAGCCATAGGCAATATTTTCGCGGACACTTCGGCCAAATAAAAAGGTTTCCTGAGGGATCAGGCCGACTTGCTGCCGCAGGCCGGTGAGGTTGATCCGGCTAATATCAAGGCCGTCCATCTCTATCCGGCCTATGGGCGCGTTATAGAAACGAGCCAAAAGATTGACCAGGGTGGTTTTGCCCACACCGCTGGGGCCTACTACGGCAATCGTTGCGCCGGGTTGAATATCAAGATTGATGTTTTGCAATATCGGCCTTGACTCGATATAGTGAAAGGAAATATCCTTGAATTGAACTCGCCCTGAAATTTCCGGTAGATTTTTCCCCGTCGAATCGTCCAGCGGTTCCGGGGCCAAATGCATGATCTCGTAAATGCGCCGCGCCGCGCCCGAAGCGGCCTGAATATTGGCGTACTGGTTGGCAAACTCGCTAACCGGCGTAACCACCACGCCCATATAGATCATAACGGCGATCATCTCGCCCGGGGTCAGCTCGCCGGCCAGAACGCGCTGCCCGCTGTACCAGAGCAGCAGGGCTATACTGGAAAACCCCATAAAACTCAGGGCCGCAATGAGCCGGGCGCGCGCTTTGTTCTGGCGCATCAGCGCCTCAAAGCGGCGTTCTGTTTTTTCGGCAAAACGCTGCCGCTCGTCGCGCTCGCGGGAAAAGGCTTTGACCTCGCGGATGCCGGCCAGGGTATCTTCAATGGCGGCGGTTAGCTGCGCCGACGTATCCTGCACGTCTGTAGCCAGGGCAGGCAGAGTACTCCCCAGCGTTCTGGCAGCCACAATAGCCACGGGAACCGGCAGCAGGATCAAGACAATAATCCGCTGATCGAGCCAGAAGAGCATGGCCAATCCACCCCCTAGAATAATGAGCTGGCGCAGAATGTTGCGCGGGGTCCGGGTCAGCGCAATTTGCACCACGGTAATATCGTCGGTAACGCGGGAGATGATTTCGCCCAGGGGGTGGTCGCTAAAAAAGCGCAGTGGCAGGGCCAGCACGTGGTTATAAACGTCCATCCGTAAATTGGCAATCACCCGGTTACTGATAAAGGTAAAGATGTAGGTTTCCAGCCAGATCATCATGCTTTGCAAACCAAAAAGGAGCAGCAACCCCAGGCTGAGACGGTTCAGGTGAGCAGTGTCGTTAGCTACAAACACCGAGTCGACAACCGCCCGCAGGGTTAAAGGAAGCGCCAAAATGATCAAACTGCCCAGTAACAAGGCCGCCGTGCCTGCCAGAAAGTGCCGGCCGTAGGGCGCCAGATAGGGCAACAGATAGCGGAATCTAATTAGCGTTGCGTTTTTTGGAGTCATACCCACCTCGTTGATGTTGAATGATGGACAAAAATATTTCTACACTCCCGCGCCGCCTGCGGCTGGTTCATTTTATCGATGACCTGGGCCGGGGCGGGACCCAAACATGGCTTACACTTTTGGTTGAGGGCTTGCACCGGCTTGGTTACGAGCAGCGGATTTATTGCCTGCGCGCCATTGCGCTGGCGGAAACCGTGCACCGGCTGCGCCAATGGGCTTCGGTGGAGGTTATTGGCGCGCCCCGGTTGTGGGCTTTAGAGGGCGTTTTCCATTTGTATGCGGCACTCAAATGGTGGCAGCCTGATATGGTGCAAACCCAGTTGCCCACTTCTGATGTAGTGGGGCGGATCATAGGCCGGTTGGCCGGCGCGCCGGTAGTCGTTTCATCCATCCGCACCCACAACCTTCATAAAAAGGGCTGGCAGTTGTTCTGGGATCGTTTGACCGCTCCGTTGGCCGACCGGGTTGTTTTCAACAGCCGGGCGGTGATCCCCTTTGCCGTAGAATACGAAGGCGTCAGCCCGGAACAGGCAATTTATATTCCCAACGGGGTTCGCCTGCCGGTGGATGGTTCTCTCCCGGAGTCCCTGCCGGCCAAAAAAGTGGCTTTCCGGCAGCAACTGGGCCTGCCCGACGATGCCGGGCTGTTGGGCATGGTGGCCCGGCTTCATCCTCAGAAAGGACACACTTATTTACTGGCGGCCTTTGCCCAGGTCATCCAGCAAATGCCGGAGACCCGTTTACTGATTATTGGCGACGGCCCCCTGCGGCAAAGCCTGGAACACCAGGCCGCCGGTTTAGGGCTGGCCGGACGGATTCACTTTTTGGGCGACCGCTCTGATGGGGCCGATTTGCTGCCACTGTTGGATGTGTACGTGCATTCATCCTTATTTGAAGGCATGCCCAACGCTGTGATGGAAGCGATGGCCGCGGCCAGGCCCGTAATTGCCACCAACGTTGACGGTACGCCGGAATTGGTTGTCGATCAGCAAACCGGCTGGCTGGTTGAGCCGGCTGATCCGGCGGCGCTGGCCGGGCGCATGATGTTTGCCTTACACCACCCGGAAGAAGCGCGCCGGATGGGTTTGGCCGCTGCCGAGCGTATGAAAATTCATTTTTCGGCAGACAGCATGATCGCGGCTTACGATGCTCTCTATCAAGAACTGGTTTAGGCCAGAACTTGCTGAATCACGCTGCTGTACCGCTGCACAAAGACCTGTTCATTATAATTGTTTAAGACAAATCGGCGAGCGGCCCGGCCTATGGCCTCCCGGTGCGCCGGATGGTGGGCCAATTGTTCAACAAATTGAATCCATTCATCCGGGGTGCGGGCAATGTAACCGGTTTGGCCTTGCTGGATCACCGCCCGGTAGGCGGGAATAGGCGAGGCCACCACCGGCAGGCCCAGCGCCATAGCCAGCAGCACCCGCCCGGCGGGTTTGCGCCGGTTGTAGTTTGTGCCCGCTTCAACCGGCACCAGCGCGATGTGGCAGCCGGCCAGAGTCTGGGCGTAGGTCGTAGCCGTCCAGCGGTGAAACCGGCAAGGGATACGCTGGCGGGACATAAATTCATAGACGTTGTGCGGCCATTTGCCCACCAGGCGGAATTTGGTTTCTGCCGAGGTCAAGAGATGCAGCGTGTATTTACCGGTGGCGGCCAACCGGTCCAGCACGTTTGGCAGTGTTGCCAGGCCGTGCAGGCTCTCCACATTGCCAAACCAGGCCAACCGGCACGGATTTTGCTCGACATAACCTGCTGCAATTTGGGCATCGCTATCCAGGATGGCATCGGGGATCACTGCAACACGCCGGGCGTAGTTTTGGAAACTATCCGCCTGCCCCGCGCTGCCGGCCACCACTCCATCACATTGCCGGAGCAGGTCGATATAATACCGGCGTTGGTGTTTTTTTTCAAGCAGTCGCAAGAGCCGTCCCCACCGGTTATACCAGATGGGGTACGACAGCATATCGTCCGTTATGTCTCCGATCACCATCGCGTTTTTTTGTTTGATTTGAGGAAACAGGGTAGGCTTCTTTTTCAAGGGCAGGATGATCACATCGTAATCGGCTTGCCCGGGGTCAAGATACGCTGCGTTGTATCCCAGGTTCGATAAGCCACGTACCAGCGGATCAAAACGAAACCGGTCGGTGGCGCTTTGGCCCGGATTTTTAAACGAGACTACGCCAATTTTGAGATTCATAATTTAGCCTATGGTGATACTCATGACAGACCTGCATCCCAAGAAATCAATTCGTCTGCTGCACATTGTTGACAACCTTGACCGGGGCGGGACCCAAACCTGGCTCATCATCCTGGTGAAGGGGTTGGCTGAATTGGGATTTGAGCAGCGGGTCTATTGCCTGAACGAAGTTTTCAATCCCGCCATTGTGCAAAAGTTGAAAGCGAGTGGCGCCCCGGTGACGATCATTGGCCGCCCCCGGCTCTATGCGCTGATTGGCCTGGCCCAACTCTACCGTCAGATACAAACCTGGCAGCCTGATATTGTGCAGACCATCCTTCCGTTCAGCGATATGCTGGGGCGTCCGCTGGCGCGTTGGCTGGGGGTGCCGGTGATTGTCTCCTCTATCCAGGCCCGGAACGCGCACAAGCCCCGGTTACAGTATTTTTTTGACCGGCTGACCGCGCCCTGGGCCGACCTGTTCATTTCGGTCAGCCAACAGGCCATTCCTTTTGCCGTGGCCCGCGAGGGTGTTCTCCCGGAAAAAGCAATATATATCGCCAACAGCATAGCGCCCGACCCGCGCGACCGCAGCCGGGCCGGCGAGGCGATCCGCGCCCGGTTGGCCATCGGGCCGGAAACGACGGTGTTGGGAATGATCGCCCGGCTGGTTCCCAAAAAAGCGCATCAGGATTTGTTGACGGCTTACGCGCTTGTGGTTAAAACAGTCCCCTCAACCGCGCTGCTGGTGGTGGGAGACGGGCCGCTCCGCCCCCGGTTGGCCCGGCAGGTGGAACAACTGGGGCTTGGACCCCGCGTTGTTTTCTTGGGAGATCGGAGCGATACGGGTGATCTGCTCGCGGCGATGGACCTGTTTGTCCATCCCTCCCTGTCTGAAGGAATGCCGCACGCCGTCATGGAAGCAATGGCCGCCGGCTTACCGGTGATTGCTTCCGGCGTGGACGGCGTGCAGGATTTGATCATCGACGGTGAGTCGGGCTGGCTGGTTCCGCCGGGCCAGCCGGATGTGTTGGCCGACCGCCTTCTTTTTGCCCTGAACAACCGGGCGTTGTGGCCCGAAATCGGCCAGGCAGCGGCTCACCGCATCGCCACCGAGTTTTCGCCCCACAAAATGGTAATGGCCTACAGCCGCGTTTTCCGGGAGATGCTCAAGCAGGCTAAATCGATTTCCACCTAACCCTGCGGTTCCCTACGGTTCAAGTACGGGCGGCCTTTCCACGTGCCCCCGCCGGTGAACGAAATGTAAATCGAGTTGAAGCCAATGGCCAGCACCCAGAGGATGCTGAACGGGTACAGGATGGCCAGATATAACGGCATTTTCAACCAGGCGTAAAACAGGCCCATAATTATCATTATCAATAATGTCGATGAATCGGCCAGCGCCAGGACTTCATTGGAAAAATGATAGCCCGCCATAGCCAGCAGGCGGATGCTCAGCGGTTCCAGAAAGATGAGCCCCAACCCCAAAATGAGGGCCAAAAACAGGGGCAGATTATAATCAAACGAGGGAAACAGGTTTTTGCTGAACCCGGACCACACTTCAGAGGTATTACGGTACATGCGACAGAAAACGCCGTTGACCCCGTTGACCAGACGCCAGCGCAGCCCGGCGGCCTTGATGCGGCGGCCTAACAGAACATCCAGCACGCCGCAGCGAACCACATTGAAACCGCCAATTTGATCGTATGCTTCGCGCCGGAAGAGCATGAATTGGCCGTTGACAATGTTCATAAAGGGTAGCCGCCAGCGGCGCGCCAGCGGATAGGGGTAAACCCACAGCATGGCAAAATTTAGAATGACCACCGCCAGCCGTTCGCCCCAGGACCCCGCTATTTCTCTGGGAATGGCGGCCAGCAAATCGGCCTGTTCCGTTTGCTGCGCGGCAACCACGCCGGTCAGCGTGTGGGGCTGAAACCAGACATCGGCGTCGGTAAAAAGCAGTAAGCTGCCCCCGGCCATCCGGCTCAATTGGTGGCAGGCCCAATGTTTACCCATCCATCCCGCCGGCAGGGGGCGGCCCTGCGCAATTTTGAGCTGGGGGTTGGCGGCGGCCAAACGCTCGAGTATGGCCCAGGTTTGATCGGTAGAATGGTCATCGAGTACGATCACCTCAAAATTGGGATAATCTTGCTCCAGAAATGATTGCACGCAGCATTCGATATTTTCCGCCTCGTCCCTGGCCGGGATCAGGATCGACAGGCGGGGATACTCTGCCGGAGGCGGATAATCGTCCAGCCGGCGGACGGTGAAGATATTTATCAGCAGCGTCAGGCATACAAAACTCAGAAACAGAAAAATGAAACTTTGCAAAAATAGAATTGTCATTGTTTGCCTACGTTTGTTTTGAATAATTGGAACAACAGGCCGGGGTTTCTGACAAAGGCTTTGAGCGCGTCCCGCACGGATTCGTTGCCCCTGATCAGCCTGATAGCTTCTAACACGCCTCTGAAACTCAACAGGGTTCTGATGTAGACCCTTTCGAGTTCCACCCGCTGCTTCTCCAGGGTTTTCCGGTCGGGTTGTCCTGAAAAGTCGTAGATCATCCGGCTTTGGCTTTGCTCCAGGGTTGCCGGCTGGCCGGTGCCAACCATATCGTACCACAGTTGGCTGCCCGGATGGGCTTTCATGATCTGAACATCTAACAGATGCGGGGAAACCTCTTTGATGAAATTTCGACTGGCCTGGTGATCTGCCGCAGTCTCGCCCGGCGTACCGGTAATAAATGCGGTCAGAACTACGATCCGCGCTTTTTTGGCCCGGCGCACACCCTCGGCAATAGTATGCGCTTTGGCCGGTTTACGCATGAGCCGGCGCACGGCGTCCGAACCGCTCTCTACGCCCACAAAAACAAAATCAAAGCCGGCCTGCTTCATCAAATCCAGGGTGGCTTGCGGTAAATGGTGGATGAAGCCCTGAAAGGCTAACCGAATATCCGGCTGGCGCCGCATAATTTCATGGCAGAGTTCATGCACTCTGTTGAGGTTGATCGTCAGGTTTTCATCAACAAATGTGGCCACTTTATAGCCTTCTTGAGAAAGTTTGACCACTTCCTCGACAATGTTGGCAATGCTGCGGGCGCGCCACCGGCCAAATTCGGGCGATATCCGGGTGCAAAAGGTGCAATTGGCCGGGCATCCTCGGGAGGAGAGAATGCTGGCGACCATTCCCCCGGCGCCAATATGCCAATGCCCCCACTTGTCGTAATAGCCGTCATACGTCAGCAGCTCCCTGGCGGGGAAAGGGATCGCATCGAGGTTTTTTACCAGTTGGATCTCCCCACTGACCCCATTTCCATTGGATCGATAAGACAGGCCGGGAGACCCGGCCAATTCAACCGAGGCCAGGAGCCGGCGGCAAAGCTCCGGAAAGCTTTCTTCGGCTTCACCCCGGAGGACCATATCCAGTTCGGGGACTTCTTTGAGCAATAGCCGGTCAAAAAGGGTGGCGTGCGGGCCGCCCAGAATGGTTGAGATGCCGGGACGCGCCCGCTTGACGCGGGTAAGCAGTTTCAGCCCGCGGCCTATACTGGTGCTCATTACCGACACGCCAACCATATCAGGAGAAAGGTCGAGTACGCGTTCAGCCGCTTCTTCGGCATACAAGCCTTCGGCAAAGGCATCGACAAAAGCTACCTCTACCCCGGCAACTTGCTGCAAGGCGGCGGCAACATACAGAAGCCCTTGAGGCGGCAGCGAGCCTTTGCCCAGGTTCGAGCCTTCCGCCGGGGGTGAGGCCAAAACGATTTTCATGTACTCCTCCTTTTATCCACCCACAATTTGGATCTGCTCGATCATAAGAATTATCTGCGAGGAAGCAACAGTGACAAGATAAACCCCAAAAACCAGAAACACAAAGCGGCCGGCCACGGTCGAATGGACTGTCCGGCCCAAAATTCGCGCCGATAGATCTTTCGACTGCGCGTAGGAGAGCAAACGAACCACGACAAACAGCAAGGGCAAAGCCAGCGCAAGGATGTACCGGTTGGTGGTTTTTGCCATCACCATATAATACCACCACGCATTCAGCAAGAAATACCCGCCAAGATAACCGCCCACAAAAAAAACGGTAAACAGTGAGCGGGGGTTAGACCACCCGGCCATAATTTCACGGCGATTTTGCCACAGCAGAGGCCCCAGGAATACAAGATAGAGGAGGAGAAAAGTAGCGTAGCCGTCTGACCTGAAGAGCAAAAAATAGCCCGCCACAGCGCCGCCCACGGCGAATCGCTGCAGGATTTGGAGGATGGTGTGGTGTTGCAGGTAATTCTCCAGGCTGGGGATTTGATCGGCGGGCATATCGGGCCAGCCTACTCGATCACCGTGGGCGCGAGTACCCAGCTTGGCCTCTTCCCAGGAATTGTACCAGATGTAGAAGGTTGAGTTAACATTGTAAAAATAGTGGCCAAAAACGGCTTGGCTGGTTCTAAGATAGGGGTAAATCGTGGCCGCAAACAGCCCTGTAAATATCATCAGCGCCAACAAGGGGCGAAATAACGGCGCAGCGATTGTGGAAAATGTCGGCGGGGTTGGTTTTTGCTGCCGCAGCGAAATTGCCGCCTGAAAAACAAGGTAAAGAATCAAACAGAAAATGCCCAGGGCAATCGCCGGCAGGACGGAGGCTTTGGTCAGGTGGGCCAGGCCGCCGGTCAGGCCCGCGGCCACGGCAATTTTTAAACGAGGAGAACGAACCAGTTCAAGCAGCAATACAAAAAGAAGAAAATTCAGGCCGTAAGCTAGGACCTCGGCTTGAAAATAGGGCGCTTTGAAGAGAAATACGGTAAAGGCAATCACCAGCGAAGCGGTCACGGCATCGAACGCGCTGACATAATGTCGAAAAATAAGAAAGACACCGATCATAACCGCTAAAGTTAACGCTGTATTGAGTCGTTTGCTTAACTCAAAGTAGTCCCGGTCGGTCATCCCTTCCCGGTAGAACAGGGACATCAACCAGGGATACACCGGCATTCGATTTCTATCGCCAATGTATTGGTAGCCGGTCGATTTTAATTTTTTTACATAAGCCAGGTAGGCGTCCTGATCGCCCGTGCGCAGGTCGAGGTTGACGGCTCTCGCCTGGATTTCGGCCAGCAGGACAAATATCAGCGCTACGGCAAAGGCAGCACCGAAGACCCGCACGAGGCGGTGATGGTTGGAGGCGGCGGTTCCATCATTCATACGCCAGCACTTCCCGGATACTCAGCCGCGAAGCCTGCCGCGCCGGTAAAATACTGGCCAAAACCGATAACCCCAAAATAATCAAAAGCCACAGGAAAATGCCCGCCAGAGGTAGTCTCGGTTCAAGCGCCCGCCCCAAAAGCACCAAGCCCAGCATATCGCCCAATAATTTGTTGAGCGGAATGGCCAGAATAGTGCCCAGTAACCAACTGAGCACGCCGACGGTAATGCCCTCGACGATCACAATTTGCCGCACGATCCGGCTGGTGGCCCCAATCGAACGCAGGATGCCAATTTCCTGGGTGCGTTCCAAAACATTCAGGCTCATCATACCGGTCAGGCTCAACGCGCCAATCGAGGCAAAGAGCAGGGCCATGGCAATCAGCAGGTACACTACCACATTGATCGTATTCTGAAGCCCGTTGAGAAGGGTGTGAAATGTCTGGGTTTGTTCAACGCTGAGCACAGCTTGTTCCAGGTCCCGGTTGACGTCCCGGCCTACGGCCTCCCGAAACGATGGTTCGTGTTTTTCTGTTTCGATCAAAATGCGTTGGGTCAAACCTACCTGCCGGGTGACTTGGGCCAGAACATCGTTGTTGACATAGGCCAGGGGCCCCAACAATCCGCCGTCGCCAATCACCTGCGCGGTAACAACGCCAACGATGTGCCAGGTCGATTTCCGCCCGCCAATGTCGAGCGTTAGATCGTCGCCAACGCTTAGATCCGGTTCGTCTTTCAAAAATTCGGTATTGACCACAATGGCGTTGTCATCTTCCGGCAATAGCCAGCGCCCGGCCACCAACGTGGGTTCAATAAACTCACTTGGCGTCTGAAATCCCAGGATGTAGAAGTTTCGCCTTTGTTCGCTGCCGTCGGCATAAATGCGCGCGCCGGCGGCCCGTAATTGCGGCTCGACGTGTACCACGCCCGGGGTTTGCAACAGAACGCGCTCGATCTTGGCCATCCGTTGGGGGCGTTTGAGAAAAATGCGGAGGTCTTGCTGCCAGTAGGCGGCAATGGCCCCGGTGCTTTCCAGCAGCGAGATGCGGACGCTGATCACCGTAATAAAAATTGTGGAGACGGTGGTCAGCGCAAACAAGACCAGGGCCAGGCGGGTTTTGCGCCGGAAGATGTTTCGCAATGAATACAAAATGGCCGATTTCAGCCCCCGGATGCGCCCCAACAGCCGGTCGATGGCGCTGCTGCCAAATTGGCTGCTGCCAATATCGCTAATGGCTTCGCGCACCGTGATCTTGGCCCCGCTCAGAATGGGCAGCGTGGCCGCCACCAGGGGAGCCAGCAAACTGGCCCCCAGTTCCAGCGCCCATACCCAGGGGGGAACCGAAAAATAGACCAGATCAAAATTGATTTGACCGGCAACCAGCGTGGCCAATCGCTGCGCGCTGAGTTGGGCCAACGGTATCGAAACCAGGTAGGCAAACAGGCCAAACAGCAAGACCATGCCGAAGTACATGCGCAAGACCCTTTTTTTGTCGGCGCCAATGGTCTTCATCACCCCTATTTGTTTGGTTTGCCGGGCCAAAATGGCCGAGATGGTATTGGCCACCAAAAACACGCTCAAAAATAGCGCCAGAATGCCTAAAACGCCTAAAACCAGGGAGATTGACTGAATGATATTGTTCAGGGGATGCTCGCCCGGTTTGGGGATTTCTGTGACCCGGACGGGAAAGCCCGCGCGTTGGGCTTTGGCTTCTACCCGGTCCGTAATGGCCTGGATATGCTTTTCGTCGAATTTATCGCCGGTTACGGTCAGGCGTAAGTATTCCAGCTGCGGCCTTTCGCCCAATGACTTCAGGGTTTCCAGGGCGATATAGCCGGTGGCTCTTTCCGAGAAAGCGGGAGGCAGGGCGGTTAGATCATTGACGCTGCCGGTGACTTGCAGCATTGCCTGTTTGCCATTTTGCATTTCTATCAGGATGGGGTCGTTCAAGGCCGTATGGAGAAAATCCAGCGAGGTGCGCTCCAGCAAAATGGCGTCTTTGACAGGAGATGACGCGCCTTGATCGTGAGACAGCATATCTATCTGGCGGTCGTCAAAATCCGGCAGCGCGTAAAGATCCATCAACTGCCATTCATCCGGCCCAATATTGACCCGCGCCGTGAAATGCCTGAAACCCTCAACGTTTTCTACCCCCTTCACCTTCTCGAATGTCTTAACCAGATCGGTCAGAAAGGGCCTGGTCAGCCTGATCCTGGCGGCAGCGGGGTTGACCGCCTGATAATTGTTATTCAGCTCGCGCGAAAAAATGGCCCGGGTGCGGGCCACCGTACTCAGGGCAAACACGCCCACAGCAATAGAAAGCACCACCAGCACCAGCCGGGTTTTATTGCTGAAAATATCGCGTAAGACTTTACGCCACCGCATTCTAATGAATAAGAATCGGGTTGACATAGTTCGTTCCTTGAAAGGTAGCAGGGAAGCAAGGTGGCAAGGTGGCAAGATGACAAGGTAGCAGGTAGCAAGGCGACAAGGTGGCAGAGTCACAAATTTGTTATTCTGCTACCTGCTACTTTGCTACCCTACTGTAGCTTTTTAGATAATGTTTTTGACGGGTAGTCAGCCTCATCGTACGATGAGGCGGCATCCCCATGCGCTGGCGAGCCGGGCATAGGGATGCCCTCCCTACAAAGTCAAAATATTTTTCTGAAAAGCTATACCTGCTACCCTGCTACCTGCTACCCTGCTACCTGCTACCCTGCTACTCTACCCCCTTGGATCAATCATCAAATTTTAACTTGGCTAACACATCGCTCCGGCGAGGCCGGCGGCGCAGGCCCGGCACAAAATCGCCAATTTTTTCGGCCAGACGCCGGCGCATCATGTGGGCAATTTCATCCTGGGTCAGTTGAGACTCGGCCATCAGTTGGAAGGCCCGGCGGCCTATGGCGGCTACCTCCGCGCCATTGTCACTCTTTTGAGCAACGCGAACCGTATGACTGCGCTTTCCGCCCCGCAGCAGGCCAATCTCGCCAAAATATTGCCCACTGCCGAGTTGAGCGACAATTTCTTCCGCACCCCCCGGCGGGCAGGCAACAACGTCCACGGTTCCTTTGAGTACCAGATAAAATTTATCTGCCGGATCGCCTTTACGCACAATCTCAGCGCCAGGCTCGAACGTCAGAAGCTCAAGGTCTTCCTGTATGGCTTCCAATCGGTCTTCGGTCAGGTCCGGGACAATGCGGAGCAGGTGTTGTTCGGTGATGCGCTGGCGCATAAGTTTGGCAATGTCTGCGCTGGTCAATTGAGAGTCTTGCAGCAAACTGCTGAACGTTTCACGATCAAGCGCCATCACCGAGATGTCTGACTCCGCAGCAGCGCGCACGGTTGAGGTCCGAATACCGCCTTCCACCAACCCCATCTCGCCAAAGTATTGCCCGCTTTCCAACCGGGCCACCAGAACATCGCCCGCCGTGGCGTGTCGAACCCATACCTCTGCCTGACCTTTTAAGATAATGTAGAATTTGTCTGCCGGATCGCCTTCCTGGACAATGACCGAGCCGGCCGGATAGATGATCGGTTCGAGCTGAGAGGCCACTTTGACCAGCTGATCTTTGCCTAACGAGGGAAGCGCCTGAGAAATTTGCTCGTCAACGATCTCGCCGTCGGCAATATGCACCACCCGCGTGACCCGGCTGGCCAGATCCCTGTCGTGCGTCACCATCAAAATGGTTTTGCCCTGCTGCACCAGATCGTCAAACAATTGAAAAATGGTATCCGATGTTTTGGAGTCGAGGCTGCCGGTAGGCTCATCGGCTACCAACAGTTTGGGATCATTGGCCAGGGCGCGGGCAATGGCCGCGCGCTGCTGCTGCCCACCGGATAACGTGGCGGGCAATTTGTAGGCCTGATCGGCCAATTCCACCAATTCCAGCAGGTACATGGCCCGTTCGATGCGTTCTTGCAGGCTGAACATCTCGCAGAATTCCATCGGCAGAACCAGGTTCTCTATGACGGTAAGCGTGGGCAACAATTGAAAGAATTGAAAGATCACGCCCAGGTTGCGCCCGCGCCAGATGGCTGTTTGATCTTCGTTGAGTTGGTGAATGCCGGTGCCGTCAACAAAAACTTCACCGTAAGTGGGGCGATCAATACCGGTAATCATATTGATCAGCGTGGATTTGCCGCTGCCCGATTTGCCGATCACGGCCACAAACTCGTGGCCGGACACCTGAAGATTGATATTGCGCAGCGCGGTAAAAACGCCGGCGGCAGTGTGAAAATTCTTTATCACGTTGCGAAGGTCGATGAGATAAGGCGTTTCTTGTTCGGGAGGGAGTTGCAAATTCTGGGCGGATGAGTTTTTCTTGAATTTTTGGAACATAGGAATTTCCTTTAAAGAAATTTCAAATTGGAAATAATTCAAGGACACATCATTCGACTGCGATTGGCCAACTCAGCCGGGGTCTGAATCCGATGTGGATTAGAGGACAACTTCAGTGTAAATCTGAGTTACCAATAAGTCAACCCTAATTATTAGTGATTCATTCCTAACCCGGACAAAGCCGGACCCAAAAAAGGGCAAGGCTCATATGGGTTCTGAAGTGAAGCCAGGAATAAGCAAGGAGCGAAGGCAA
>CAZTFF010000104.1:0-14203 GCA_964612485.1 uncultured Caldilineaceae bacterium
ATTTTTGATGTGTAATAGTCACTATTTTGTGTAAACTTATTTCAGGACTTGACAAAGAAAGGCCTCAAGGTAGCGAAACACTTGAGGCCTTTTTGTGCAGGAGTGACAATGAACATCTTTGCCAACGTCAAAGAAAATATGCCGGAGGAGGAGTTTTTGGAACTGGCTTCATCGGAGTCTGTGACCATTGAGCGCATTGTATCAAACGGCCAGCAATCGCCCCCGGATTTTTGGTACGATCAAGACCGGCACGAGTGGGTGTTGGTACTCTCCGGCCAGGGCGTGATCGAATATGATGACGGCCAGATCATCATATTGAACCCAGGCGATTATCTGAACATTCCGGCCCATCAAAGGCACCGGGTTAAAGCCACCGCATTGGATGAGCCAACCATTTGGCTGGCGGTTCATTATTGATACAGTGTTTCCTGTTTCAAGGCATCAACCCGCCGTTTTAGCTGCTCTTGTTTGATGCGGTGATACATGAGAGTGATATAAAATACGGTAAAGGCCAGCAGGCAGAACAATAGCGTATTGCGAATATTGTCCGACAGGCCAAAACCGCCCTGCGCGTCCTGGCTCTCGTTGGCCGCCACTACCGCCGGATGAATGGTGCGCCACCAGCGAATGGCCATCCAGTTGATGGGCACCGACAGCGCGGCCAGAATAGCGTACACCGCCGCAAAACGCGCCTCCCGTTCCGGGTTGTCGATGGCGCTGCGCAGCATCAGGTAGCCAATATACAACAGCCAGCCAATGGCGGAGATGGTCAAGCGGGGGTCCCAGGTCCACCACACATTCCAGGTAGGTTTGGCCCAAATAGAGCCGCTGACGAGTACCATCGTGAAAAAAGCCAGCCCAATCTCCACCGAGGCCAGCTCCCACATATCCCATTGGGGATTACGGGTGATCAAATAGAGAATGGCAGCCACGGCGGCCATGATAAAGGCCAGAAAACCGATCCAGGCCGAGGGCACGTGGAAGTAAAAAATACGTTGGGCGTATCGCTCGGCGGGCGAGGTGAGGTTGGCGGCATCCGGCGCCCACACCAGCGCCATATACAGCGCCGTCAGCATTAAAATACCGGTAACTACGGTTAAGGCCAGGCCCCAATTGAATCTCCCTCCAGTTTTTTGTTGGGTTTGGGATGATGCGGTTAAATCAGCCATAAATCCTCCTCAAGAAAGAGATTGGTTGGTTGGAGATTAGAGATTGCACCACCAATCTCCAATCTCCTGGTAATCTCTAATCTCTACTCTCCAAAATTAGAAAACACCTATTCCTCAACCACAAATTCAAACATAATGACGGACGCCACAATAAATACCAGATCAAAAACCACCAGCAGGGCGAACCACTGCTGGACATCTTCAAAGGGCAGGTTGTCTAAAATGCCGGAGGTCATGCGCACGGCAGACAACATCACCGGGATGATGACCGGGAAGAGCATAATGGGCAGCAGCACTTCCCGCGCGCGAGTATGGACCGCCATCGCCGAAAACAGCGTGCCCACGCTGGCAAAACCAACGGTTCCCAGAAAGATCACGCCCACCAACGCCGGAACAACGCCGAGCGGTTGGTTGAACAGAATAATAAAAAAGGGCAAAATAATAATTTCAACCAGCGAAATAAACAGCACATTGCCGATCATCTTGCCAAAATAAATGGCGCTGCGATCCACCGGGGCCAGCAGCAGGCCGTCCAGCACGCCTTTGTCCCGTTCCAGGGTGAAACTGCGGCCCAGCCCCAACATTCCGGCAAAGGTGATGGCAATCCACAACACGCCGGGGGCCAGGGTCTGCAAATTATCGGCCCGCAAGTCAAAAGCAAAATTAAAAATAAAAAGGATCAGCAACGAGAAGACAAACATCGCCCCGATCATTTCTTTGGTGCGGATTTCGGTAGCAATATCTTTACCCACAATCGCCAAAATTTTGCGGATATAACCACCGAAGCGGCTAGGGCCGGCTATGGAACTTTCGTTTTCCAGGGTATTGACTTGTTCAGACATAATCAGGTGTAATGTGCCAGGTGTCAAGTGCCAGGAGCCAGGTTTCTTTACATAGTACCTGGCACTTCAATTCATGGTGACGTATTTGTTGTATTGGCTCCGCAGTTCTTCCACGCTGACATCCTGGCGGCGGACATCGTACACAATTTTGCCTTTGCCCAGAATGGTGATGCGATTGCCCATCGACAGGCCGCGCTCCCAGTTGTGGGTGGTCATCAAAATGGTGCGCTGGGTAACGCCGACCGCGCTCAACAGATGCCCCAGCATACCGGCGGCGTGCTGGTCGAGGCCGGTGTCCGGTTCGTCCAGCAGTAGAATGGGTGGATTGTGTAAAATGGCGCGGGCAATGGCCAACCGCTGCTGCATGCCTCGGGAGTAGGTGCGGACGGGATCGTTTTGGCGGCCCCACAACCCCACCTGTTGGAGTACGGTTTCAATGCGTTGGGGCGCGTCGGGCACATCATACATGCGGGCGTAGAATTTCAGGTTTTGGTCGGCGGTCAGATCGTCGTAAAGCAGTGACTTGTGCGAAACCAGGCCGATGAAACGGCGCAACTGGCTGGCGGCATCGGCCAGCCGAAAATTGTTGATAAAAATCTCGCCGGCGGTGGGTTTGCTGAGATTGGCTACCAGATGGAGCAGGGTGGTTTTGCCCGCCCCGTTTGCGCCCAGCAGGGTTACAAAATCGCCTTCGTTAATGGTTAAATCTACGCCGCGCAACACTACGCGATGGCCAAACGTTTTGACCAATTTTCGAAGCTCGATCATTTACCGGTTCAACTCCATAAGGCGGGCCAATTCGGTTTTGGCGCGGGCGCGCGCCTGCCGGTAGACGACTTCGTCCATTTCCCCGGCTTCAAATGTTTCATCCAGCCGGGCCAGCATCAGCAGCAATTTTTGGCGTTGGGTTTCGGGATCATCATCCGGTGTTGCTGCCACTCGCGGTCGGGTGATAGGGTAGACTACGCCGGCCAGCACCAGAGCCAACCCGCCCAGGCCGATCATGCCCCACAGCAGTAGATTTTGGTCGATGGGTTGGCTGTCGGGCAGAGATGCGCCGGGCGGCACCCCCAATACGCTGCTAAAATCGAGATCATCCAAATTATTTAACCGGAACGACAGGGTATCGCCCGCGTTTAGATTGGCCCCGCCATAGATGTCAAACGTCTGGCCCTGCATCGAGCGGCTATCCATAAATTGCAGTTGGCCACTGCTCAGTTCCGCCCCTTGGTCGGCCAGCATCACGCTCACCGCGTTGATGTCTGAGGTTACGGGCATCTCTATGGTCAAGGTATCGTCGTCCACCGGGAGCGTGTACTGCACCGCAATAATGGTTTCCGTATGGGGCGGCACCGGCGCGGTATCGGTGTAACCGCTTTCGGTGGCCATAAAACGGCTGCCGGGGAATTCTTCTTGAAATTCTATGCCGGCGGCGTTACCAGGCAGGTTGAAAGTGAATGTTTGGCCGTTTTGCCCTATGTAGGCCCGGTTGCCGGTGTTGTTGAGAATAAAAATCTGCACCATGTTGGCGGTGTTGGGCGTGAAATTCACAATGTAATGGAGTTGGCCCACGTTCACCGCCTCTGGATTGGTGGTGGTGTCGTAGATGTTGAGGTCCAGCGTGGTTTCGGTGCTGTTGGGGGTGAACACGCCCGGCTCATCGCTGTTGTAGGCAATGTCTTTGTAGGTGGCTTCCACCACATAAAACGTGGTGTGTTCGGTGGGCAGTTTTTCAAAGGTGTAACGGCCCTGGCTGTCGGCTACGGTGGACAGGGTGAGTACTTCGGCATTTTCTTGAAAACCCCGCAGCGTTACTTCAAGCTCACCCACCGGCTCCCCGGTGGTGGCGTTGATAACCTGCCCGCTGAGTACGCCGTTGCGCTGCGGCACGGCAAAGGAAAAGGTGCGGACGTAATCCAGCGCCTGCCACACTTCTGCCTCGTTTAGCGAGAGGGCCTGGTGCGGATCGCCGGATTGGTAGCCGGCTTGCAAATCGGTCTGGCTTTTTTGCACCATTTCGTCCAGATTGGTGAAGTCCGGCATCGGGGCGGCGGCTTCGGGGCCGTCGCCGCTGCCGCTTTCGCTGTGGCAGGCGGCGCAATTTTCTTGATAGATCGTTTCGCCGGCATCAATGTTCTCAAACGAAGTTCCCAAGCGCCAGACGTAGGCCGCGGTATCCCAAATTTCGGCATCGGTCATTTGATCGCCCCAGGGCGGCATCATGTTGTCGATCCGGCCATTTTTGATGACCTCGAAATTTTCAGCCGGGAGGTATTGCCGGGCGGTTGCGGGATCGGCAAAGTTGGGCAGGGGGTTGGGAATGCCGGCGGCGCTGGGGCCGTCGCCCTGGCCGTCGCCTCCGTGGCAGGGCTGGCAATTTTGAACCCAGAGCGTTCCGCCCGATGATACCGAGGGCGGGGTATCGGGGCCTTGGGCAGAGGTTGGGGCGGGGAAAATTAGTATCAGAAGCAGAAAAAATAGTAAGCCCCCCCTCAATCCTCCCCAAAAGGAGGTTGGTTGGTTGGTTTTCTTCCGTCTGCGAGAAGTTAGATAGTCGTGTATTCTATGTGTCATTCAACGTCTACCGTTTGAGGATTTCGTGTAGCCAATTTGGATTCCAGAGCCGCACCACATTTGGCGCAGAAGGCATCGTCCGGTTCAATCGGCGCGGCGCATTGCGGGCAGCGGTTGGGGTCGGCTTGAACGGTGTCCAGCGCTTGGCCGCAATTGCTGCAAAAGACATCGCCGGGTTGGGCCGTGGTGTCGCAGTGGGGGCAGGGTGCGCCGTCACCATCAGCCCGGATATGTTTGAGGCTCTCAATTTCCGCGTCTACGGCGGCCAGCAGCGCCTGGTTGCCGTTGGGTTGGCTGCTTTTGACCTGCGATACCAGGGTTTCAATTTCCGTATCCAGCGCGGCGTCCAGTTCAGTCTGATCTTGCCGGTTCAATACGTCAATCTGGCGGCGAATGTCGGCGGCTTCAAATTTTGATTTGGTTAGCAGGGTGTCGTAATCTTCCGGGGTTACTTTGCCCATTTCGTAATCAAACATCAGGTCTTTGATGGTGGTCAGGACGGCCTGGTAGCGGGTTTCCAGTTCTTCCAGGGTATCTCCGGTTGAGATGGTGCCGCCGGCCAGGTGCGAGCGATTTTGCTGCCACAGCGGCCACAGCACCAGGGCCAGGGTCACGCCAACCAGGGCCAGGCTGATGATCAGGGTCAGGGTATCCATAAGTTAGCTTCCTTGCGGCGGTTGGGCAACCAGTTTATCCAGGATGCCGTAAAGTTGGGGTTTGCTGATAGGGCCAATTTGCACGTGGGCAATATTGCCGTCTTTATCGATGATGAATGTTTCCGGCACGCCGGTAATGGCGTAATCATCGGAAATCTTATCGCCAATATCGGGGCCGGAGGGATAGGTGATGTTGTATTTTTCCATGTAGGCCAGGCCCGCTTTTTCGGTATCCAGGTAATCGACGCCAATGAACATCACGCCCTGGTCTTTGTAATCGCGCCAGGCCTGTTCCAGCAGGTCGGCTTCTTTGTAGCATTCTACGCACCAACTGGCCCAGAAATTGATGAGTACGACCTGCCCTCGCAGCTCCGAGAGGGTGATTTCCTCTTCTTCAAACTGGTCAAACAGCGGCAGGGTGAATTCCGGGGCAGCGCGTCCGGCCAGATCGGTTGATTCAGGATTTTGCAGGCTGACGGCGACCACGCCAAAAAAGCCCAGCAGCAGAAGCAGGCCCACTGCCAGCACTATGATGCGACCAACGGGTGTTTTTTTTATATCTTGTTCCGTATTCGTTATGGTTTGCGTCGATTGGGTCATTTATACCTCGTCAATACCTAAATCTTTTTCTACCTGGCTCAAATAGTCATCCTGGGATGTTTCGCCGGGTGAATCAGTGGTTGATATTGATACCGCCACCGGTTCCGGTTCTTTCCGCCATTTGCGCAGGGTCATGACCAGCCAGATGCCGCCGGCCACCAGCGCCACTACCGGCAAAATCCATACCAGCAGGGAAAAACCTCGACGCGGCGGTTCTTGCAATACCTGGTCGCCGTAACGAGTGGAGAAGTAATCCAGCACTTCCTGCTCGGTGTAACCTTCTTGAACCAGATCGTCAATTTGCTCGCGCCACTGCTCGCAGGTGAGAGTGCGGCAGTCGGACAGGTTGATGCCGGTGCAGGTAGGGCAATTGAGTTGTTGGGCAATATCGTTGATGGTATCAAAATTGGATTCTTCTTGCGCCAGGGCGGGAGCCGGAAGCAAGACCCGGATCACCAACAGGAGAGCGACAAGGGTGAGAAGATTTATTGTTTTGGATGTTTTTTTTGTATTCATTGGGTTTAATCAATATCCTATTTTTGTAGAACCCATAGAGTTTCACAGAGACGCGCTGAGGAATCTTTTTTTATTTTATTCTGTGTAACTCTACGCTTCTTCTGAGGCGCGTCTTCTCTGTGTAACATTTCTAGCCCGCCGGCATCATTCCGCCGGGAATTTTGGTTTTTTGGCTGGCGCGCTGCGTGCTTTCTTGCGGTTTGGGCCAGGCGGCCACCAGCGTGCCCAGGATCAGCACGAAGCCGCCGATCCACAGCCAATTGACCAGCGGATTGATGTAGGCTTTAAAGGTGGCGGTTTCGCCGCTGCCTTCCCAGCCGGCCAGGATCACGTATAGATCATCGGCCAGAGTGCTGCGTTTATCGGGGATGGTCATCGGTTGTTGCTGCACCACAAAAAATTCACGGGTGGGGATGAGCGTGCCGGCGGGCGCGCCGTTGAAAGACACATCCACCACTGCTTCGGTAATGATCCGGTCGTCGGGGCTGGCGCCTTCTTGCAGGCCGCGATAGGTGAGTTCGTAATCGCCGATAACGCTGCTGCTGATGGTCATGCTTTCACCGACGGCCAGGTTTCGCTGCGTTTCTACCTGGTAGTAGCGGCTGCCTACCACGCCAATGGCGATCAAAATGATGCCGATATGGATCAAATAGCCGCCGTATCGACGCCGGTTGCGGGCCACCAGCCGGGAGAGCGCCAGGAGGTAACTTTCGCCGCGGGCGCGGTGGCGGGCGCTGACGCCGCGCCAATATTCAATCAGCGTGGCGGCCAGGGTAAAGGCGCAGAAACCAAAGCCAAACAGCGCCCCCCAAATTTTGATGCCCCCCAGAAAATAAAGCAGCGCCATCACAATGACGCCGACCACCACCGGCCAGAGCAGCGAATCGCCAATCCGTTTGAGCGAAGCCCGCCGCCAGGGGACCAGCGGGGCGATGCCCATCAGCACTACAATGGCGGCCCATAACGGCGCGGTGGTTTTTTCAAAAAAGGGCGGGCCGACCACGATTTTTTCATCCGTCAGCGCCTCGGAAAAGAGAGGGAAGTTACTGCCCCACCAGACGATAAAGGCCAGCCCGACAAAGATCAGGTTGTTGAGCAGGAAAACGGCCTCGCGGGAGATAAAGGAGTCCAGTTCGTTGTCTGATTTCAAATCGTCCCAGCGCAGCACATACAGCACAAAGGAACTGGTGAACATCACGGCAATAAAACCAAAGAACAGCGGGCCAATGGCGCTCTGGGCAAAACTATGCACCGAGGAAACCACGCCGGAACGGGTGGCAAACGTACCCCAAATAACCATAATAAAGGTCATAATAATCAGGCCCATATTCCAGCGTTTGAGCATCCCCCGGTTTTCCTGCATTACCACCGAGTGCAGAAACGGCGTGGCAATGAGCCACGGCACCAGCGAGGCGTTTTCAACCGGGTCCCAGCCCCAGTAACCACCCCAGCCCAGCACATCGTAGGCCCACCAGCCGCCCAACAGCAGGCCCAGGCTGAGAAACAGCCAGGCGGTCAGGGTCCAGCGGCGGGTGGTACGGATCCACAAATCGCCGGTTTGGCGGGTGATGAGGGCGGCAATGGCAAAGGCGTAGGGAATGACAAAGCCCACAAAGCCCAGGTACAGCACCGGCGGGTGGATGATCATACCCCAGTGCCGCAGCAAGGGGTTCAGACCGGTGCCGTCTTGCGGAAAGAACGAGAGTTGTTCGAACGGATTGGCCACAAACACCACCAGCCCAATGAAAAAGGCCAGGGTGAGCTGCGTGACCATAATGACGTAGGGCATCAGCACCCGCATCGGCCCCCATTTTCTGAGCAGGACGGCGGAGGCAAAAATAGACATCAACCACGACCAGAACAGCAGCGAGCCGTTTTGCCCGCCCCACAACGCGGTAATGCGGTAGAAAAGGGGCGCGGCCCGGTTGCTGACCTCGTAGACGTATTGGGTCTGGTAATGGCCGGTGATGAGAAGATATTCAATGATGACGATGGCTACGGTGATTAACGCGGTTACGGCAAAGGCCGCGTTGCGGGCGCTGGCAATCATTTCGGGCATTCGCCGCCGCGCGCCGATGATGGCCACCACGGCGGCGTAAATAGCCAGGGCAAAGGCCAGGGCGGTGGCTATGTATCCCACATTAGGCATAAGGTTCCCCCTTTTAAAATTGTGAATTGTCAATCACTGTAACTATTCAGGTTAACTGGATCAGCATCCTGAGTAGCGCGAAACGTAGTGCAGCGCGTATCGAAGGGTGCTTGCCTGAACAGTTATATCGACAATTCACAATTAATCTCAATTAATAAGCTATCGGACAGCTTCCACTTGAACTTCTTCGATGGTGCCCTCTTCGTACCGGCTGGGGCATTTGAGCAGGAGTGATTGGGCGTTGAACTGCTCGCCGTCGTACTTGCCTTCTAAAATGGCCTCCGCTTCGTGACGCATCTGGTCGGGTTGGGGGCCGTTAAAGACCACGTGCATTCGTTCGCCGGTGGCGCTGGTCACATCAAACTCTAAAATAAGATCACGATTGTTAAAGGCAATGGTCTCGCCATCCACCAGCCCGGAGACGCGCACCGGGCGGTTATATTGGACCTCCCCTTTGGCGTACAGCTCATCAACGGTTAAAAAGTAGGTGGCGTTGTTCTGGATGCCCGCATAGATCAGGTAAACAATTGCCAGGGCAATAACCACGCCGCCAATGATAAATTTGAACTTTTTGTTGGCAGTTTTACTATCAACCTGGATAGTGGGAACTGCGCCGGATTGGGCCATAGTGATTCCTCTCTTATAAAAAACGGATAGATGTAGGGTGGAGGGGATGATGAAGCATCATTCCCTCTGAAGTTGTAGCGTGAGGTTCCCCCCGAGAGAACTTTCGCGATATTTTACCACGTTCCTAATTTCACATCAAACATGCTGTTCAAGGGTTGATCAACCCTTTTTGGATCGCGTAGCGGGTCAGTTCGGTCCGGCTGGAGAGGTTGAGTTTTTGCGTGATGTTATCCCGGTGGCGGGCCACGGTTTTGGGGCTGATACCCAGTTGTTCGCCAATCTGCTTGTTGGTCAATCCTTCGGCAATCAGCCTGAGCACTTCCTGCTCGCGGTCGGTGAGCTGAGAAATCTCTACTTTGTTGGTCGGGCTGATGCCTCGCTTTAGAAAATCTTTAACCAACGCGCTGGCTACGGTTGAGTGTAAAAACACTTCTCCCCGGTGAACAGTATGGATGGCCCGAAGCAGGTCTTCGGGCGCGGCGCGTTTGGGAACATAGCCCGAAGCTCCGGCGTTGAGCATTTGGAAAAAATAATCTTCTTCTTCGTGAATGGTCAGGGCCAAAATGGCGGCAGCAGGGCAAAGCGCTTTGATTTGGCGGGTAGCCTCGATCCCGTTCATATCATCCATGGTTACGTCCATCAATATTACATCCGGCTGGTGGTGGGGCGCTAACTCAATCGCTTCTGCCCCTGAACTCGCTTCGGCGACAATGTGGATATCGGGTTGGTCTTGAAGCAGCATATGTAACCCGGCTCGAACTATTTTGTGATCGTCAACCAGCATAACTTTGATAACCGCCATGGTGAACTTCTCTCTCTATTACCGTTTGGGAACCGTCATGATGATCTCGGTTCCTTCCCCTTTTACCGATGAGATTTCAATATTCCCATCCACAAGTTGGACTCTTTCCTGGATACCCAACAGCCCCCACCCTTTTTGTTGGCCGCTTTGCAATATTTGTTGCGGATCAAAGCCGATCCCGTTGTCTTTGATGTGCATCGTCACCGTTTTATCCGTGCATCCCATATGAACCCAGGCTTCCGTTGCTTGCGCATGCCGCGCGATATTGGTTAGCGCTTCCTGGGTGATGCGGAAGAGAATTGTTTTGATGCTGTCTTCCAATTGATCGCAGGTGGTGCATAGTTTTAAATCCGTTGGGATTCCGGTTAAGATGGTAAAATTATCAACATAATTTTTCAGCGCAGCCGGTAAACCCAGATCGTCTAACAAAGCGGGCCGCAGTTCATTGACCATGTAGCGCATATCGTCCACCGCCTCTACGGCCATGGCTTCTAGTTGGCTCAACCGTTGTTGGAGTGGTTCGGGGTTGTCCAACAAGGTTTGCGAACTACGCAATAATGTTTGCGAGCTGCGCAGCCCCAGCGCCAGGCCGGTTAACACCTGGCCCAATCCGTCGTGCAATTCGCGCGCAATGCGGCGTCGTTCGTCTTCTTGCGTTTCTACAATGCGCTGCAACAGTTCTTTTTGAAGCGCGTTCCGGCGCAAAATTTCTTCTTCAACTTGCCGGCGCGCTGACAGCAGCGCATGTTGGCGATTGTATTCAAAGGCGCGCATTGCTCGTACCGTAAAAATAGCCGCCACAGCCGCCATCACGGCGCGAAACAGTTGGATGGGAATACCAAACCAGTTCTGGAACGTAGCGGCGTTGATGAGATTAGACGGAAATAAGAGACTGGGGCCGATAAAAAATTGTCCAATGGTCCCATAAAGTAAAAGCGCCACCCCCACCCAAAACAGATCATTGGCAAAGGGCGATCCCTGCATCTTGAGCAATTTCTGCCGTTCTTGAAACAAGGCCCACGCCGCCAGCACCGAGCCGGGTATGGCCAGGGTGTAACGCGCCAGCGTATCGGCGGCGAGAGTCCACTGTTCAAAATCCCATTGAAGCCATTGTCCCATCACAAGCGCGCCCAAGAGATACAGCAGCAGCATTATTATTCCGGTGACAGGGCCGGAGTAGGGCCATTTTTTAGCCAGCCGGCCCATCTGCGCGCCAAACATCAAAAGCAAGATAAACGAAAAGACCAGCAGGCTTAAGCGGAATAGATTAAATCCCAGAGAGGCTTCAAAGTCGTAGCCCAACCTGCCAATCAGAATGAACATTTCCAGCCATTCATGGATGCCGTGTACCAGCCCAAAAATCGCCAGCGGCCAGATTGCCTGGCGAAAATTACTGGGTTCGCCCCGCCCAATCTCCAGCGCAACGGCAATGCCTAATACAAAAAAGGAAAGACCGTAAACAAAATAGATGTGGGGCAGGCGGCTAACAAAAAATTCTGTCCAGGGCATATTGATCAGGCGTAAAATCCAGGCATTTTGGGTGATCGTCTCCCTGAGTTCGGAAATTGATCGCGCAGATCATTCCGAGTAATGATGTGGCCGGAGAATTTCCGTTACAAAGAGGCATACCGATGGAATTGATTGCGCCAGTATATATCGATAAGATGTTGAAAACAAATAATATAGTTTAAAATGATGACCAACAACTTTATTTACTAATTTTATAGTGCTTTTTAACTATAGAGGTTACGTTTAAAGAAAGGCCGGGCATCCGTAAGTACCCGGCCCTTTGTTTATTAGCGATTATTCGCTGCTTACGTCCGGACGGGTCATACCCGATACATCGCCGCCAACGTCATCAATGCTGTCGTACAGTGCCTGGATGACATAAGCCGGATTATGGGCAAACGCGCCGGGGTCCTTGGCCGCATACTGATAGTTGTAGGCAGCCTGGAGCAGGCGCGGAGACCATGTTACGTAGCGATTGCCATAGTTGGCTTCATCCGGGTCGGCTTCGCCGTTGCCGTTACCGTCGATGAAGAAGTAGGGGTACGCGTGCGAGTCGTAGACAATGGCCGTGCCAAGGGTGTTGGCCGCGTAGTCTTGAATCGCTGCATACAGGGCTTCATGCATCGTGGTAATTTCTCCGGCAATGCCTTCTTCTACATCGCCGTCGCCGTCGTAGTCCACTTCAGAGATGCGGATCGCTTGCAAGTCTTCGTTGCTTTCTACGCCGTCGTGGCACTCGCCACACTTCTCAACCTCAACCTCGAGCGCATGGGTATTGTGGCAGTCGGTACAGCTATCGGCAATGTTGACGTGGTCAAAGTAGCCGCTGTACGCCTGGCCCTCATACTCATAGATGCCCTTGGCCTGGGTTCCGTAGCGGGTAGCGCCGGCCGCAAAGTAGTGAATGTTTCTGAAGCCGAGGCCGTCGGCCACTTCATCCGCCGGGCTGTCGCCAATCGCTTCATTCACGCTGGTGGTCGACTCCCGGCCCTGGTGACAGTTCATGCACAACAGGGTGTTTTCGTCGGACTGTTCTGCTGTGATCACCAGACCACTGGGGAATTCAACTTCCTCAAAGGTGTAGATGGTGGCTTCGTCTGCGCTCAACGAGGCGTGACACGTGGCGCACTGGAATCCGTTAGACGGTTCCTGGGTGATGGTTGTGCTGTCTTTATGGAACAGCGGCAGCCCTTCGGCGCTGTGACACTTGCTGCAACTGGCCGGCACTTCGGCAGGATCATCCTCATCCCAGTGACGGAACGCCTCCTCGGAACCGGCGAAGTGACCGTGATCGATCCGGCGGGCGTTGCTCAGGTCAACCGGCGTTGACAGGGCCGCATTCAGATCTTCGATCGAATCGTACAGGAGTTGGATGATGTACTTACCGCCGTGCGCGTAAGCGCCGGGGTCTTTCAGCGATGTTTGGTAGTTGTAGGCCGCCTTGGCCAGCCGCCCCGTCCAACTGCCGAATCTTTCTCCGGCATCGTCGAAGAAGTAGGGATAGCTGGCGGCATCGTACACAATCGGCGTGCCGGCTACTTCACTGGAGTAAGCCTGCATGGCTTCATACAGCATCTCGCGCAGCCCTTCAATCTCATAGTAGATGCCTTCTTCCAGATCGCCGTCGCCGTCGTAGTCAACCAGCGAGCCGGCCATGCGAATGTTCCGCATGTCTTCGGCGCTGGCCGCGTCGGGATGGCAGGCCTGGCATTCTTCTACCTGGAGTTCCAGGGTGTGCGAGTTATGGCAGCCGATGCAAGTGTCGAACTCATCTACGTGCGCAAACTTCGCGTCGTAAACGTTGCCCTCGTACTCGTATCCGCCCATCGCTGTGTTACCCGCCTGGGTGGCTGCGGCGGCGTAGTAGTGGATATTGGTGAAACCGAGGTCTTCGCTGGTGGTATCCATATCGGTTAAACCTGCTTCCTCAATGGCGTTGTCCACCGACACCTTAGAGGCGCGCCCCTGGTGGCATTCCATACAGATCGCTTCGTTGCCCAGGCCGGTCACTTCTACACCGGAGGGGAACATCACGCTGTCTTTTACCAGGGTAGCCTGGTTGTGGCAGGCCACGCATTCGACCGTAGAGCCGAGTGCGGCAGCGCTGTTCACCACGCCAACTTCGGAGCCGTCAACCCCCAGAAAATCCTGCATGCCGGGTGCGCTGTGACACTTGGCGCACCGGTCCGGGACTTCGGCGGGATCATCCTCATCCCAATGGCGGAAGGCTTCGGCCTCTTCGTCGTTGTGCGGCGAGTTGGCCCAAAGCTCCTCAAAAGGGACTTCAACGGAAGGCTCTGCTGTGGCTTCAACCATCACCTCTTCGGTGACCACAACCTCTTTTTCAACCTCAACGGTTTCTATCACTACCACGGTCTCTTTGACCACCTGCGGGGGTTGTTCTTGACCGCCACAGCCAACCACCAGGGCCAGCACGGCGATCAAACCGATGAGTAACAAAATTTTTTTCATAGAATTTACCTCCCTATAAAAATAGGTTATCTACTTTGGAACCTATCGGATCATTTTTCAGACAGGGTTCCTTTCTACCTAAAATTGTCCATCTGCCATTGAGCTATAAATATCACCTCCTTCAAAATACGAATCCTATGTTGAATGTTGAAAAAACGTTTCAACGTTCAAGGTACTGAACGTACCTTCTCAATAATCTGGGGCAGAGTTGGTTGAGCTTGTCGAAACCAATGGTCTTCGACAGGCTCAGACCTCGTTCCCCCGAAATATTGAGAAGATACTACTGA
>CAZTFF010000105.1:0-13901 GCA_964612485.1 uncultured Caldilineaceae bacterium
TTTTTGAGTTGAAAGATAAATCAGGATAACTCTACCCCATAACGGGAATTGCTGTCCTGGATTGTTTGAACCGGACAGAAAAGGCGATGTCGCGGGCGCATGCTTTTAAATTGATACCAAGTGAAATAGGAACGGGGCGCTGCCCGGTTTGCTTCTCCCGTGAAAATGATGTCACTTTGTTTGAGACAGCACCGGCGCAGTTTTACTGCCCTAAATGTAGCTTCAACGGTAGTCTTGAGGATGTCAAAGAGATGTATGTGGATTTGAGAAAAAATATCGCTTGGTAACAACGCGTGTAACATTGGATGAATTACGCGCATAAAGCGAAAAGACACATTTTAGTACACAGAGGTGAAAGGGATCGACAGTTGGGTAAATTAACGGTGGGGCGATATCCGGCCCCATTTAATGCAACAATAAATCCACACGTTGCGAAATAGAGCAAATCTCCCGTGTAACCACAAGCAAAAGTGCCCTAAAATGGGCGCTCTTGTTTTCAGGAATGATTTTTTTCTATATGACTAACTTTCGGCCTGATAGGTAATCGCCCCATAGCGATAATAAAACGCTATCCAGGCTAACTCAAATTCAATCACGGGAACTGATAGAGGATGATCATCAAACGGCGGATCATTTTGACCATAATTATCACTGCTTTAGAATGATTATTCTTCGTTTCTAGCTGAGAAGCTGATTAACGCCGTTGACCACATCATCAAACGTTTTCAGGTCCGGGATCTGTTCATCCTCAATTTCCAAATCAAATTCTTCTTCAATCCGACAAATGATCTCCAATAAGGTCAAAGACTCAATAAGCCCGGCCAGGGGTTGTCCCTGGGTAAAGGCTTCCTCATCTAACCGGGCTTCTTCTTTTATAATTTCGATGAGTTTAGTACGGATTTCCTGATCGGTCATGGTGTTCACCTATATTGTTTGAGAGATAACTAAACAGACATTGATACCGCCAAAAGCAAACGTATTGAGCAAAATATTTTCAATGTGATCTAATTTTTTTCCTTTGGTCGTAAGCCGCAAATTCAGCCCCTCTTCCGGGTTGGTCAGGTTGGGGATCGGATAAAAATAGCCCGATTTCAGGCTGGTTAACGCCGCCGCCAGCGCCATGGGACCGGACGCGCCCATGGTATGCCCCGCCATGGCCTTGAGTCCACAGACCGGGATCTGCGGCAACCTTTCACCAAACACAGCTTTCAGGCTTTCATACTCGGTCCTATCATTGAGACGGGTGCCGGTGGCGTGGGCAAAAATCATATCAATCTCTTGCGGCAGCATCCCGGCCACACGCAAGGTCTCTTCAATACAGCGAGATTCCTGTTGGGAATCGGGCTTGACCAGATCGAGGCTGTCTGAATTTTGAAAGGCGCCTTTGATCTCGGCCAGGATAGGCGCGCCTCGCTGCACGGCACGCTCGTACGACTCCAATACAAAGAAGGCGGCGCCGTCACCCAGCGCAATGCCGCGCCGGTCCCGGTCAAAGGGGCGGCAGGCCAGCGCCGGGTCCTTTTTCTCCTTCGATACCAGCCGCATCCACTCCCAGGCAGTGACAATGGTTTCACAAAGAATCAGGTCGCTGCCTCCGGCAAGCATCATCTCCTGGCGGCCATCCCGGATCAAGTTGAAACTATCGGCAATGGCCGTAAAACCGGAGGCGCAGGCCGTGCTCACACATTTGATGACCCCCTGCAAGCCATAGGTAATGGCGATACGGCTGGCCGGGGCATTGCCCATATTAAGAGGGATGGTAGCCGGCGCTTTCCAGGAGGTTTGGGCAAAGAAATTTTCATAAAATATTTCCAGATCGTACAGATTGATAAACCCGGAACCGATGATAATCCCCATCCGGCGGCCATCCTCCTGCGTAAAATCCAGCCCGGCCTGGGCTACCGCTTGTTCCACGCAGAACAACGACACCAGCGACAATTTGGAACTCATTTTCCGCTCCATTTTGCTCAGGCAGGCCGGCACCGGCAGGGAATCAAGGCAGGCCCCCAATTTGGTTGAATGGGCCGACGTATCAAAGGTGGTGATTGGCCCAATGCCATACCGTCCCTCGTACAAATTGCGGCAATATGTCTCTAGATCATTGCCCAGCGACGAGGCGACCCCGCCGCCGGTAATAACAACTCTTGTTGGTGTGGTCATACGGTTGAGTTTCGATCAGAAGTTTGGGTGGTTAACAATGTGGTTCCGGCGGCAATTTTGCTTACAAATTGGGCCAGGGTGATGTCTTCAAAAAATATCTCCGGCGACAGAGTCAGATCAAATTTATTTTCAAGCTGAAATTTCACGGCAGTGGCGTGCAGCGACCCCAGCCCCAGATTTTGAATAGATTGTTGCAAATCAATTTGGGAGGGGGCTACCTGTAGAAAAATGGACAGTTGCTCTCGCACTTCCGCTTCCAGTTGACGGCGCAACGTTTCCTGGTTGGCGTCCAAAGCCGGGGGCGCTTTAGGCAATGTTTCCATTGCCGGCGCAGCGCTGCCGGGCCGCAACAAACTCACGCCAATCACCGGCAAGCTGCCGGCCAGATACTGTTCCCGGCATTGAAACCGCTGAATTTTCCCGCTGCCGGTTTTGGGCAGATGGCCGGTTTTGATCAACACCACCGCGTAAACTTCTATATCGTAAGCCTGGCCCACCGCCGCGCGGATAGCGGCAGCTACTTCTTCCACATTTGCTTTGCGATGGCGCCGCGCTAGTTCAAAAACAATGACCAATTGTTCCCGGTCGTCAATGTCTAATGAAAAGGCCGCCCCGGAATTAAAGTTCAAGGCCGGGTGACTCTGCTCGGCGGCCTGCTCGATATCTTGCGGATAATAGTTGCGCCCTCGAATAATGATCATATCTTTGAGCCGGCCGGCGATGAAGAGTTGGCCCGCTTTCAAGAATCCCATATCGCCCGTGCGTAAAAACGGCCCGTCGCCATTAGACAGATATGCTTCAAAAGTCTGCTGGGTTGTTTCGGGTTGATGCCAATATCCTTGGGCCACGCTGGGGCCGGATATCCAAATTTCGCCCACCCGGTCCGTCGAACACGGATGCAGTGTTTGGGGGTCAACAATGACAACTTTGTGCCCAACCAGGGGCCGGCCGCAGCCTACCAGAGTTTGGTTATCGGGGTCGTCAATTGAAGTTGCCACGATTTGTTTATTTTTAAGCGCCTGTTTTTGTAGCGTATAACTTGCAGGCAACTCTGTTTGGAGGCCCCCCGAAATAACGAGGGTGGCTTCGGATACGCCGTAGGCCGGGTAAAACGCTTCCCGGCGAAAACCACAGGGGGTAAAAGCCTGGGCAAAACGTTCCAGCGTTTTATAACGGATCGGTTCGGAGCCAATAATGGCGATCTGCCAATGACTGAGATCAAGTTCGGCCATTTGCCCCACCGTAATCTTGTCAACGCATAGGTCGTAGGCAAAGTTCGGCCCGGCGCTGTACGTGGCTTTGGTTTGCGAGATAGCTTGCAGCCAGCGCCAGGGCTTTTGGATAAAGGATACGGGCGACATTAAGGTGAAGGGACAACCCGCATAAATGCTCACGTATATTACCCCAACAAGCCCCAGATCATGATAAGGCGGCAGCCAACTTACCCCTCCGGTATGTTTTTCAGGCTCAAAACCGGATGTTTGGATAACAAAATTGATATTGTCTATCAGGTGGCGATGGGTTAGCATAACGCCTTTGGGCGCCGCCGTAGACCCGGACGTATACTGGAGAAAGGCCAGCGAATCAGGGCTAAGGCCGGGGTCTTGCCAGGTTTCAGCCCAATTGCCGTCGGCCAGGATATCGTCCGTGGTCAGCCACGGTGTGGTTTTTAATTCGGGCGCTTCATCAAACCAATTTTTCAGATTCGCCAGAAACGGGGCGGTGGTGAGAAATTTTGCAGCTTGAGCATTGGCAAATAGCGCGGCCAATTGGCCCATCGCCTGGCGGCGGTGCGGCGGATGCACCGGCACGGCCACCACTCCGGCGTAGAGACACCCGAAAAAGGCGGCAATGAACTCTAAACCGGGGGGATAGGGCAACAGAACGCGTTCCCCCTCGAGATTCAGGTGTTGTAACCAGGCTCCAATGGCTCGCGCCTGCCGGTCCAACTCGGCGTAGGTGAGATGAACGGCCTCGGTTTCACCATCGAGCAAAAAGGTGTAGGCGCGTTGGGCCGGCTGCTGTTCCGCCCGCCGGCGCAGCAGGTGAACCAGGGTTTCAGCGGATAGGGAGGATTTGTAGGAAACGTTCATCTTTTCTCCTGACCGGCAATCATACCATAGGGTGATTGAATTAGCAACGATTTTTTCGTCAGCGATCTTTTTGCTGTCGTTGGCCACGGGCCACCAGGCGGTCAAAATACCAAAACAAAGCGGGGGCCAGCAAACTGTGGCCGCGAGCCAGCAGGCTCATCTCCAGGCCGGGCGCGATCAGCCAGCTTCGTTTTTCCAGGCCGCGCGCAATGGCCCGCGCTACCTGTTCGGCGGACAAGACTCTGGCCCGGGCCGTGATATGTTGGGTTTCAGGCGGTTTGCTGCGATTTTCGGCAGCCAACTGCGGGGTATCGGTGTCGGGCGGATAAACAATTGATACGCCGATGCCGTAGGGCTTCAATTCAACCCGCAGCGATTCGGCCAGGCCGCGCACGGCAAATTTGGTGGGGCTGTAGGGCGTGTAACCCACCAGTCCCACCAGCCCGGCCCCGGAAGAAACCAACACCAGGTGTCCCCGGCCCTGCTTTATCATCACCGGCACCACAGCTCTGAGGCTGTAGAGCGTGCCAAAGTAGTTGACGGCCATAGTCTGCTCGAAAATTTCCAGGGGCAGATCATCGAAATAACCGGGATGGGCCACACCGGCGCACGTGATCAAGGCAGCGGGCGGGCCAAGCCGGCTGATGGTGGTCTCGATGGCCGGGATGATTTGGCCAGACACAGCCACATCCGCGGCCAACACTTCGATGCTCTGGGTTGGCTCGAGGCGGGCTGCTTCGATCTCGAGGCGGGCCGTCTCCAGCCGGGTCGGGGTGCGGGCAATGATGGAAATATGCGCGCCCCGGGCCGCCAGGTATTTGGCGGTAGCCAGGCCAATGCCGCTCGATCCGCCGGTAATGATGATGTGCTGCCGCTGTAGTTGCAAAATGTCTCCTAAATTATGCCAAGTTCCCGGCCAACCCGGGCAAATGTTTCCAAGGCGTGGTCCAGGTGTTGGCGCCGGTGCGTGGCCATCACGCTGGTGCGCAATAGAGCCATATCGCGGGGCACGGCCGGGTGAGCGGCAGTGTTTACGTAAACGCCCGCTTCCAGCAAAGCCTGCCCCATTCGCGCACATTGGAGATCATCGCCAATAATTACCGGGACAATGGCGGTTTCCGATGATCCGGTATTAAACCCCAGTTCCTTTAGACCGGTTCGCCAGTAATCGGCATTTTCATTGAGGCGCTGTACTCGCCAGGATTCGGCCAGCAGAACATCCAGGGCGGCAGAGGCCGCAGCCAGGGCCGGCGGGGCAATGGCCGCCGAGAAGATCATCGAGCGGCCATGAAAACGGATATAATCGATCACTTTGGCTCCGGCAGCCACCCAGCCGCCAATGGAGGCCAGGCTTTTGGAGAAAGTGCCGGTCAGGATGTCGGCAGCTCCTTGCCTATTGAAATGTTCTTCGATGCCCCGACCTGTTGCGCCCAACGTGCCCAGGCCGTGCGCGTCGTCAACCGCCAGCGGCACGTGGTAAGTGTGGCACAGTTGTCTTATGGCCGGGAGATCGGCCAGGTCTCCCTCCATCGAGTACACGCCATCCACCATCACCATGGTTGGCGAGCGGCGGGCTATTTGTTGCAGCTTTTGCTCGAGGTCGGCCATATGGTTGTGTTGAAACGGCGCAATGTTGCAGCGTCCTACAAACGCGCCGTCGTAAATGGAGGCGTGGCAGCGTTCGTCCACCAGCAAGGTTGTTTCCGGGGTCATCAAGGCCGAAAGCAGGCCGATATTGGCCTGGTAGCCGGTGGCGAAAACCAGGGCGTCTTCTCGCTGCAAAAAATCAGCCAGTTTTTGTTCAAAGGCGCGGTGACTTTTGGTAGAGCCGTTCAGCAGGCGCGAGCCGGTCAAGCTGGGGCCGTCGGTCAGGCTGGCGTTGGCCGCGGCCTGCCGCACCCGTTCGTCAACGGTCAGGCCCAGGTAGTTGTTGGAGCCGAGCATGGTTACTTCCCGCCCTTCAAAAATACAGGTCGGCCCATCGTTACGGGTCAATTCTCGAAAATAGGGCATCAGGTTCATTTGGCGCGCCCGGTCCATCAGGTCAAAGGCGTGGGCTTTGTCCAGTACATTGGCCACAGGCTGATCTGACGAAGCAGCCGTTCCGGCCGGTACTGTTTCAGCCGGAGCCGGCGTTTGCTCCGACCACTGCCCGGTCTCGATTTGGGCCGCGATTTGTGCGATGCTTAATTCGGACATAGCCATAAAATCTTCCAGGGAGAGGGTCAGGCCATACGTTGTTTCGAGCAGGGTTTGCAAGGTCACGGCCTTGAGGGAGTCTATCCCCAGGACGCTGACAGGCCGGTGGAGATCAATTGATTCCAGGGGCAGGGCCAGGGTTTGGGCAATTTGGGCCAGCAGGGCCTGTTCCAACGCGGCCCGGTCCGGCGCAATAGCTGCGGGTGATACTTTCTCGGTTGTATTTTGGGTGCCAGTCAACTTGTCGGTTTCACTTAACGTGTTGCGGCCCAACACCGGCAGCGCATCGGCCAAAAACTTCTCCCGGCAGAGATACCGCTGGATTTTGCCGCTGGAGGTTCGGGGCAGGCCGCCGGGTTTCAGCAAGATCACTGTGTCTACGTGGAGGCCGCACGCCGCGGCAATGGCCTGGCGAATAGCATCGGCCACCTCATCTGGATCGGCTTTGCGCTGACGCCGTTTCAACTCAAAAGCGACGATCAACTGCTCCTGACCGGAAGTATCTACCGTGAAAGCCGCGCCGCTATGGGGCTGCAAAGCGGAATGCGCGGCTGCGGCGGCCAATTCCAGGTCTTGCGGGTGATAATTTTGGCCGCGGATGATGATCAAATCTTTCAAACGGCCGGTTATGAACAATTCGCCGTCGTGCAAAAAACCTAAATCGCCGGTACGTAGGAATGGGCCTTCGCCGCCGGCCAAACAGGCTTGAAAGGCGTATTTGCTTTCTTCAGGTTGGCGCCAATAGCCCTGGGCCACGCTGGGGCCGGACACCCAGATTTCACCAATTTCATCCGGCGGGCATGGCGTCAGGCTTTGAGGGTCAGCGATGACAATTTTTTGATCCAAAAGGGCCTGGCCGCAACTGATGAATTTACGCGGGTTTGTGGCGTCAGGATCAATCAGTTTGTCTATTTCAAGCGGAGTCTGGGAATTTATCCCACCCGAAACCATCAGGGTAGCCTCGGCCAAACCGTAACAGGGATGAAAAGCGCCCCGCCAGAAACCACAAGACGCAAAAGCAGCGGCAAAGCGCTCCAATGTTTCCGGGCGAACAGGTTCAGCGCCACAGAAGGCGGTTTGCCAACTGCTCAAATCCAACGTTTGCCGTTGGCCCGGGGTGATTTTTTCCACGCACAAATCGTAGGCAAAGTTGGGGCCGCCGCTGATAGTGCCTTTGTAAGTGGAAATCGTCCGGAGCCAGCGGATGGGACGCTCGATAAAAGCAGCCGGCGACATAAACAGAGACGGCCCGCCCACATACATCGGCTCCAAAAGGCTGCCGATCAAGCCCATATCGTGATACTGGGGCAGCCAAAAGACGCCCAGGCCATTGGGATCGATTTGGAATGCCCGGCGCACAACCTCCAGGTTATGCAGCAGGTTGTCGTGACCAATCATCACCCCTTTGGGAGCGCCGGTTGAACCGGAAGTGTATTGCAAAAAAGCCAGCGCATCGGGGGGCAGCTTGGGTTCGACCCAGTCGTCGGCCAGTTTGGGTAACAGGGTGTCGGTGTTGCATTGATCCGTTGTTTCGAGCAAGGGAATGTGGCCGGTCCATCTTTCCAGTTTGGGCAGCGTGGTAGTGTCGGTGAGCAATATCGTGGCTTGAGCATCGGTCATGATCGCCGATAGCCTGGCTCTATTTCGATTTAACTGGGGCGGATAGGCCGGCACGGCCACCGCCCCGGCGTAAAAACAACCAAAAAGTGCGGCGATAAAATCCAGGCCAGGGGGGTAGAGCAGCAACACCGGCTGCCCGGCCACGTTTTGTTGTTGCAGCCGGGCGGCCACGGCCCTGGCCTGTTGGTCTAATTCCGCATAGGTGAGATGAAGCGCTTCTGTTTCTCCATCGAGCAAAAAGGTGTAGGCGCGTTGGGTGGGGTATTCGGCGGCGCGCAGCCGCAACAGGTCAACCAGAGTTTTTATTTGGCGCGATTGCAGTGATTTATCCATTATCAAAATCCTGAGAAATTGGGAGCATCCAATTCGGCCAATTGCGGCTCCCAAAAGCTGCCTTGATGATACATATATCGAATCTGATTGTATTGCGCCATCATATTAAAAAAGACGCCCTGAGTTACAGGATTTTTCATCGCAACCATGGCTGTATCCAAAAACATTTGGGCTTCGGCGGGGCCTAAATGGGCCACATTTTGAGTTACTTCCATAATCTGCATAGCAAGCTGCATGTTCGGTTTGCGGTGGGGACGATCGCTAAAGGGCGGTGGATGGTAACACTCTAAAAATTGTTGCACGCGCCGGCCAAAGGCGGCAGGCTGGTACAGCCGGTTGCCCAGCCAGCGCAATCCGGCAAACAAGGTTTCCCGGGACATTTGTTGGGGGATGATATTAGTTTCCCAGGGGGTGTTTGCGCCAAAGCAATCCTCATCAGCGATCAAACGCCGCTCCTGCCGCAGGCGTTGGTAGAGCGGTGTTGAGCCGGGCGCCATCAATGCACCCAACATGAACATGGGGATTGGCGTGTTCATGGCAAAGTTATACTGTCGCTCAAAGATATCGGGGCCGTCGGCATCAAAGCCAACCATCATGCCGCCCATTATGCCGATACCATAATCCAGAAAGCGTTGGATTTGATCGAATAGATCGATTCCCAAATTTTGTCGTTTTTTACTTTGGCGCAGGCTGTCTTCATTGGGCGTTTCTATGCCAACAAGAACATAATAGATGCCGGCTTCGGCGCAGAGCTGCAAAATTTCGTCGTGGCCGGCGACATCAATAGAAAGTTGGGCCGTGAAGGTCAACCGGCCTTCCGGCTGGCGGTTGTTCCAATCTCGCAGGGCCACCAGCAATTCTTTGGCGCGGCGGCGATTAGCGGTAAAATTGTCGTCGGCTATAAAGACCAGGCTGTAGCCGTGTTGGTAGAGCAAGTTCAGTTCAGCCAGAATCCGGTCGATGGGTTTGTGCCGCTGCCGGCGGCCGGCGTATTGAATGACATCGCAAAATTCACATTCAAAGGGACACCCGCGCGACGTTTGGAGACAACCGGACAGGGCGCTGCCGTTGGGATACAAATCCCAACGCGGGATGGGGGTCAGCGCCAGATCAGGCCAATGGCCCACATACTCGGTTTGCCATTGCTCGGTTCTTAAATTGGCAAAGAGTTGGGGGGCGATGGTTTCAATTTCGCCCCTTACCAAAATATCGCAGTGCGGGCGCAATACCTCCGGCGAGAGAGAGGCATACGGGCCGCCGATAATAACGGTTTTGCCCTGCTGCCGAAAGTGTTGGGCCAATTCGATCATTCGCCGTACCTGGCTGCTTTTGCCGGTCAATCCCACATAATCGGCGGAGACATTGAGATCGACGGGCGTGATCTGCTCATCGCACAACGTCACCTCAAAGTCGTCAGGTATCAGCGCCGCCACCGTGGCGATGGCCAAATCGGCAGTGTAGGCCACCGACTTCAGGCCCAGATGGGAATAGATTTCGGCGCTGTAATAACTGGGAAAATCTGCGGTGGGGTTGATCAGGTAAATGGATTTATTGTTCACAATGCTCTGCCATAAACTTGATGAACTTTGTAAGGTTTGAGGCCCAGCATTTCCACATCCTGGCGCACCTCCGTTGCGCTATTGGCGATTTGGTGCAGTTCTAGGTGCTGCACGGTTGAATTAGCCAAAATTGTTTTTTCTAATTCCATGACCACCAGGGCATTGCCGCCTTGCAGCCGGAACTGAGGCAGGATACCAAACCAGGCCAGTAAAATTGATTGGGGGCGATGCATCGTTCTGAATAGATCAATGAGATTCCAGGGAAACAAACGTCCGTTGGCCCGCTGTAAGGGGGCCGACAGGTCGGGCAAAACCAACAAGACCCCTACAATATCCTGCCGATGCGTAATCATTTTTATAAAGCGGGGGTTATCGAAAAACTTCAAATTCTCTACAATAGCCTCGATTTCCCGCTCCGGCAAGGGGTAATATTCCCAATTGTCTACCATTGCCCGGTTGTAAATATCCACCATCTGCCGGGCCAGGGGCAAGCCCTCGCGTACGGTTTGCAGCCCCTGTACCTGAAGGTTTGCCTGGCAGCGGGCTTGTTCGGCCAGGTCGTGAATCCAGGCAGGCACTTTAAAATCGCCGCGCGCGTGGAGATAGTAGGAGGAAAAGTTCATGTCTTGGGTGAATCCATTGGCCTCAACCAGATGTTGGTAGTAAGGGTAGTTGTAATTAGACATCATCATCATTTGACGGTGTTCAAACCCCTCAACCAGAATGCCAAAGGGATCGAGGGCGCTAAAGCCTTTGGGGCCGATGATCCTGTTCAGGTTTCGGCTTTTGGCCCAGGCAAAGGCCCGTTCAAAAAGGGCCGCGGCCGCTTCCGGGTCATCCTCACACTCAAACAAATAAAATTGGGCCTGGTTTGTGCCATGATAATCGTTAAAAAGGCGATGGTCAAGCACGGCAATCCGCCCCACGTCTCGACCATCACGCGAGGCCAGAAAGAAATCGGCCTCAGAATGGTTGTAAAAAAAATAATTTTTGCGATTTAGGTATAAGGCGGCCTCACGCCGGAGAGGAGGCACCCATTGGGGATGGCGCGCGTACAAGCGGTAAGGCAGGTTGACAAATCGGTTGACCTGTTTTTTAACGGCGGTATCGATTTTTTCTACGGTGAGCATTTATAACTTTCTTCCGTTTGACGATTAGCATAATATAGTTGATAATGCGGCAAACGCAAACACAAGGCGGGGTTCACCTATGCTGATACTTTACGCGGGCATTCTTTTTTATGGAGTCTTGCTGGTTGGTTTGATCGTCGCTCATTTCACGCGGCTGCAACGGGCCAGGGTTTATCCAACTACAGCGCAATTTGCGGTGGCGGTTATTGTTCCGGTCAAAGGCAACAGCGATCCTCGATTTAGGGATAATTTACGGCGCATCATCAACCAGCTTTATGATGGGCCGGTGCAGTTTGTCTTCTGTGTAGAAAGTGAGACAGATCCGGCCGTTCCGGTTTTGCGATCATTGGCCCGGCAATTTGACGATGTTAAGATTTGTGTAGCCGGGTTAGCAACACAATCATCCCAGAAAATTTTTAATATTTTGCAGGGAATGGCCTGTATTTCGGAAACCGATATCTTTCTGATTGCCGACGCCGACATCCATCCCCACGCCACCTGGCTGCAAGAAATGATCGCGCCGTTTCAAGACCCCCGCATCAGCGCCACCACCGGCTACTATCGCCGCCTGCCGGCCAATCCTCAGTTTCAGTTGGGCGATTATCTGGCCGGTATTTTCAACGCGGTACTGCTTGTTCTCACCGCCGACAACCGGGTGCAATCCCTGTGGGGAGGGAGTATGGCCCTGCGCAAAGCGATCATGGAAAAATATGACCTCTATGAGTATTTATCCACGCAACTTGTCGATGACCTGGCCTTGATGCAGGCCCTGCACCAACACGGGCTTAAACGACACTTTGTGGCCGGTTGTATTTTAAAGAGTTACAGCGAGATGTCGCTAGGTGACAGCATTGAATGGCTGGCGCGGCAATTTCAATACATTCAAATCTATTTTAAAGGGCTGTACTGGCTGTTGGTTCTGGCTATCTTTCCCTCTAGCTTGTTAATGCTGGCTTTGCCGGTTGTTTTTTTATATGGTCTGGTCAATAGCAATTGGCCGACGACTCTTGGCAGCGCGGGCATCTGGCTGTTGGCTATGTTCCTGGCGTGGCTTTTTCGGTTGAGCGTGCCGGTAAACCCTGCCGGCGTTAACCCCAACGATAACGAGTACCGGTTATTCCCCTGGTTGCTGGCCGCCCCTTTGGCGGCAATAGGCGGGGGGTACGCTCTGTTAAAAACCTTCTTCCGTCTGAAGCACGGCCTGTTGGCTATGCAGTGGCGCGGCATCACTTATCACGTGAAGCTTCAAACCGGGCAGATCGTTCAAATTGTCAGATAAGGGCAAACTTAATACCCCATCAACCCGCAGCAGCGGCGGCAGACCGGCATCAACCCCTCTTGGCTGATGGAATGCCGAAATTTGCGAGCCGCTTCACTATGCCAGATCTCGGTAACGGAATTGGTTCTGATGTTGCCGATCACATAATCACGATAATCACGGCACAGGCTGACATCGCCGTTGCTGTCTATCTCCATCGTTGAAAAAATATTGAAACATTGTTTGTAGCCAAAGGTGGCCGCGTGGTCTTGGTAATACTGTTTTATTTCTGCGGCTGATTTTAGACTGGGGAACATCAGCGCCGGGCAGCGATGGTGGGCTTTTGACAGTCGCCACATCTCTTCAAATTGCTCAAAAATGAGGCTGTCATCAAAATCTTTCCAATCGCCCACCCAACCCCAATGGCTGTCAGGCTCAAATCCAAATCGCCGGTAGAAATCTACTGTATGTTCCTGCGCGGCGGGGTGGTCAATCCACCAGGCCAGGTAAATGGTGTGGATGTCGGCAAAGGGACTGACCCGGCGGTAAATGTCCGCCAGGCAATCAACATTATATTTGCTGATGGTGGTCAGCGGCCCCAGATAGGGGTAGAGGCTCTTTTGCCGTTTCTTCTCCGCGCTGAGGCTTTGCAGGGCCGTCATCACGTCGGCAAAGTTGTTGTCTCTGGACGACACGCCGGGGCGCTGTTTGTTATGAATCTCGGCGGTCGGGCCGTCGATGCTTAACCAGAGCGCGGTGCAGGTATCGATGATTTCCCGGGCGTGGCCGGCCACATTGATGCCGTTGCTCACCAAATTGATGGGCATATTTCGCGCCGCAATGTACTTCAATAATTCAAATAAATCGGGATAGAGCAGCGGCTCGCCGCCCCAAATGTACCAGATGGGCGACCAGCCGGCTTCAACCACCTGATCGACCAAACGCTGGTACATTTCCAAAGGCACCTCGCGTTTTTTTAAGGCTTTGAGAGATTGCCCGCGCAGATAACCGTTATCGCCCCACTGGCCGCAGGTATGGCAGCGCAGGTTACACAAATCCGTAATCCGCAAGCTGATCTGCCGCACGGCATCGCCCTGCCCGTCTGCGCCAAAGAGATGTCGCGCGTTGAAAGTTTCTCTGGCCAGTTGAAATTTCAGGAAAGTGGACAGGGTGGGCCAATCGCGCCACGCATATTTGATAACTTCTTTTGCCAGAAAGCCAACCGGCACATTAACCCGGAATTGCCACATCGTTTTCGTCATAGGAATTTAGGGATTCAGCGACTCAGCGATTCAATCTGGTCGACATAATTTCAATCTCTATAAAGTCTACTCGTCACTCTGATGATGAGACGAGTGAGTTGACAAGTAACAATTCTTCATTCTTAATTTCTTGATTCTTCATTAAGATTATAACCCCTCCCAGAAAATGAGCAATTAGGACCTAACCAGTGAAATTCTTGTTTTTTGGGCAAGAATTTTCAAAAATTTGCCCTTTGGCTCATATGGTATTTAAGGTGAAACCAAGAAAACCGTGATAGAGTAGGAAA
>CAZTFF010000106.1:0-13820 GCA_964612485.1 uncultured Caldilineaceae bacterium
CAGCTTCGATGATCTTTTGGATGTTCATAGAGGTAATACAATTCAAATTCTAATTTGGATTACCGATAGGATACCATCTTGCGGAAGAAATGCCAATCTCATCTGGTGACATTTTGAAAATTTAAGGCTGCGCCCCAACGCGTTCTTCAACAATTTTGTTTGGGTTAGGGTTTTGGGATCAAAGACTACGGTCTTTAACCCTTCGGCGTTCGCTCCCATTTTTTCCCGGTAGCCAACTCCACGCACTTGTAGGCCCCATCGTAGATGCCGATGCTTTTGTTTTTGACGATGCAATCGCAGTATAACTGTAACAGGTCCTTTTCGTGGGTCAGCAAATCAATGGCTTGCAGGGTGTGGGAAATGGTGCGGACTTCGATGGTGCCGTCGCCCAGTTCAGCGCCTCTGATCGCGCCCCACATTTCATGCCCCCCCACGCGCTCGTTGAAGATTTTGGGTATGGGATAAAAGGCCAATTCGCTGGGTTTGGTGATCAATACATCTATCACGCGCATGAGATAATTGGTGGCGTAGACCGCGTGGAAGGTGTTGTCGTAGAGAAAGATATGCAGCCCTTGGGCCGATTCATTTCTGATGTCGTCCGCCAGCTTTTTGGTATCCTCCCAACTAAAATGGGTTTGGATCAAGTCCTTATAACCCTGTAATTCGCTTTCCAGCCAGTCCCAATTTTCTTTATGATCGCCCAGGTTGACAAAGAGGGTGATTTTCTCACTTTTGATAAGGGGGATGCAGTGATCGATGATGGCTTTGAATAGCTCGCGTTGAGCGCCCGCGCCGCCCATGGTCAGGAGAAATCTTCGCGGTTCGTTGTTGTTCATCCGCCTGAGTCGGGCCTCACAGTCGAACTCGATATTTTCCACCAGTTCGTGGTCAATATGGTGGCCCACATAATAAAGGGCGTTGGAGGGAACGGCGTTCATAACTTTGCCGCTCTCGTCAAAGCCGTTCATTGTTCTGAAGCCGTAGTAGCCTGAAGGCGATTGAACGCCGTGTTTCGCGCCTTCGGTAAGCTGGAACGCCATGGGCCAGTTGTCGAACATCATATCCACCACGTTGGTCATGCCGCCGGCCACCGCCCCCATGCAGTTCCACATATGGGAGGTCAACATGGGCATATCAGGGGGAAGGGCCTGGTGAAGATTTTTGAACAGCTCGCTCATTTTGTAATCTTTGACATTTGTTTTGGTGAATCGCCAGGGCCAGCCCACAATCCAGAAGTTGAGAATGGTAGACAGGATGGGCAGGGTTGGTTCCCCGGTTGTCACCGCTTCCCACACGTATTTATTGAAAAAGTTGCTGCGCTGCGATAACCGCGAAAAGCGGCTGTACCAGGTATTGCACCAGTTGATGACGTCGGTGGTGATGCCGGGGATGGCTAACAGGTCTAACCAGTAAGGTGTAAAGCCCATGGCTTTGGCGCAGGAGGCGCCGGCCATGGCGATCCGGTAATGGCCAAAGCCCATACGGATGGTGCCGATGATGACGGCGTTTTTGTTTTCTATTGTTTCGCCCCGGTCGTGGCGAACAATATCCTTCAACCCGAAAATGTTGCCCAAATAGGCGTTGTCTTCCAGGCTCAGGGTGTAGGTTTCATCAGGATCGTAATCAAATTTGCGGATAAACATATTTTGCCACTTGATGGCCTGTTTGGAATGGGATTGTTTGAGCGCGTTTCCATATAATGAGAATCTGCCGTTTTCCAGTTTCATGGACTTACTCCCTCGAGAAGTTGAAGTTTATTTGCCGGACCCCAGGGTCAACCCGCCGATGAAGTATCGCTGCAAGGCAAAGAATACAATCAGGGTGGGCACGGCGGCAATCAGAGCGCCGGCCACAATCAGCGGCCAATTGGTCACAAATTGCCCTTGCAGGGTTGACAGGCCGGCGGTGACCGGTTTCAGGTCATCGTTTTGGACCAAAATGATGGCCCACAGGTAGTCGTTGAAAATCCAGGTGAATTCCAACGTGGCGACGGCGGCAATGGCCGGAACGGTCAGCGGCATGACCATGCGCCAGTAAATGCCAAATTCGGAAGCCCCGTCGATGCGGGCCGCTTCCATGATCTCGCCGGGCAGGGTTTTCATAAAATTTCGCAGCACAAAGGTGCAGAACCCCAACTGGAAAGCGACGTGTATAATGATAACGCCCCAGTAAGTATTATACAAACCCAGCTTATTTGTCAACAAAAAGACCGGCAGTAACAGAATTTGGAAGGGCAGCATAGTGCCGCCCACATACATAAAATAAAGCGGTCGATTGCCGGGAAAACGGTATCGCGCCAGGGCGTAGGCCGACAACGACGACAGGAAAATGGTGCCGATCAGGGCGGGGATAGTGATGATAAAACTGTTTATCAAATATTTACTCACCCCTCCCTGGTTCCAGGCCTGGGGGTAGTTGTTCAATTCGATTTCACGGGGAATACTAAAAAAGCCGTTCAGGCTAATATCATCCTGCGTCCGCACTGAGGTGACAATGGCGCTAAAGAAGGGCATCATATAACTCAAAGTAAAGATAATCAGAAACGCGTACAAAAAAAACGTGCCAAAAGGATTAACTTTTTTTCGATATATGGTACCGGCGTCGGCAGTAGATTTTGCTGAGGTATTTGTAACCATGTGCGTCCTCTCTCTCCTAATAATCCAATTCGTCTTTCATCACCCGGCTCAAGTAGGCAATGATAAATACCAGGCTGATGACAAACAGCACCACCGCGGTGGCCGCGCCCAGGCCCATTCTATAGTTGTTAAAGGCCTGAATGTACATTAAAACGGCCAGCACGCTGGATGAGTTGGCCGGGCCGCCCCGGGTCATGATCCAAACCATATCAAACGAGCGCAGGGAGTCGATGATGGAGATAACCACCACAATGGTTGTGACCGGGGCCAGCAGCGGGAAAACAACGTGCCAGAATCGCTGCCAGCCATTTGCGCCATCAACTTGCGAGGCGTCTAACAGGGTGGGGTCTACATTTTTTAAGCCGGCTACGTACAAGATCATAATATAGCCCACCTGCCGCCAGGCGGCGGCGGCGATAATGGCCCAGATCACCAATTCTTTTTCAGCCAGCCAGGCCGGCGGGGCGGCCACCCCCAGACTCATCAGGAAGGAGTTGATGACGCCGCCTTTGGGGTTGTAAACGCCGTAAGACCAGATCAACGCGATCACCGGCAGAGACAGCACCTGGGGCAGAAAGATGCCCAGTTTGAAGTAACGGTCGCCTTTAACGTCCCGGTTCAGAACCATGGCCAGCCCCAGCCCGATGGCTACCGGCACAGTAATGAAAGTGATCAACCATTTCAGGTTATTGACCAACGAGTATTCAAAAGCAGAGGGTATCCGTTTGCCGAGACTGCTGAACAACGTGTCGAAGTTTTTTAGGCCCAGAAATTTGGCCTCCGGCGAGATACCGTCCCAATCGGTCATGCTCAAATAAAAAGTGTACAGCATCGGGCCGATGATCCACACCAGGTAGAGGGCCAGCGGGGCCGCCAAAAATAGATAGGGCGTCCAATTTATTTTTCGTTTTCTTCTTGCCAGGGGGGGAGATGTTACGGCCATCATATTCTCCTTTACTCAATCCCGATCTTTCCCAAAAAGCGGTGGTCCGGTTGGTATTTTACCAATCGGACCACCACAACTTTCACATCAATCTATTCTTCAGCAAATACTTCTTGGCGGGTCACTTCCAGATCGGTCAGGATATCGTCGATGGCTTCGGGATCATCCCAAAAGGCCATCATGCCGTTCATGCCGGCATCGGCCATTTCGGGGGTGGTGTCCCGATCATAGAATTGCACCACCAGGTCGGCGCTTTCGATCATTTCCAGCCCTTTTTGCTGCATGGGGGTGAAGAGGCTTTTGTCTACGCCTGTATGAACCGGCAGGCGTCCCATCTCCTGCACCTGCATGGTTTGCGCTTCAACGCTGCCCAGGAAGCGCAGGAAGTTTTTGCCGCCTTCAGGGTTCTTGGCGTTGACGGACATGAAGTAGCCGTCGGTGGGCGCATCCTCACCAATGGGCATATTGGGATCGATGATGGGGAATTGGAAGAAGTCTACGTCATCCTTCACATCTTCGGCCACGCTGTCCATGATGAATTGGCCCATCAGGTACATGGCCGCATCGCCTTGATTGAACGGATCAAGCGCCTCTTGCCAGTTGTAGGCGGCGGCGTCGTCGATAAAGCAGTTGTGTTCAAACAACTCGTTCCATTTTTCAAACACGGCTTTCACGCGGGGATCATCGTAGCTTTCTTTGCCCAACATGAGATTCAGGTGGAACTCCGGGCCGTTGAGCCGCATGTTGATGTAATCAAACCAGGCGGCGGCGGTCCAGCGGAACTTGGTGCCGATGGTGATGGGGGTCACGCCGTTGGCGCTGAGGGTGTCGCATGCGGCCAGTAGTTCGTCCCAGGTTTCAGGCGGTTCCACGCCGTTTTCTTCCAGCACCGACTCGCGGTAGAAGACGGCCCACCAGTACCAACTGCTGGGCAGGAAGTATTGCTGGCCGTCAACCGACGACATGGCCCGGAAGCCTTTGGGGTAATCTTCGTTCCAGCCTTCTTCTTCCCACACATCGCTGATGTCCATGATCAGGCCCTTATCGATGAAGAAGCGGGCGCGGTTGCCGGCAAACCAGGTCATCACATCGGGCGCCGGAGAAGCGACCAGATAGGCCCGGATGGCTTGTTTGAAATCCTCGTGCTGCACCACCGAGTGCTCCAGGGGGGTTTCGGGATGCATCTCGTTGAACATTTCCACCAATTTTTCATCGAATTTGCGCGGTTCGGGATCGCTGTTGTAGGAGTTGTAGATAATGGGCCGAACTTCTTTGATGACCTCTTTTTCTACTTCAACTTCTTTGATAACCTCTTTTTCTACCTCTACTTCCACCGTTTCGACAACTTTAACCTCTTTTTCTTTTTCCACCACCACGGTTTCTATGATGGTTTGCGGCTCCGGTTGGGCGCCGCAGGCAACCACCAGTAAAACCAGGGTTACGAATAACAGGCCAATGGCCACCAGTTTAGAAAAGTGTTTCATGATTCTCTCCCTTTAAAATTCTATTTAGCTAATTTGCCGGGTAGCCCACATTTTATGTTATGGTATAATGAGGCTCCTGGCGATAATTTTTTTCTATCTGTCGGAAAAATTTACCATCGTTCAGGTTGAGAAGGTACAGGCTGGACCCTGTGCCTTCTTCTTATTTGGTTGTAACTTTTGGCAGGGCGTCATCACCTCCTTTTCAGCCAGCCGGCTTTTCCACCGGCTTACGATGATTCTCGAATGACTAATTCGGCGGGCAAAATCACCTCCTTTTGAGCTACGGTTTCTCCGTTTATCAATTGAAACAGCATTTGCGCGGCCAGTTGTCCAACTTTTCTGGCCGCGGCTTTGACGGTGGTTAATGAGGGGTGAAAATCGGCGGCAGCGGGAATATCGTCGTAGCCAACCACGGCCACATCTTCGGGCACGCGCAATCCGCCGGCCTGGATAGCGCGAACAGCACCCATGGCCATCCGGTCGTTCAGGGCAAAAATAGCGGTGGGGGGATCGGCGTGAGCTAACAGGGTGTGAGTAGCAACTTCCCCGCTGCGGCGGGTGTAATCGCCATAGGCCATCAGGGTAGGATCGAAACACAGCCCAACTTCGGCCAGCGCTCGCTGGTGGCCTTCCAGCCGATCTTGCAGGCCGGCTACCGCGCCGATGGGCGGGCCGTTGATGATGCCAATGCGCCGGTGTCCCTTTTCCAGCAGGTGGCGCGTTACCTGTTTGCTGCCGTCGTGGTTATCGCTGCTGACCATATAGGCGTGGGGATTGCCCAGGTCCCGGCCCAGGCTCACATAGGGATAATCCCGGCTGGTTAACAATTCGCCGCCTTCGCGGCTGCTGGCGGTTTCAATCACCAGCGCGCCATCGCCCACGTGGTTGCGGATGAATCGCTCGTACGCTTCCACGCCCGAGCTTTCGCTGACGGCGGTGGAAAGCAGCAGGTTGTAACCGTGCGCGTTTGCTTCGGCGTCGGCGCCGCTGATTTGGGCCAGTAAGTGGGGGTCTCTGATTAAATAATCGGGGTCGTACGGAATGATGAAGCCGATAACGTAGGAGCGCCGGCCCGGCAGGGTTCGGGCAGCCAGATTGGGGCGGTAGCCGAGGTCATCAATGGCTTGCTGCACGTTGGCGCGGGTTGTCTCGCTGACCAGGGGGTGATCGTTGATCACGCGGGAGACGGTTTGGTACGAGACCCCGGCCTGGGCGGCAACATCTTTGATTGTGACTCGCTTCTTTGCTGGAGACATCATCAATTTTTAGTTGTGCTAAATTAGTGTGAACGTTCACTGTGAACGTTCACACTATAACACAAAAGATTTTGGCTGTCAAATAACGATTCGCACATCCATAATCATTTTTTTGACTCGCACCTTGCTGCGGCTTGTGCTATAATGGGGCAGCGTATCAAAAAAATATTAAAATATCTCAAAGGGGAGGTATTACGATGGGAAAGAAGAAAAACTCCAAGAACGACGGCGACGACAAGTCCAAAAAGCGAAAAAAGATCAAAAATAAGGTCTACGAACGCGAATTGGCCAATCTTCAGGAAGAATTGGTCAAATTGCAGGAATGGATCAAGGCGGAAGGGCTAAAGGTTATTGTCATTTTTGAGGGCCGCGACACCGCCGGCAAAGGGGGCGTCATCAAGCGGATCATGGAGCGGATGAATCCTCGCGTGGCCCGGGTGGTGGCCTTGGGCGTACCCACGGAAAAAGAGAAAACCCAGTGGTATTTTCAGCGGTATGTGGCCCATCTGCCGGCAGCCGGAGAAATGGTGTTGTTTGACCGCAGTTGGTACAACCGCGCCCTGGTGGAGCACGTCATGGATTTTTGTAGCGAGGAGGAGTATTGGGAGTTTCTACGCTCCTGTCCCCGGTTTGAACGGATGCTGCAGCGCTCCAGCATCATTCTGATCAAATATTGGCTCTCGGTGAGTGATGAAGAACAGGAACGCCGGTTCCAGGCGCGCATTCACGATCCGGTCCGGCGCTGGAAATTAAGCCCCATGGATTTAGAGGCCCGCGCCCGCTGGATAGAATATTCAAAAGCCAAAGACCAGATGTTTAGCTACACCGACACCAAACAATCTCCCTGGTACGTGGTAGAGGCCGATGTCAAAAAACACGCCCGCCTCAACCTGATCCATCATTTACTCACTTTGATCCCGTACGAAGACCTGACACCCGACTCCATCGAATTGCCGCCGCGCCAAAACAACATTGGCTACGTGCGCCCGCCCTTTACCGATCAAACCCACGTGCCGGCGGTTTATGGCCCCGATACCAAATAATAGATGGTGGCCTGTTTCATTTTTATTTAAACTTTTACGATTATTTTGAGTTAGCACAAACATAATTGACCGCCAGATATTGCCTCGCAAAACGGCAATGTTGGCGGTCTTTGATTGTTCACTATTCAACCTGCTGGAAGTACCCATCAAAAGAATCAGAGAAAGGAATACCTCTTATGGGACAAGGAACCGTTACCGTAAAATGGATTGAATCAAGGCTAATGGCGGGCGTCGACTCTAAAGGCCAAACCGTGACCATTGGCTGGCAGCGGGATAAAGAGCCGGTGTGGAACGGCCTGAAACCTTCCGACCTGCTGCTTCTGGCGGCGGCTTCGTGCTCTTCGTATGATGTTGTCGATATTTTGAGCAAGCAGCGCGAACCGCTGCAAGGGCTTGAAACCACCTGCACCGGCGAGCAAGAGGAAGAACCGCCCTACCAATTTACCAAAATCCATTTGCACTACACCCTGAAAGGGCCGCTAAATCAAAAAAAAGTGGAACGCGCCATCAACCTTTCCGAGGAAAAATATTGCTCCGTAACCAATACACTCAGACAAGTGGTTGAAATTACCCACGATTTTGAAATAATCGAATAAAGGGATAAGGAAAGAGATCAAGCAAAGTGAAATCAACTGTCGCCCAAATCCGCCAACGCTTTGACCACGACGTCGAACGATTTTCAAATTTGGAAACCGGACAATCGGCCACTATCGATGCGTCGTTGGTGTTAGAGCTGCTTACCCAGGCCGCGGCGGCCACCAATCCGCAGGCCACGGCCATGCTGGATGTGGGTTGTGGAGCGGGAAATTACACTCTAAAGATGCTGGCGGCTTTGCCGGGCTTGGATGCCACCCTGGTTGATTTGAGCCGCCCGATGCTGGAGCGGGCCGTGGAGCGCGTGAGTGGCGTTGATGTTGGACGCGTCACGACTCATCAGGCCGACATCCGCCACCTGGCGTTAGACGCGGGGCAGTTTGATATTATATTGGCCGCGGCAGTGCTGCACCACCTGCGCGGCAACGCCGAGTGGGAAGCCGTCTTTGCCAAATTTTACACCGCGCTCAAACCCGGCGGCTCGCTCTGGATTTCTGACCTGATTGAGCATTCCACCTCCGCCGTTCAGGCCATGATGTGGCAGCGCTACGGTGATTATCTGGCGGAATTAAAAGACGAGGCGTATCGAGAAACGGTTTTTACCTACATAGAGCAGGAGGATACCCCGCGCCCCCTGCTCTTTCAGCTAGACATGCTGCGTAAAGTTGGCTTTGACCGGATAGAAATTCTGCACAAAAACAGTTGTTTTGCCGCTTTTGGGGCCATCAAACCGGCTTAACCGCGCTGCCCCAACAACGAGGCCAGACAGCCCGGCGGCTCGGAAGGCGCGGGTTGTTCCGGCGGTGGCGGAGGTTCCGGTAACTCGCCGCCGGTTGCGGCCAGATAGGCCCGATAGGCATCGCCCCGGCCCACGCCCTGCTCGTTGGGCAGCGCGCCCAGGTTGATGCCGGCAGCCAGCATCTGGTTTTTGACCTGTTCGGCGGTGAGGTCTGGATTGGCTTGCAGCATCAGGGCGGCCACGCCGGCGGCGTGCGGAGTGGCCATGCTGGTGCCGTCGCTGGAAACGTAGCCTTCTTCAATCACCGTGCCCAGGGTGGTACCGGCGGCCCGCGCGGCTACAATACCCACCCCCGGATAGACAATGTCCGGTTTCACCCGCCCATCGGCGGTGGGGCCGCGAGAGGAAAATCGGGCGATATGATCGTTATCATCAATCGCGCCCACCGTGATCACGTACCGCGCGCAGCCCGGCGAGCCAATGGTCTGCGATCCCGGCCCGGCGTTGCCCGCCGCCACGCACATAACCACCCCGGCCTGTAAAACGGCCTCATCGCACAGCGTTGAAAGCGCGTCGGTGCCGTCGCAATTGGTGCTGCCGCCCAAAGACAGGTTGATAACCTGCACGTGCTGTTCCAGCACGGCCCACTCGATGCCGGCCATGACCCCGCTCATCGAACCGCTGCCCCGGGCATCGAGCACTTTGGCAATGTAGAGATCGGCTTCCGGCGCTACCCCCACATATTTACCGTTTGATTTGGCCCCACTGCCGGCAGCGGTACTGGCCACATGCGTGCCGTGCCCGTTGTCATCGGTGGCGCTTTCCCCGCCGATGAACGCGGCGGTGGCTTTGATGCGGCCCGCAAAATCAGGATGCGTTTCATCGATGCCGGTATCCACCACGGCTACTTTGATGCCCGTGCCCTTGAATCCCTCGTCCCAAACCTGGGGCGCTTGAAGATGGGGCACCGACACATTAAGGCAGGTATGCACCGGTAAATCGGGCCAGATCTGCTCCACATCTTCCGCCTTGCTCAGTTCCTCGATCTCGGCGGCGGTCACTTTTAAGGCTTCGCCCGGAAAAAGATTGAACTTTTGCTCGATTTTGGGCGAACCGGGCAGCGCCGCCTGCGCGCTGAAAACGCCTTTCTTGTGCCGCACAATCACCGGGATCGGTTCCTGATTGGCCATAGTGTTCATTTGCGTTTGCAATTCCGATATAATTTTATGGTTAGCCATATATTTTCCTCCGCCTGCGTAAATTATTTTTCTGTAGACCTGGGATACGTTGCCGCCTAATCCCCCATTGCTTTGATCTCTGCATCCGGCTCAATAGACACCACCCACGGCTGGTCCAGCAATTTCAGCGCCGCCTCCCCGGGGCCGGCCACCGCCATCCCCGGCGACAATTTGTAAACCTGCTTTACTTCTAACCCCACCGATTTCACCCAATCCAGATGGGTGTCCGCGTTGTCTGCCGTGCGTACAATCAGATGCGCGGTGCGGGAGGGCATCGATTTGAGCTGCTGCTCCAATTCTGGCGTGATCTTAGCCATTGTCACCTCCTTAACATTGCTACTTTTTATTATACCTTGTTCGGGATGATTAGTGAAGGGGCAATATTTTTTGAAAATTTTAAGTTAATTAACCCAAAAAGACTATTTAATATTTTTATAAATTCGTTTATAATAAATAAACAGGTTCAATTCTGAACCTTGCCACGTCCGGGCTGCTTATAACCTGCTACCACCAACAAAATAGGAAGTGTGGGGTCACTATTTCGCTCAGCGGAAATACTGTTCAGCATGTCATTTCGGCCGACAGGTAAAGGGCCTTTGTGGGTACGTAACTATTCACCTGATTTTGGTGGTTGCATTGTTTTTCGACGACAGTCGTTCATGTAACGGGCGTATGATAAGTTAATAGAGGCAGAGAACCGATAACAATTGGTGTTCAGGGATCTGCCTGAGTCAAAGGGGGACGAAAATGACTCACTCAAAACCGATGCTGCAATCGGACTGGATTGGGCATACCATTGCCAACCGGTATAAACTCGAAGCCGTGCTGGGGCAGGGCGGCATGTCTACCGTGTACCGGGCCACCGACCCCAACCTGCAACGCAAGGTTGCCATCAAGCTCATCCATCCACACCTTTCCAGCGATCCGCAATTTGTGCGTCGCTTCGAGCAAGAAGCCGCCGCCGTGGCCCAATTGCGCCATCCCAACATTATCCAGGTGTACGATTTTAACCATGAGAACGAACTCTACTATATGGTGCTGGAATATGTATCGGGCGATACGCTGCAAGCGCAGCTCAAAACGCTGACCGCCGTCCACCAACGCCTGCCGCTCCTTGAAATAATTTCAATTATGACCACCATGTGCCAGGCCGTAGACTACGCCCACAAGCAGGGCATGGTTCACCGCGACCTGAAGCCGGCCAACGTCATGCTGAACGTTCAAGGTACGCCAATTCTGATGGATTTTGGCGTGGCCAAGATGCTGGACGCCGCCCACCACACCGCCACCGGCACCGTAGTGGGCACGGCCAAATATATGTCGCCGGAACAGGCGCGGGGCGTGCATCCCGATGAACGGGCCGACATCTACTCGCTGGGCGTGATGCTTTTTGAGATGATCACCGGCCAGCCGCCGTTTGACGGCGAGTCGGCGGTCAGCATTATGATGAAGCATGTCAACGATCCTTTGCCCGACATCGCCCAAATCGACACCAGTATGCCCGATGAGTTGATCGAGGTGATTGAAAAAAGCCTGGCCAAAACTCCCGAGGCCCGCTACCAAACCGCTGCCGAGATGGCCGAAGGGCTGGAAGAAGTCCGACGCAGTTTGAACGAAGCCACCATCCCCGCCCCCAAAAGGCCCCGCGAAAAAACCGACCCATCGGACGTTAAACGCGGTGCCGCGGTTCAACCGGCAAAACGGACTAACAATCTGGCGCTGTGGCTGGTGGGCCTGGGCGTGGCCCTGTTTTTGCTGATATTTGGCGCAACCGCTTTGTTTGTGATCTCCCGACTCGTCCAATCGACAGAATTATCGCCCGGACAGGCCGCAGCCAATTTTGAGGAACAGTTGGTGGCCGATGCCGCCGCTGATCTGCCTTCGTCCGAGCAGATGGTCAAAATTAAGGGTGGACTCTACACCGTGGGATCAGAATCCGCCGGCAGCGACTACGCCCCGCCCCAGCAGGTTCAACTGGCCGACTATTGGATGGACCGGTACGAAGTGACCAACCAGCAATACGCCGGCTTCCTGGCCGAGGCCGAAGATCAGGCCGCGCCCGACAATTGGGCAGGCAGAAATATGCCTGCCGGGCTGGAAAATCACCCGGTGGAAGGTGTCACCTGGGAGATGGCCCAAGCCTACTGCGCCTGGGCCAAAAAACGCCTGCCTACCGAAGCCGAATGGGAAGTGGCCGCGCGCGGCTCGGCCAGGTTGCTGTATCCCTGGGGAAATGAAGAGCGAACCATCGACCTGCCGCGCACCGGCACCTACCCTGTGGGCAGCGTGGCCCGGAATCGCAGCCCCTTTGGCGTGTTTGATATGGGTGGTAACGTGTGGGAATGGGTGGATGAGCCTTACGCCCCGGTGGTGGAGGGGCACAAAGTATTGCGCGGCGGGGCGCACGGCTTTTTGCAAGATATGGCCTACCGCTTGCAGGGCGACCCCACCGTACCCACGATGTCGGCCACGGCCGGTATTCGCTGCGCCGCCGATCAGGTTAACCTGGCCGACGCGCCGCAACTTCTTTTTGCCGATGATTTTACCGACCCGACCAGCGGCTGGCCCACGCAAGGGCAAGACGACGCCACTACCGGCTTGCACGGCTACCATCCCCCGGATTTTTATCACGTAGAAGTGAGTATCCCGGAAGCAACCCAAATTGTTTCCTGGGGGCCAACGTTTGATGACTTTACGGTTGAAAGCGATCTGTTTGTGGCCAAAACCGAAACAGATAACGGCGATTTTCGGTATGGGCTGGTAACGCGGCGCTCTGGAAGCGATTTTTACGCTTTCACCATTTCGCCGCGCAGCAAAAGCTGGTACGTATTGAAAAATTCTTTTGCCGGCCTGGCTGTGCTGGATCAAGGCAGTCACGTTTCGATCCAGGGCCTGACTGAGGATGCCGCCGACACCTTGCGCGTAGACGTTGACGGCGAAAATTTTGCCTTTTACATCAACAGCCAGTTTGTGAGCCTGGTGAGCGATGGAGATTTTTCTGGCGGCGAGGTAGGCTTCTTTGTGGAGAATTTTGATGAGTCCCTGGCCCACATCCATTACGACACGCTTGCCGTGCGTGAGGTTGACCCCGGCCAGATGGCCACCCTGCTGCAACAGGGCGTGCTGGCTTACGATAATTTTACCAACCCCGAAAGCGGCTGGCCCGCCCAGGCAGCCGACGCGCATATTTACGATTACCATCCCCCGGACTTTTTCCACGTGGAAGTTAGCACCCCTGAAAACAGCGCGGTGGTTTCCCGTGGCCCCAATGTTGATAATGTGACGGTTGAAAGCGATATGTTCATCGAAAAGTCCGACACCGAGACAGGCGATTTCCGTTACGGCCTGGCGCTGCGCCGGTCGGGCGATCAATATTACGCGTTCACCATCTCCTCGCGCTCGCAAAATTGGTACGTGCTCAAACACTCCGAGGAGGGAATAAAGGTGCTGGACCGGGGCAGCGATAGCTCGATCCAGGGGCAGAATCGAGAAGCCGCCGACTTGCTGCGGGTGGATGCCGACGGCAGCGATTTTGTCTTTCATCTCAACGGCCAACCGGTCAGCCGTATCAGTGATACCGATTACCCCAGCGGCGAAGTGGGCTTTTATCTGGAAAATTTTGACGAGTCGATGGCCCACATCCACTACGATTCGTTGACGATTAGAGAAGTTGAGCGGGAGGCAGACTCGATTTCGCAGGTGAAATAGTGGCCTTGAAACCTGTCAGGTCTTGTATGGGAGAATTTGGGTCCACTGAGACCTTTTGCTCAACACATCGAGACCTTTTGCTCAACACATCGAGACCTTTTGCTCAACACATCGAGACCTTTTACTCAACACATCGAGACCTTTTACTCAACACATCGAGACCTTTTTGCCAAAACATG
>CAZTFF010000107.1:0-13359 GCA_964612485.1 uncultured Caldilineaceae bacterium
TGTATATTTATTATTATTAGTTGTAATAGTAGAGCTTGTGGATATGTGGATAAAGAGCATTGCTTTACATCTCCCCCTAGATATAGGGTATACCACCATAAAGGGTGCATATTTTGCCTGGATCATATGTTCGGATGGTTTTTGGTGTGTGGATAACTCTGGACAAGTTTGGAATAGTTCTTTTGATAGATTTTACAAAGTTTGTCAAGTGAAAAATTGAGCCTGGAATCTATATTTTGGGGTAAGTAATATATATACCCCCAAGATGTTGTGGTAGTCCAAAATAGGTAAAAAAATTAATGTTTTTTAGGATATAAGTTATCCCCAAAAGCTCTCACTTATCCACAGTTATGGACAGGTTATCCACAGAATCAAGAATTTGTTTTACATAACAAGCAAATTTATATACATAAAAATAGAACGAGGTTAAATTTTTTTAACAAAGTTATTTGGTGCTGCCAAAGAATTGTCCAACTCAGGGTAAAATTTGTCCACAATAATTTTTAAACATTCACACGGTTTGGGGTATATTTATCCCCAGTTTTGGTTAGTTATCCACAATTATCCACAAGTTATCCACAGAATTTTAAGTTTGTGAACAACTGGATAAGAAAAACGGCCCTTTTCCGGGCCGCTTTTTTACTTCCTACTTTCTCTATTAATTCTGTACCAAAGAAATCAATCCTTTTTATAGATGATTTCTCGAATAGATAACATTTCCTGCCGCACCCGGTTATCCTGTTCTATTTGGGAGGCTATTTTCTCCCAGCCGTGCATCACGGTGGTATGGTCTCGTCCGCCAAGCGCTTCTCCTATTTGGGGTAACGAGGCCCCGGTTTCTTCGCGGGCCAGGTACATGGCCATTTGCCGGGCAGCGGAAACATCTTTGCTCCGGCCCCGGCCAATGAGGATCTCTTCGTCCAGGTGATAATAATCGGACACCACGGCGATGATTTGCTCCACAGTAAGTTCCGCCTGACGAGAAACAATATCTTGCAGCGCAACCGTGGCCAGTTCCAGGTTGATGGATTGCCGCATCATGGCCGCGTGAGCAATCACTTTGTTCAGCGCGCCTTCCAACTCTCGGATATTGCTTTGGGCGCGGCGGGCAATAAATTCCATCACGTCATCAGGCACCATCACCGACTGGGCATCGGCCTTAAAGCGAAGAATGGCGATCCGGGTTTCCAGATCGGGCGGTTGAATATCGGCCAGCAGCCCCCATTCAAAACGGGAGCGCAGCCGGTCTTCCAGCGTGGTGATGGCTTTGGGGGGGCGGTCGCTGGACAGCACAATTTGGCCGCCGGAGGAATGCAGCGTGTTAAAGGTGTGGAAAAATTCTTCCTGGGTGCTTTCTTTGCCGGCGATAAATTGAATATCGTCGATGAGCAGAAAATCGGTGTTGCGGTATTTTTCGCGGAAGGTTTCGGTAGATTGGGAGCGAATGGCGTTGATCAGATCGTTGGTAAAGGTTTCCGACGTTGTATAGATCACGGTTTTGCCGTTGGAGAGCGCGTACTGGGCTATGGCCTGCAACAAGTGCGTTTTTCCCAACCCCACGCCGCCGTACAGAAAAAGTGGGTTATAGGCATCAGCCGGGTTTTCGGCCACGGCCAGAGAGGCCGCGTGGGCCAATCGATTTGAAGCGCCCACAATAAACTGGTCAAACGTATATTTCAGGTTTAGCATTGGCCGGCTCTTTTCGTTGGCGTTTTTATCGTGGCCGTTTTGATGATGCCCGTTCTTGCCGTTGGGGGCAGGCTCTCGCTGGTCGGGAATATCGGCCACAAAGGGGAGCGTTCCCTGTTCGGCCCCGCCTTCCGCATCGACAATAAATTTGATGGTGATCGGCTGGCCCATAATATTGGCCACGGTTCGATTGATAGTAGTATATAATCGATTTTCCAGCCAATCTTTGGCAAAAGGATTTTTGGTGCCAATGACCAGATTATCCTGATCGTGAGATACGATGCGCGTTCCTTTCATCCACGTATCGAACGTTGCCCGGGTCATTTGCGTGCGGAGTTGCCCTAATGCCGACTGCCAAACCTGGTCTGTGTTCATTTCTCTACTCCCCGTGATTTTAAGATAAAGATGTATCAGCCGCTGCTTTTGTTAGAAGCAGGCCTGTGAGCGTTTATTTTTTTAGAGAAAAAAATCCCCTACCGGGCAAGAAAAGTTGTCCGGCTCAGTTCGAGAGTTTGCCTTTTTTGTATGGATGGCGACTGGAGAAGACTTAAGAGGAAATTTTTGAATATAACAAACTCAATTGATTGTTTTACGTTAAAGCCGGCGCTGGAAACAGGCCAACGTATTCAGGTTTTACAATTGAACTTGCTTAATCGCAGTATTGGACATTCCCGTTTGGAGACATCAATATACCCCGTGGCACTTATAACAGGGATTGACGAAGTCCTCACTCCAGTCGAAAAGCATTGTACCAAACCTCAAAAACAGTTGCAATACCTTGACCTTAAAAAAAGAAGGCCCCAATTTTATTTTAAGTTTTTTTATGGTGAGTCTTTTTTGCCTTGTGGATAAGATGTTGATAAGCAAGCCAAACCTGTCCATAACTTTGGGGATAACATGGGGATAACAAATCGGTGGTCAAAATTATCACTTTTTGCCGCTTATGCTATAATTCTTGCGCTATGAACAAACAACGACGCTTGATTTTAACCACACTATTAATCGCATTACTTTTTGTCTGCCTGGGCGCAGTATTGCTGGGCCTTTATACGCGAGAAAAAACCATCCAGTTAACCCTGGTAGATGCTCAATCTGGCCGGCCCGTTATCCTAGGAATAATCCAGGCAGATGGCCTATCGATGGTGCAGGAAGGCGATACCTACCGGCTCACCGTTCCCGGCGCGGCGCTGGGGCTTGCCTCTCAACTGCCGCTACACGTATCGGCCCCCGGCTATCTTCCGCAAGACTCCGCCTTGTTTGTTCCCTGGTGGCAAAGCCGCTATGCCACAGAGATAGAGCTTGAACCCACGCTGATCCTGGGCCGCGTGCTTGATGCCGATTCTCAAGAACCGGTAGCCGCCACGCTTCATTTTACCACAGGAGAAGCCTCCCTGGCCGAGGTCGTTGTTTCTGATCGTGACCCCTCTCACCCGGCTGCCCCCATTTCAATCGACCAACAAGGAAAATTTACGCTGTCTCACCTGGCCCCGCCGGTCGCCATCACGATTAAGGCGGTCGGGTATAAATCCTGGCAAACCGAACTGGACGCGGCAGAACTGTATGCCGGTGAGGTTGTGCTGGATATTGCACTGCTGCCGCAGCATCTGGTAGGCGCGGTAACAGATGCCCAGAACGGGCTGCCTGTACCGGCTCTCGTTCAACTCGTCGACAGCCAGTCTACTACCCTGGACCTTACAGCCAACGCCGAGGGCGTCTTTGAAGCCCGCCGGCTGGAGCCGCCGGTATCGATTCAGGTTAATGCCCCCGGTTACGAACCCTGGCAAAAGCAGTTGGCCGCCCTTGATCTGGTGGTGGGCAACCCCTACCTCAAATTAGATATTAGCCTGACGCCCCGCACCACTTCCGGCGCGCTCACAACGAAGACCGGAGAACCTTTGGCCGGAGTCACCATTCAGGCCGGCAGTGATGACCGCGCCCAAATTGTAACCACGGATGCCAACGGCGCGTTTGAACTGGCCCGCCTCCATCCCGGCGATCCCATCGCTGTCTCCTCGACCGACGGCTATCTGCCGCTGGACGCGGCCTTCAACAACGAAGCCAATCTTTCCCTAGAACTGCTGCCCCGTCAGGTAACTGTCGCTGTGCAGGATCGTTTCTCTCAGCAACCCCTGTCCGGCGTGCAAGTTTCTGTTCCCGGCGCGGAGAGCGTAGTTGCCACCGATGCCCGGGGACAGGCTGTTTTGAGCCGCGTCCCGTCTACCGGGCAAATTGAGGCCGTCGCGCCGGGCTTCCAACCGCTGACCGTGGATTTTGCCGAAAATACAGCCGGCGAAACCAATGTAGCCTTAGAATTAACCCCGCTGGCTTTGCAAGGCGTGGTTCTGGGCAGTGATACCGGCCAGCCACTGCCCCAGACCATGGTCTATGTTGGCGATTCCTTTGTTCGGGCCGATGATAACGGCCACTTTACAGTTGACCTGCCTGTTTCTTCCCAACAGATGATGATCAAAAGCGCCGGCTACCATCGCGCCTACGGGCAGTTGGATCAGACCGGGGTCTACACCCAGGGACCGCCGCCCTTCCACCAGGGAGAAGGCCGCTGGGTGAGCACGGCGGAATGTGATGCTGTTTCTCTTCAAGCAGGACCGCCGTGCGTGGCGTTTGTGCTGGAGCCGTTTCAGGTCAAAGGCATTTACGTCTCCTTGCAATACCTGCACCAGCGGGAAACCATTCTGAATTACCTCGATTTCATCCAGGCCACGGAACTCAACACGATTATAATTGATGTGAAGGGCGATTACGGGTTCATTGCCTGGGACAGCGAGGTGGAACTGGCCGAAACCATTGGCGCGGAAACAAAGCAAGCCAGCAAAAACTGGATGCCGGTGGAAGAACTGATTGCCGAAGCCCGGAAACGCGGCATTTATACCATTGGCCGCTTTGTGGTGTTCAAAGATAATCCGCTGGCTACCACCAAACCGGAACTCGGCGCGGTTCGAGAGGACGGCACGGTGTGGATAGACGGCGAAGAGTTGGCCTGGTCCAATCCTTTTAAGGAAGAAGTGTGGGATTATAACATTGCGCTGGCCAAAGAAATGGCCGAATTCGGCTTTGACGAGATCAATTTTGATTACATCCGCTTCCCCTCCGACGGCGATGTGGGGGCTATTGTATACGAAGAAGAAAATACGCTCGAAACCCGCACCGCTGCCATTCGGGAATTCATCACCCGGATGCGGGCCGAGTTGGACCCCTATGGCATTTTTGTTTCTGCCGATGTCTTTGGCCTGACCATCTGGGTGCGGCCCGACAGCGATATGAAAATCGGCCAGCGGGTGGTGGATATTGCTCCCCAACTGGATTACCTGGCCCCGATGGTGTACCCCTCAACTTTTATTCCCGGAAACCTGGGCTACGATAACCCCTCCGCCGAACCCTACGGCATTGTTTACCGCAGCCAAAAGCAAGCCGAAGAACGGGTGCCGCCCTACGTCAAGGTTCGGCCCTGGCTGCAAGGGTATTGGTATTCGCTGGATGAAATGAAGCAGCTCAAACAAGCCGCGATAGACTCTAATGCTACTGGCTGGGCCGTGTGGAGCGCCGGCGGCAAATATGATAGTGGGTTATTTGAACCGGCTGAGTCGGAAGAGAAATAAAAAAAGCCGCTCAATATTTGAGCGGCTTTTCGATACCAACGGTCTTCGACAGGCTCAGACCTCGTCCTCCCGAAATATTGATAAGATACATTTTTGCAGTTAATTCACGGCCATTTCTATGGCCGGAATATCAACCTCTTCCACACTCTCGGCCTCATCCTGTGGCTCCGCCGGGCTGAGCGCGTGTTGTAAAACTTCCTCCAGAGATTCGGCCATATGGAAGGCCATTTCTTCTCTGATATCCTCCGGCACGTCATCCAGATCAGGCTCGTTCCGTTTGGGGAAGATAACGGTTTTTAAGCCGGCCCGGTGCGCGGCCAGAATCTTCTGCTTGAGGCCGCCAATCGGCAGCACCTGCCCCTGCAAGCTGATCTCGCCCGTCATGCCCACATCGGAGCGAACCGGGCGTTGGGTCAGCAACGAAACCAACGCCGTTACCATGGTGATGCCCGCCGACGGCCCATCTTTGGGAATCGCGCCGGCCGGAACGTGCAAATGGATGTCTACATTGTCAAAGCGGTTCGACTCAATGTCCATATCCGCCGCGTAAGCACGAATGTAACTGAGGGCAATTTGGGCGCTCTCTTTCATCACATCACCTAACTGGCCGGTGAGTTTGAGTTGATCTTTGCCCGGCATGCAGGCTGCTTCCACAAACAGCACATCGCCGCCGGTGGGGGTTACGGCCAGGCCGGTGGCCACGCCGGCGCGTTCGGTGCGCATGGCGGCTTCAAAGTGGAAGCGAGGTTTGCCCAGATATTCCCGCACCCGTTCCGCGTTGATGATAAACGGCTGTTTTTCCTCAGATTGATCTTCTTCTGTCTCATCGTTGCTGGTGAGTTTGGTGGCTACTTTGCGCGCAATCCGGCCAATTTCTCGCTCTAAATTACGCACGCCGGATTCGCGGGTGTAATCCCGAATAACCTGGCGCAGCCCTTCTTCCTGGTAAACAATCTCTTCTTCCAGCAGGCCGTTGGCCTTGATCTGGCGCGGCACCAGATAATTTTTGGCAATCTCTATTTTCTCATATTCGGTGTAGCCGTCCAGCCGGATAAGTTCCATCCGGTCACGCAGCGGCGCGGGGATGGTGTCTAAGGTGTTGGCCGTAGCAATGAACATCACCTGGCTGAGATCAAAATCCACATCCAGATAGTGATCGCGGAAGGCGTAATTTTGCTGCGGGTCCAGCACTTCCAGCAGCGCGCTGCTGGGGTCGCCGCGCCAATCGGACCCCACTTTGTCTACCTCATCCAGCATAAATACGGGGTTGCGGGTTTTGACCCGTTTGAGCGCCTGGATGATGCGCCCCGGCATGGCGCCGATGTAGGTGCGGCGGTGGCCGCGGATTTCGGCCTCGTCGCGCACGCCGCCCAGGCTCATCCGGGTAAATTCCCGGCCCAGGGCGCGGGCAATGCTGCGGCCCAAACTGGTTTTTCCTACCCCCGGCGGGCCAACAAAGAGCAGAATTGAGCCGCCGGCGCGTTCCTGCTCCCGGCCCGGTTCAATGGGTTCGTCATCCATTTTGCGTTCCAGCCGTAATTTGCGCACGGCCAGAAACTCTAAAATGCGTTCTTTGACGTCTTTGATATCGTAATGGTCGGTGTCCAGCACCTCGCGGGCGTGGTTGATGTCCAGATTATCCTCGGTCAGGGTACTCCACGGCAGTTCAACCATCCAATCCAGATACGCCTGAATTACGCCGTATTCAGCCGATTGGGGCTGTAGTTTTTCCATCCGGCTGAGTTCTCGCAGCGCCTCTTTTTCGGCTTCTTCCGGGATGCCGGCTTTTTCTATTTTTTCCCGGTACTCGCCGATGATGGCCTGGTCTTCATCTTCCCCCAGCTCTTTTTGAATGGCTTTTAGCTGCTGGCGCAGGTAGAATTCTCGCTGGGTTTTATCCAACTCTTCCTGGGTTTCAGAGCGAATGCGCTGGCCGATTTCCAACACTTCCAACTCGTGGCTCATCAGGCGCACCAGGTGTGACATTTTTTCTCGCAGGGTGTCTTCCAGCAAAATTTGCAGCCGGTCGTCAAACTCCATGCGCATGTTAGAGGCAATGGTGTAGACAATAATGCGGGAATCTTCCACCTGGTCCAGAAATTCGGATATTTCGTTGGGAACCTGGGGCATGTATTCCACAATGGTGTTGGAAAGTTCCAGAATACGGCGGCGCAGGGCCTCAATTTCCATATGCTGGTCTTCTCCCATTTCGTCAGGTTCCGCAGAGATTTTGGCAGTCAGATACGGCTCTTTCTGCAGCCACTCTTGAACTTTGAACCGCTCAATCCCCTGCACAATAACTTGCAGCGTACCTTTTTCGCTGCGGACCACGCGATGAATCCGGGCAATGACGCCGGTGGTGTAGAGCTGGTCCGGTTCGGGTTCGTCAACTTCCGGTTCTTTGGAAATCACCAGTCCGATCATGCTGTTATTCTGAACGGCGGTTTTTATCAATTTGGTTGAGCGCGGCACCCCAATGCTGAGGGGCATAATGATGAAAGGAAAGGCAACCGTGCCCCGTAACGGAAGAATGGGTAATTCATCCGGTAATGATTCGGTCGTGTCCAGTTGGCTGGTAACTTCTTCAAACAAGTTAAACATATAACACTCCTTGTTTAGAACAACGTTCTATAGGTTAGTGCGTTTTTCAGTTACAAAAAGTGACGAGTAATGAATAATTTCACTCATCACATTTGAAACACACCTGTGTAGTTTATTCCCTTTTTATTCAGAAGCATTATTATACCCGTTATCTATTAGATTCGTGTTAGAAATCACACATTGAATCTCACGGAAATAATATCGCCGTCGTTAATCGGATGGTCTTTGCCTTCCAGTTTGAGTTTGCCCGCCGCTTTGACCGCCGCTTCCGACCCGGCGGCCATGAGATCATCAAACGTCATCACCTCGGCGCGGATAAACCCGCGAGCCAGATCGCTGTGGATGGCGCCGGCGCACTCTACCGCGCTGGCATTTTGATCAACTTCCCAGGCCCGCACCTCATCATCGCCCACGGTAAAAAAATTCATCCGGCCCAACAAGTTGTAGCTCTGGCGGATGATACGTTCGGTGCTCAATTCGGTCAGGTTGTATTCTTCCATAAACATGGCCCGGTCATCGTCACTATCCAGTTGGGCAATGTCCATTTCCAGCCGCCCACGTACAGCGATAACGGCACTTTTTTGGTGAGGGTACTCAATTTGAGGTTCCGCTTCATCGTCGCCCAGGTTCAGCAAAATCATCACCGGCTTGGCGCTGAGAAATTGGTAGCCGCGCAGCCGTTTTTCTTCATCGTCATTCAGCCCAATGTCTCGCAGCGGCAGCCCTTGTTCTACATGAGGTTTGAGGCGGTTGAGAATTTCAAACTCTTTTTGATCCTCTTCAAAGCTGGGCAGCATTTTGCCGCGTTTGAGGTTTTCTTGCAGTTTTTCCAGCCGATTTTCGATTTTGCTTAGATCCGACAGGGTCAGTTCGGCGTCCAGGTTGGCGATATCGCGGGCGGGATCAATGGTTTCCAGGGGGTGGGGGATGCTTTCATCGGTAAAAACGCGAACGACGTGAAGCAGGGCATCGTTGTTGGCAATGGCGTTCATCAGTTCGCCGCTCAAGCCGACGCCCCGTTCTTTGGCTTCGGCTCCGCTCAAGCCGGCAATATCGGCGTATTCTACACGGGCATAAGTGGTTTTTTGGGGGTGATACATTTCACTCAGGGCGTCTACCCGGGCATCCGGCACATCCACCACGGCGGTGTTCACCTGGAAGGTGCCGCCGGCGTAAGCCGCTGTGGGCGCGCTGCCGCCGGTCAGGATATTAAAAATGGTAGTTTTGCCGCTGTTGGGCATTCCAATAATTCCAATTCGCATGCAACATTTCCTCTGATAGTATAAAAATGCCCACCGTTACCCGATGGGCATTGGCTGATTCTATTCTATTTTACCCCTCGATAAAAGTCAATCTGCTTTCAACTATTCAATACCAACACCGCCGCCCCCGCCCCCGCTATCTCCGTTACCGTCGCCGTCGTCGCTGCCTGGAACTCCCGGAGCGGCATAGAGAAATTTCCCCGGGTCGGCTTGTTGTCCAATATCCTGGTAATCGGGGCTGATGCGGACAACCGCCACCGTCCACAGGTATTCGCCGCTATTCCCGATACCGGCGGCGTTGGTGATGTCAACATCGAGCTGGTAGGTATTGCCGCCGGTGTTAATTATATTTCCATTCTGATTATCCAGCACCGAGTTGTGAACGCCCGCCGGCGGGCTGCCCTCTTTCCAGGCGCGGACTTCAAAGCCAAACTCCGGCGGCATACTGCCGCTCCACTGCCACTGAAAGGTGGTGGGGCCGTAAGACGGCTCACCGTTTAAGCGGGGTTGAAGCAGCGTAATAACGCCGTTGGGGAGGGTGGGGGTGGGGGTATTGACCGGCCCGGCCGCAACAATAGGGGCGGGCGTGGGTGTAGGAGAAGGCGTGGCTGTAGCCGTTGCGGTGGGCGTGGGCGTTCCGGTGGGCGGCAGGGGGGTGGGGGTTTCGGTGGGAAGGGGAGTGACGGTGGGCGTAACGGTCGGCGTAGCCGTAGCGGTAGGAGAGGGTACCAGCGCAACCAGATCCACATTTCCATCCTGAGATGTCCACAGGGCCAAATAAAGATCGGGGCTAGTAGTTAAGGCTTCCTGAACTCGCGGCTGCCAGCCTTCGTTCAGGCTAAGGGTCTGGGAGAGATCAGACAATGCCTGTGTTGGATTGCCGGCTGCGGCGTAAGCCAGCGCTCGATCAAAGTAGAGGCCCGGATTGTTTTCGTTGACATTGATGGCGGTGGTGTAGGCATCAATCGCGTGCTGGTAGGACTCTCCGGCATTATACAGTTCTTTGCCTTTGAGCCATTGCGCTATTTCCAGTTCAAGCTCAATCGCGCCGGGCGTAGCCGATCCCTGCACGTGTAAGGGGTTGGACATAGCCCGGAGTAGGGTCTCTTGTTGTCCCGGAGCCAGTTGGGGGCTGGCGTAAACGCCCTTGATAACGGTGATCAATTCCTCGCCTACCTCTAACGGTTCGGACAACTCAAACATGGCCATCTGCTCGTTGGGGCTGAGCGCTTCGATAAAAAGTTGTCGCGCGTGTTGCCGGTATCCGGGCACGGCCAACAACTCGGCCAGATAGACAAGGCGGGTATCCGCGTTGTCTGCCGACAAAAAATTCTCTGTCAGGCGTTGGGCTTTATCGGCGTGGAGTTGCTGCTGCCGGATGAAAAAGCCGCCCAGCCCGGCCACCAGTAAAAGCAGAAGCAGGGAAGCCATCGTGATATACAGTTTCCAGCGGATGGGGGTTATCGCTTTGGTCCAGGCGTGATCAAAAACTTGCCGGTAGAGCGGATTACGAACGTCCGGTTCGCCATTTTTCACGCTCACCAGACCGATAAGCTGTAATTCTTCTTTTTCTTCGTTATACCCGTTGCTCCCCTTTTCATATATTTGTTGGTAACATTTGAGCAGGTTGTGAGGGTGCGGGCTGGTTTTAATATATTCTTCGATAAAATGCAGGTTGGCGTCTTCATCGGGCGAGAGGGTGATAAAGAAATGGTCTACCAGCCAATCGATTTGCTCCGCAGACCACGACGGTTTCCACATCGTGGCCGCCAGCAGGCACAGTTTTTGGGTGAGATAGGGATGCCCGTTGGTCCAATACAAAATCCGATCAAATGTAGCTTGCTTTTGTGCCGCATCATTGATGGGAAGGGCTTGCTGCAAGGGCGCGGCTTCGGCAGGGGTAAATTCTTGCAGGGTGATGTTGCGGCTTGTTGTAAACAGGCGTTGGTTATTCTTCTGGATCAGATCGTCCGGGGTAGCCATGCCGAAAACGGCGAAACTCAGCCGGGTATAGGCCGGTTCACTATCCCGATGGTCATAAATCTGTTGAATGGTTTGGGTCAGGCTGTCGAAAAACTTGATATTCAGGGACGCCCGGTTCACTCCATCCATAAATACAACCAGGGGCTGTTCAATTTCGGCCAACACGACGCGCTGCAAAAACAAAACAAAGCGCGGGCCGGCTTCCAGGTTGTTATGATCGGCCCACCATTTATCCGGGTTAACGGGGAGGTCCAACTCCAGCTTCAACCGTTTGAGAAGGATCAAATAGGCGGTTTCAATATCAAGTTGCGGATTGAAACCGCTGAGATCAAAAGTAGCGGCGCGCGCGCCCTGCGCCTGTAACCGCCGGGCCGCGCGGAACATCAAGCTGGATTTCCCCATATGGTGATCGGCCAGCACGGCGCAGAAATCCCCGGCCTGGAGAGCGCGAAACAGGTCATCGTCGGCGGGGCGTTCAATGTAGGCGGGAGAGTCTGGCGGAAGCGCGCCCCCGGCGTTATAGAATTTTTCGGGTATGGGCGTATTATCTGTCACAATTATATGTTATACCACATTATTTTATCTACAGAAAACACGCTTAACCTCCGTGCCGGCTCCAAAATTCACATCATTCGAAACCACGGCCTGGTAGTTGGTGCAAACGCTGCGGATGCGGACATCGTAGCTGCCGGGCGGGAAGGTGGTGGTGCCGCAGCGGTGTTGTTGAGCGCCCGACGGAACGCTGCACGAAACCCCGGCGCCAATAACCGTAAATTCTTGAATGCTTGCGCCGGTATCATTGTCGATATAAAGTTCGGTCGGTTCCGGTTTCATGATGAGGGGCAGGAAAACTTTTTCAAATTCACCAATCTGGCTGACAATCGACGCTGTGTTATTGTCGGGATAGGGATCGGTTTCATTGCCTGATACGCTGGCCGCACCCGTAATGTTGCCTGAAGCGGCGTCATCGACGGTGACCAAAATAGTGGCTGAAATCGAGTCCCCGTTGTCCAGATCGCCGAAATTACAGGTGACCCAATGGTCACTGCCGGAATAGGCGCACGATCCCGGCGTGGATGTTTGGTGGGTGACGCCTGCCGGTAACGTGTCCGTCAGCACAACGCCGGTAGCGTTTGAGGGGCCATTGTTGTAGACGATTACCGTGTAGGCAATATCATCCCCCGGCAGCGCCGAGGTTTTATCGGCGTATTTTTCTACCTCCAGGTCGGTTTCGGGTTCAACCGGCGTCTCTAAGTTGTCTGATGCGCCGGTTGGGTTTTCCAGGCTGGTGACGGTGGCGGTATTATGCAGTGTTTGGGTAATGCTTGCAGCTATAGTTGTATTGAGCGTGAAAACATGGTCACTGTTTCGCGGCAAACTGGTCAGGGTACACCTGACACTCCCATTTCCCTGATCCGTACAATCAGAACCGGAGGTGAAAGTAACACCGTTGGGCAGTGTGTCGGTAACGGTAATCCCTCTCGTTGCGTCCGACGGGCCGGTGTTAGTCACGGTGATGTTGTAGCTCAACGCCTCGCCCGGAGTTGCGGTGGGAGGGTTGGCGCTTTTATTGATGCTCAAGTTTGTTTCGGCATTCACTACGGTATCGACATTGATTGAATTATTGCCGCCATCCGGGTCAAACTCATTGCCGCCAACCGTGGCGGTGTTGGTGATGGTGTCGCGCGTATCCGGCTCAACGGTGACGGTGTAATCAAAGGTGTAGCTGTCGCCGTCCGGCAAACTGGATAGTTCGCAAGTGATCGTATTATTACCCTGGTCGGTGCAATCCGAACTGGAGTCAAAAGTGACGCCTGATGGCAGCGTATCGGTGACGATCAAGCCGGTGGCGTTTGAGGGGCCGTGATTGGTGATGGTTACGCTGTAGTCAAGCGTTTCTCCGGCAATCACCGGGTCCGGCGCGGCGGTTTTGCTTATGGAGAGATCGGTGACGGGCTCGATGGTGGTGGTTTCGGTGTAAATGTTGTTAGATGGGTCAGGGTCTGGATTGTTGGAACCTGCTTCGGCAACATTTTCAATGATCCCCGCTATCGTCGGTGTAACTACAATCGATACAACCCTGTTTGATCCATTAGTTATATTTCCCAGGCTACAAGTGACAGTGCCGTTATCATTGTTGCAAAAACTTGAACTTGCATTTGAATTGTAAACCACATCGTTGGGCAGGGTATCTGTTAGTATTACGG
>CAZTFF010000108.1:0-13041 GCA_964612485.1 uncultured Caldilineaceae bacterium
GACTGTCTATATCTGCTATTTTTAATGTACATTATGTAAAGCAAAAGTCGAGTAAGAAACTGCTGATTTCCAGGCGGGATATTACCGGATTCTTACTAAGAAATTAGTTGTTTTTTGCCAGGCAATAATATCTTCTTTGGAAGCGAATTTGGCTTTCTTGGCGGGAATCTGAATTTTTCCCGGCGCTTAAAAACAAAAAGCGGGGCAGAAATGCCCCGCTTTTTAACTTGATTTGTGTAGGGTAGCTATTTCTCATACGGCTGACCATCCGCCGCCGGCGGAATGGCCTTGCCAATGACCCCGGCCACGGCAATGATGGTGGCCAGATAGGGGGCCATCAACAGGAACTCCGAAGGAATGGGCACGTTGAGAATTTGCAGTTTGGTTTGCAGCGAGTCGGCAAAGCCAAACACCAGCGAGGCGCCAAACGCGCCAAAAGGCGTCCACTTGCCAAAGATCATGGCGGCCAGGCCAATGTAGCCCTTGCCGGCGGTCATCACCTCATCAAAACGCCCCACCGAGCCAATGGTGAAGTAAGCGCCGCCCACGCCGGCCAGCGCGCCGCTGAGCAGCACGTTGATGTAACGGGTTCGGAACACATTTACGCCCAGGGTATCCGCCGCTTTGGGGTGTTCGCCCACGGCCCGGGTGCGCAGGCCCCAGCGGGTGAAAAAGAGCATAAAATGGATGGCAAACATCAGGATAAACATCAGGTATATAATGATGTTGTTTTCAAATAAAACCGGTCCGATCACGGGGATGCGCGATAAAATGGGGATGGGGATCGGTTGGAAGACGCCGGGATTATTCAGTTCCTGGTAAGTTTCCAGAAAGCGGCTGGCCATATAACTGGTCAATCCCGTTGATAAAATGTTGATGACCACGCCGCTGATAATTTGATCGACCCGGTAGGTGATCGAAAGGACCGCGTGCAGCAGGGCCATCACCATAGCGATCAAAATGCCCCCAAACAGGCCAACCACCAGGCTGCCGGTAATGCTGGCCACCACCGTGGAGGCAAAGGCCGAAGAGAGCATCATCCCCTCGATGGCAATGTTCACCACCCCGGCCCGTTCTGATAATACGCCGCTGAATCCGCCCAGGGCGATGGGTGTAGCCAGCAGCAGGGTTGTTTTGAGAATGCCGGTCAGGTTAAAGGCTTTGTCCCGCGCGGCCCAGGTTAAAAAGGCGATGATGAACATCAACACTACCAGCCCTAATATCACCTCGGTTGAGCGGCCAAAACCGCGCACCAGTTGGTACGCGCCCAGCCCCAGGCAAATCACGCCGGCCGCAATGATGATGATCTGCGTGGGCAGAACCAGCGGCGGCACTTCGATGACATCCACTTTGGTAAAGGTGTTGAGGCCAAATTCTGTAACCTGGTTTTGGGTGGTGCCGGGTAAAAAGAAGGCAAAGATCAATAGCCCCAGGATCAGAAAAGTGATGCCCATCCCGATGGTGCGGGATTTGGAGATAACTCTTGTTTTGCTTACGGTTGCTGTTGCTACACTCATCAATCAACCTCCCCAGCCACGTGTAAAGACTTCAGCGCCGATGTCGCGTTTGACCCGGATGCGGTAGATCGACCGGATAATCGGCGGGGCGGCCACAAAGATAATGACCAGCGCCTGGATAATGGAAATGATGTCGATGGGAATGCCCGCGTAAGATTGCATGCCCGTGGCCCCGCTGCGTAAAAATCCAAACAGCAGCGCCGCCAGAACCACGCCCGCCGGATGGCTTTTGCCCAGCAGCGCCAGGGCGATACTATCAAACCCGTAGCCGGATGAGAAGGCCGAAGCCAGGTTGTGGTTCAGGCCCAGCACTTCGTTGGCGCCGGCCATTCCCGCCAGCGCGCCGGAGATGCCCATGGCCAGCACAAAGTTTTTGGTGATGTTCATGCCGGCGTATTTGGCGGCGCTGGGATTGGCCCCCACGGTGCGGATTTCAAAGCCCAGGGTGCTCTTGAACAGCACCCACCATACCACCCAGGCCATAAACAGCGCCAGCAAAAAGCCGGCGTGAAAGCGAATGGGTGAGGCGAAAAATTGGGGCAGATAGGCCGACGGCAAAATATCCGGGCTGATGGGGTTATAACCGGGCCGCATCATAGGGCCGTGCAGCAGCCAATCGGCCAGGCGGTAGGCGATGTAGTTCATCATAATAGTGGTGATGACTTCGTGCGCGCCGGTTTTGGCTTTGAGAAAGCCCGGTACCGCGCCCCAGAACCCCGCGCCAACGATGGCGCCCAATAGGGCCAGCGGCAGGTGTAAAATCCAGGGCAGTCCAATCGAATAACCGATCCACACCGAACAGATGGCGCCGATGAACAACTGCCCTTCCGCGCCAATGTTGAACAGGCCGCAGCGAAAGCCAAAGGCCACGGCCAGCCCGGCAAAGATATAGGGGGTTGAGGCCACCAGGCTTTCTGAAAGGGGCCAGAACGCCGTCCGAATTTGCGCGGCATCACCGCTGAACAGGGCCTGAACCATCTGCACCGGATTGCCAAAACTGCTGTTGAACAGCGAGATATAGGCAGTGGTGACGCTGTTCCAGATGGCGGCCAGGGCGGCCAGCGGGGCCGAAAAGAAATTGCCCAGAGCCTCTAACACCACCGGATCGGTTAAGGCAATAAAAATTGCCCCCACAATCAGGGCGGTAATAATGGCCAGTACAGGCAGCAGCATGGCCTCGCGCACCGAGCCTGTGGTAAACGGCTGGAGCGCCTGCCTGAAAATATCACCGTAGGTACGTTTTTGTTCGCTCAAAGTGCTACTCCATTTACAACGTTAGACCGTTTTCTATAAAGCCGGATTGAATTCATCTTCCGCTTCCCGGGCTGCTTTGGCCAGCTCTTCTTCGGTGGGTTTGATGCCGGCCATCAACAAACCAAGATGCTGTTTGCTGGTTCCCCGCGCCGGGACCGTATCGATAATTCGACCCTTGTACATCACCGCAATGCGGTCTGACAGCGCCATGATTTCATTGAGTTCCGACGATACCACCAGTACGGCGCAGCCGTCGTCTCGTTTTTCGATGACGCGCCGGTGGATGTATTCAATCGAGCCTACATCCAGGCCGCGCGTTGGCTGGCTGGCAATCAACAGTTTGATCGGCCGGCTGAACTCGCGGGCAACGATGACTTTTTGCTGGTTGCCGCCGGAAAGATTGGAAGCAGGAGCCAGGATACTGGGCGTGCGCACATCAAACTGATCGACCCGTTCCTGGGCCGCCGCGTTGATGGGCGGTTTTTGCAGTACAATGCCTTTGGCAAATGGTTCTTGATAATAGGTGTTGAGCACCATATTATCGGCCACGGTATACGACATCACCAGGCCGTCCCGCTGCCGGTCTTCGGGAACGTGGGCGGTGCCCATTTCGGTGATGCGGCGCGGCGAGAGATTGGTTGCGTCTTCACCCCCAATTTTGACCGCGCCGTTTACAGCGTTACGCAGGCCGGTGAGCGCTTCCACCAGTTCGGTCTGGCCGTTTCCCTGTACGCCGGCAATGCCCAACACCTCTCCGGCGTGTACCTGGAACGTGACTCCATCAACCGTGCGGTTCATCAGATCGTCGGTGACAACCAGTTCCTGTACATCCAGCACGACATCGCCGGGATGGGCCTCTTCTTTATGCACGGTTAGTTCTACGGGGCGGCCTACCATCATCTCCGCCAGTTTGGCTTCATCGGCCTCTTGAGGGGTGGTGCTGCCAACCGTCTGCCCGCGCCGCAACACGGTGATCCGGTCGGCAATTTCCAGAACCTCGCGCAGTTTGTGGGTAATGAAAATGATCGATTTACCCTGGTCTACCAGCGAATGCAGTACCTCAAACAGGTCGTCGGCTTCCTGCGGCGTTAAAACCGCCGTTGGTTCGTCTAAAATCAAAATATCGGCGCTGCGGTATAAAAGTTTGATGATTTCAACCCGCTGCTGCACACCAACCGGAATGTCTTCGACGGTAGCGTGGGGATTAACCGCCAGCCCGTATTGTTGGGAAATTTCAGAAATTCGGGCGGCGGCACTGGCTCTATCCAGCACCAATCCGTTTTTGATGGACTCATTCCCCAGCATTACGTTTTCGGTCACGGTCAGAACCGGAACCAGCATAAAGTGTTGGTGAACCATGCCAATGCCTAGATCAATGGCATCATTAGGCTCCTGGATGTTGACTTTTTTGCCGCGCACAAAGATTTCGCCCTCATCGGGGCCGTACAGGCCGTAGAGAATGTTCATCAGCGTGGTTTTCCCCGCGCCGTTTTCTCCCAGCAGTACGTGGATTTCGCCCTCTTCCAGGGTTAGATCAATGTGATCGTTAGCTAACACGCCGGGAAATTGTTTGGTAATGCCGCGTAATTCAAGGATTGGGGGCATAACTCGCTCCAAAACATTGTTCGTATTTATTCAGCAGGCATGTCATTCTGAGGCCGTAGAGCCTGCCCTGAGCGCAGTCGAAGGGCCGAAAGAATCTCCATGCGGCATAACATGATTTTGCTTTTGCAGTTATATGGAAATTCTTCGCTCGTTTCTCGCTCAGAATGACATGACCTGAACATTATTCTTACAAAAAACTGAGTGGCGTCGGAAACTCCGACGCCACTCAGAAAACTATTATTGGTTGAGGTAATCAGAGACCTGGATATCGCCGGCGGCGACTTCTTGTTTGAGGCTTTCGAGTTCGGCTTGGACCTCATCGGAGACCTGGTCTTCGAAGTTGTGGAGGGAGGCCAGGCCGACGCCGCCGTTTTCGAGCGTGCCGACGATCACGCCGCCTTCAAAGGTGCCATCCTGGACCATTTTGGCGGCTTCCAGAACGGTGACGTTCATGTTCTTGAGTACGCTGGTCAGGATTTGGTCTTGATACTCCGGTGCGGTGTCGTACCAGTCGGAGTCAACGCCAATGATCTTGAGGCCGCGTTCTTTGGCTACTGCACCCGCGCCCAGGCCGGCGGGGCCGGCGACGGGCATGATGATGTCGGCGCCTTCATCGGCCAGGGAAGCGGAGGCTTTTTTGCCGTCTTCGGCGCTTTCAAAGTTGTTGATGAACAGGCCGTCGGTGCCGTCCCAACCCAGCACCTGCACATCGGTGCCGTTTTGTTCGTTGTAGTAGTTCACGCCGGCCAGGAAACCATCCATGAAGACAGTGACCGGGGGAATGGCGATACCGCCCCACGTTCCCACCACACCGGTTTCGGTTTGGGAGGCGGCCAGGTAGCCGGCCAGGAAAGCGGCTTCATCGGTGTTGAAAACCTGTCCCAGCACATTGTCGATGGGGGGATCGTAGGCAAAGTCAACAATGGTGAAAGGCACGTCGGGATTTTCCTGAGCATACTTGGCCGTCGCATCGCCCAGCAGGAAGCCAACGGTGACGATCAGGTCGCAGCCTTCTTGCAGGAATTGGGTGATGTTTTTGTCATAATCGGTTTGCTGCTGCGATTCCAGGTATTTGCCTTCCGCGCCCAGTTGCTCTTCGGCCTGCTCCACGCCCTTCCAGGCGGTGGCGTTGAAGGATTTGTCATCGATACCGCCGGTGTCCGTCACCTGGCAGACTTTCAGGGATTCTCCCATGGCTTCTTCGGCAGGCGGTTGGCCGCCGGGCAGGTAATCAGAGACCTGGATATCGCCGGCGGCGACTTCTTGTTTGAGGCTTTCGAGTTCGGCTTGGACCTCATCGGAGACCTGGTCTTCGAAGTTGTGGAGGGAGGCCAGGCCGACGCCGCCGTTTTCGAGCGTGCCGACGATCACGCCGCCTTCAAAGGTGCCATCCTGGACCATTTTGGCGGCTTCCAGAACGGTGACGTTCATGTTCTTGAGTACGCTGGTCAGGATTTGGTCTTGATACTCCGGTGCGGTGTCGTACCAGTCGGAGTCAACGCCAATGATCTTGAGGCCGCGTTCTTTGGCTACTGCACCCGCGCCCAGGCCGGCGGGGCCGGCGACGGGCATGATGATGTCGGCGCCTTCATCGGCCAGGGAAGCGGAGGCTTTTTTGCCGTCTTCGGCGCTTTCAAAGTTGTTGATGAACAGGCCGTCGGTGCCGTCCCAACCCAGCACCTGCACATCGGTGCCGTTTTGTTCGTTGTAGTAGTTCACGCCGGCCAGGAAACCATCCATGAAGACAGTGACCGGGGGAATGGCGATACCGCCCCACGTTCCCACCACACCGGTTTCGGTTTGGGAGGCGGCCAGGTAGCCGGCCAGGAAAGCGGCTTCATCGGTGTTGAAAACCTGTCCCAGCACATTGTCGATGGGGGGATCGTAGGCAAAGTCAACAATGGTGAAAGGCACGTCGGGATTTTCCTGAGCATACTTGGCCGTCGCATCGCCCAGCAGGAAGCCAACGGTGACGATCAGGTCGCAGCCTTCTTGCAGGAATTGGGTGATGTTTTTGTCATAATCGGTTTGCTGCTGCGATTCCAGGTATTTGCCTTCCGCGCCCAGTTGCTCTTCGGCCTGCTCCACGCCCTTCCAGGCGGTGGCGTTGAAGGATTTGTCATCGATACCGCCGGTGTCCGTCACCTGGCAGACTTTCAAGCCGGCTTCGGCCTGGGTTTCTTCTTCCTGAGCCGGTTCTTCAACCTGCGCTTCTTCTTGCGTTGATTCTTCGGCTGCGGGCTGCTCGGCGGCAGGGGTTGAGGCCTGGCCACACGCCGACAGCGCGAGAGTTAACATTACCATCAGGGTTATTAACGTCCATATAGACTTTCGCATTCTTTCTTCCTCCGTAAAAGATAGAATTTTGATAAACAATTTTCCTCAAGGGGTGTTCATTTGAGTACAAATGTAACCCCAGGGGTTACCGATATAAAAAGGAATTGGATGGTCTTAAGTTGTGATGATTTACCACCCCCTTTCGTTGTTAATAAAATAAAGAAACAAAAAATGCGACTATTTACCTGAGCAGGGAACAGCAAGGGTGGTTCCCCTGTAATAAACTACAGCCGCATTTGACATGCAAATGTTTCAGCCATTGAAACAAACATAAATTAAATCTGCTACACATAAAGTTAGCAGCCATTATAGCCCAATTATGAGCAGGGGGCAAGAGTTCTTACGTCTCTTTTGTTAAGCAAATTTAACATTCCTGCCGGAATTTTTTTGTAAAAGACGGTGACTGTCATCCCAGTGACAGTCACCGTCTTTAGCATTTAACCGTTGCTTTCAGGTTCTTCGGTGGGTTCTGCCGTCGGTTCTTGGGTTGGTTCAGGTTCGGTTGTCGGCTTAACGGTCGGTTCGGGTTCAGTCGTTGGTTCCTGGGTAGGTTCTGGTGGGCTTTCGGTTTCAGCAGACTCCGCCGGAGCGGGTTCAAAAACATCGGCGGAGACAGCGCAGCGGAAGCCGGTGCCATCGCTGCGCACGTTGGGTTCGTTATTTTGGCGGAAGGTGGCGCGCATATGCTGGCCGGCGTTATCCCACGAACCGCCCCGCACCACCTTGAAATATTCATTAAAATCTTGCTGCTGCTCGTAAGTATTGCCGGGGTAGCCTAGATAGGAACTTTCCGTCCATTCCCATACATTGCCGGCCATATCCAGCGCGCCGTACGGGCTGGCGCCTGCCGGGAAGCTGCCCACCGGCGCGGTATAGGCAAAGCCGTCATCGGTATTGGGATCGCCGTCAAAGGGGCAACTGGCGCTGCAATAGTTGGCGGCAGTTGCCAGATCAAACGCCGGTAATTGGAAAGCGTTGCCCCAGGGGAATACGCGGTCGTTGGCGCTGCCCTTGGCCGCTTTCTCCCACTTGGCTTCGGTGGGCAGCCGCGCGCCTGCCCAATTGCAATAGGCTCTGGCATCCTCCCATGTAACCTGGGTAACGGGATGATTGAGCTTATCGTCGATGCCGGTTTCCGGGCCACGGGGATGGTAGAACGCCGCGCCTTCAACCTGTTCGCCGCCGCTGGTGCCGTATCCCTCCAGTTCGGCGGCGGTTTGATAACCGGTCAGGTTGACAAAATCGCTGTACTGCTGGTTGGTTACTTCGGTCCGGTCAATCCAGAAAGCGGCCACGTTAACCGGATGCTGGGGCTGTTCATCGCCTCCGGCTAATTTGGGCGGGCCGCCCGCCCCCACCGCGGCCAGTTGCTCCTCGCTGGCGCCCATCAAAAATTCACCGGCGGGAACCAGCACCATAGTTGCGCCGTCTTGCGCTCGGATGGCGGTTTCTTGCGGCTGTACCGGGACGGGTGTGGCTGTTGGCGGCGGTGCAGCTTCGGCGGGTTGGGTTGGCTCTTCGGTCGGTTCCTCGGTAGCCTCAACGGTGGGTTCTTCCGTGGGAACCGGCGTATAGGTAGGATAGGGCGTGTAGGTAGGATAGGGCGTGGCGGTGGGTTGTTCGGCCTCGGCTGGGGGGAGTTGGGCGGCCACGGTCGCCGCTACCGCGGCATCCACCGTTTCCTGGATATTGGGCGGCGGCGCAGTGCTGCCGCAGGCGGTCATGCTTAAACTCAAGATCAGAATTGCCAGCGTGATGGTGATTGGGATGTGCTTCATTGGATCTCCTTCCATATGTCGCTCCAATAGCCGTAGGCTATATTCCCAGGAGCGGATTTGTGGGTTGATAGGGCCTAACCCGTAAAAATCTTGTATTAGCCACGTTGCTTCCAAGTGGACAAGAATTTCCAACCGTGTTTGTCTTTTTGGTTCCGGCTGTGTCCGGGTTAGGGAACTCAAATTGTATGCTGGGGGCGATAGATTGTCAATTTTTTGATACCGAAGGGGAGCCTTTCAGTTTGGGGGCAGATATTTTTCATCCGGCTTAAATCTACCGCTACTCCCTACCCCCATCCCGAAGTTGGTGGCGAATTTAAATCTTTTGGCAGGGCTAGTGACTGGTATAATTTTAACACCTGGGTAGAATTACAGGCATGAATGATATGATGACGACATTAGGTTTGTATATTCATATTCCCTGGTGCGTAACCCGCTGCATTTATTGCGATTTTAACACCTACATCGAAGGCGAGGACGCGCTCAAAAAGCGGTACCACCGGGCGCTGCGGCGAGAAATTGAACAGACCGGCGCGGCGTTGGGCCGGCCCCATCTGTCTACAATTTTTATTGGGGGTGGCACGCCGACCACGCTGCCTCCCGGCGATCTGGTTGAATTGGTTGAAGCGGCGCAAACGGCGTTTGAGTTGCACCCGGAAGCGGAAATCACCATCGAAGCCAATCCGGGAACCCTGTCGCTGGCGTATTTGCAGGCGTTACGGCAGGGCGGCGTCAACCGGCTATCGTTAGGCGTGCAAAGTTTTAACGATGATGAACTTCGGTTTTTGAGCCGGCTGCACAACACCAATACGGCGCGAAAGGCGGTTAATCTATCAAGAAAGGCAGATTTTGAAAACATCAGCCTTGATCTCATTTTTAATCTGCCGGAACAAACCGTGGCTCAATGGCAGGCGAATCTTCAAACAGCCATCCAACTTGCGCCGGAACACATCTCGCTTTATGCTTTGATTGTAGAGTCGGGAACACCGCTGCATCGACAGGTAACAATCGGGCAAATTCCCGCCCCCGATGATGATGTGGCCGCCGATATGTACGCTGCGGCCATGGAGTTGTTGGCAGGGGCCGGCTATACCCATTACGAGATTTCCAATTGGGCGCGGGCCGGGGAACAAGCCGCCTGGCAGACGCCCCAACTGGCGTCGAAGCATAATTTGATTTACTGGCGGCAGCAACCTTATGCCGGCGTGGGCGCGGGGTCGGTGGGCACGCTCAACCACGCGCGCTGGATGAATGTCAAACGACCCCAAACTTACATCGAACGCGTGGAAGCCGGAACCGGTTTGGGCCTGGCCCGGGATGAACAAACCTACGAGCCGTTGGATCGCTCCATCGAAATGTCGGAGCAGATGCTGCTGGGGCTGCGGCTGGTGCGAGAAGGCGTGAGTGAAGCCGGTTTTGCCCAACGATTTGGTGTTGCTCTGGAAACGCAATATGCTCAGGCCATTCAAGCCGGTTTGGCCCAAAGTTTGCTGGAATGGCTTGACACGCCGGCGGGTCGTCGGTTAAGATTGACCCTGGAAGGCCGTTTCCTGGCCAACCGGGTGATGGTACCGTTTATGGTCTGAATTTGAATTACAACCACGATCAGAGGCGTTATGGACGACTTTAAAGACAAATTTCGGCAACACCTGCATATGATTTGGGAAATATCGGCCCTGGATCAGGAGGGGCTTCGGCCCGAAGACCAACTGCTGGCCGAAATCATGCAACTGCATCCTGAATATTTCGAGGTATGGGAGCAGTTGGACACGATTTCGGATGAAGACTTGCTGCAAGACGAGGTTAATCCGGTGCTGCACGTGTTGGTGCATCAAATTGTTGAAAACCAGGTTGCCGACCGGGACCCACCGCAAACCGCGGAAACCCTGGATCAATTGATGCAACAGGGCCTGACCCGCCATGAAGCGGTACATGAAATTGGCAGCGTTGTGACAGACACCCTCTTTACCATGTTACAATCCCAACAGACGTTTGATGAGCAGCAGTACGTGCAGAAGTTACGGTGGCTGGTTAAACCTCGGCGTCGACGACGAAGACGGAGATAAAAGTCATCACTATGGTATCCTCCAAAGAAATTGCGTGGCAAGAACTGAATCAAAAAATCGTTACGTGCCGCGCCTGTCCCCGTCTGGTGGAATGGCGGGAGCGGGTAGCGCGGGAAAAGCGGCGGGCTTATCAGGATTGGGACTACTGGGGCAAACCTGTGCCCGGCTTTGGCGATCCGCTGGCCCGGGTTTTCATTGTGGGGCTGGCTCCCGGGGCGCACGGCTCTAACCGCACGGGCCGGATGTTTACCGGCGACGGGTCGGGCAATACCTTGTACAACGCCTTATACGAGACCGGCTTTGCCAACCAGCCGGAGTCCCGCCATCGGGATGATGGCCTGGCGCTGACCGATGCCTTTATTACCGCTGTAGGCCGCTGCGCTCCGCCCGGCAACAAACCCACCGCCGAGGAATTGAATAATTGCCGCCCTTTTTTGCTGCGCGAGTGGCAGTTGCTGCCCCAGATTCGGGTGGTAGTGGCCCTGGGACAGATTGCGTTTGAGCGCTCTTTGCGTTTGCTGCGCGATTTTGATTATGATGTTCCTCGCCACAAATTTGGGCACGGCATGCACCACGTCTTTGAGCCGAATGGAAGCGGAATTAAAAAGCATGTGGTTGCCTCTTACCATCCCAGCCGGCAAAATACCCAAACAGGCCGGCTGACGCCCCAAATGTTGAATGATGTTTTCTTTACCGCTCGCTCATTGTTGGACGAAAATTAATACGTAAGGTTCAAATTTTAACGGGGAAATGGTATAATAGGACTACACATAATATTTTTAGCAGGAGGCGGTCTATGGGCGTTCCTCTGGGTATAGCATTGGTAATTCTGGGGATAGCACTTGGGTTTGTAGGAACCTTTCTTTTTGCCTGGGGCAAGGAAGTGGAATTATTTGTCGGCGCGTTGCTGGTGGTAGCCGGTGCGGTCATTGGCTTTGTGGTAGAATGGTTGATCGACCTGGGCTACCGCCGCAATCGTGAGTTACAGCAGCAATTAAACGGCAGTCGTTTGGGAGGCGGGCACTCCGCGCAGGTGGTCATCCCTGAAGACCTGAAAGGCGACGCTTCCGAAACGCTGGCCGATTTTCTGCGCCAGCGCGATCAGGAAGTTCATGATTTACGCCAACAATTGAGCGAGCATGACCGTAAAATGGACTCCCTGCAAACTGAGTTTGATTCCTACCAACGCACCCATCCTGATGATCTGACGGTCATCAAAGGCATTGGGCCGGTATACCAGTGGAAACTCCGCGATGCCGGCTTCAATACCTACAACCAACTGGCCCATGCCGACCCCGACCAGCTCCGGCGCATGCTCGACATTAAAAATTGGCAGCGCGTTAACGTGGATTATTGGATTGAACAGGCCCGCGATTGGGCGCAAAAGGGCAGCAGTGAGTGATACGTGAGTTATGGATGAGGACTTGTTTGGCCAGCACATAAAAAAGAAAAAGCAGCGGGTCCTTGTTTTACTGATTTGTTTTTTTGCTTTAGCCGGGGGAGGATTTATTGCTCAAAAAGAAGCCTTGGTTGAGTCCGAAACTGAAACAGCCACCGCTTTGGCAATAGCCCAACAGCCGACCCCCACGCTGACGCCCGATCTGGATCAACTCCCCCCTGATCCTACAGAAACAGCAACCCCATTGGTTGAATCAAGCCCCATACTACCCGCGCAAGATACGCCCGGCCCGGAAAACGGCTCGGAAGGCACTGCCGGTGAGCAGCCTGATGCTGAAACTGCATTGGATAGGGCCGATGAAGGGGGGATGGGTGGCGGCGAATCGATAGCCGCTGAAGACACTGTAGAAGCAGCAACACTAACCCCCACAACCGGGCCTCTAATTTCTCCCACGCCGGTTGAAGTTGAAACAGTTGACGCGGCGTCGGAACAAGCCGGCGATGATACAATCGCAACAGCAACCCCCGGCCCGGACCCCGGCACGAATGTTGGGAGTGCTGATTCTGATGATGCGGAGGGACGCGAAGCGGAAACAGGTACAACAACGTCAGATGCCGGTGAGACAGCCACGCCTGAAGGCTTTGGACAAGAATCGTTGGACGACCTGGCGGAAACGCCAGGCGGCGAGTCATCAGAGCGCGAGGCCGGAGGTGAAGAAACCGCCTCACCAACCCCAGAGTCATCGACCGGGACCGAAGAGCAACCCGTTCAAGAGTCTGGTGCGGATATGGCCGCCACCCTGCAACCGCCCGCCCAATTACCGGACACAGGGGGCGAACTTAACCAGAATGTATCGCGGCTGGCCCTTAGTGCAGGAGTCATTGTTTTGTTGCTGATCGCCGGGGCGTTAGCATTGCTGGTTCCCAAACAGGTGCGTTAAGGCCTAACCCATGAAAATCTTGTTTTTTGTGTAAGAATTTTCGTGCCAAAACCTTTTTGGCTCCGGCTTGGAAGCGCAGCGGCTTTGTTCGGGTTAGGAAGAGGGCGAATCAAAAACGTGGGTTCTAACATTATCAGCAAGAATAAAG
>CAZTFF010000109.1:0-12650 GCA_964612485.1 uncultured Caldilineaceae bacterium
CAAATGTCACTATGAACGACCGCCTGTTCATGCTATAACTTCTTCTATACCTAACGCGGACAAAACCGCAACCAAAAAGAAATGTGTTACTGGAAGTTCTTGCTTGTTGTACAAGAATTTTACTGGTTAGGCCCTAACCCATCAAGCATCGACCTGTTACGCTCATTTGTTTTTTTGCCCTTGATTTGTGTTTTTGTTAACAAATAATAAGAAGAGAAAATTGGCGCTGGGGGGCAATTATGTTATAGTGGGTCTATCTCGACCCCTTTATCTTTTCGTTTATGGCTGGCACAATACGCCAGATTGATCACCCTCTGAGATGCTGTCACTTCCGCCATTTGTATAACAAAACGAATAGTTAAAAATATTTTGATCATTTTGCCTAATTTTTAAAAGGAGCCGTTTATGGTTGCGACAAAAACAAAAAAATCAACCTCGCCAGCCGGGCATCCCAGTGGTGATGTCCGATTTAAGGCGGTAGACCGCGCATTAAAGCGCCTGCATTACCAGCAGGATGCCTTGATTGAAGTGCTGCACGTGGCTCAGGAGGCCTTTGGCTATCTGGACGAGGGCCTGTTGATTTATGTGGCCCGCCAGTTGAAATTACCGCCCAGTTGGGTTTTTGGGGTGGCCACGTTCTACCACTTCTTCTCACTGGAACCCAAAGGCGAGCACCAATGCATTGTGTGCATGGGAACCGCTTGCTATGTAAAAGGGGCGGGCGATATTGTCTCGCGCCTGGAGCAAGAGTACAACATCAAAGCCGGCGAAACGACCCCCGACGGCAAGTTCAGCCTGACCGAGGCTCGCTGCCTGGGCAGTTGTGGTCTGGCCCCAATTTTGATCCTGGATGAGGAAACGCTGGGGAAAGAAACCCCAGATTCGACCGTTGCCAAAGTGAAAGAAGCTGTGGCCGGCGCCCGCAAATCAAACGGAAATGGGGCCAGGCCCAAGGCCGCGGCAGAAGATGAAGAAGCGCTTGAGGAAATGGAGGCATCATGAACAGAGTTGAACTGCAAGAATTAGCCGATAAAGTTCGTGATCGGCAACAAAAACTTCGCTGCCGGCTGCTGTGCTGTGGCAGTACCCCCTGCCTGTCATCGGGAGGAGCCAAGGTACAGGAAGCTTTTAAAGAAACCCTGCTGGAAAAGGGACTCAAGGCCGAAGTGGCCGTGGTCAATACCGGTTGTATGGGGCCGTGCAGCCGCGGCCCGCTGGTAACGGTGCAAATGCAGGGCCAGGAAGATGTGATCTATGAGAATGTCACCCCGGAATTGGCTCTGGAGATTGTAGAAAAACATGTAGCTCCCGAAGCGCCAACCGTATTGGCCGAGAATGTTTTGCCCAATGATGCTCCGTTCTTCAATAAGCAGGAAAAAGTAGTGCTGGGCAATAGCGGCCAGATTGATCCCGAACTGCTGGAAGATTACGTGGTGCGCGGCGGTTACATGGCCCTGGGCAACGCCCTGCGCGATATGACGCCTGAAGAAGTGTGCCACGAGATCACTCGCAGCGGTTTGCGTGGTCGCGGCGGCGCCGGCTATCCCACCGGTCTTAAATGGGATCAGGTGCGTAAGGAAGAGGGCGATGTAAAATACGTGGTGGCTAACGGCGACGAGGGCGACCCCGGCGCCTATATGGACCGCACCCTGATGGAGTCGGACCCGCACCGCATTTTGGAAGGTATGGCTATTGCCGGGTACGCGGTTGGCGCAACGCAGGGTTACATTTACGTGCGCGGCGAGTATCCCATTGCCGCCCAGCGCCTGCAAAAAGCCATTCGGATGGCTGAACGGCGGGGCTTGCTGGGAACCCGCGTGATGGACAGTAACTTCAGCTTCCGCATCGACATCCGCATTGGCGCCGGCGCGTTTGTCTGCGGCGAGGAAACCGCGTTGATCGCCTCGGTGATGGGCAAGCGCGGCCAACCCCAACCCCGTCCGCCGTACCCGTCGGAGAGCGGGTTGTGGGGCAAGCCAACCCTGCTGAACAATGTAGAAACTTACGGCAATATCGCGCCGATCATTACCAACGGCGCGGATTGGTTTGCCGGTATTGGCACCCAAAAGAGTAAGGGCACTAAAATCTTTGCCCTGGCCGGCGCGTTGGAAACCACCGGTCTGATCGAGGTACCGATGGGCATCAGCCTGCGCGAGATTGTGTACGATATTGCCGGCGGTATTCCCGGCGGGCGCGATTTCAAAGCGGCCCAGACCGGCGGCCCCAGCGGCGGCTGTATCCCGGCCTCCCATCTGGACTCTTCAGTAGATTACGAGAGTTTGAAAGCGTTGGGATCGATGATGGGGTCCGGCGGGTTGATTGTGATGGATGATACCAACTGCATGCCCGACGTGGTCAAATATTTTATGGAATTTTGTATGGACGAAAGCTGCGGCAAATGTATTCCCTGCCGGGTGGGCACCGTTGAAATGCACCGCATTTTAGAGCGCATTACCAACGGCAGCGCCACCGAAAAAGATATGGTTATTTTAGATGAACTCTGCACCATGGTTCGGGAAACCAGCCTGTGCGGCCTGGGGCAGGGCGCGCCCAACCCCATTGTCAGCACCCTGCGTTTCTTCCGGGAGGAGTACGAAGCCCACGTTAAAGAACATCGCTGCCCGGCGGGCGTGTGCGAGATGACGGAAGTGCCGGTGATGGAACTGGCCGAAGAACTCTACCGTCGCGCCGGCCAGGTTGAAACGGCTCAGGAGGTGAACTAATGGCTGTTGTAACTTTTACCTTAAATGATGAATTGGTGAGCGCAGGCGATGACCAATCCTTGCTGGAAGTTATCCGCGAACAGGGCATTGAAATCCCCACCCTCTGCCATATGAACGGCCTGAGCGAGCGCGGCGCGTGCCGCTTGTGCCTGGTTGAAATTGCCGGCATCCCCAAATTAATGGCGGCCTGCACTACCCGGCCCGCCGAAGGCATGGTGGTGAGTACCCACACCGACCGGCTGGTAGCATACCGTAAAATGATCATCGAGATGCTGCTGGCCGAGCGCAACCACTATTGCGCGGTCTGTGTAATGAACGGTAATTGCGAACTACAATGGCAGGCCGCTCAACTGGGCGTTGATCACGTGCGCTACGACTATCTCAACCCCGAACTGCCGGTGGACAACAGCCACGAGCGTTTCGGCCTGGACCATAACCGCTGCATTTTATGCACCCGTTGCGTACGGGTTTGCGATGAAGTGGAAGGTGCCCACACCTGGGATGTGATGGGACGCGGAGTCAACAGCCGGGTTGTGGTAGATATGAACCAGCCCTGGGGCAGCAGCCGGAGCTGCACCAGTTGCGGCAAGTGCGTGCAGGTTTGCCCCACCGGCGCGCTGTTTGACAAAGGTTCGGCAGTGGCCGAGATGGAAAAACAGCACGATTTTCTGGAATGGATTGTGACCGGACGGGAAAAGAACGAGTGGGTCTGGTAGTTTTATAAACTGTGAACGTAACGTTTCGGCGTGAGCAGGACAAAAAATTGTTCAACGAGATTGAGAGATTAGAGAGTAGAGATTGCGGCTAGAATCTCCAATCACTATTAACCAATCTCTATGAGGATTGCGCTGAATCGTCACTCAGAGACAATACAAGCTTTATAGCTTTACAGAGGAATATAACAATGGCAAAAAAACAGCAGAAAATAAAACTGGCAACCATCTGGTTTGGCGGCTGTTCCGGCTGCCACATGAGCTTTTTAGACCTGGATGAACGCCTGATCGAACTGGCCGAAGCCGCCGATCTGGTTTACAGCCCCATCGCCGATGTGAAAGAATTCCCGGAAGATGTGGACGTGACCCTGGTGGAAGGAGCCGTATGCAATGTGGATAACCTGGAACTGGCCGAGCAAATCCGCGAACGCAGTAAAATTGTGGTCAGCTTTGGAGATTGTGCCGTTACGGGCAACGTCACCAGCCTGCGCAACTACCTGCCCGTAGACGACCTGCTCACCAAGGTTTACCACGAAGGCCCCGGCAGCGCGCCCAAAGGGCTGGAAGAAGATCGGGTGCTGCCCGCCCTCTTGCCCAAAGTGCTGCCGCTGCATCAGGTGATAAAAGTTGATGCCTACATCCCCGGCTGCCCGCCCGACCCCGACCGTATTTGGGAAGCTGTACAGTCGTTGCTGGCCGGCCAACCGGTGGACCTGCCGGAAGAGATGAGATATTTTGGGTAGCGAAAATAAGCTAGCTTTCAGGAGAAACCAATTATGGGAAAAATGGTAACGATTGATCCCGTGACCCGCATCGAAGGGCACGCAAAAATAACCGTCCATCTGGATGACGCCGGAAACGTGGCCGATACCCGCTTCCACGTCACCGAATTTAGAGGCTTTGAAAAATTCTGCGAGGGCCGCACCATCTGGGAAATGCCCGGCATCACTGCCCGCGTGTGCGGCATTTGCCCGGTGAGCCACCTGATGGCCTCGGCTAAAACCGGCGATGCGATTTTAGGCGTGCGGATTTCGCCCAGCGCCGAAAAGCTGCGCCGCCTGATGAACTGGGGCCAGATTGTGCAGAGCCACGCGCTGAGTTTTTTCCACTTGAGCGCGCCCGACCTGCTGCTGGGCATGGAGAGCGAACCCACCACCCGTAACGTGATGGGCCTCATCCAGCAGCATCCCGATATTGCCCGCCAGGGTATCCGTTTGCGCGGCTACGGCCAGGAGATCATCCGGCTGCTGGGCGGCAAGAGCATCCACGCGGCCTGGACCATTCCCGGCGGCGTGCGCGAGGCGCTCAGCGAAGAAAAGCGGGATAAAATCCGCGCCGGGCTGGGCGAGGCCTTTGACACCATCAATATGGCCCTCCACCTGTTCAAAGATGCCGCCGAAGGGTTTGATCCCGAAATCGAGTCGTATGGCAACTTCCCCAGCCTGTTTATGGGCCTGGTTACGCCCGACGGCGGTCTGGAACATTACGACGGCGTGCTGCGTATGATGGACAGCGACGGCCGCATTGTGGAAGACGGCGTAGACCCGGCCAACTATCGCGACATCATTGCCGAGGCGGTAGAACCGTGGACCTATTTAAAGTTCCCCTACTACAAACGCAACGGCTTTGGCGACGAAGGCATGTACCGCGTTGGCCCATTGGCCCGCGTAAACATTTGCGATTTTGCCGGCACGCCCCGCGCCGACCGCGAACTGCGCCAGTTCCGCCGTTTGGGCGAGCACGGCAAGCCGGTGTTGAGCAGCTTCCACTATCATTACGCTCGCCTGATCGAAATTCTGTTCTCCCTGGAGAAGATCGAAGAAGTGCTGGACGACCCGGACCTGATGGGCAACCATATTCGCAGCAAGGCCGGCGTCAATAATCCCAAAGGTGTGGGCGTAAGCGAAGCGCCGCGCGGCACGCTCTTTCACGAATACGAGGTGGACGAAGACGGCATTCTGCAAAAGGTCAACCTGCTCATTGCCACCGGTCAGAACAACCTGGCTATGAACAAAACCGTCAAACAGATTGCCCAGGCGTATGTAAACGGTAGCGGCCTGACCGAAGGCGTGATGAACCGTATTGAACACGGTATCCGCATCTTTGATCCCTGCTTAAGCTGTTCTACCCACGCCGTAGGCCAGATGCCGCTGCATGTCCAACTGGTGGCCCCGGATGGGCAATTGGTGGATGAACGAATACGCGGTTAACAATTGAGATAATACAAACTACGCTCTCAGCTCCTCAATATTTCCCTGTAGGGACAGAATATTATTCTGTCCCTACAGGAACTCCGTAAAGTTGCCCCAATTTTTTGGAAGTTACAGCCCATTGATAAGGCCTAACCAGCTAAAAACTTCTTTTGCCTCAAAATGATTGTAAAGAGGCCCGTTGCGTGATACAATAAATTAAGAAAGACAAAAGCCCCGTGTGGCCGGGGCTTTAACCTGATCGGATGAGTTAGCATCCAAACAGGTACTAAATAGTGTATGAAAAGAACGCCGCTTGTCAAGGGCCGCTTTTTTGAGGGGGATGAAGAATGCGTATCAAACCAACCCGGGAGCGTGTTGAAGAAGTCATCCGTACCGCGCGCCAAAGAGGAAAAATACCGGACCTTTTTGGAATGGATCTGAGCGGCCTGGATCTGAGCCGGCTTAACCTGGGCGGCGCAGATCTGGGAACCACTTCTCTTGTGGGCGCTAATCTAAACGAAACCATTTTGATTGGCGCCAGAATTGATGATGCAACCCAACTGGATGAAAAATGGCGGCAGGTGTGGGAAATTGTGAACCGGGGAGCCGAAAATCAAAATTTGATTGGGGCCGATCTGAGCCACGCCGTTCTGATTGGCGCTCACCTGACCGGAACCGATCTGAGCGGCGCGGATTTACGAGGCGCTGATTTAGAAATGGCGATTTTAAACGAGGCCAATTTGCACCTGGCCGACCTGCGCGGCGCAAATTTGAGCATGGCTGTTCTAATCGAGGCCAATTTGTCGGGGGCCGACCTGCGCGGCGCAAAACTACGCTGGGCCAATTTGGGAACCGCCCGTTTGAGTGAAGCGATTTTGGGCGGGGTCAATTTACGCCGGTCCGATCTCAAAGGCACCAATCTGGAAATGGCCAATCTGGCCGGAGCCAGCCTCAAACGAGTTAAATATGATGCCACCACCATCTGGCCGGAAGATTTTGACCCGGAACGCGCCGGTGCCATTAAGGTAATGTAGAAAAGGAAGGTCGAAATGCCTGAATTGATAACCACCCTCGGCGCGAAAACTGCTGATGAACTGGGGATGATCCTGCCGCATGAGCATGTTTTTGTTGATCTCCGTACCTGGGACCAACCCGGCTATGCGCGAGCCAACACAGCCGACGTGGTGCAATTGATGGCTCCGGAAATTAACAAAGCGCAAGCCGTTGGCGTTACAGCCATTGTCGAATGTAGTACGGTGGGCGTGGGCCGCCGGGCCGATATTGACCGGACAGTTTCGGAAGCAACGCGCTGCCCGCTGGTAGTGCCCACCGGCATTTACCGCGAACCCTGGATTCCCGATTGGACCTTCTCTGCCGGCGAAACCGAATTGACCGATTGGATGCTGGCCGAGCTTCAGGGCGAGATTGAGGAGAGCGGCGTGCAAGCTGGCTGGATCAAACTAAGCGCCGGCGACAACGGCCTGACCCATTGCGAAACCAAAATTTTGCGGGCCGCTGCGGCCGCAGCCCAGGCCACCGGCGCGGTCATCGGCAGCCACACCATCAAAGGGCGGGTGGTTCGGAATCAGCTTGATATTATTGAAGCGGCAGGATATACTGCCGAGCGCTTTATCTGGATTCATACCCAGGCCGAGCCGGATTTCAGCCTGCATCTGGAAATGGCGCAGCGAGGGGCCTGGATAGAATACGATGCCATTGGCAGCGAAGAATTTAATGATGATTACTTTGTGGAACACATTCAACGTGTTTTGGAGGCCGGGCTGGGTGATAGATTACTGCTCAGCCACGACCGGGGGTGGTACGACCCGGCCCAACCCGGCGGCGGCGTTCCCAAACCTTATACCCACCTGAGTACCGAGTTGCTGCCCAAACTTCGGCAGGCGGGCGTGGATGAAGCCACACTTCAGCGGTTAACCCAGACAAATCCTTTTCGGGCGTTTGCCCGCTAACCGTGTCATATCAGGTGACAGCTACTTTTTATTTCAAAGCTCGTTGTAATGCCTTTACCAATCGGTCTGGATCGTAAGGTTTCACTACAAAATCTTTGGCCCCGGCCTGCATCGCCTGGAGTACCATCTTCTGTTGGCCCAGCGCGGTCAGCATAATCACCACCGCGCGGGGATCAAGAGAGCGAATTTCCGCCAGCGCGGTAAGGCCATCTTTGCGAGGCATGGTAATATCCATCAGCACGGCATCGGGATGCGCAGAGCGGTAAACGATGACCGCGGCCTCGCCGTCTTCAGCCTCAACCACCTCATACCCCTGTTTGCTGAGCAGCTTGTTGACCCGCATCCGCATAAATTTAGCATCATCAACGATCATTATTTTCGACATCGGCTTCTCCAAAAAAATGCACTCATCCTAAATAATCCCTTTTGATTGATACATTATTTGTAATTATTCAGGTCACAAGTTACACGGAGGAGTCACGGAGGCACACAGAGAAATACTTATAAAAAATTCTCTGTGTCTCTCTGCGTATTCTCTGAGAGGCTCTGTGCAACCTGAACAGATATCATTATTCCTGTTTTTCCGGTTCGCTATCTCGATAGTGACCATTGCCCTGTTCCAGCGCGGGTTCGGCGGGTTGGTCAAAAGTGTCTGGCGTGGATGATGGTTTCGTCGGTTCGATTGCGTATGTTGGCTCATCCATTTTCTGTTGCTGTGCGCTATCAACCTGGAACTGGCTGATCGCGGCGCGTAACTCTTCGGCCAGGGCCGAGAGTTCTTCGGCGGAGGCCACCACTTCTTCGGCCTGGGCCGACATTTCCTCGGCGGAGGCGCTGACTTCTTCGGTGGAGGCGCTGTTTTCTTCGGCAATGCTGGACACGTTTTCCATGGCGCCGGTCACTTCCTGGCTGTTGGCGGCCATTTCTTCGGCCACGGCAGTATTTTCTTCCACCACCGCGCTCACCGATTCGATGGCCGATACCACGCCCTCGTTCTTTGCTTTGAGCTGGCGCACCGCCTGGTCGATGCGTTCGGCCAACAGCGCGGCGCTTTCGGCGGCTTCCATAATATCTTGCAGCGATTGGGAGGTATCGGAAACCAGTTGGCTGCCGTTGTCTACCTCGGCAGAGGTACTGTCCATCGAGGCGATGGCTTCGTTGATGGTTTCCTGCACGCGCTCAATCAATGCGCCAATATCGCGGGTAGAATTTTTAGAGTCTTCCGATAATTTACGCACCTGATCGGCTACCACGGCAAAGCCGCGGCCATGCTCGCCGGCGCGCGCGGCTTCTACGGCGGCATTGAGGGCCAGCATATCGGTTTTATCGGCGATGTCATCGATGGTTTCGATGATGCGGCCAATCTCTTTGGAGCGGACGCCCATTTCTTTGACCTTTTCGGCGGTGGTGGCGGTGCGCCGGCGAATGATGTCCATCCCTTGGCCGGTCTGATTGACCGACTCAACGCCGTGCCGGGCCGCGCGGGATACCCTGGTGTTGGCCTCGGTAACCGACTTGGATACATCATCTACCTGGCTGACAAGATCGGCCATATCGGTGATGAGATCGGAGGTTTTTTGCACGCTCTGGGCCTGCTCTTGCGAACCTCGGGCAATGCCTTCGGCGGCGCGAGCCATCTGGTCTACATTACCGGCGGCTTCGGTAATGGATTGGGTTTGCTGGCTGGTGCCGTCGGCCACCTGCTGGCTGGTGGCGGCCACTTGCTGGCCGGCCTGGCTGGCCTGCTCGGCGGCCACGTTGAGTTGCTGGCTGGCATCGGCCACCTGTTCGGCTCCTTCCTGAACGTGCCCCACCAACCCGCGCAGGTTGTTTAACATTTTGTCAAAGTTCTGGCCGACCACGTCCAGCATTTCGTTCATCTGGTTAAAGGCCTGGGCCATCTGGCCGATCTCGTTGCGGAAGCGGACGTCCACATAATCCGGTTCAAGTTTAAAGCTTCGGGTCAGGTTGCCGTCGGCCACGGCCTGGATCGATTGGGTGAGCAGCGGCAGGCCCTGCCCGGCCAGTTTCCGGGCCGATTCGGTCACAGTTTGGATCGGTTTGGCAATGGCGTTGGCCACAAAAATAGCGATCACCCCTACAATCAAGGCGCCGGCGCCCAAAATGATCAAAATTGCAACCATCATCTCCCAGGTGGCGGCAAAGGCTTCGGCTTCATCGACTTCGGCCAGAATGGCCCATTCCACCCCGGCAATATCCAGGGGTTCGTAAGCCGATAAGACCGGTACACCGCGATAATCGTTGATAACCTCAACCCCGGTCTCGCCGTTCAAGGCTCTGGCGGACGCAACGGTATCAATCTCTCGCTGTAAAATGGTATTTCCCTCAAAACGGGAATCCGAGCGCATCAGTTTGTCGGCGCCAACAAGATAGGCTTCGCCGGTATCGCCCATCCCGGCTCTGTTGGTCATAATCGCGTTAATTTCATCCACCGGTACTTCAAATATGAGTACGCCAACCAGCTCAGACCCATCAAAAATGGGCGAGCCGATAAAAGCGTCCGGTTCACCGGATGCTTCATAATGGGCAAAATCTTCCAGAGTGGTTACGTTTTTGTTCTCGGCGGTAATCAGGTTGCGGGCAAGATTGGCCAAATTGCTATCGGCGTAGCGCCCGTTGATCAAACCGGTGCCAAAATCATCTTGTTTTTCGACCGAGTAAATAATATTACCTTGATGCGGCTCTACCAGAAAGAGGTCATGAAATTCATGATGCTCCAAATATTCTCTAAATAAGTCGTGGTATTGAGCATGCACCGCGCTGTAACTGCTACCGTCATTGGCGTCAACCAGATCGGGCCGGTTGCGGTATAACTCGCGGTAATGGTTCATGGCGCCCATTTCATCGGTGTCTAGAGTCGCCATGCTTTTTTCCACCGCTTGGTCAAAGGCCTGAGTTGCGGCCAATATGGTGGGATCGTTTGAGAGTACCAGCGCATCGGTGAGCCGCTCTTCAAAATAACTGGTAATCCAGTGCCCTTTGAAATCGCGCACCGCCACCAGTTTGTTGGTGGCTTCTGTTTCCAGGGCGTTTTTGGCCTGGGTGTAGGTTAAAAACCCAACCACCATCATGGGCAGCAGGGCCACCGCTAAAAAGATGAGCAGCAAAGTCCCCCGGATAGAACGGAAGAAGCCAATTTTTGTTGATTCGAACGATTTTTGGTTTGCCATGATAATCCCCCTTGGATTAATGGAACTACTAAAAATTTCTTAATCTTCTGTTTCTCTCATCATCAGGTGGGCCGGAACCAGCCCGGCAGCCAGGGCATCTTCAAAGCTCATCGGCTGAGTCGAATCAATCTTATCGAGTGGTGGTGATGGTTCAGTTTTGGAGGATTGGTCATGGGTGGGGTCTGATCTATGTAATCTGACCGGTTTGGATGCGCCGGCGTAGTTGTTTTGCCTGATCTCATCATCCAGTGTTTCATCCAGCGCGGAATCCAGCGCCCGGCTAAAGTAGCCGGCTTCCTGGGAGCGGTCTTCCAACCCTTGCAAAATGGTTTGCAGGTGGTTGATCTTTTTTTGGTGGGAATCGGGCATATCCGATTGAAAGTGTCCCAGAAGTTGGGAGATTTCATTGAGAGCCTGGGGCAGATCACTTTCTACAAAACTTTCCAGGTAGGCGTTTTTTTCCAGGAGCATATCGTTGATCTCGCGCAGCATCTGGTTGGTCCAGCTCAAACCCACCTCGCGCTCGTAAACCTGATCGTACAGTTGGGCGTTTTCAATAGCCACGGCCAGTTGGTTGGCAATGGCGTTGAGCAGGCGGTTTTCTCTCGGGGTCCAGGTGTAGGGGCGGCCTGTTGGCCGGGCGGCAGCCAGCACGCCAATCACGTGTTCTCCTGGCGCGGCGGTGTTTTCTTTTACAGGGCGGCTGATGGGTACCAGGGCCACAGCCTGAAATTTATCCCGATCCAGCCAGGTTTTGCGGCGGCGATCATCATCGGGCAGAAATTCAATAAAGCATGGCCGGTTGGCGGCCACAACCTCGCCTTCGATGCTTTCGTCCAACTTCAAATGGGGGATGCCCTGCACCTCGTCCAGAGGAAAGCCGGTGTGGGCCTGAATTTGCAGCAGGCCGTGGTCATCCAGCAAACAGACCCAGGCGGCGGTGGTTTGCAGGGTGCTTTGGGTGTGTTCAACCGCCTGCTGCAAGATTTCACCCAGGTTAAAGGTACGGTTAATGATTTCCGATACGGTGTTGAGGGCCTGCAGGTCGGTGTTTTGCTGCTGAACTTCGTCTTCAGCTTCCATCATGCCGGCCAGCAGGTGTTCCATATCGTTGGTGGCCGGTTCCAGTAGGGGCGCGCCGGCGGGGAGTTCCAGGGGCGCTGCCGGCGCGGCAGGTTTTGCTTCCCGGTTGGTCAGCGTGATGCCGGCAGTGTCTTCTCTCAGCAGTTGCTCAACCGTTTGCCACAGACCCTCGCGCAGGTTAAGATTCTCCAGCGCAACGGCAATTTCGTGGCACAGGATCATCAAGAAATGAATTTCTGCCGGGGAAAATGTATAATTTTTTTGCTGCACCCCCACCAGCAGGGCACCGATGAGTTTGGTATTTAGCCGGATGGGCAGGCTGATCAGGCCGGACAGTTCGGCGGCAGCGAGTAACTGCTGTTCGGCTTCATCGTTGGTTGATTTTTCCAGCAGCGCGCCGGTGCCGGCCACCAGATGCGGCATCAGCACGTCGGCGCCCTGGCCCAATTGCCGGCCCGTCAAAATATCGCTTAACGCCGGGGTTAAGCCTTTGTGAACGGCCAGGGTCAGCGCTTTGCTTTGGTTATCAATCAAGAGCAGCGCGCCCATTTGGGCGCCTACCGGGGTGTTGACCATTTGCAGCGCCTGCGCCAGCGCCAGTTTTAACAAGCCGGCGGGGGTGGTGGTCTGGGTGGCCTGGTGGATAAAATTGGTAACGGCCATCATTCCCTGGTTGCGCTGTTCTATTTGATGCGTGGCCAATCGTAGGGCGCGTTGGTATCGATCCAACTGCTGGTGGGTTTTGTATAGTGCCTGGCGGGTTGTTTCCAGATTCATA
>CAZTFF010000110.1:0-11238 GCA_964612485.1 uncultured Caldilineaceae bacterium
TTTTTGATGTGTAATAGTCACTATTTTGTGTAAACTTATTTCAGGACTTGACAGATAGATGAGGTGGCGGTGTTGGATTTTTCATGATTAAATCCCAAACCACGTTTGAGGAAGGTTTGCAACGCACTATTGACCGGTATGTTGACCACATTGGCCATGCGCGCGAAATCAAGTATGAGTGAAGTCTATGAGCCAACTATCTAATCCCCACGATACGTTTTTCAAAGAGGTCTTTTCCGGGCCGAAGGCTTGCGCCTGCTGCCGGAAATCCGCAAAATCGAAGATGTGGATGTGCTGCACGCCATTCAGGCCTGCCTGAAAACGGTTGATACCCCCAAGGCGCTGCGCCGCATTTATCAGTAACCCCCTGCCGGGCCAAGACGCTGTTTTGCTTCAAGTCGCCGCCTGTTTACGATCGGGGGGCAAAAGACTATCGACCGGCATTTTTTCTGATCTGACAGAGAGCGGCGCGAGGAATAGGGATAATTGCGCATATTGAAAGTGGGCCTTTATGACACTAGAAAAACTTAACCATCCCCGCCCAAGGTCACTGCCGGTCCGGGTGTGGCAGGCCCTGATCCAGTTGGCCCACCACTATCACGACCTGGGAGTGGACTTATTTATTTTTGGCTCGTTTGCCCAGGGGGATCCCCGGCCCACGTCTGATCTGGATTTGGGGGTGGAATGGCAGGGCCAACGCGATCCAACTATTTTTCGCCGGCTTTACCAGGATGTGCAAAACTTGCCCACTATTCGCCCGATCGATCTGGTTGATTTCTCACAGACAGACACCCGCTTTAGAGAGGCAGCCGGTACCCACAAAATTTATTTATCACAAATCAGACCCAAGGCAGCCAAATGAAACAAGAATCTTTGACCAAAGATTTCGAAGATATTTTGCAGCGCTGGAAAGTCGTTCTGGACCAACCTGAAAGCGATATTGTGCGCGACTCGGCCATTCTGCGATTTGAGTTGACGTTTGAGGTGGCCTGGAAACTGGTGCAGGTCCTGGGCCGCGAGCAGGGTTTTGAAGTCAACAGCCCCCGCCAGGCGTTTCAACAAGCCTTTACCCTGGGCTGGATCAGCAACGAAGAAATCTGGTTTGATATTATTCGCGCCCGTAATACGGCCGTCCATGTCTATCGACAGGAATATGCCGAAACACTCTACCGGGAATTGCCGCGATATTATCAAGCCTTCGCCGAACTACGAGACGCCATCTCTTAATTATTACCAGAATTTACAATGTCACGCTGAAAAACGCGGAGCAGTTTAAAAATTTAGAGAGAAACCTGCGTGAATCTGCAGCAATTCTCGGTTTGGATAAATATTTTAGGTACAAATTCAGTAAAACCGGTATGTTCGCTACAACACTACAACAAATGGAGGAAGGAACGAATTTTCACCCCGCCAATTCGTTATTTTCTTAATTCGTTGGAGTGTTTATGACCGGCTCACTGAAAGCGAGTTCATACCGGGAACTTATAATACCACTATATATCTCGGCTTATCATTGTTATGTCGGGTGGCTAGTACCACTATATAGGCCGGCTACTATTGCTTTATAGGGTGGCTACTATTGCTTTATAGGGTGACTACTATTGCTTTATAGGGTGACTACTATTGCTTTATAGGGTGACTTATTATGACTATATAACTGGATTTGGGCAAAGCCGGCCGGCGGGCATAGGGATGCCCTCCCTACGGAATGAAGATGCGGCAGCAACAACAAGCGGCCCACCCTTTTTCAAGGTGGGCCGCTTTGATGTGCCCCGGCAATTTCTTTATTGGATAAAGCTGATGCATTCCGCACCCTTCGATACGCCCTGGCCGGGCTACTCGGGATGCGTTTTAAGGCTCACTGGCGCCGGTTGTTCTATCAGGCAACGGTCAGCGGGGCATCCAGCGTACCGGTGCGCAGGTCGTCTTCGCCGTACAAAACCCGCACCGCCAGGGTGTACTCACCGGAGGTCAGGCCGGTCGGCACCAGAAACATCAACTCGGCGGGCAGATTTTGGCCCACCACCGCCACGTGGGTTTCGCTGTGGTCGGCGGCCACAAAAAAGAGGCCCTGGGTGGGGTCATCGGCGTCAAATTTCAGCCGGTAGCCGGACAACCGGCCCATACCGCCGGGCGTGACCAGGCTGTTGGTTTCAGCCGTATTCAGGTCCACATAGGTCAATGGGGAGGGACTGGGTTTGGTGGCTTCCGCCCTTTGGACCCGTGCCCTGTCGCGTATCGTGCGGCGAAACTGCGCGCCGGGGCTGACATTGGCCTCCACCTGGTGGCGCGACCGGTCGAAATTATCCTCTCGTCCGTCAAACACCCCTTTCATACTCACCCCGTAATTGGCGCCGGGGGTCAGCACTTTAAAGCCTTCCAGCACCAGGCTTTCGATGGCGGCGTGGTAATCTTGCAATACGGCCAGCACATCGGCCTCGGTGGTGGTGGAGCCGCGCTCGATCATGCGCGCGATCACGTCCTCCATCTCAACCGTACCGGCAAATTGCACTTGCGCCCGGTAATCGTTGGGCGCGGGGGTCAAATGGTTTTCGTGTAATGCGTAAGAAATCATATACGAATTTTCGTAGTCTTTTCGTAGTCTTTTTTAAGGTTCTGCCTTTTTCCCGTAGTTTGCCTAATCCCCGCGAAGCGGCTAAAATAAACTGCCCTGTTAACTAAAGCAGGGCAGTTTTTATGGGGCCTTATGACAATCAACCAGCCAATCCAAACTAGATTAATATCCGCGCAAAAAGACAGCGCCCGGCAGTATGCCAACCCGCTTAAGATGGGGCAAAACCTGTGGGCGCACCGGGAGTTGATTGGCCAGTTCAGCAAACGGCAGGTGTTGCAGCGTTACCGGGGTTCTTACCTGGGGCTGTTATGGTCTTTTGCCACGCCGCTGGCGCTGCTGTTAGTGTATACGTTTGTTTTTTCCGTGATTTTTAAGGCGCGCTGGCAAGGCATGGTTTCGGATAACCACGGCGAGTTTGCCCTGGCCCTGTTTGCCGGGCTGATCGCCTTTAATATTTTCAGTGAAACGGTCATCGCCGCTCCAAGTTTGATCACGGGCAATGCCAATTATGTCAAAAAGGTGGTGTTCCCCCTGGAAATCTTGCCGGTCAGCATTTTAGGCTCGGCGCTTTTTCATTCGTTGTTCAGCCTGACCATTTTGTTGATCGGCTCGTTGATCATCCGGGGGCAAGTTCCCTGGACCCTGGTCTTTTTGCCTCTCATGTATCTGCCCTTGATCTTTTTAACGCTGGGACTGGGTTGGTTTTTTGCCTCGTTGGGCGTATTTATTAGAGATATTGGCCATTTGTTGGGCGTGGTGGTGCAGATGTTGTTTTTTCTCACGCCTATCTTCTACCCGTTGGAAGCTATTCCCTTCCCCTTCCGCTACATGATCTACGCCAACCCGCTCACGTTTATTGTGAACCATTTCCGGCGGGTGGCCTTGTTTGGCCAGGCGCCGGATTGGGGCGAGTTTTTGATCATGACCGGTTTGATGTTGGGCGTGTGTTTGTTGGGCTACATTTGGTTTATGAAGAGCAAAAAGACGTTTGCGGATGTGGTTTAGGGTTGGAGGTTACAGGTTAAAGGTTGAAGGTTGGAAGGTTGGAGGTTTAGGGTTGAAGGTTTTGAGGGGTGGTTATGGGCACGGTTAAAAGGTTTGAGGAGATCGAGGCGTGGCAGACGGCGCGAGAGTTGGTTAAGATTATTTACGAAGTAACAAGCCGGGATGCGTTTGCCAAAGATTTTGGCTTGAAAGATCAGATCCGGCGGGCGGCTGTTTCGGTGATGAGCAATATTGCCGAGGGGTTTGAAAGCCATACCCAGGCTTTGTTCATTAATTATTTAGGCCAGGCCAAAGGTTCAGCCGGAGAAGTTCGCTCACAGCTTTACGCCGCCCTTGACTGCGGGTATTTAACCCAGAACCAATTCGATCAAGCCTATCGTTTGGCCGAACAAGCCAGCCGCCAGATTTACGGTTTTATGGTTTATCTAAAATCCCAACCCAATACCCAACGCGTACGTGAGGAGCAAATTGAGTACACCATTAACGGTTGAAGGTTGAATAAGGTTGAAGGTTGAATAAGGTTGAAGGTTGAATAGGGTTGAAGGTTGAATAGGGTTGAATAGGGTTGAATAAGGTTGAAGGTTGAATAGGGTTGAAGGTTCGGGGTTAAAGGTTGAAAGTTCAATTTCTAACCTGCAACCTTCTAACCTGCAACCTTCTAACCTTCTAACCTTCTAACCTGCAACCTGCAACCTTCAACCGATAACCTTCAACCTCAAGCCCGGTGGCTGCCGTCAAGAGGAGACCAGTGGCTAAGACTGCTTTAAATCTGACCCCGGAAGAATTACAGAATTATAGACCGGTTCGAAAACCGGAAAAGCCTGAAGCCATTGAACGCTGGAAGCAAGCCCGGCAGACTGCTCAAACAGCAGCACATTTGCTTCGAGAACGTTTTGGCGCCAGGCGAGTGGTGGCGTTCGGCTCCATTCTGCGCCGGGAGTGGTTTACGCCGTGGTCAGATATAGACATAGCGGCGTGGGGTATTCCGCCCCAAAAGTTCTACCAGGCCGTAGCTGCTGTTACGGGCATTAGCTCTGAGTTCAAGATCGATCTGGTGGCCCCTGAAGATTGCCGGCCTGCTTTGAGTCAGATCATCGAGCGAGAAGGAGTTGACCTATGAGTGAACAACTACGCCGTTTAGCTGCCCGGATTCGGAATGAATTTGACCAAATGGCCCGAGTGATTGATCGGGCCCAGGAAGGCTGGCGTCGAGCGCAACAATCATCCGATGATCTTTACTTGGATGGCGTAGCTTTGAATCTGCATGGTCTCTATGCCGGGTTGGAACGGCTTTTTGAACTTATCGCGGCAACTATAGACGGAACTGTGCCACAGGGAGCAAATTGGCATCAACTACTGCTGGAACAAATGGCCGAGGAGGTTCCTCTGGTGCGTCCGGCAGTAATCTCTGACGAAGTACGGGCAGCATTGGACGAATATCGGGGTTTTCGTCACATTGTACGTAACGTTTATACATTCAGATTCGATCCAATAAAGGTGCAGAAACTGATTGAGGATATCCCCACGATATTTTCCCAGGTGCGTACCGAAATGTTGGCCTTTGCCGACTTGTTGGAACACATGGAGGAAGAATGCTGAATAAAGTTACAGGTTCAAAGTTAAATAAGGTTGAAGATTCGGGGTTAAAAGTTACAGGTTGAATTATGTAGGTAAAAGTGAAGGAAAAGATAAGCCTACGAACACCATTATCAGCCCGGTCATTGAGCCATTGATCAAACGGAAAATTTTTGCTACCGAAGAGGAAGCAATCCGAACTCTGATGCTGCAATATATATTGCAGCAGATTGCTACGCTTCAACAGACGCTTGATCATTTTGAACAGAAGTATGGGATGAGATTTCAGCAATTTACCGATTATCTCCACGAGCGGTCACTCCTGTTAGAGAAAGGACAGCTTACCGTTGAGCAGCGCCGGATGTTGGGACAGGCGATTATGCAAGAAGAAGATGACTGGTTAGACTGGAAAGTTAGTCGGGAAATACTGGAAAGTTGGCTGGGCATCCGCCAGGAGGTTCCTAATTGACCTCTTTGTCTTCTCTGCTGGGAACTCTAATGGCTATTTTGCAAGCCCACCCTATTTGTGAGCAAGCAGCGGTGATAGAGACAAAAACCTTCTCGCCTGACCAGTTCTTCTGCAAAATCAGGGCGGAAATTATCAAAAATCACAAATTTCAGGTACGTGTTTACTATAATCACCGTAACCATCGTGTAAATCTATCCACCGGTATGGCCGGGAATTATAAGCCTTGCTAAACAAACAAAAGCCGGCAGAGGGTGCACCCTCTGCCGGCTTTTTTATTATTTTCCTACGCCACCGGATCGTCCGGGTACTCCTCATTCCACATATCGGCCAGATCGGCGCTGGTTTTGCCAACGTTATCGGCATTGATCACGTGACCCCGGAACGCGCCCGGCGCATTGAGCGCGCGCAGAATGCGTTTGTCTACGCGCACCTTCACTTCCAGGCTGCCGTCTAAATCAATGCTGGGTGTATAAATAGCGGCACCCGTATGCACCGGGCGGCCATCTAACAGCAAACCCACCAGGGTTTCCACCTCGGCTTCCTGCACATTTTTAACCACTCCCGACGACAGCGTGGTGCGGCTGGTAATGAGTTCCATAAAACGCTCTTCACCCGCCGGATTGCCACAATCTATGCGGGGACGGTACACAGCAACTGCTTGAATTTGTTTTGTCATTGTGTGAAACCTCCGTTTCTTTTCATTTGGCTATTAAGGGCCGGACCCGCACGCCCGGCCCGGTTGGTAAATGTATCCGCCGGAAGTTTTTTAAAAGTTAGGTATTGAATTTAAATTTAATGCCTAACTTTTTCATTTTGATTGCTTACTTTTCAAAAAGTAAGACATTGTTTTTGCTTCCGACGGACTTATCTTTAATTAAACCATACTTTGACTACGAATTTTCGTAGTCTTTTCGTAGGCTTTTTTAAGGTTCTGCCTTTTTTCCGTAGTTTGCCTAATCCCGGCGAAGCGGCTAAAATAGGCTGCCCTGTTCATTAAAGCAGGGCAGTTTTTATGGGCATCTAAAACCATATGTTTGTTCTTAAGGATAAGAATTAATGACCCAGCCAGATTTTATAGCCGATGATGAAATTGACCTGCGGCAGTATGTTAATATTTTAATTCAATACCGCTATTGGGTTGTGGGCCTGGCTGTGGCCGCGACCCTGGTGGCCTTTATCTTCAGTTCTCTTAGCCCGGCTACTTACGAGGCCAAGGCGCTGGTAACCGCCACCCAATCCCGGTACGAATTACAATTCGATCCCCGCTTCCGGGATGTGCCGGATACCGCCATCCAATCCCTGCTGGAAAGCCAGTACCGCACCTATCCCACCCTGGCCAATGGGGATAGTTTGTTAAAGGACGTGGCCGAGCAGGTAAAGTGGGATATAGAAGATGTAAAGGAGAAAACAAAGGCCGATACCCTGGCAAACGCCCCCAATTTACTTATCCTGACCGTGTCCGGCACAGACCCCGCGGAAGTGGCCGCGGTGGCCAACACCTGGGCCGCAATTTTTGTGGACACTGTGAACGATCTGTATGGCGGCGGCGATGAAGTGGACCGCTACGTCCAGCAGAAAAGAGTGGTGGGCCAATCGTTGGCCGAAGCGGATGCGGCGCTGACCCGCTTCCGGCAGGAAAAGGGCGTTGGTTTGGCCGGCAACCACGATCTGGGCTTGCTGGGGCAGCAACTGCAAGCCAAAACCGAACTTCTTACCCATTATGAAACGCAGTTGCGGCAAATACAACAGCAGCAGCGGGAAGTTGAGTTGTTAGCGCAAACCGCCGCCAGGAACAGTTCCCCGGTGCTGATCGCCGGTTTGTTGGCGGAAATGGTCAACAGCGGCATTATCCGGGAATCGCAATCTTTTCAAATCAAACTGGACACGGTAGAACCGGCCGCGGCGCTGGCCGCCATGCAGCAAGCCCTGCAGGGACGAAAAAGCGCCATCGAGGCGGAAATTGAGCCGCTGCGGGCCGAAATTGCGGCCCTGCAAACAGAAATTGCCACCCAACAAGAAGTTCTGGAACAGCTGCTGCGAGACCAGGACGTGAAAGCCGAGACCTTTGCCGTGATCTCGCGCAAGGTGCAGGAGGCACAGATCGATTCCTTTAGCGAAGGCTCCAACACGGGCCGGGTAGAGATTGCCAGCCAGGCCATTGTGCCTACCAAACCGCTGCCCTCGGGCCGGCTGCGCAATACGGCCGTGGCCGGCGTGTTAGGCCTGATGGTGGGCGTTTTTGGCGCTTTTATGATCGAATGGTGGCGCAGCGAGCAGGAGAATCAATGACAGAACAAAAAGACATTATCTTGGAAAAAATAAACAATCGAGAGGCCGTGGTGGCCGTGATTGGCCTGGGCTATGTGGGTTTACCCCTGGTGGTGGCCTTTGCCGAAGCGGGCTTTCGGGTGGTTGGCCTCGATATCAACCAGGCGGTGGTAGACACGCTCAACCGGGGAGAATCGCACATTTCTGATGTGCCCACCGGTACCATCCGGCGGCTGGTGAACGCCGGTAACTTCTCGGCCACAACCGGCTACGATGTCTTGAGCGAGGTGGATGCGATCATCATTTGTGTACCCACGCCCCTGAGCAAAACCAAAGACCCCGATCTCTCCTTTGTGATCGCCGGGGTGGATAATATTGCCGAGCGGCTGCAGCCCGGCATGCTGGTAGTGATGGAAAGCACCACTTACCCCGGCACCACCGAAGAATTAATTCTGCCCCGCTTAGAGCAAGCCAACGGCCGGCCCCACCAGGCCGGGGCGGACTTTTTCCTGGCCTTTTCCCCGGAACGCATTGATCCGGGCCGCGAGGATTGGATGGTGCATAATACGCCCAAGGTCATTGGGGGCATCACGCCCAATTGCCTGGCCGTGGCTCAGGCTCTGTATGAATGCGCCATCGAGCAGGTGGTGCCGGTCTCCTCGCCCCGCGCCGCGGAGATGGTCAAACTGCTGGAAAACACTTTCCGGGCCGTCAATATTGGGCTGGTCAATGAGGTGGCCTTGATGTGCGACCGGTTGGACATCGAGGTGTGGGAAGTGATCGATGCGGCCAAAACCAAACCCTTTGGATTTATGCCCTTTTACCCCGGCCCCGGTCTGGGCGGGCACTGCATTCCCATCGATCCGGAGTACCTGGCCTGGAAGTTGAAAACGCTGAATTACAATGCCCGCTTCATTCAACTGGCCGCCGAGATCAACTTTGGCATGCCCGAATATGTGCGGGACAAAATTGTGGATGCCCTGAACGACGACGGCAAAGCCCTGAAGAACGCCAGGGTTTTGCTGTTGGGCGTGGCTTATAAGGAAAATGTGAGCGATTTACGCGAGTCGCCGGCATTGGATATTATCCACCTCTTGCAGGCCAAAGGGGCGGATCTTAGATACCACGACCCTTACGTGCCTCATCTGAACCAGGAAGACATTGTTTTGTCATCGAGCGAATTGTGCCCGGATACCCTTCAAGAGGCCGATTGCGTGGTGATTACCACGGCGCATCACGATTACGACTGGCCGTGGGTCATCAAAAACAGCCGGCTCATTATTGATACCCGCAACGCCACCAAAGGGTTGTCTGTCTCTGAAACTACAAGGATCATCAAAATATGAGCCAGCGTTATCTTGTGACCGGCGCGGCCGGTTTTATTGCCGGCAAAGTTTGCGCCCTGCTGCTGGCAGACGGCCACCAGGTGGTGGGGGTTGATAACCTCAACGATGCCTATGATGTGCGACTGAAGCAGTGGCGGTTGAAACAACTGGAAGACAGCCCCAATTTTCAATTTCACCGGTTGGATATTTCTAAGCGGCAGGCCCTGCGCCCGCTATTTTCCGGCCAGGCGGACGAGAAAGCGTTTGATGCGGTGATCAACCTGGCCGCCCGGGCCGGGGTGCGCCAATCGGTGGAAAACCCCTGGGTTTATTACGAGACCAACGCTACCGGCACGCTCAATTTGCTGGAACTGTGCCGGGAGTTTGCGGTTAAAAAATTCATTCTGGCCTCAACCTCCAGCCTGTACGGGCAGCATAACCCTATGCCGTGGCAGGAAGATCAGAATTCTGACCATCCGTTATCGCCTTACGCGGCTTCTAAAAAAGCGGCAGAAACACTCTGTTACACCTACCATTATTTATACAACATTGACATCACCGTCTTTCGTTACTTTACAGTGTACGGGCCGGCGGGGCGGCCGGATATGAGTTTATTCCGGTTTACCCAATGGATCAACGAAGGCAAGCCGGTACACGTCTTTGGCGACGGGCAGCAATCGCGCGATTTTACTTACGTGGATGATATTGCCCGCGGCACCATTGCCGGGCTTAAACCGCTGGGGTATGAGTTGATCAATTTAGGCTCTGATGAGCCGGTGGTACTCAGTGAGGCGATTGCCTTGATTGAAGAGCTGTTAAACAAAAAGGCGGTGTTAAATTACAGCCCCCGCCATCCGGCCGATATTCCCAAAAGCTGGGCCGATATCAGCAAGGCCGAACGATTGTTGGGCTGGCGGCCGCAATGCACCTTTCAAGAGGGGGTGGCCCAGTTGGTGGCCTGGTACCGGGAGAACCGGGGGTGGGCGCGGGAGATAGAAACCGGGTGATACCCGGACTGTTCCGTTCTTTGATAATGTTGCTGCGAGCCGTCGAAGACGGCGAAGCAATCTCCTTATTAGGCAGAGGATTGCGCGTTCTCATAAAAAGAGTGCAGGCATGTCACTGCGAGACAGGCCCTTGACTCAGGTGAAGGTCTTCACTTCGTGAAGGGTCACGAAGCGGCCTCCACCTTTGTTGGATTATGCCCGTTGGCAGTATATCCAAAGATTGGGCAGTGGCGGCAAGAAAATGCATACGATTACCCTTAGTCTTTGCAAAAGGAGCCGAGAATGGTATCACCGTATAAAGATTTGATCTTGGAAGAGGTATAGTTTTTAAGAAAAAGATTTTGAATCGCCGTGTATCAGACCCTAAAGGTTTTGAAAACCTTTAGGGTCTTGGATCCAAGATCATTATCTGAATATCTATAGAAGTATATGTCACTCTTGAGAACGGCAAAGTGAGGCGCCGAGCAATGACGGCAACAAATCGGGCACCAATGTTTTTATCGGGCATCTACAATACGGATTCCCGCTTGAAGCATGGCGTGTTTATGAAATATCAGCCCCCAAATCACGCCATTGTGGATTGTTTTTCTCTATCAAATCAATCTTCCATTGACGGTTCCATTTTTTTAGGCGCTTTTCACGAGTAATGGCGGCTTCCATGGTGGGATGTTGTTCAAAATAAACAAGGTGATGCACTTTGTATTTTTTCGTGGATCCTTCCTGGACGTCGTTTTTATGTTGCCAGATGCGTTTTACCAAGTTGCTGGTGACACCTGGGTAAAGGGTTCCGTTGCGTTTACTGGCCTACATATAAACGGCCGGTTGTTTTTCCATGTTGTTTATCTCAGTTACATTGTCCAAATTTTGGATTCCCGCTAAAAGCGTGCGGGAATGACGCTCAAAAATGCGGGAATGGCGCTCAAAAATGCGGGAATGACGCTAAAAGCGTGCGGGAATGACGCTCAAAAATGCGGGAATGACGCTAAAAGCGTGCGGGAATGACGCTCAAAAATG
>CAZTFF010000110.1:11338-11800 GCA_964612485.1 uncultured Caldilineaceae bacterium
CGGGAATGACGCTCAAAAATCCCGAAAACTTATTTGACGTTGTATTAAGGAAAATTACCGATGTATTCCCTCATTCCACTTGCCCATTTTATTGAAATCTGTTGCGCAATATTCAGCAACTTGATCATAACAGCCAGAAATACAATTCGGTAGTGTCAAATGTCACATACTTTCTTAGAACTTAGTTAAGGAGTCAAAAAGTAATAAATTTTACACATTTACCTCTATTTGCTACTCGTAATGTCACCAAAGTGTAAAAGTTATTTATTTTCGGTTCCTTACGCTACCCACAATATTACAAGGGTATCACGCGTTCACCCTGACCGGCACGCGTGAAGATGGCCTGCAAAAGACCATTGACCGGTATGTGGAACACATTGGCCATACGCGCGAAATCAAGTATGAGGGAGGTCTATGAGCCAACTATCTAATCCCCACGATACGTTTTTCAAAGAGGTCTTT
>CAZTFF010000111.1:0-11682 GCA_964612485.1 uncultured Caldilineaceae bacterium
GGTCCACCAGTTACCTATCAGCAACTGGCCGCCTTCCCCGCTGGCAAACAATTTACCCACATCGGCCTGGGCCGGATCAAAATCGGCCATAAAAGCTTCGGCTTCGGCCTGAGCAGGGATAAGTAATTTAGCGCCAACTTCAATGGCGTCCGGGTTGGTGATTTTGGTGTAGGAAGGGTCTTCGGCATTGGCCTGGTTGGTGGCCGACATGATGGCCCAGTAGGCGTTCACATCGCCATAGAATTTTTCGGCCAGTTTACTCAGCCAGTCATCGGCCTGAACGGTGTAGTCTTCACCTTGGGCCAGAGGAGCCGCGCCGGCCAACGAGGCACTCAGCGCCACTAACAACGTTAACAATACAGCTATACTCATTAACTTTTTCATCGATTAAATTCCTCCTTGAATTTATATGATAGCCTGGAATTTTAGACTATCCCATTAAAAAGTGATGACAACATAGAACAATTAGAGAAGCGTTCATTGTTGAATTACTACAAATGACCTCGCCTCCTTTCTACGCAATATGTACCCAACCGGTGAAAATTCCGTCTTGCCTTGTATAAAGAGCGCAAGAATTTTCTCACCCAAAATCTTTTTGGTTCCGGCTCGGCAGATGAAGGTATAAAACAAAATTCGAGGGGATGGTAGGGGAACTTTCATAACATAACTATTATAAAACATCAGCCGCAGGGGTTTCAATGGTTTTTTGGCCTTCATTCGGCCATAAAACGGCCATGTGGACAAACATAAGCCTTATGTTATAATGCTTTTGCGAACGGACGGCGACAACCGGTCACCGACCACTAAATGACCACGGTCGTCCATCGTCCGTGGCCGGTTAGGAATAAGAATTTAATACCTTACCCATTTGCCAGGAGATTAGCGATTAGAGATTGGAGATTCAGGCTCATAATCTCCAATCTCCAATCTCTAATCTATAAATTTAGTAAGTTATTTATACACCACTCCTTAGCAATGGGCAGCATTACAGAAGAAGTTATGATTGATCGTACCGAATTTGAGAAGTTGGTTAAAGACGCGCTGACAAATATTAATGATTACGCCGCTTTGGAAACCCATCCGCTGGCGGCTTATTTGCCTTCTTTGACCGGCCAACACGGCAGCCGGGGCAAATACCTGCGCCACCTATTGCTGGAGGCCATTAATAAACTACAGCCCCCGGACAGTCCCACCTCGACCATTTCCATCGAATGGCGGCCCTATCTGATCCTCAAAAGTCGGTATGTCGAGGGGTTGAGTTTGCCCGATCTAAAAAACAGGTTGATGCTCAGTGGGCGGCAGTTGCGGCGTGAACATGGCCGGGCCTTGCGGGCGGTTGCCACCTTGCTCTGGGATCAGGCCTTTGCCGAAAACGCGGCTTCCGCAGGTACACCGGCTGCCGGGGAAGCGGGCCGGGATGATGATTTTGGCGCGTTTGAAATCAGCCGGGAAGCGCTTGATCTGGCCGAGGTGGTGGCCGAGATCGCTGAAATCTTTCAGCAAAGAGCCAAAAACGAAGGAGTGGAATTAAATCTGCAACTGCCCCGCACCCTGCCCCCGGTATTGGCCGACCGCATTGTGCTGCGCCAAATTCTGCTGAGCCTGTTCAGTTACGCCTTGCACGTGCAATCCGGTCCTGTGATCACCGCCGGCGCGGATGTTGAAGGCGAGCAGGTCACTTTCTGGATCCAGTCACAGGTCAATGACCATGAAATATTATCCAAAAACAGCCGCGAAGAAGATGGCCCCCTGGAATTTGCCCGGTATTGGAGCCGGCGGTTAGGGGCCACGCAGTTGGAAATTCATTCCCCCGAAGATCAGACCGGCATGTTCGAACTGCATCTTTCGTTGCCCCAGCCCGGCCAGGGCGTGGCCATGGTGGTGGACGATCAGGAAACGGCGCTCCGCATGTTCGAGCGTTATCTCAGCCCCACCAACTTCAAAGTTCTGGGCATCAAAGATGCCGGCCAGGTTGTTCCCCTGGCGCGGCAATTGAAACCCCGGGTGATCACCCTGGACGTTATGATGCCCACCATAGACGGCTGGGAGATTTTACAAACCCTGCAAACCGACCCGGAAACCCAACACATCCCCATCATCGTTTGTTCGGTGTGGGATGAGCCGGAACTGGCCTTTTCGTTGGGGGCCGCCGAATTTCTAAAAAAACCGGTTACCCAAAAACAGTTATTGGATGCCCTGGCTCAACTGAAGTTGCTGGCGTAGGATAAGAGGGCTGGAGAGTGTTCAAAAGATCGTGCAGTACCGCCGATAATTCTTGCCGCGAAAACGGGCGCGGGAGTAAAACCTGTAACAACTCCTGCCGGTCGGCCTGATACAATTGCGGCAGATCATTGGCCGTAATGATGACCACCGGTATTTCCGCCAGGTTGGGCATGTCCCGCAGTTGGGTCAACACCTCCCAGCCATTGATATCCGGCAATCCCAGGTCTAATAAAACAGCATCCGGCGGCTGATACCGGAGGTATTCCAGGGCCTGCGCGCCGGTGTAGGCCGTATTGAGTTGGTACCCCCGGCGATGCCCCCGCCCGTCCGTCTCACTTTCTAAGGCCAGGGTCACAAACCGAACCATGGCCGGATCATCATCAATGATCAGCACATCTCTAACCGCCGGCCCCAAAGCGCGAACCGCATCGGCCAGGGCGCGGCGCGGAATGGGCTTGACCAGGTAACCGGATACGCGCCCCGGTAAATGGGCCAGTTGCTCCAAATCATTGGGAAACATAAAACTGACTACCGGTAACTGGTAGGGCAGGCTTTGCAACGCGGTTTGTACCGGCGGCGCATCAAAAACCGTTTGATCCACAATGAGCGCGTTGGGCAAAAATTGGTTGATGGTTGAAACGATCTGCTCCGCTTCACTAATAGCCACGATTTTAAAATCAACAGCATACTGCTCCATGAGATCTCCGGCCAGCGGGTCCGGCGAAACCACCAGCAGTAGCCGCTGGCGTTCGGCCTTGTCTTTGAGAAATTTCCATTGCCGGTGGCTGGCTTTTTCTCCACTGGGCAGTTCCTGGAGCGGAAAATCGGCCTGATCGGTGGCCGGGCCGGTGAGCGGCAGGCTGAAATGAAATTTTGATCCCTGGCCCACTTCACTTTCAACCCACATTTTTCCCCCATGCAACTGGATGAAGCGCTGGCTGATGGGAATACCTAACCCGCTTCCTTCCCGCCGCCGCCAACTCCCCTCGCTCACCTGGCGAAATTCCTGGAAGAGGCGGGGGATTTCTTCAGCCGCAATGCCGGGGCCGGTATCTTCCACGCTCACCTGGACGGCCTCATCGATTTTTTGCAAACGAAGGGTGACGCCCCCGCGGTCGGTAAAGCGCAGGCTGTTCGTTACCAGGTTCAACAAAACCTGCCGGATCCGGGTCCGGTCAATAAACAGGACCGGCAGGTGGGGGTCGATGTCGGTGTGTAACCATAACCCCTTGCGGTTCAGAACCGGCTTGACCATTCCTTCAACTTCCCGAACCACTTCGGTCAGGTCCACGCTTTCTTTAAAAAGCGTCATTTGCCGGGCCTCTATCTGGCCCAGGTCCAGCACATCGTTGACCAGGCGCTGCAAGTGGGTGCTGCTGCGGTAGATTTCCTGCGCGTCGTCGTAAAGCCCCGGCGGCCAGGTAGCCGGCGGGGCATAGGTTTGAGGCGCGTTGACCATCATTTCACTGAAACCCAGGATGAAATTGAGGGGCGTTCGCAGCTCGTGGCTTACGGCCAGCGCAAAACGATTGCGGGCTTCTTGCGCTTCTTCGGCCTCGGCGCGGGCCAGGACCAGCATATGGTTGACCCGCTCCAATTGAGAATAGGCCTGATCCAGCGCTTTCATCACGCGCAACGCTTCGCCGCGCCGCTCGGCGGCTTCTTTGTAATTTTCCTGGGCCTGCCTGAAATTATAAAGCGACCAATGGGTTACGACCAACAGCGAATGGGTCCCGGCCCAGCCCAAAACCCCGGTTAAGGCTCCCACCGCAATGATGCCCATATTGTAATCTACAGATAAAGCCAGCTCGGTTAGAGAGATCAACCAGACCAGCAAAATGATAAACCCCTCGGCGGCCAATCCGCCCAGCCGGCCCAAAGTGGCCGAGGCCAACAGGGGCAGCAGCGCGTACAAAAACGTGATCTCCGGCATTTGATAATTGCGATAGGCAATGGTAATGCCCAGCGCGATGCCCAGCAGCCACACGCTCTGGGCCAACACAAAATAGCGCTCTAACAACCCATTGGCCAGGGCAAAGGCGAGCAGCACCACCGGGGCAATGAACCAGATATTACGCATAAACATATCGGACCAAAGCATGGTCACTACCAGATGCCAGACCAAATAGGCCACAGCCGTGACCCAGATGAGATTGCGCGCGGTGGCCCGCAACAATTCCATGGCCGATTCGGCAAACTCAGGGGTATCTTTTGATGCTTGCTTGATGTACCACATATACCGCCTCCAATCGGGAGCAGCAAGGATTGACGAAGCTGTACATATCCTACCACAATTGAAAGCAAACGACGAACAGAGTTCCGCCGCCGAGGCGCGCAGGGGAATCAAAAAAAAAGCCGCCCAAAAGCCAAGGAGCAGGGCCGGTATACCACCGCCCTGCTCCTCTCCCAAAATTGACCTGATCTCCTCCAGTTCATCCCCACCATACCACAAAAAAGGAAGGCTGTCTGTAGGGAAAGTTAGACAAAGATTGACCACCGACCACTCTTTATGGTCGTCCGTCGTCCCTCGTCTGTCGTCCCTCATCCGTCGTCCCTCCTGGCGTCAGGTTGTTTTCAAGGGTAAACCTGACCAGGCTGGGCAGGTCGGGCAGGTTCAGCTTCTGCATCAGGCGGCCCCGGTAGGTGGCAATCGATTTGGGGGACAGGTGGAGTTTTTCGGCGATCTGGGCATTGGTATTGCCCTCTACCACCAACTGCATCACCTCCCGCTCCCGGGCGCTGAGCCGCGAGAGCGGATCATCCCACGGCCTGGCCCGATCCCGGCCCGGCAGGTCCGTACCGGCGGCGTCGGTGATTTTTTCGCTGAGATAGCGCCGGCCCCGGATCACGTTCCGCACCGCGTCCACCACATCTTCATTGGCGCTGCCCTTGAGCAAATAGCCGTCGGCCCCGGCCTCCAGGGCCTGCATCACCAGCCGGGCCGTACCGTGCATGGAAAGCATAATGATCCGGCAGTGGGGGATTTCTTGCCGCAGTTGGCGGGCCGCCTCGATGCCGTTCAGCTCCGGCATGGTGATGTCTAAAATAACCACGTCCGGCTGTTGTTTTTTCGCTTCCCGCACCAGGGTCCGGCCATCTGTGGCCCGGCCAATGACCTCCAGATCCGGTTCATTATCCAAAATGAGCTGCACCCCTTGCATGATCAGGGGATGGTCGTCGGCCAGAAAGATTTTGATACTCATAGACTGGGTACCTCCACAATGATGCTTGTGCCCTGCCCCGGCTCAGACTCGATCCGAAAACGGCCGCCAACGGCTTCGGCCCGCTCCTGCATGGTCAGCAGGCCCAGGCGCATGCCGCCGGGCGGCGGGACGCCGCCCGGCGGCTTCACTTCAAAGCCCACCCCGTCATCGGCAATGACCAGCCGGTAATGGTCTGCTGCCCGTTCCAGGGTGATGCGCGCGGTGGCGGCCTGGGCGTGTTTGGCCGCGTTGGTCAGCGCTTCCTGCACAATGCGGAACATAGCGATCTCAGCCGCCGCCGTCAGCCGGTGCCGTTCGGTTTTGTCTTCCACCCGGATATCCAGGCCGGTGCGGGTGGCAAATTGCCGGGCATACCACTCCAGCGAGTCGGCCAGGCCGTCCTCTTCCATCATGGGCGGCCGCAGATCGGCCATCACATCCCGGATCCGGTCGGTGGTTTCCTCTAACAGGTGCAGCGAGTCGGCCAGCCGTTCATCAACAGCTTCCGCCGAAGCAGCCGATAACTGCCCCCGCACAAATTTCAGGTTAAAACCCAGGGCCGTTAAATTTTGGCCCAGCCGGTCGTGCAACTCCCGGGCCAGCGATTCCCGTTCTGTCTCCTGCAGCTCGGCCAGGCGGGAGGAGAGGGCGCGCAGTTCGTCCCGCTGGCTGCTGATCTCTTTCACCAGCCGGGCCTGTTCGGCCTCGGTTTCTTTGCGCCGGGTGATATCCTGTATGGTGCCCAGCACGTAGTGGGGCCGGCCCTCGTCGGTGCGGCTAAAAACTACATCCCGGCTCAATACCCAGCGCCACGTGCCGTTGGCATGGCGTATGCGGTACATGTTTTCGAAAACTCGCCGGTCGCCTGTCTCTTCCGCCGAGATCACCCGCTGCAGGTGCGCTTCCGTTTGGGCACGGTCATCCGGGTGAATCAGGCTGCCTACCACATCGTCTTGAAAAGCGGCAAAAGCTTCCACCGTATACCCCAGGATCGGCTCAACCTGCTCGTTAACGTAAACATTTCGCCCCGTCACCACATCGTAAATGTAGATAACAACCGGGGCCACATTGTTCACCCGTTCGATAAATCTTTGCGATTGCTCCAGGGCCAGTTCGGCCGTTTTGCGGGCCGTAATATCTAACAGGGTGGCATGAACGGCGGGCCGGCCCTGGTAGTCGATGAGCGCGGCGTGGGTTTCTGCCCAGCGCACCAGGCCGGAGCGGTGGACAAAACGCAGTTGGTAGCCGGATGCCGGTGCCTCCCCTGCCAGGCGCGCCCGGGATCGCGTCCAAATCGCCTCTCGATCTTCGGGATGGATCATTTCGCTGAGCGCGGCCCGATCCATGGCCAGCAGCTCGGCCGCGCTGTAGCCCGTCATCCGGGCCAGGGCCGGGTTGGTAAACACCAGCCGCTCATCCTGAAAAATGGCCAGCCCTTGCAGCGATTGCTCCACCAACCGCCGGTAAGCCTCTTCCAGGCGGCGCTCTTCGGTCCGGTCGATCGCGGCCACCAGCAGCCGGGGTTGTTCTTCGTCGTCCTGGGGCGGGCGCAAGCTGCTTTCCAGAACCGCCTGCCGGGCAGAGCGATCCGAGGCCAGCAGCGACAGTTCCACCTGCTGCCGTTCTGCGGTGTCGATGACCTGCTGCCGGTGCAGGTAAAAGATATCCCGCTCGTGGTGGGCCACAAACCGCTCAAAGCGGGTATCCAGCACCTGCGCCGGGGCATAGCCCAACAATTCGGCCCCGGCCCGGTTGGCAGACAGCACGACGCCATTCACATCCAGCACAAAGTAGCCGATGGGCGCCTGGTCGTACAGCAGGTAATAATTTTGGTGCGATGTTTCCAGCGCCTGCTCGGCCCGGCGCAGTTCCTCGTTCTGGATCTCCAGTTCGATCTGGTGGATGCGCAGTTCTTCCAGCAGGTCTTCCGCGTCTTGCAAGTCGGCGGGCATGTGGTGTAAAAATTCTTTCAGCACCTCCAACCCGCCGGCGGAAGCGCACAGGGCGGCAATAGGAAAGCGCGGCTGTTCTTTTTCGATGATCGGCGGGTGTTGATCTGCGGCTTCCGCTGTTTCTTCAACTTCGGCTATTTCCGCGCCGGCAACTTCGACGCTGTCCGGGGCTTCGGCCTGTTCGTCCGACGCAGCTTTGTCCGGTTGGGTATTGTTTTTGTTTTTTTTATCGGCCATAGTGGTTTGCTCTTTCTGCCAGCAATTCCCGGTATGAGTTAGAGGGGGTAGAGTCCGCTTTTGGGCCCAATTAACAATTCACAATTAATAATTAACAATCTTCCCCGCCGGGAGCAATAAGGGTGATCCGAGTTCCCTGCTCCGGCGCGCTGTCTATATCCAACCGCCCGCCCAGATGCGACAGCCGCTGCTGGATGCTGAACAGGCCCAGGGTACTGTGCGACTCGCTTGACCTGATCAGGGCCGGATCAAAGCCCCGACCCTGATCTTGAACGGTCAGGGCAATCCGGCGGGCATTGGCCCGAACCAACGAAACATCGGCTTCTTGTACCCCGGCGTGTTTCAGCACGTTGAACAATAATTCTCTCGCGCAGCCAAAGAGCAGAAAACGCATCTCTTCCGAGGCCGGCTCGGCTTCGTCGTCCACGCTGACATTAACGGTGAATTGGTTCTTTTCCCGCATCAATTCGGCCAGCCAACACAAGCCGCCGCTCAAGCCTTCGATTTCCAGCACGGGCGGGTAAAGGTCTACGGCCAGCGAGCGCGTGGCTTCCAGTACTTCATCAAGAATACGGTTCACTTCGCGGCCCGCGTTCTGTATTTGTTTTATATCTTCACTCTGGGCAATCCACTCCGCCCGTATTTTAGCGGCCACAATATATTGCTGGATATAATCGTGCAGGGTCTGGGCCAGGCGCTGGCGTTCTTGCTGCTCGGATTGGCTGAGTTGCAGGGTCAGCGCCCGTAGCCGGTCCGCCTGCTGCTCCACCTCGGCGGTTCGTTGGGCCACCCGCTGCTCCAATGTTTCATTCAGCCGGCGCAGCGCCGTTTCGGTGCGTTTTCGGCGGGTGATGTCTCGGCTGACCCCAATCAGGGAAACCGGCGCGCCGTCTTTGTCCCGGATCAATTTTCGGCTGTCGCTGAACCAGCGGTAGCCGCCGCTTTGGACCCGCCAGCGGTACTCCATTGGCTCCCCCGGCTCCTCGCCGGAAATAACGCGTTCCAGGTAAGCCGGCACTGTTTCCCGATCATCCGGGTGCAGCCGTTCCATGCTTTCTTCCAGCGACATCCCGTTCAGCTCTTCCCGTGAGAAGCCGGTCAACCGTTCCTGGGCCGAACTCATAAATACGTACCGGTTGGTCCGAAGATCTAATTGGTGGATACCGTCGCGGGAATTTTCCACCACAAGCCGAAAACGGTCCTGGCTTTCTTGCAGCGCCGCTTCTATCTCCTGGAGGCGCAACACCTGGATCCGTTCCGGGGATACAATGGCATCTACCTGGCCTTTTTCGATGGCCGCTATAATATCTTCCGCTTCCGCCAGCCTGGCTTCAAGCTCCCGGTAGGTGGGTTTTTTTTCTGTCATAACAACCCCAGGGCCGACAATACTTTGTTTTTCTCATCGAGGTTGCCAAAGATTTTTATTTTTTTCGGTTTATCCACCACCAGCGCCGGGGTTACCAGAATATTTTCTTCGATAGCCCGGCTGAAATCCTGGTATACGTCGATGATCTCTAACTCGAAGTTCTCCTGGGCATAGGCCGCGCGCAAGTTATCGATGTTCTTTTGAGCGATCACCGAATTTGGCTCGGTCCCGGCAATGAACAGGCGCAGTTTGAACGCGGGCGGGCGGGAGAGATGGCTGTTCTCCCGCTCCGGCATTGTTTGTTTGGGGGAATGGGTGGCATTTTTTGTTGACATTAGCTCCCTCCTGCTTCATCGGCTAAAGGTTCAAGGCGAATGCCGGCATTGGTGACGGCATAGACGTGATGCCGGTTAGAATGGTGAGCGCCGCGCGATTTTACAACGAGCAAATTTCGCTTTATCCGGTGGTCAACTTCGATAAATCGTAAGGAAATCAGGGTATCCACAATCGAGGCGATGCCCAAATTGACGGGCATTAGCTGCGATTTATCAGCGGCCATCTGGTTGGTCATCAGGCAGGTGATCTGGCGTTCTTTGCAGGTGTGGATCAGCCGCACCAGAAAATCAAATGCGGCGGCTTCCGTGCCCATGCGGTTGCAGGCCGAAATGGCGTCTAGCACCAGATGATCGGGCCGGCTGTCGTCCAGTTGGCGTAGAATCCGGTACAGGTGCTCTTCGGGGGGCAGCGTCTCCGGCAAAATCGTATAGAAGTGAAGGCTGCCTTGTTCCAGGGCCGGCCGCAGGTCGATGCCGGGCGAGCGCATGGCGGTCACAATCATTTCCGAAGATTCTTCAAAGCTGATGTATAACACCTTGTCGCCTTTGGCGCAGGCGGCTTCGGTAAAAGTGGCGGCCAGGGTGGTTTTGCCGCTGCCGCTGGGGCCGGAGATCACAATCGTGGCGGCCCGGTGGAATCCGCCGCCCAGCGCCCGGTCAAATTCGGCGTTGCCGCTGCTTATTTTTTGGCCCGGTGGTTGGTGAACCAACTGGACGCCGGTGATGGGCAGAATAATGTTGCCTTCAGACGTGATCAGGTACGGGTACTCGTTGGAATAAAAGCCCGACCCCCGGTATTTGACCACCCGCAGCCGGCGGGTAGTCACCTGGCCCGTTACTTGCAGATCGAGTACCAATACGCAGTCGGCCATATAATCCAGAAATTCATAAATGCACCCCTGGTCAACCGGTCTGAGTGCTTTGGCCGTCAGCAGGGTGGTGAACTGCTGTTCGATCAGCCAGTCGTGCAGCCGGTACAGTTCATCATGTTCTCTATTCGTGTCTTCAAAAATGCGCATCAAAACATCAATGGCATCGATCATGATGCGCCGGGCGCCCATCTCTTCGGCTTTACCCTGGATAACGCTCAACAGGGAGTCCAGGCCAAAATCCCCGCTGGTGATGGTGGTGCGGTCGAGTTTGGCTTCCCACAAGAAAAACCGGCCCGCCGCTTCCAGGGGCGCCAGGTCCCAGCCCATCGACAGGGCGTTTTGCCGGAGGGCCTGGGCGGTTTCTTCAAAAGAAATAAAGATCACCGGCTCGCCGTTGATGGCCGAGTGGTGCAGAAACTCCAGGCCCAGCACGGTTTTGCCGGTGCCGGCGGCGCCTTTGATCAGCGTGGTTCGTTTTTCCGGGAAGCCGCCGTGCAGCACCTCATCCAGATTTGTGATGCCGCTAGAGACTTTGGCGATTTGTTGGAGTTCGGCGGTGGTGAAAGTTTGGTTGGGCATAGATATTCCGCTTTCTTTAGTTAGACGGGAAACCCTGGCGGGTGAAACATTATGTTGAATTGTGGCTGTTATCTCTCGTTTCGGCTTGGATTTTGGTGGGGAAGGCGGCAAAGATGATCTGATGGCCTTGATTATAGTTGTATTTTTTGATTTTGTCCAAGCGCCGCCTTTTTATACCCCCTCTAACTCCCTCTCATAAGGAAGGGGCAAGACTGAACTTCCCCCCTCGCGAGGGGGGGGATTGAGGGGGGTAAATATCCGAAGGCAACTCAAAAGAAGACAAGACCTGACAGGTTTTCAAGACCACTTTTTCGAGTTGAGAACTTTGATCATCGAGATGATTTGGCTATTAAATCAATATCTGAAACCTGTCAGGTCTGAAAATTGGATCTACTTTTAATCGGCCAGGTTGGCGTAGAGCGGCGTGCTCAGGTAACGCTCGCCAAAGGAGGGGATGATGACCACCAGCAGTTTGCCCTCGTTTTCGGCCCGGCGGGCCACTTGCCGGGCGGCCCATACGGCCGCGCCGGAGGAGATGCCCACCAGCAGCCCTTCCCGGCGGGCCATGGCGCGGGCGGTTTCAAAGGCATCCTCGTCTTTTACCTGGATCACTTCATCGTAAACCTCGGTATTGAGCACGTCCGGCACAAAACCGGCGCCAATGCCCTGGATCGAGTGGGAGCCTTTTTCCCCTTCCGACAATATCGGTGAACCGGCCGGCTCCACGGCTACGGCTTTAAAAGAAGCCTTGCGCCCTTTGATCACCTCGCCGATGCCGGTGATGGTGCCGCCGGTGCCCACGCCGGCCACCACCATATCTACCTGGCCGTCGGTATCGCGCCAGATCTCCTCGGCGGTGGTCTGGCGGTGGATCTCGGGATTGGCCGGATTTTTGAACTGCTGCGGGATCAGATA
>CAZTFF010000112.1:0-11138 GCA_964612485.1 uncultured Caldilineaceae bacterium
TGCAGTACCTTTTGTTTTATGGTTTTTGTCCCTTTTTCATGTGCGCTTAGTATATACACCATTCCTAAGTTTGGCTCATGTTTGGAATAGCCCTCATATTTTGTATTTAAAATGTAACTACTCAGGTCACAGAGTTACACGGAGGAGCCACAGAGATACACAGAGAGCATCTTAAAAATCAGGTATAAAAACTCTGTGAATCTCTGTGCATTCTCTGAGGGTCTCTGTGTAATCTGAGCAGTTACCGCACTTGTGCTTTACATGAGCTGCAAATGAATAGATAGGAGCATTATGACAAATATACTTTGTATTGGCGCCGGTTATGTGGGCGGGCCAACGATGGCGGTGATCGCCGAGCATTGCCCGCAACACCGGGTGGTAGTCGTAGACATCAATAAAGAAAAAATTGCGGCCTGGCAGTCGGACAACCTGCCTATTTACGAACCCGGTCTCAAAGAGGTGGTCCTCAAAACCCGAGATAAGAATCTCTTTTTCTCTACAGACGTTGACCGCCATATTGCTGAAGCCGACATCATTTTTGTCAGCGTGAATACGCCCACAAAAACCTTTGGCCGGGGGGCCGGCAAAGCGGCAGATTTGCAATTTTGGGAGAAAACGGCGCGGCAGATATTAGAAAACTCTAATTCTTCAAAAATTGTGGTCGAAAAGAGTACGCTACCCGTCCGCACGGCGGAAGCCATGGAACGTATTCTCAACTCCAATGATAAGGGCCTCTTTTTTGATGTGCTATCCAACCCCGAATTTCTGGCCGAAGGCACGGCCATCACCGATATGGAGAAGCCGGATCGGGTGTTGGTGGGCGGGCGGGAAACGCCGTCCGGCCAGCAAGCGGTGCAAGCCGTGGTTGATATTTACACCCAATGGATACCGCGAGAGCACATCATCACCACCAATTTATGGTCCAGCGAGCTATCCAAGCTGGCGGCCAACGCTTTTCTGGCCCAGCGGATTTCTTCCATTAATGCCCTGGCCAATCTGTGCGAAAAAACAGAAGCCGACGTGACCGAGGTGGCCCACGCCATTGGCACCGACAGCCGGATAGGGTCTCGTTTTCTGCGAGCCAGCGTGGGGTTTGGCGGTTCCTGCTTCAAAAAGGATATTTTGAACCTGGTCTATTTGTGCGAATATTTTGGCCTGCCGGAGGTGGCGGCCTATTGGGAACAAGTTGTTACCATGAACGAATATCAGAAAACAAATTTTGTTTCCAAGATGGTGGCCGCGATGTTCAACACGGTGGCGGGTAAGCGCGTGGTTTTGCTGGGCGCGGCGTTTAAGGCCGATACCAGCGATACCCGCGAATCGCCGGTGCTGTCGGTGTGCCGCACCCTGTTAGAAGAACGGGCGCAGGTGGTGATCTCCGATCCGTACGCCCTGGAGAACGCGCGGGCCGATTTAAGCGATGTGGCCGACTACATTATCTTTGAACCGGACCCCTATGCCGCCGCCCAGGGAGCGTACGCTATCGCCATTTTAACCGAATGGCCGCAGTACGCCGAGTTGGATTACAAGGCCATTTTTGAGGAGATGATCCGGCCTCCCTTTATCTTTGATGGCCGAAATATTTTGGATCACCGGCGATTGCACACCATTGGTTTTAATGTGTATGCCATTGGCAAGCCGCCGTTGACCCATTTTACCGGTTAAATGTAGCTTCTCAATAATCTGGGGCGGAGTTGGTTGAGCCTGTCGAAACCAACGGTCTTCGACAGGCTCAGACCTCGTTCCCCTGAAATACGGTTGGATCAGGATCGCGCTGCCAACCAATCTTCCAGAACCCGGCGATGTTTTTTCTCCAGTTTGGTCAGCCGGCGTTTAGATTTCATCAGGGCGTTGGCCTCGTCAAACGACATTCCCTGCTCTTCCATTAAATACGCGGCCAGGAGGGTGGCCGAACGCCCGCGCCCTTTGGCGCAGTGGATCAACACCACCCGTTTTTCGTCGATTTGCGTTTTGATCCAGGCCACGCCTTCCGTGAGGATGGCGGCATCCGGCACGGTCACATCCGGTACCTGGTATTGAATATGAGTGATGCCGTGCTGGTTATAAAACGTGATCTCGTCTTCCCGCTCGGCGCGGATGTTGAGTACGGCGGTGATGCCGTAATCCAAAATAGCCGTATAGTCTCGCGGATAGGTGGGCGCGCCCCCCAGCCACAGCGTGGGGGTGATCTGGCTGAACCAGACATGGCCCATAATTCGCTCGTACGTAAAACGGATCACCGGGTAGAGTTTGTCGAATCCTCTGTGGAACAAACTGAGTTTGGATGGATGAGGCGTCATCAAAAAGAAAATCCTTTTTTTGAAAATTTTCACATCAACAGAAAAATAATAACAGGCAACGTCAGTAAAGATAGCAGCGTAGAGAGCAAAACAATGCTGCTCACCAGTTGGGCATCGCCCTTAAATTCGGTTGCCAGCACCGTGGCCATCACGGCCGTGGGCATGGCGGCTTCTACAATGGCTACCTGGCGGGTTACACCGGACAGGCCCAGCATGGTGGCAAACAGCAGGCCCACCACCGCGCCGCCCACCAGCCGGGTCAGCGAAACGCCAAACATAATGCCCCATTGCCCGCGCAGCGATGTCCGCGAGATCTGTACCCCCAGCATGATCAACATCATCGGCACAGACGCCTGCCCCAGTAAGGTGGTTACTTTCATTACAAAATCGATAGGCGGCAGGTAGTTGGCGTTCACCAGCGCGCCCAAAACTACGGCGTAGGGCATGGGGACTTTAAAAACATTGATGATGGATTGTTTGATAGACGCCCGCCCCCACGATACCAAAAAAACGCCCAGTGTATTGACGGTGAAGCTGCTGAGAACCGTAATAATAATGGCTCGTTCCAGGCCGGCCTGGCCAAAAGCAAATTCGCTGAGCGGGATGCCGTAATTTCCCACGTTGATCAGCGCCATCGACAGCATAAAGGCGCTGCGGGTCAGCCGGTCCATTTTGAGCCAGCCGCTGATGAAAAAAGCAAACAACGTAATAGTGGCGATGGTCAGAAAAAAGAATATCACCAAACCGCTGATCTCGGAGCCGGTGATGGTAGCATTGGCAATGCCGGAAAATGCCAGCGCGGGATTGGTTAGATAAATGACAATCCGCGAGATGGTGCGGGCATTTAAGGTCTTGGCGCGGTCCAGCAAGGCTCCCAGTCCGGCCACAACAATAATGGGAGCTACAACGGTCAGGAAGATATGGATCATTGGGTGCAGGGGAGTTACCGGTTAGAAAATTAGAGATGGGGAGATGTTTGGCCTGAAATCTCAAACCTCCCCACTCTGATCTCCCAACGAATTGGGCAGGCTAATTAATTTTTATTTGTTAGTTCAAATAGTGGTAGAAACTGTCTGGTTCATCTATGTCGTCATCAAGGTCATCCAGATCGATGTCTTCAAAATCAAACAGGTCAAGTTCGGCGTTGAAGAGGGTTAATTCATCGAGCGCCTCCTCGGCGGCCAGAGCCAGGGCTTCGTTATCGCTGTCTACGTAAGTTTCCAGGGTATCCTGGGCCGCCTGCCCGCCAATTCGGCCCAGCGCCCACATCGACATTTGTTGTATTTCGGCATCGGTGTCAGGCTCATCGAGCAGGGCGATCAACTTGCTCACGGCTTCGGGTATTTCCAGTTCGCCGCAGGCTCGGACCGCTTCAAAGCAGATCTCGTTGTTTTCACTGTCAAGCTCCTCAAGCACGTGAGGCCGCCAGCGTTTATCGGCGTTGCGCCCCATAGCAAAGATGGCGCTGATCTGCATCTTTTCATTTTCATCATAATAGGCTGTTTCGATGATTTTGTTGATCGCCGGCTCGCTCAAAAATGCAATCGCTTCGATAGCCCGGCGGCGAACTTCAACATCTTCTGCGGGTTGGTAGATGGTGTCCAGCAGCGCGTTTCGGATCGGCTCGGTGCGGGCCGGGTCCAGTTCTTCGATTTCGCTCAAGTAAAGAAACCGGCCCAGCGCAATCGCGGCGGTAGACCTTACCAGTACGGTTTCATCGGTGTGGAGCAGGTGCAAAAACGGCTCGATCAGGCTTGGATTCTCATTTTCCCACAGCCCGTTGATGGCGCCGGCGCGCACTTCGGCATCTTCATCGCCCAGGGCCAGCAAAAATACGGGGTCGAAATAAACTTCAAAGTTGACTTCCGCAATTTCCACCAGATTGCGGACAATGCTCCGGCGGCGTTCAATATCAATGGTAGGCCAGGTCTCTCTGAATAGATCAAGCGAGGGTTGATCCATGTGAGAGAAAATGTAGAGATACGCCAGATGAAGCTCTTCATTGTTGGCGATTTGGTTGAGCATTTCTTCAAATTCTTCGTTCATCGGTTTTATTGCCATAAAAAACTCGCGGTCTCACTCACTTCACTAACAGGTTTGGCTACTTGCTGGCCGTTTTTATCGGTGGTGACGGCTTCGATGAAAACAAACCATTCGTATTTGCGGCCGGTAGATTGATCGGCCAGTCCCCAATACTGTTCGGGCGGCACGATCCAGAAATTTTCTTTGATGTTGGTGCCGCCAAACGATTGCCGCCCGTTCTCCAGCCAATTCAACCGGACGGCGTACCATTCGTTATCGGCCAGCGGCCCCATGGCTTCCCATTTTAGCACGAGTTCGGCATCGCGGCCAAAAAGCGTTCTGTCTTCCGGTTCCAGTAAAACCGGTTTGCCGAAGCGCGGTGTCGGCGTGGGGGTGATGGTGGGCGTATTGGTGGGTTGGGCCTGAACCGGAGCCGCCGTGGGCTGGGGCGTAAATGTTGGGGTGGGTGTGGGGCTGGGCGTGGCGGTGTCGGTTGGCGTGGCTGTGGGCGTGAACGTGGATGTTGGGGTGGGTGTGGGGCTGGGCGTGGCGGTGAGTGTAGAAGTAGCTGTTGGGGTGGGCGTAGGCGGATTTAGGGCGTAGGCCACATCCTGCGTGCGCTCAAAGAGCGTGGGAGCCAGCAGCCAGATACCAAACAGCAGCCCCAGGATAAGCGCTATACCCAGGCTGATTTGTAAAATCGGCCACGGTTTCGATTCTAAATGAGCGCCACAATGGGGGCAGGTATGCAGCTCGCCCCGCGCTGAACGGCCACAGACCCGGCAGCGAATGTTGCCGGGTCTGGCCGGGTTTTTTTTACCGCAGTGTGGGCATACACGCCAGTCGGGCTTGACAGTTTGTTGGCAGGCAGGGCAGGCAGGTTTGTGATCCATCAAAGCTTAGAAGAAATTCCCCCAATCAATAGTCGGCAGCGGGTTGCTCAGATCATAATAGCTGATCACAATCATCAACGTCAGCAGTAAGGCCAGGCCAATAAAGTGAATAGCGCCTTCTTTTTCCGGCGAAACACGTTTGCCGCGAATCGCTTCGATAATGACGAACAGGATACGGCCGCCGTCCAGGGCCGGCAGCGGCAGCAGGTTGGTGACGGCCAGCGCCGTGCTTAACACCGCCGTCAGCCACAACACCGGGAACCACCAGTTGAGCGACACCGCCGCATCGACCGCCGATTCGGTTTGCTGGTAAATGCCAACCGGGCCGGTCACGCGGGCCGCTTCGGCGGGAATCAGGTTTTTGATCAGCGCGTAAGGCATATAAAACGTCAATCCTACAAATTGGGCCGTCTGCGTAAACCCGCTGATCATTGCCTGGGGCAAGGACGCGTGGTTGAGTTTGGTTTCAAGATCATACTCAATCTGCACGCCGAGCGCTTCCTGATTTTCTACCGGAACGCCCATAGCGGCGGCTCCGGCTTCTTCTTCAGGCGGTAAGGGGCCGGGTGTTATTGGCACCGACATCGTTTCGCCGCTGCGCGCCAGATGCAGGGTGATGGTTTGGCCTTGATTCTTTTCAAGATAGGCAGCCAATTCACCGGCATAGGTAAAGGTGGTGTCTCCCGCGCCGGCAATCACATCACCGGCCTGGATGCCGGCAGCAGCGGCAGGCGAGTCGGGTTCCACTTCCGTGACCACCAGCGAGGCCACCGGCAGGTACTGGATCATCACGCCCATCGATCCTTCGCCTTCGGGCGGGTTCACGCGGGGCACCAGCGAGGCTTCCACCGTGTCTCCATCCCGCTCAACTTTAAGCGCGATTTCGCTGCCTTTGTTTTGGTCAACATAACTCACCAGATCGCCGCTGTACTTAAAGTCGGCATCATCCGCGCCAACAATTACATCCTCTGCTTGTAAGCCGGCTTTCTCTGCGGGAGAACCGGGCAGCACATCGGTGATCATCGTACCCACGGCCGTTTCCGGCACGCCGGACATGGCGGTGAGGGTAAAAAAGACAACGGCCAGGATCAGGTTCATGGTTGAGCCGGCTACCAGCACAGCAAAACGGGCCTTTTTGCTCTTGCTGGCAAAACTGCCCGGATCGCTGGGGTCTTCTTCGCCCAGCATGCGCACGTAGCCGCCAAAGGGAATCCAGTTGATGGCGTATTCCGTGGGGCGGGTGAGGGCGTCAACCGTCACCGTGGGGCGTTTTTCGGGCTCCTGGGGCTGTTTTTTACGGCTGAAAAATTGGGGCAAATTGAACCCAGGTTTGGGCTGTTGGTCTTCTTTCTGCTCTCCTTCATCCGCTTCAATCAATTCCAGTTTGGTCACCACGGGGCGATCTTTATCATTGAACGTGGTTTCCGCATACACCTGCGTGCCCGGCTGGATGGTGCGGGGCACGTTCAATTTGTTGTCGATATCAAATTCATGGCCGTCGAGGGTGATGCTGCCGCCTTCCTGATACAGTTTGACCGCGCGGGGCGGAAACCCGATGGCAAATTCCTCAACGGTAATGCCTGCTCGTTTGGCTACGATAAAGTGTCCCAGTTCGTGGACAAATACCAGCAGGCTCAAAATTAAAATAAAAGCAAGAATTGTCAATGGATCCAAAATTGTGTCCTTTCGTCTGACGTTTTCAAAAAGCTGGGGTCATTATACCCAGACCTACGGCGCTTTCCAAACAAAATATTCTATTCGATCAACCGCGCGCCCTCGCCCGGCCCGCTTGATAAGACCTGTTTAACCCCGGGAATTTTACGGGCTTCGGCTTTGACAGTTTCCACGTGTTGGGCCTCGCAAATGAGGTGGACGTTGGGGCCGGCATCAATCGTAAAATAGGCCGGCAGCCCTTCGGCGCGCCACCGCTGGGTGGCCTGGATGATGTCCATGGTGGCCGTGTTCCAGTAATAAAGCGGTGGCCGGCTCGACATCATGACCGCATGCATGATCACCGCGTCTTCTTCGATGACCGGCCCCAGGGCGGATAAATCGCGGGCTAGCAGCGCGTTGCGGCAGGCTAACAATCGTTCATCGGCGGTATTTACACGGGCTTCTTGCAGCGTTCCGGTTTTGGCCAGTTGGTGGCCGTCGCTGGAACCAACCGGTTTGTGCTCCTGGCTGGTCACGACCACCACATCGTGCAAATCCCAATGCGCGGGGGGCGCGATGCTGGTGGCAATCGAGGTTTCATCGGTGCCGGGGTTCCACTGGCAAAAGCCCGCCGGCACCGAGCGGCTGGCCGAACCGGAGCCGCGCCGGGCCAGCCGGGACAGGGCGGCTTCATCCAGCGAGAGGCCCGCCGCTGCCGCCGCCGCTACACTCAGCGCCGCAAATGCCGAGGCTGAAGAGGCGATGCCGGACCCCATGGGAAAATTATTGTAAGACTCAACGCGGGCCGGCGCTTGAAGCCTCGCTTGCCGGCGAACCAGATTTAAATGCTCTGTGACCCGCTCCAGGGGCGCGCCGGTCTGGGGTTTTTCGTTGATGGTGAGCGTATCGTTGCTTAGGCCGGGGTCAAATGAAACCCGGGTAATGGTGTGCAACGTGGCCAAGTTCATCGACAGGGAACCATTGGAAGGCAGCCGCAAGGTTTCATCTTCATTGCCCCAATATTTGATAAAAGCAATATTGGGATGCGCCATGGCGGTCGCCTGTTTGTTCACTGTCGCTTTTTCGCGTAGCAAGTTTTGTTCTTGGCTGTTCATAACTTATTTATTATTCCGTTGTTTTTCACGCCCCGGGTTTTTGCCGGCGGCCAGCAACGCCGTTTTTAAAGCGCGAGGCGTTATTTCCGGCAACGGCTTGTCGTTGACCCAGACTTTTTCTTTTTTCACGCCGACCATAATGTAAGAGTAGGGTTCCGAATCGTCTGGATCAAGGCTGCGGGCTTCGGAAATGGGACCTTGCCAGGCCAGGGTGATCAGCCGGTCGTAATCTTTAGCCCGATCAAAAATGTCCAGCGTACCGCCGCCGTTGAGCAACGTTTTTTGCATCTGACGGAGCCATTTGTGGGCCTCGCATTTTTGCAGCAACGCGGCGGCTCGATTGGGAGGTGGTTTTTCCGGTTCTTTTGGTTTTTGCGCCTCGCGGCGCGCTTTATCGGCCTCGTGAAGTTGACGCAATTGCTCCAGCCAGGGATCGCTCACGGTACCGCTCCGTTGAGTAAATCTTCTCTGAGGTAATTGTTCGGGTCACAAGTTACACAGAGGAGCCACAAAGGAAAAAATTATAAAAAACTCCGGGTAACTCTGTGTGTTCTCTGGGAATTTTTGTGTAATCTGAATAGTGATTCTCTGGAATGGATTGTAGCATAGCTAATTCATAAGGGCGAGTCTTACGGTTATTGTAAATATCGCCCCAAAAAATTCAACGTAAAATCATAAATAGCCAGCGTGTCTTCGTCGGCATCTTCGGCCATTAGATAGTGGCTGGCCCCGTCAAAAAAGAATGTCTCGTGCGGCGCGCCGACCCGTTGTAGATTTTTAGCCAGCAATTGGCTTTGCTGGTAGGGTACTACGTCGTCGCTGCGGCTGTGCAAGACGGCCAGGGGCGGGAAATCAGAACGCACGTGGTAAGCGCCGGAGTAGCGAAAATAGCGCAGGGGGTGGTTGCCGGGCAGGCCCAGGGCGATCAAGGCTTTGTCCAGATCAAAGGGCGGAATGTAGGTGCCGTTTTCCAGACGCCGCCGCATATCAAACAAATCGGTTGGGGGGCCAAGCAGCACCGCCGCTGCATAAGTTTGATCTCGTTGCAGCAATCGCTGCACGTGAATGCTGCTGTAACTGCCGCCCAGCAACGCGATAGTGGTTTTCTTGGTGTTGGGAAATTGGCCGTTGCGGACGAATTTGACCAAGCGTTCTAACTCGGCAATATCTTTTTCCAATTCAAACGTGTAGGCCGGGCCTGCGGCCAGCACTGCATACCCCGTCGAGGCCAGGGGAATGCTGGCGCATTCCCAGGTATCAGCCGGGCCGGGATAAATCGTCAACAGTACCGGAAAGCGGCGGGTTGGTGAGGTGACGGGGGTGTAAAAAAAAGTAAGCTGGTTAAGCTGCCCTCCGTTGTCAAACCTGACTTCGCGCCGGACGGCGGTGCTGGTGAGCGGGGTGGAACAGGTGAGGGTGATGGGCGGGGTGAGGGTTAGATGTTGGCCCGGCCTTACCGGCTCTGGCGCGGCGCGTGGCAAAAAAATGTTGGCAGTGGTCGTCAACCCGGCCTCAATTTCGATGTCATCAAGCATCGTATTCTGATAGCCCGGCGCTGTGGCCACGGGCTTGTACGAACCGGCGGGAATATCGGGAATTGTGTATTGGCCGGCCTGATCGCTGTAAGCGGTGTAGGTTACGCCGTTCCAGGTGGAAACCAGCACCCATGCCCCGGAAATCGATTCGTTCTGCGGATTTCGAACTATTCCTTGCAGCGTGCCGGGATCGCCCGGTGCGGGCCGGCCAACCAGGTCCCACCAGCCGGTCAAAAAATGGTATTTCAGGGTATTGCGAATTGGCCAGATGTTGACGTTGTCTGTAGTTGCAAACCAGACTGCCCCCAGGAGCAATAACCCCAGGCTGATGCCGCCTAACCAGCGATAAAGTTTACCCGTTTTCATGATGAAATAACCATAACCCAAAGTGTATCGATTGGCAACTTGAACGCAATCTTTGTGAGGGTAGGATAAAAGTACTAACGATTTGCTCAAATAAATAACGTAAGTAAAATAAGCGTATCTTAACGATGTTAAGATTGTTAAGGTGGAGGTGATACAGTTGGGGTGTAGCCCGGCAACTTTGTTTTTGGGGCAATGGCGTTACCGGTAACTTGAATCTAAGGTTACACGCGGGCTGTGTGCCTGAAAATGTGGAGTCTTATGGCCATATCTTTGTTAAAACAACCCTTGTCTCGTTTGAAGAACCCTATCCATCCCTCTCCTTCGCCGGCAGAGCAGCAGCCGTGTTGCCCGCCGGTAAATGCTGTTGATGATGTTGAAGTAGCTCTGCCGCCTCTATCCCTCATCAAAAAAACGCCTCTTTTTGCTGAGCTATCCACGGATGAGCAGGCGGTCATTGCCCGGCATATGCAATTGCAAACCTTCCAGCCCGACGAGTCGCTTTTTTGCCAGGGCGATCCCAGCGATGCGCTGTACTTCATCCGAAACGGTTGGCTTAATCTGTTCACCGGCAGCCAATCCTTAACAATGACCACGTTGGGATCGGGTGGATTGGTCGGCTGCACCGATTTCTTTTTGGATCGTCCCCGGCAAATGGCAGCGATTGCAGCCAGCGACGTGGCGGTTTGGGTGTTTGATCGACAGGGGCTGCTGGCGGCGTTGAAAGAGTCATCCTCCATCGGCTTGGGGCTGGGCCTGGCGTTTGGCCGGGGGATTGTGCAATTTCAGCATCATCTGGCCCGATCCCTGGCGCGCGTGCCCCTGCTGCAAGATTTATCAGACGAGGAGCGGCAGATGATTGCCCGGCATCTTTCGCCGCATCGCTATTTACCCCGCGAAACCATTTGCCGGAGCGGCGATCCCCCTACCGGTCTCTTTTTTATCGAACAGGGAACGGTGTGGCGTTTGAGTGATCGTGACCATTGGGTTGAATTAGGACCGCAGCAAAGTTTTGGCGAGGAGGCGGTGATTTCAGGCAAGCCGCATGCCTACACCGTCCAGGCTGAAACCGAAGTGATTTTGTGGCAGCTCAGCCTGGCCGATTTTATGGCGCTGGTCGAGTCTTGGCCCTCGATCCGGCAGGCTCTGAGCCGCAATCTCTATGCCAGCCTGAACAATGCGTTGTCTATTGCCTGCTTGGTTGTGGAAAATGAGATCGGAGCTTTACAATTGGCCGGCGGGTCGCAGCACAGTTTG
>CAZTFF010000113.1:0-3803 GCA_964612485.1 uncultured Caldilineaceae bacterium
TTACAAACCGTACATCGATACTGCCCGGCGGCCAGCCGGGTCAATTTGGCCGCGCATTTACACGCATAGCCGCTTAAGCGGGCCGGATTGCCCACAACCAACCCATGCGCCGGCACATCGCGGGTGACTACCGCGCCCGCGGCCACCAGGGCAAACTCACCAATAGAGATGCCGGGTAGAATGATCGCCCCCGCCCCAATCGACGCGCCGTAATGCACGGTAGTTGCGCCCACCTCCCAATCGGCGTCGGATTTCAACGAGCCGTCGGGCTTGATGGCGCGAGGCTGTTTATCGTTGGTAAAGATGACGCCCGGCCCAATAAAAACGCCGCTTTCCACGGTGAGGCCGTGGTAAAGCAGCGCGCCGTTCTGGATTTTCACATTGTCGCCAACTTTTACCTCAAAATCAAGGTAGACATCCTTGCCCAGAATGCAATGCTGGCCGATACGTGTATTTTCTCGCACCTGGCACTGATTCCAAATAGACGTGCCGGGGCCGATGTCTGCCGAGGGATGGACCTCGGCGGTAGGATGAATGCGAACCTGTTGTCGTGTTGTCATCCAAATATCCTCAACTGTTTTCCGGCGAGGGCCAATCCAATTGTACCCGCAGCCCATCGATGCGAAAGACCGGCAGGGTACCATCCGGCTCGCCGGCCACCGTAACCTGTTGTTCCAGGCAGGTCAGGGCCACAATTTCCGCCAGGTCCCCATCACCCTCGATCCAAACCCTATCATAACCCTTTTGCCTGAGTTCGTCCAGCCACCGCGCCGAATCCTGGCGCGTTATCCGGTACCAATGCAGCGACATCCGCATGAACTCTTTGGTCAGCCGCGCTTTCTGCGCCACCCCTTGGGGGGTGAGCAGATATCGCAGGCGCCGCCGCTCCATTTGTTTGACCTTGATGTAGCCCTTGTTCACCAGACGCTTGATGTACCAGTTTACGCTGCCCACGGCCACATCCAATTGGGTGGCCAGGTCAGCCTGGGTAGTATCGGGATTATCGGCGATATGGTTCAAGATTTGAAGATCGTAATTTTCCGAGGATCGCACGGTGGTAATCGCTCATTTCCAAAATTCATTATCTGAATTTCAACAACTGAATTATACCACGTTGCTTGCGCTTGTAAAATACGACCAAAGTACCAGGGAGTATTTCAGTTTAGGGACAAAAATGCTTCACCCGGCTGAAATTTACCGCTGAGCACGCCGAGATCACAAAGAAAATAGGTGTTGTCCGACAACACACAAAAACTCCGCGTTTTCCGCGCGCTCTGCGGTAATATTCCCCACCCGTCCCAAACGTGAAATACGACCATAGTGCCAATGGACCTGAAACCGGTGCCAAAAATCTCTACGCACGACGTTTTATCATTTACGTTTTGGTGCTCCTACAGTACCTTCTCAATAATCTGGGGCAAAGTTGGTTGAGCTTGTCGAAACCGACGATCTTCGACAGGCTCAGACCTCGTTCCCCCGAAATATTGAGAAGATACCTCCTACACAACGTATGTTATGTATCAGGCGACTCATCTCCATCATAATAATCGGGGAAGAGTTCCCTGGCGCAGTCGGGGCATAAGCCGTGGCTGAATTCGGCTTCGGAATGATCGCGGATATAAACCGCCACATCCTGCCAGTAGCCCTCATCATCCCGAATTTTTTTGCAATTGGCGCAGATGGGCAGCAGCCCGCTGAGCGTGTTGATTTTGGCCATGGCTGCCTGGAGTTCTTCATTACGCCGTTGGAGTTCCTGGTTCAAACGGCGGAGCTTCATCATATCATCAAAACGCGCCATCGAAATAACAATCGCCCGTTCCACATCCGTTCGCCGGGGCGGTTTTACCAGGTACGCGCCCGCGCCGGCCTGCCCCGCCAACTGCACCAGTTCCGATGTTTCATAAGCCGTCAGCATCACCACCGGGGTGGGGCAAACTTCTTGAACACGGCGGGTGGCTTCAATCCCATCCATGTTGGGCATTTCAATGTCCATTAAAATCACATCGGGCCGCGCCTCATCCGCGCAGTTTGTGAGCCGTTCTATCGCCTGCGTGCCGTCCGAAACCCTGTCTAAAACCGTATAGCCTCCCTCGCTCAATATCTGCGCAATCATTTCGCCGGCCAGGTAGTCGTCTTCAACCAGCAGCACTTTGATATTTTGAGGCTTTTTCATAGGGAATAACGCTCCTCAAACGTCTAAACTTCAGCCTTGAATTCTATCGCAGTAACAGCGCCGCCCGCGTTGCGCAAGAAAAAGTTGCCTCGCAGGTTACTCTGAACAATGTTCCGAATCAGGTCAAATCCAATGCTGTGATGTTTCAATTCCAAGACATCGGCAGGGTAGCCCGGCCCGTTGTCTCGAAATTCACACCGTATCATCCGGTCATTTAATTCTGTTTGAAACACGATTTGAACGGAATTACGATCCGCCACGGCATATTTCAGGGTATTGGTTGCCAGTTCGTTAATGACCAACGCCAGGTTGTGGGCCTGATCAGCCGTCACCCAAATATCGGTTGGCGGAATTTCTACGGAGATTTGTTTGCCATACGGCTGGGCGCGTAAAGCGGCGTGAATAATCTCATAGGCCATCTGGGTTAATTGTAAAGGCCGCCATTCCGACTCCGACAACATCGTGTGCACCGACGCCAGGCCGCGCGCGCGCCCAATCAATTCATCCATTGTCACCTGGTACGAGTCCTGGTCAGTCACTTTGGCCCGGTTGCGGGCCAGGTAGAGCAGGCCAATGATCCCGGTCAGGTTGTTTTTGACCCGGTGATTGACTTCGTTGAGCAAAACCGACATCATTTCCGCCTGCTGCTGGGCTTCTTCGTACAGCCGGGCATTTTCAATGGCAACGGCGGCCTGGGCGGCAAATACCTCGGCCAGTTGGGCGTGTTCTTGCGTATAGAAGCTTGGCTCGCTTCTATCCAGCGCAATCATGCCGATCAAACGATTCCCAATCAACATCGGCACCCCCAGCCAGGAGCGAATACCGGCGTGGATGTGCGGTTCTGTCTGGAAATCTTTGTACACCGCAGGTGCATCGTCTACGACAAGCGTGGCGCGAGACCGGACCACGTCTGTGTTGGGGTTATCACCGCCAACAATGAATTCCAGCGCCATGATTTCTGAAATATTGGGAAACCCGCGCCCGCCAACAATTTGCAGTTTGGCCTGGCCTGCTTCGCCCTGCTGGTGATACAATTGAACCGAGCAGGTATCGTAGGGCACCACCTGCTGCAATTGGGCCAAAATTCGTTCAATCACATCTTGCCGGTGCAGCGCGGTGGTCAAGGCCAGCGCGGCCTGGCGCAATGTGTCGGCTTCTTCCCGTTTCCGCTGTTCGATTTTGAAAACCTGGCTGTTTCTCACCGCGCTGGCAACGGCATCGGCAATTTGTTGCAGAACCGATAACTGGTTTGGATGAAATTTTTCCACCTCGCGGCTGCCCAAATTGAGCGATCCAATAACCTCGCTGCCAACCAGGAGTGGCAGGTTGATCCTGGAGCGAAAACCGGCCTGGAAGAGTATTTGTTCGCCCGGCAAATCCTTTTCTTTAGCAAGATTTGGGGTGAGATGAGGCAGCCCGGTCAGTATATCCTGGCCCGCCGAGGTCTGGGAGATCGGCATTTTGCTGCCCTCTGTCAGCGCGGCTACATTTGTGTCGAGAACAAACATGGTAAATAGTTCTTTGGATTCATCAGCCAGCGCCATACTGACGCGGTCGCAGGCTGTAATAGTTTGCAGGCCTTCCACCAAAACGGGGAGCGCATCTTCCACGTCCAACGTATTGAGCGCTC
>CAZTFF010000113.1:3903-10533 GCA_964612485.1 uncultured Caldilineaceae bacterium
AGGCCTTCCACCAAAACGGGGAGCGCATCTTCCACGTCCAACGTATTGAGCGCTCGCGCGATCTGGCTGACGGTTTCCTGTTCCAGGTTCCGCCGCCGCGTTTCTTCGTATAGCCGTGCATTTCGGATGGCGATGGCCGCCTGCGTGGCAAACATATCCAGCAGATCAATATCTGATGTGGAAAAAGAGTGCGGCGGCCTGGCCAAAATATCCAACACGCCTAAAAATTCTTCATCATTGCCGGCGGCGCCCCATCGGATGGGCACGCCAACCACCGCCGTCCATGATAAATCGGTGAAAACGGCTGCTTTATCTTCCCACTGCTGGTAATTGTCAACAATTAAAGATTGTCCCATTTCCCACACCCTGCCGGCCAATCCTTCGCCACAATGTAGCTCCTCGCCCGGAGAGGGCAAATCGGGGCCAACACACATTGCCAGTTGGATCACGTTTCGGTCCGGCATGTAGAGATAAAGCCCGCCCGACGAACCGCCGACCAGTTCCATGGCCCGCGATACAACGGAATGAAGCAGGGTATCTAAATCCAACTGGGCCGTGATCTCCAGCCCCAACTGGCGCAGGGCCTCCAGTTGAGCCGTTTGCTGCATCATCTCCGCTTCTACATATTTTCTTTCGGTGATGTCTTGCATGGTGCCAATCAATTTAACCGGGTGGCCGGCGCGGAAGATAACGCTTCCTTCGGTTGAAACAGTCTTTTGAACTCCGTCGGGGGGAATAAGTCTAAATTCAATCGGTGGAAATGCTACACTTGCATCTTCAATGGCGGGGTCTTTTCTGATGGCGTCGCCAATTGTTTGTAAGGGGGTGTTGATCACGAACTCCAGATCATCCGGGTGAACCGTTTTTTTAATAATACGTTGAATATCGTGATCAAAATCTGCCGGATGAATCCCTACGATCCGATCCATTTCTTGGGACCAGTTTGTTTTCCCGGTGATCAAATCTGTTTCCCAACTGCCAATTTGGGCAATTTGCCGCCGTTTTGGGGAGGTGTGGCGGCGTTTTGGCAGCGATTCACCGGTTTGTAAATACTCTGTAATGTCGTGGACGATGGTCACAATCCGGTTGACGTTACCCAGTTCAATAATGGGCAACTTTTTTGTCTCGGTATATATTAGTTGATCTCCAACGGGATACTGTTCTGTGGTGGTCAATGTGCGCTGCGACTCAATCACCCAGCGATATTCGTCGCGGACTTTATCCGACAGAAAGGGAAAAACCTCAAAAATTGTTTTGCCCACCACATCGGTTTCCAGACCAAACGCTTTGTTCCATTGTTTGAATGTTTTATTAATTAAGATTATTTTCAAATCCGTATCAACCACATGAATGCTGTCGTTCATCGCATCGATCGTGGCCTGATAATTGTCTATCCATTGCCGGGATACACCATTGACAGGCCGGGAGACGTTTTCTCGTATCTCACCCAGCCGCCGTAAAATGGCGGGCAAAAGCGTCAGGTGGCCGTTGTTGGCATCTTTGATGAGATAATCCGCCGCGCCTATGGCCAGCGCCTGGGCCGCCAGCGATTCCTGCCCGGTATCCGTGACGAAGAGAAGGGGAATATGAAACGATTGTTGGATGATCTGAGTAAATAACTCGAATCCTTTGTCGTCGGGAACGTCAAAATAAATGGCATCAAACGGTTCGCCGGCGCAAAGCAGTTCAAGCGTGTCGACATTCTCTGTTGGGCAGACAACGTCACAATTTGATGTATCTTGCAAAACTTGCAAAACTGATTGCTGATCACTTGTATGCGCCGTCACCAGGAGCAAACGCATCAACCGGACCTCCATTCGTGGGAACCCATACGCCCTGAAGAGACTGTTGTCACAATAGCAGTATAAACGATTCGCCGCGCAATTACAATCGGCCTGATTCTGAATGAATGTGACTTGCGGCTTCTTTTCAATAGAATTTTTGCCGCCGGATATTTTATCGCGAATTATGCGAATGAACGAATGGCACAAATATTTTTGAAATGGGAACATATTCGATAAATTCGCCTATTTGCGACATTCGCGATAAAATCTTTGGTTTAGGTGTAAGGGCAAGCCTTAGACAAAACGTGTCCGGTGGTGAAGCAAAATTGCCAATCTCCGGCAAATGGCTACAATTTGTCAAAAAAGGAATCGCAGCAAACCTATGCAACGTCACGTGGCAAATACGCTCGTTATCGCGAGCTGCCTGTTAATTTTTCTTTCCATTATTTTATCGGCCTGTGTCTCAACCAATATTCCGGCAGCGGCTGAATCCGGCTTGGATTCGCTTGACCCCCCGGCTGCGCCAACCGCCGCCTACCAACCTACCATTGACGTAGATCGGGTGATGTCCTCGCCGGATTACGGCATGCAGGTGTTTCTCTACTGGCAAGAAGAGGTGGCCGACCGCGATTTGGATCTGGTCAAAGAGGCCGGTTTCCGTTGGGTCAAACAAGAGATTCCCTGGCGCGAGGTTGAAGGCCACGCCAAAGGCTCCTGGCATTGGGACATCCCCGACCGGGTTATGGATCAAATCGATTCGTACGGCCTGAAAGTCATCGCGCGCCTGGGGTCGCAGCCGGCGTGGGCCGCGCCCAACGTGCCGTTTCCCGAGGTTGGCCCGCCCGATAACCTGCAAGATTTTTACGATTATGTGTATGCGGTGGCGGATCGATACAAAGGGCGGGTAGAAGCCTACCAGATTTGGAACGAACCCAATCTGGCCCGCGAATGGGGCGGGCGTCCCCCCAATCCCGCTGAATATGTTGACTTGCTCAAGGTTGGCTATCAGGCGGTTAAAGATGCCGATCCCAACGCCATCGTCATCAGCGCGGGCATGGCGCCCACCACCCGCCACGATCACCAGGCCATGCCCGATATCTACTATATCCAGGGGATGTACGATGCCGGGGCCGCGGCCTATTTCGACGCTCTGGGCGTCCACGCGCCCGGCTACAAAAGCCCTCCGGAAGCTAATCCGGCAGAGGTAGCCGCCAATCCGGCCCTCAACAACAATGATGATGCCCCGGCAGAACTGCGCCGCGTATACAGCTTTCGCCATGTGGAAGATGTGCGGCAGATTATGGTTGAAAATAACGACGCCGCCAAAAAAGTGGTTATCCTGGAATTTGGCTGGACTATCGACCCCCGCGCCGATTCCCCCTACCGCTGGCACGCCGTCTCGCCGGAGCAGCAGGACAAATATTTGCAGCGGGCCTACGCCTATGCCCAAGAAAACTGGCAGCCCTGGATCGGCGTGATGAGCCTCATCTACATTGCCAACCCCCGCTGGCACTGGGGCGACGAGCAGGTCTATTGGAGCGTGGTCTACCCCGGCTTCCCCGAATTACGCACCGCTCCGGCCTACTACGGGCTGTTGTATATGCCCAAAGTGCCGCCGGTTCAATAATTATATCCTCCCTATCTGTTGAAAGAGGTCAAACAATGCCCACACCCAATACCATCCCCGATTTTATGAACGATTTACAAAAACAAACCACCGGCGATCTACATACCGATGATTACAGCCGCATTCTCTACAGCACCGATGCCAGCCTCTACCAGGTGATGCCTCATGGCGTGCTCTTTCCCAAAACGGTGGAAGATATTCACGCCGCCGCCGAACTGGCCGCCAAATACCGCGTGCCCCTGCTGCCCCGCGCGGCGGGCACCAGCCTGGCGGGCCAAACTGTCAATGAAGCCTTGGTGATCGATATGACCCGCCACCTCGATCAAATCTTGGAGGTGAACGCCGAAGAAAAATGGGTTCGGGTTCAACCCGGCGTCGTGTTCGACACGCTCAACCAATATTTGCAGCCGATGGGCCTTAAATTTGGCCCCGATCCCGCCACCGGCAACCGCGCCGCGCTGGGCGGCATCATCGGCAACAACGCCACCGGCAGCCACTCGTTGGTGTACGGCATGGGGGCCGATCACATCATCGGCGCCAACGTAGTTTTGAGCGACGGCAGCCTGGCCGTATTTGAACCGCTCGAAGCGGATCTGGTGGCCCAACGCCGGCAGCAATCTAACCTGGAAGGCGAAATCTACCGCCGAATCTGGGACATTAGCCACAACCAGGCCGGCATTATCCGCGCCGGAACCCCGCGCCACTGGCGGCGCTGCGGCGGCTACAACCTGGACCGCTTTGTGGACGGGGTGTCGTACAACTACCCGCAGGACCCTCGTTTCAACCTGGCCCGGCTCATTTGCGGCTCCGAAGGCACGCTGGCCGTGATGACCGAACTCAAGCTCAACCTGGTGCCCACGCCGTCCAAAACCGCGCTGGCCATTCTCCATTTTGATGATCTTTACACCGCGCTCAATGCGGTTACTACCATTCTGGAAGTTGAACCGTCGGCCATCGAACTACTGGATAATTTGGGGCTGACCATGTGCCGCGAGGTTCCGGCCTACGCCCGCCTGTTGGCGACCTTTGCCGAAGGAAATCCTTACTGCATTTTGGTGACTGAATTCTACGGCGAAACCGAGGCCGAATTGCAGGCCAAAATCGAACGGCTGACCCGCCATCTGAACCAACAAAAGGCCGGCCAGACCCATATTGTGCCGATCATCGATCCGGCGCTGCAAAACAATGTTTGGAGCGTGCGCAAAGCCGGCCTGGGCCTGCTGATGAGCGTCAAAGGAGATTACAAACCCATTCCCTTCATCGAAGACGCCGCCGTGCCGGTGGAACACCTGCCGGAGTACATCGCCAACATCGAAACTTTCTGTAACGATCTGGGCACAAACATGGTGTGTTACGCCCACGCCAGCGCCGGCTGTCTGCACGTGCGGCCCATCATCAACACCAAATTGGCCCAGGAGGTTGACAAATTACCGACCATCAGCCGGCATGCCATCGAAATATTAGGCCAATACGGCGGCGCGTTTTCCAGCGAGCATGGCGATGGTCGCGCTCGAAGCTGGCTCAACGAAGCCTTTTTTGGGCCGGACCTGTACGGACTCTACAAAGAGGTTAAACATGCCTTTGACCCCCACAATCTTTTGAATCCCGGCAATATTGTCGAGGCCCCGTCGATGACCGAGAACCTGCGTTTCGGCGCGGATTATCAAACCATCACCGTTAAGGAACACATTGATTTTAGCGAAGATCAGGGTTTCCACCGGGCGGTGGAAATGTGTAACGGGGCCGGGGTCTGCCTCAAAAGAACCGATGGCACGATGTGCCCCAGCTTTATGGCCACCCGCGACGAAGAACACAGCACCCGGGGCCGGGCCAATATGCTGCGGGCCGCGCTGTCGGGGATTTTGCCGCCGGAGGAACTCACCAGCGAGCGCATGTTCGAGGTGATGGACCTGTGCATCGAGTGCAAGGCGTGCAAATCGGAATGCCCTTCCTCGGTGGATATGGCCAAAATCAAGTTGGAGTTTTTGGCCCACTACTTTGAAAAACACGGCACGCCGCTGCGCTCGCTGATCTTTGGCGACATTGCCCTGTGGAGCCGCCTCAGCAGCGGGCCGCAAGCGCCGCTCATTAACTGGTTTATGGGTTTGGGGCTGGTCAAATGGGGGTTGGATAAATTTATGGGCATCAGCCAGGAGCGGCAGATGCCGAAATTTGCCCGCCATCCCTTCCATCGCTGGTTCAAAAAACATACACCCGGCCCGGCGGTTCAACCCGGCAAAAAAGTTGTCTTGTTCAACGATACGTTCAACACCTACAATTATCCTCACGTGGCCATTGCCGGTACGGAAGTATTAGAAGCGCTGGGTTACGAAATTATGCTGCCCGGCCATAAATGCTGCGGGCGGGCCATGATCTCTAAAGGGCTGGTCAACAAAGCGCGCAGAGCGGCGCAGGATACGGTGGACAGGCTGGCGCCTTTTGCCGAGCAGGGCATTCCCATTGTGGGCCTGGAACCGAGCTGCCTGCTCTCCATGCGCGACGAATACCACTACTTGCTGCCGGATGATCCTCGCGTACCGGTGGTGGCCGACCATTGCTACACCTTTGAAGAGTTCATGGCTAAACTGGCCGACGATGGCGCGTTGGATTTGAGCCTGTTCACCGACCGGGCACGCCATATCTTGCTGCACGGGCACTGCCAGCAAAAATCGTTGGTAGGAACCGCGCCCAGCCAACGCGCGCTGACCCTGCCCGCCGGCTACACTGTGAGCGAAGTGGATTCTGGCTGCTGCGGGTTGGCCGGCTCGTTTGGTTACGAGAGCGAGCATTATGAAATTTCGATGACTATTGGAGAGCGCCGCCTCTTTCCGGCGGTGCGGGAGCAGGCCGACGATACGATCATTGCCGCCGCCGGAGCCAGTTGCCGCCAGCAAGTCAAGCAGGGAACCGGCCAACAGGTCATGCACCCGGCGGAGATTTTGCGGGATGCGCTCAAGGATTCCCGGTGATTTCTCCAAGAATCTCTGGTAATTTCAAACGTCATCCGCAACTTATTGCCTTGCCTTTCGTATGAAATGTACGAAATAGGTATCTTCTCAATAATCTGGGGCAGCGTTGGTTGAGCTTGTCGAAACCAACGGTCTTCGACAGGCTCAGACCTCGTTTCTCCGAAATATTGAGAAGATACCGAAATAGCAATAACAGGTAGCTCAACACACAATCGTGGAGGCTACCCCCACTGTTGAATGAGTTGCAGGG
>CAZTFF010000114.1:0-10308 GCA_964612485.1 uncultured Caldilineaceae bacterium
GGTGCCTTTGGTTTCAGCAAAGTACCGTTTACAAACACAACAATACAACTGCCGGTTGCGCCCCCCATTGGGATGGCCGTTGCTGCTGATATTGCCCAACCCCAGCCAGCCATAGTAGCGGCAATCCTCATACGGACAGTAGTGATGCCCCGTCGGCACCCCACGCTTGCGCCCTCGTTTCGGCGCCAGGCGCGGCGGAGCCTCTCGACCGGACGAGGGCTGGTCTCCACCCTCCGCCTCACACAACGTACACTCCGGTTTTTTGGTCAAGCCCTGGAACTCTTTGGCTCGCCAGCGCCGAACCTGCCTGGCGCGCTGTCGCGTTAGGCGCGACAGCGAAGCCTGGGCCAGCACCCAGTACTGATAACAACGCACGACCTGCCAGATAATCAGGACCACAATAATATGACGGATCAGGGTATCTACCATCCTCTTGGCTCCTGTGATATACAACTGTCATAGCCATACCCCAGTTCTGCTCATCCGGCAAATCCCCCACCCTCAACTGAGACACGCGCAAAAACGACACTCGTCAACCGGTCGTTTTTCAGATATAATAGCCCCGTCGAATATCTGCGAGGTGCCCTGATGGCTCAGATCAAAAACCCCTACCCTCTGTGTGAACACGATGGCTTTCCGATGGTCAACATCAAGGGTCAGTTGCAGTGTGCCGCAGAATATATTGACCGCTGTGTTGGTCAACAACCCATCATTGACGTGACCCAACGGGGCCAGACCACCTATTATGTTTTTGAAAACGGCCATCAACTCCCCCTGCTCTGCTATTGTTGTGCCAGGCCCTTGGCTACCGTGGATTTGGCCGAAACACAACACGATATGCAGGGGCGTCGGCTCGATTCAATGTCGGTGGGAACGGTGTATAATGAGTCTGATGAAGAACTTCTCCAATTTCGTTTGGAGTTTTCTGCCAAGGGCTGGTTCTCGAAGGGAGTGTTTGTCCCGGTTGCCCCAGAGATTGCCGTGAAAATGCGCCATCCGTCCGATTGTCCCTACGGCCAGCCCGCCCAGAAGAAAGCAAGTAGCCGCGACAAGAGAAAGCGGCGCAAACGCTAGATTCCCCGAAAGAAAAGATGCCGTTTTGAATTACCCGCACTCAATTGGAACACGACCATCCGCTGCTCAACTGGACGCGCCGGGATATATTTGCATATATTCAGCGGCACGATCTTCCCAGCCACCCGCTGCTGGAAAAAGGCTATTCTACGGTTGGCTGCGCCCCCTGCACCCGCCCAATTGAGTGGGATGAGGACGAGCGGACCGGACGTTGGGACGGCAGCGACAAAATCGAGTGTGGCTTGCATCTAAATTTGAACGCATCATCACAGGAGAAAAAGCACAAATGACCAAGAACATTATCCTGATCACCGGCGGCGCGGGCTATATCGGCTCTCAATTGATCCGGGACCTGGCCGACGACGCCTATTTTGGCGGCGCGACCCTTCGTATTTACGATAACATGCAGCGCCATCATTTTTGCGGTTTGATGGATTTGCCCTCGACCGGCCATTACGAATTTATCGAGGGCGATATTCTGGACCGGCTCAACCTGGGGCGCGCTGTGCGAGGCGCCAACACCGTGATTCACCTGGCAGCCATTGTCAGCACACCTCTCAGTTTTGACCACCCCGAATGGGCCGGGCAAGTGAACCATTGGGGCACGGCGAACGTGATAGAAACCGCCCTCGATGCCGGCGTGGATCGTTTTCTATTCACCAGTTCCGCCAGCGTGTACGGTCCCGGCGGGCCTTTCAAAGAAACCGATACCTGCCGCCCCATTGGCCCCTACGCCATCTCCAAACGCAAAGCCGAAGAGGAAGTGCTGCAAGGGAACGAACGGGGTTTGAACGCCACCATTCTCCGCCTGGACACTACCTTTGGTAATGCTCCGGCCATGCGCTTCGACGCGGTGGCCGGCCGGCTGGTCTATTCGGTCGGCGTCAAACGCCCCATGGTCATTCACGGCAGCGGCAGCCAGGTTCGCCCCCTCATTCACATCCAGGATGCCTCCGCCGCGATTCGATTGTGCCTGACCGATCCCCGTACCGAGGGCGAGATCATCAACGCCGTGGCGATGAACCCCACCGCCAACGAAATTGCCCAAACTTTGCAAACCCTGGTTCCCACCGCCACGTCCCGCCACACCGACCAGGATATTCTCACCGAGATCAGTTATGTGGTGGATTCGACCAAATTTATGGAGCTGGGATTCAAACCACAGTTCGATCTGAAATCCGGCCTGAGAGAAATGCTGGGGCGCTGGCAGGGGTTTTATTCTCTGGAAACAGAGCTTCCCAGGGGGATTCGATAGGGCCTAACCGGTGAGATTCTTAGTTTTTGCCTTTTTATAAAAGGGGGCAAGAATTTCTGTTCCGGGAACCTTTCTCCAATCTCTAATCTCCTGGCGAAATGGGTAAGTTATTTATGCACCATTCCTAAATGTCGGGTGACGAGTGACGAAAGTCTCACTCATCACTTTTCACGCCTCGCCGGGCCGCTGCTCTTTTCATCCCCAACCATTTGTGCTAAAATTGATTGATTCCATTATAAAGAGTTGAGCCAATGCCCATCACCACTTTAACCGGTCCGGCGGGAACCGACAAAACAAGCGCAGCCGTAGAACGATTACGCGCCTTACTGAGCGACCACGTTCCGGCCAACACCATCCTGGTGCTGGTGCCGCAGCTCACCCTGGCCCGGCCCTACCGCGACCTGCTGCAAGACCCCTCGCTGCCCGGCGCGGGCACGGTTGATATTTTGACCCTGAATGGGTTGGCTATGCGCATCATCGACCTGTTCTGGCCGCTCGGCGTGCATGCCGCCGGCTTTACCCACACCCACCGCCGCCCGATCTTTCTCAATATCGAACAAACTCAATATTACCTGCATCAAGTCATCGAACCGTTGATCCAAAAAGAAGGCTACTTTTCTCCCAACGAGGTGGACATCACCATTTCCCTACCCCGGCTGGTGAGCCAAATTTTGGATAATCTCAACAAGGCGGCGTTGATCGGCCTGCCCCACACCAACGTGAGCCGGCGGCTGCTGGCTTCGCAAATACTGGAACCCCGAAACAGGCTGGCGCTGGAACACGCCCAGGTCTGCGCCAACCGCTTCCGCGAGTTTTGCCTGGCCCGCAACCTGCTCGATTTTTCACTGCGAATCGAAACCTTCTACCAACACCTGTGGCCGGTAGAAGGCGTCCGGCAGTTTTTGATCCGCCGCTACCGCCACCTGATCGTGGACAATATCGAAGAAGACACCCCCTTTGCCCACAATGTTCTGCGCCAGTGGCTGCCCCACACCGAGTCGGCGCTGCTGGTGAACGATGAAGACGCCGGCTACCGTATTTTCCTGGGCGCAAACTGGCGTACCGCCGCCGCATTGACCGAACTGAGCGATGAAACCATCGAAATGATCGACTCGCGAGTGGCCTCTTCCGAAATCCTGGCCTTTGGCGAACGAATGAACGAGATTTTGAGAGGAAGCGAATCAGCGGGCCAACAGAAAAAACAATCAAAAATCAAAAACTCACAATTCACAATTAATAATTCCCCCGATCCTCGCGCGGCCATCACTTTTGAACAATTCCGCTTTTATCCCAATATGATCGAGGGCGTGATCGAACGGATCGCCAAACTCATTGAAACCGGTGTCTCACCCGGTGAGATCGTGGTGCTGGCCCCGTTTGTCAGCGATGCCCTGCGCTTTGCCTTTGTCCACCACATGGAAAACCGCGGCCTGCCTGCCCGCTCCCACCGCCCTTCGCGCCCGCTCAACGAAGAGCCGGCGGCCAAAACCATGCTCACCCTGGCCCGGCTGGCTTTTCCCCGGTGGCAGATGCTACCCCAACCGTTTGATGTGACCCAGGCCCTGCATCAGGCTATTGACCCGTTAGACCTGATCCGCGCCAATTTGTTGACCCAGGTGGTGTATCGTCCATTCGCTCAAGACGACGAGCATCTTTCCTCCTTTGAACAGATCGAGGGCGATGTCCGGGAAAGAATCTCCTACCAGGCCGGCAATTTGTACGATACCTTGCACCAACGGCTGCTAGACACCGACGCCGCCGACCCGCCGCCGCTGGACGTTTTCTTCAGCCGCTTGTTTGAGGAACTGCTGGCCCAACCGGGCTTTGGTTTCCACGGCAATCACGAAGCCGGAGAAATTGTAGCCCACCTTATCGAGTCGGTACGAAAATTTCGCCGTGTGGCTGGAAAAATAGAAATTGCTGGCTACGCGAAATCATCAACACGCTCAAATCACTTGCCCAACATCGACAATCTGAACCGGGCTTATCTGGATCTGATCGGCCAGGGAATGATGGCGGCGCAATACACCCGGCAATATTCCCCGGACGAAGCCGTACTCATCACCCCGGCCACCACCTTTTTGATGAGCAATCGTCCGGTGGATTACCAGTTCTGGCTTGATGCCGGCAGCAACGGCTGGTGGGAACGGATCGCCCAACCGCTCACCCATCCCTACATCCTGGCCGCCGACTGGGCAGAAGGCCGCCCCTGGACCGATGCCGATGAAGTGGCCGGCCAAAAAGACCGCCTGGCCCGGCTGGTGCTGGGCCTCACCCGCCGCTGCCGCCAACACATATACATCATCAACGCCGAAATCGGCGAGCAGGGCTTTGAACAGCGCGGGCAGTTGCTGGTAACACTGCAACAACTGCTGCGACAACTTGGTCGAAGCAAAGGGGCAACCACACAAGGATAAATCGCGAATGACTCGAATGAACCGAAAATCTTTGGCGTTCAGTATCTAAAGTTACCGGAACCTGGAGTAATGTCTATTTTCCAAATCTTCCGGCCAACAAAACCCGCCCGCTTTTCGGCCCAACACGCCTACTTTGATAATCGCGTCTAAATTCAGCGGGCCATAAATGTGGGGGAATAGGTATTCATCCTGCAAATGGCTGGTTCCACTGCCCGGAACAGGCGCGGGCGGCTCAAATTTCACCGTTGCATTGATCCGTTTTCGATCAATCACCAGCACCAAAACCGGTACTTCGCTTTGCCGAAAATAATCATTGGCAACCGCCAGCAGCGTTTCCGGCTCGGCGGTGCAGTGGATAAAACCGTCTTGCTCAAACCAGGCCGGCGTATACAGGTTTTCCCGGCTCAACGCCTGAAATTCCGGCTCTGGAACCAAATGATAAATAACCTCTTGTTCATTCATCGCAGCTAACCTGGGGCAAAAGATGGAAACCCACCACCACCGGCTGAAGCAGGCCCGGGTACGTATCCCGCCGATAGCCCAGAATAAAACCGCCGTACTCGCTCTCTGAAAACGGCCAGGGGTTGATGATGATGTTGCCACCGGCGCAAATCTGGTATGTGACGCCGGTTGTTTGGCCGTCCTCACGCCGGGCGTAGAGTTGAATGGTCTCGGTGATGGGCTGCTCAAACGAAAAATCAAATGCCACCATATCGCAGAAACGGGTAATTTTATCGGCCCACTCAAAATCGGACAAAGTCAGGCCGGTTTCGGGCAGCCGCGCCGCCACCTGGCGGTCAATCACCTGGGCCAATTTCTGGCGTTCCGGGTAGTCGTGCGAGTTTAACAGGCGTTTGATATGCAGGTTGACCACAATGTCGGTGATGGGGTTTTCAAAGGTGTGTTCCACGCCTCGCTGCGCCATGGCCAGCCATTCCGCTTCGCCGGCTTCCATAATCGGCAAAGTGTCGATCAGGCCATAGTTCCAATCATGCAGGGTTACGCCCCGCACAAACGCGTCAAAATCCAACACCGGGCGGTCGAACCGGCTGTTGCCCCATAAAGAGGCCAATACGCCCGACAGGCGTCCGTGTTCGGATTGGGGGATAATGATGGGCCTTTTTTTTGATTTAAACATAGTTGTTTTGAAAGCTTCTACAATCCTAAAGATTTTCGCCAATGTTTCAACACAATGGTTGAGTTTGTACTCTGATGCGCCGGCAGCACGCTTAACTTGTTGTACAGAATATCGCGCAGATGAGGCACGTCTCTGGCCCACACCCGGATATGGGCGTCAACTTCGCCGGTCAGGTTGGCCACGTCCACCACCTCGTCAATTTCAAGCACCTGGTCGATAAATTCATCAAAATCAAGCTCCTGCTTGGCTTTGAGCTGGACGATGCACAAAATGCCCTGTCCCAACGTGGCCGGGTCTATTTCGGCCCGGTAGCCTTTGATCACCCCGGCCTGCTCCATCCGAATAATGCGATCCCGCACCCGCGTATGCCCCACCTCCAGCCGCTTGGCAATGTTCACGTGCGACGCCCGGCCATCTTCCTGTAAAATCTCCAAAATCTGCCGATCTAACTTATCCAGTTTATACAAAGCGCACCCCTTTTTCTAACCGCACCACCATAATAATCTATTGACACAAACAGCAACGGCAACTATAATCATCCTGATCTTACTACCCAATCAGGATTTTTATATTGTAAATCAGGGGGAACCATTATGTCAAAATTAAACAAAGAATGGGTACAAGGGGCCACCCCACGCGCCCCCATCTGGAAGGATGTTCCCGATGAAAAATGGACCGATTGGCGCTGGCAGCTCAGTCATCGGGTGAACGATTTTGAGGTGCTGGAAACCTTCATCAATCTGACCGATGAAGAAAAAGAGGGCATTTGCGCCGAAGACAAATTTCGGTTGGATATTACGCCCTATTTCGCCAGCCTGATCGATCCCGACGACCCCATGTGTCCGGTGCGCCAGCAAGTGATCCCCAAAGGGCGGGAGCTACAGGCGTTTGACAGCATGATTTCCGACAGCCTGGCCGAAGACCAGCACAGCCCGGTGCCGGGGCTGGTGCATCGCTACCCCGACCGGGTGCTGATGTTGATCACCACTCAATGCGCCAGCTACTGCCGCTACTGCACCCGCAGCCGCATTGTGGGCGATGCCACAGCCACCTTCAGCAAGAGCGAATTTGAATCGCAGCTTGATTATTTACGCCGCACACCCCAGGTGCGCGATGTGCTGCTTTCGGGCGGCGACCCCCTGACCGTTTCCCCCCGGATTCTCGATTACCTGCTGGGTGAATTAGTCAAAATCGAGCACATCGAACTGATCCGCATTGGCAGCCGGGTTCCCGTGTTCATGCCGCAGCGCGTCACCGATGAATTGTGCGATACGCTGGCCAAATATCACCCCATGTGGCTCAACATCCACGTGAACCACCCCAAAGAAATTACGCCCGAATTATACCGGGCCTGCGATAAATTGAGCCGGGCCGGCATTCCGCTGGGCAACCAAAGCGTGCTGCTGGCCGGCATCAATGATTCGGTGCATATTCAGCGGGAAATGGTGCAGCAATTGGTGCAAATGCGGGTGCGGCCCTACTACCTCTACCAGTGCGATCTGGTGCCGGGGGCCGGCCATTTCCGCACCACCGTCAGCAAAGGCATCGAGATCATCGAAGGGCTGCGCGGCCACACCACCGGTTTTGCCGTGCCCACCTTTGTGGTTGACGCGCCGGGCGGCGGGGGCAAAATACCGGTATCGCCCCAATACCTGATCTCGCAAAGCCCCAACAAGGTGGTGCTGCGCAACTTTGAAGGCTATATCACCAGCTACACCGAGGCAATGGATTACGATCCTGAGGCCATCAAAGCCTGGGAAGCCAAAGTAGAGAAACGGGAAGAGCCGGGCCAGGCGGGCCTGCTGGACCTGCTGGAAGGCAAAAAACTGGGCATCAAACCGGAAGGCTTCGATACCACCCACAAGCGGAATGGAACCACCCACCGGCTCAATCAAGACCAGGAGAAATGGGAACCTTATCACGCTGCCCGACAGCAGGAATAAAAACAAAAACTGGGTGCAATCTTTTATAGGAAAGTTCGATGACCACCGAATACGCGTCGCTCCATCAAGAAATTACGCGCCGGATTGTGGCAGCCGCTAACCCGGTCAAGGTGATTCTGTTTGGCTCCCAGGCACGGGGGACAGCCCAGACCGGAAGCGATTTGGATCTGCTGGTCATCGAACGTGATCCGGTTTCAACCCATCAGGAAGCAATCCGACTGCGTCGGCTGCTACGCGATTTGGATATTCCTATAGATATTATTGTTATCGGGCAAACGTTTGCCGAACGGTATGGCGATATTCCGGGAACAGTACTTTATCCCGTCTTTCGAGAAGGTAAGGTTCTTTATGGCTGACACCCGTGAAATACGCCAGCAAGAACTGGCCCGATTGCTGTTGCAAACATGATCACAGCTGGGCCTTGCATTCCCGACAATACGGGCTTACTATATTCTCATGAAACGTCCGAGGATCGATCTTCACAGCCTGCCGGTGCAAATCATATTGAGTTTTATCGGGCTGGTCTTGCTGACCGCCATGGCCGTTGGCCTGCCCGCCATCTGGCTGATCAATACGCAGCTGGAACGCCAGGCCTGGGAACAGGTTGATCAGGGCAGCCAGGCCGCGCAGGCGCTCTACACGGCCCGGCAAAATGAACTCATCAACCTGGCCACGCTTACCGCCCAACGGCCCACCCTGCAAGAACTCTTCAGGCAAGATGATCCGGAGGCTATGGCCGCCTATCTGTCAACGCTTCAGGAAGGCGCAGATTTAGACCTGGCCTTGATCTGCGATGCAAACCGGCAAATATTTGCCGCAGCCGGCCCTGAAATATCTGATACGCTCTGCCGCAGCGACAGATCGGCGGGGTTTCTGATTACAGATACGTTCCAAATATGGCTGCTGGCCGCGCACTCCATCGAATCAACGGCCTCAACCGGACAGGTCATTGTGGGCCTTCATTTGAACGATACCTTTGCCCGGCAAATGCAGGCCCAAACCGGGCTGGGGCACAACCTGCTGCTCAATAACCGGCCCCTCGCCACCAGCCTGGAAGAAGATCAAACGGACCGTATCCCCGAACCCGGCCTCAACAGTGCCACTCAACAAAACAGGTTTACGCTTGACAATAACCAACCCTATTATGCCGCCAGCTTCAAACTAAGCCCGCTCTGGCCCGAGACTTCCCCCTCAGATTCACTTGCGGCGGAAGCAGCGCTGCCGGTGGCATCAATTGTTGCCTCCCAACAGGGGCTGGCCTGGAGTTTGATTGGCGGCATTATTTTGGTCGCAGCGGCAGGGTCAATTCTGGGGGTGTTTCTGGCTCGACAAATTGTCCGGCCCCTGGCCCGTTTAACCAAATCCGCTGCCGCGTTGAGTCAAAACAATGCCAAAGCTGCGCCGGTGATGGTGCAAACCAACGTTCGAGAGATTGCGCTGGTAGCCCAGGCATTGGAAAACGCCCGGCTCGACCTGCAGCGCACCCTCACCGAACTTCGCCGGGAAAAAGCCTGGACCGATCACCTGCTGGAAGCCATTGCCGAAGGCATTGTTACCCTGGATCATAAAGGGCGCATTATCTTTTTCAGCCCCGGCGCAGAACGCATCACCGGCTGGACAAAAGATCAGGTGCTTTACCGGCTGTGCGATGCCGTTTTTAAACCTGTCGAAACAAATCAACCCTTCAGCCATTTCATCCCCCCACCCAACCAGCGCCGTAAAGTAACATTGGAACTGGCCGGCGGGCGCCAGGCCACGATGGCCATTACCGGCGCGCAGCTGACACCGCCCGAAACCGGCAGCGCCCACATTGCCCTGGTTTTCCGCGATGTAACCGAGGCCGAAACCGTCCACCGGATCATGGGCCATTTTCTGGCCAACATTGCCCACGAATTTCGCACGCCGCTCTCCGCCCTGGCCGCCTCGGCTGAACTTCTGCTGGATCAAGCGCCCGATTTAAATCGGGAAGAATTACAGGAGCTGTTGGGCGCGCTCCATTTAGGCATTTTAGGGCTGCAAACCCTGGTCGATAATCTTTTGGAAAGCGCCAGCATCGAGGCCGGCCGCTTTGAAGTAAAACCGCGCCCCGTTAACCTGAGCAAGATCATCGCCGAGGCCATTGGCACCATGCAGCCCCTGCTCAACAAACACGGCCAGCGCCTTGTTTTGGATCTGCCGGTGAACATCCCCACGGTGCGGGCCGACTACCGGCGCACCGTGCAGGTACTGGTCAACCTGCTCTCCAATGCGGGCAAATATGGGCCTGATGAGGCCGACATCACGATTGCGGCCACCGTTGAACAGAATCACGTCCGGGTAGCCGTCACCGACCAGGGGCCGGGCGTTTTGCCTCACCATCGAGATAATCTGTTTCGCCGCTTTGTGAATCTTGATTCCCGGGGCGATAAGAGCCAATATGGCGCCGGCCTGGGACTGTCGGTGGTGAAAGCCATTGTAGAAGCCCAGGGAGGGCGGGCAGGT
>CAZTFF010000115.1:0-9852 GCA_964612485.1 uncultured Caldilineaceae bacterium
GGTGGGAGTGGGGGGGGGCGTTTCGGTGCCGGCGGGGGCTGCTACGGCGCTCACCGTGACCATGGCCGGCGCATTGAGCGTGCCCTCCTGGTTATAGGCTCGGATTTCCAGCGTGTAAGAGCCGGGCGCTTCCGGCGTCCACTGGAACGAGGCCGTCAGGGTCGATTGGCCCTGCGCCGGGCTGACCGCCTCGCTAATTTTGAGGCCGCTTACCCACAGTTCCATGCGCTGGATGCCCACCACATCCGAAGCCGTGGCCTGAATAGTTACCGGCTGACCAACCTGCACCTGGGCATTGTTGAGAGGGCCTGTAATCACCACCTCCGGCGCGCCGGTACCGGCACTGCGATCACCCACCACAAAATAGTAGGCGGAAATGGCGGCTACAATAATGATCGTCACCAGCAACGCCAGCGCCCCGCCAATGGCTACCAACATCATGCGAGACGGCGGCTCCGATTTTGCATCGCGCGACGGGGCCGGCGGCGGTTTCACCGGCGAAGAGGGCGGCGGCGATACCAGCGGCGGCGAGGGATAAGGCGGCGGCTCCGATGAATGCTGGGTCATCCCCACCGTGTGGGGCGCGGCAAAGCCTTTCACCCCAAACACGGATGATCCCACGCTGATAATATCGGCCGGCTGCAACACATGCTGGCCTTCGATGGGTTTGCCGTTGACCAGGGTGCCGTTGGTGCTGCCCAGGTCTTCCAGAATGATCTGGTCTTCTTGCAGCAGCAGGCGGGCGTGATAGCGGGAAACCTGGTCGTCGTCCAGGGTGATATTATTTTCCTCATCCCGGCCAATGGTGAGCATATCGCCCCGGATGGGATAGCCCTTGCCGGCCAGAGGCCCGGCATGCACCACAAGCTGCAACTGCGGTTTTTCGTAATCTGAGTTAAAGGCTGATGGATGCCCCATAAAAGGTTTTCTCCCCCAAGCGTATTAACGTGCGTTACAATAATAATCTTTTTTTGTTACAAATTCAAATTTTGGGCCGACGGTTATTTAATTTTATACGCCCAACGTACAAAACCCTTGGACACCCGGTAAGTTTCTTAAAAACCGATCCGATTTGCAGCATCGCTTTTTGAATTTGGCTGCAACTTGTGCTACAGTACAGCCACTTGCGAGGAAGTTATCATGTTCAGTGGTTTAGATACCGAAGCCTACGATCGCACCTACAGCGATACCGACCTTATCCGCCGGATAGCCGGTTATTTTACGCCCTATAAAAAACAATTCTGGGCGGTTATTTTCTTTGTCAGCGTGGTGTCGCTGGCGGCAGCCGGCCAGCCCTTGATTGTGTCTCGCAGCGTGGGCCTGCTGGAAGAAGAGCCAACACCTTTGATGATCTGGCTGCTGGTGGGGTTTATGACTATTTTTGGCATAGGCGTCTGGCTGGCCAACTGGGTGCGCCGCCGCCTGACCATCCGCCTGCTCACCGATGTGATCGCCGCCATGCGCCGCGATGCCTTTAACGCCTCCATCAACCACGATATGGCCTTTTTCGATGAATTTTCTTCGGGCCGCATCATCAGCCGCATCACCACCGACACCCACGAATTTGCCCAGGTAGTGCAGCTCATTGTCGATATCGCCAGCCAGGTGCTGCTGGTACTCATTTTGCTGGTGGTACTCTTCAGCATCTCCTGGCAGCTCAGCCTGGTGATGCTGGCCCTGACCCCCATTGTTTACGCGCTGACCGTGGTGCTGCGGCGGCTGGCCCGCTTTGTTACCCGCAAAGGCTTCCGCGTGCTGGCCAAAGTGAACGCCGCCATTCAAGAAGCTGTCACCGGCATCAGCGTAGCCAAGAATTTTCGGCAGGAAGACGCCATTTACCGCCAGTTCACCGAGGTGAACCAGCAATCGTACAAAGTGAACCTGTACCGGGGTTTTGTGCTGTCTAACGTCTTTCCCATTCTCATCACCCTGTCGGCTTTTGGCACCGCCGCGCTGTTGTACTGGGGCGGCATTTCGGTCACGCTGGGGCTGGTGGGCATTGGCGCGTGGTACCTGTTCATGGTCAGCCTGGACCGCTTCTGGTTCCCGATGATCAACATCTCGGTGTTCTGGAGCCAGTTCCAGGCCGGGCTTTCCGCCGCCGAGCGCCTGTTTGCCCTGGTCGATGCCGAACCCCTGGTGCAACAAACGGGTCATCGTCCTGCGCCCGAGCTGCGGGGGGAGATTGAGTTTGATCAGGTAGACTTCCGCTACAGCAGCCAGGAGCAAGTTCTCATAGATTTCTCGCTGCGCATTGCGCCCGGCGAAAGCGTGGCCCTGGTAGGCCATACCGGCGCGGGCAAAAGCAGCATCGTCAAGCTCATCACTCGCTTCTACGAGTTCCAGGCCGGCCGGATTTTTATCGACGGCCACGATATCCGCAGCTTTGATCTGACCACCTACCGCCGCCAGTTGGGGCTGGTATCGCAAATCCCCTTTTTGTTTGCCGGCACCGTAGCCGACAACATCCGCTACGCCCGCCCCAACCTGAGCGATGCCGAGATAGAGGCCGTGGCCCGGCGCATTGGCCAGGGCGAATGGCTGGAAACCCTGCCCAACGGCCTGCAAAGCGATGTGGGCGAGCGCGGCGCGCGGTTATCAATGGGCCAGCGGCAGTTGGTGGCCCTGACCCGCGTGCTGGCCCAGCAGCCGGCCATTTTCATTTTAGACGAAGCCACGGCCAGCGTGGACCCGTTTACCGAATCCCAAATTCAAACGGCCCTCGATCTGATCTTGGAATGCAGCACCTCCATTATGATTGCCCACCGCCTGTCCACCATCCGCTCGGTAGACCGCATTCTGGTGCTGGAAAAAGGCCGCATCATCGAGCAGGGCAGCCATAAAACGCTGATCCGGCAGGGCGGTCACTACGCGGAATTGTATGATACTTATTTCCGGCACCAGAGTCCCGATTATCAGCCGGTTCCTGCTGCCTAAATGGAATATTGAACGTGGAAAATAGAGAAATACTATGAGTTGGTTGGCAAAACAAAGAGTCGGTGGAGAAGTCTGGCTGCGAACCCTGCTTTTTAAACTGGGCCTGACCCAGGCAACCAACGCGCGCTATGTTACCGCGCTACCCCACCCGCAAAACGCCATCGATATTCTGCAAGGGGAATGGCGCTGCCAACTGCCGGAACCTTTAGCCCACTTTAAGGCCGGCACCCTGCCCCTTTTCGAGGACGAAAGAATTCAATGGCTGGCAGCGGAACTTGGCGGATTAGAGGATATGACTGTGCTCGAACTGGGGCCGCTGGAAGGCGCGCATTCGTACATACTGGAGCAAGCCGGGGCCAAAAGTATCACCGCCATCGAAGCCAATACGCAGGCTTACCTCAAATGCCTGATTGTCAAAGAACTGCTGGATTTAAAAAGGGTGAAATTCTTGTGCGGCGATTTTATGGCCTATCTCCGGGAAGAGACCGGCCCCACTTTTGACCTGGGCGTAGCCTGCGGCGTACTCTATCATATGCAAAACCCGGTAGAATTGATCGCTCTGCTAGCCAAGCAATGCCGGCAGAGCATTTTCTTGTGGACCCATTATTACGATGAAACTCTGATCTCCCAAGACCCGCGCACAGTATACAAACATACCGGCCAGACAAAGGCCGAGTATGAAGGCTTTGAACACACCTTGTACCGGTACGAATATCAAGAAGCAAAATATATGCCCGGCTTCTCCGGGGCCGGCACCGCTTTTACCCACTGGTTGAGCCGGAAGGATATTATCGATTGTCTGGCTCACTTTGGATTTGGGGAAATAAAAATAGGGTTCGATGAAACCCATTACCGCAACGGCCCGGCCCTGGCGCTGATCGCGCGCCGGAAAGAATAAAACCGCCCCAACTCCACATTTTGATTTGCATCCCGTTGTGCAAATTGTCACGAACAATAACTTATGCTACAATACCCCTCATTGATGATTCACCAAGTTTCAGCCAAACTACACGGAGCAAATAGCCAAGATGTCTAACCACCGCCCCATTTCTATCCGTATCACCTATTGCGTAGAGTGAGGCTTTGAGCCAATGGCCGCCGGTCTGGCGGCTGCGATCAAAAACAAATTTGGGCTTCAGGCGGACCTCATTCAGGGGCACGACGGCATCTACGAAATTACGGTAAACGAGACCCTGGTTTATTCCAACGAAGCCTGCGAACATCCCCCTGTAGATGAGGATGTCTTTGCCGAGATCAGCCAATACCGCGCCCCGCTCAAGCGTGAAACAACTTCTCCAACCAACACCGCTGCCAAGGCCCCGCTCTGCGCCTGGACGCCCCCCACCCCCCAAAGCAGCTGACTCGCGCCGCCAAGGAGGTCATCATGACAGACCATCTTCCCGAAATCACCATTTCCGGCTTGCCCGCCGAGCGCGGCTTTCAACACGGGCAGCAGCTCAAGGCACGGGTAGAGCAGGCGATTGCCTTCTACACCCGCATTTTCGGTAAACCGGAGGCAGAATTGTTTTCGATGGCGGGCCACTTCCGCCAAAAGATTCATGCCTTCAACCCCGCTTACACCGCCGAAATCGACGCCCTGGCCGAAGGCGCGGAGGTGGATACGCGCTACATTTACGCCCTCAACAGCCGCAGCGAAATCCTCTCGCTGGAACCGGTAGAGTGTACGGCCCTCTATTTCCAAACCACGCGCTTGCTGGGCCAAAATTGGGATTGGGCCAAACCACTGGAAGACCTCATTGTGTTGATGCGCATCAAACAGCCCGCCGCGCCCGATATTTGCATGCTGGCCGAGCCAGGCATCATCGGCAAAATTGGGCTGAACAGCCACGGGCTGGGCGTCTGCCTGAATATTTTGCGCATCGGCAAAAAGCTCGATGGCGTGCCCATCCACATTGTGCTGCGCGCCATGCTCGACTCACCCGATCTTGACCACGCGCTGAAACGAGCCAAAGCCGCCGGCTGCGGCAAAGCCAGCAACATCCTCATTGGCGACAGCCGCGGCCACAGCGCCAGCGTTGAATATGCGGGCGACGAATCTTTCACCCTGCATCCCCAAAACAACACGCTCATCCACACCAACCATTATCTGGGCCGCGCCCTCAACCCCGACGAAGGCGTGTTCTGCTCCTCGTACGCCCGCCTGCGGGCGGCTGCCGAAAAAACCGGCGCTGCCGGCGATCAATCTCTCGACACCATGAAATCAATCCTGCTCGACCGCTCTCACCCCAAGCTGCCCATCCACCGCCCCTACATTCCCGACGAAGACCTGGGCCAAATGGGCACGGTCTGCACGGCGATCATGGACTTGCCCGGCCAGGCTCTCCATCTGAAAAAAGGGAATACGCCGGCCACCAAGTTTGTCATTTATCCTGTCACGGGGTAAACTGGGCTAACCACGTTAGAACGTTAGACCACACGCAAAGGGGACGCAATTCAAAATGGAACAGACCAAGGGCAGGCCGCAACCGGGCGGTAACGGCAGATTATTGATGTTGCTGGAAGGCAATATTGGCGCGGGCAAAACTACTCTGGGCCGCACCATCAACGCCTCGGGGCTTTTTAATTTTGTGGAAGAACCGACCGAATTCTGGCGCGAAGGCTTCGCCTCGAATATGCTGGAGCTTTTTTATAGCGATGCCCAACGCTGGGGATTAACGTTCCAGATGTGCGCCCTGCTCACGCGGGCCAAAACCTGGCGGCAGGTCTGCCACGCGCCGGATCAACGATCACTGATTTTGGAACGCTCGGTTTTTTGCGACCGTTTTGTGTTTGCCGAAAACGGCTATCGCAGCGGCCTCTTCTCCGTGGCCGAGTACCAGCTTTATTGCGAGATGTGGGATTTTATGGTGGCCAACGGCGGCACCGAACCGGACATCATCCTCTACCTGCGCACGCCCGCCGAAGCCTGCTTGCAGCGCATCCACGACCGGGGCCGCGCCGAAGAAGACACCATTTCGCTGGAATACCTGCAACACCTGGAAAACCTGCACGATGAATGGCTGCTGGATAACCCCAAAACCATCCTGCTCGATGGCGAACGCCATTGGAGCGCGGAAGAAATCCTGGCTAAAATAGAGCCGGCGATTGTTTAGAGCTGTCGCTGCAATTCTATCAACGTAGGATAAACCTGCCGGTAGAGCGGGTATTTTTGATTGTAAGCGGCCACGCTGTCGGGGTCCGGTTCGATACGCCGTTCCAGATGAACGGTTTGGGCTACGGCGGCGGCAAAATCGGGATAAACCCCGGCGGCTACGCCGGCCAGCAAGGCCGCGCCCAAACAGGCCGCCTCGGTCACTTGTGGAATCCGCAGTGGAATGCGGCAAATATCGGCCTTCAATTGCAGCCACACCTCACTTTTGGCTCCCCCGCCCACGGCGTGTAACTCGTTGATGGTGACGCCGATGTCCTGCAAAAGATCGAGATTATGACGCAGCTCAAACGTCAACCCTTCCAGCAGCGCTTTGACGATGGTGGCCTGCGTATCGGCAAAGGTCAGGCCCAGCAGCGCGCCTTTGGAAGTGTGATCCCAGGTAGGCGTACCGCTGCCGGAAAAGTGCGGCAAAAAGAGCAGGCGGGTGGGGCCGGCGGGCGCATCGGCCAGCAGCAGGTCGTAGGCATCCTGGCCTGTTTTCTGTGCTTGCTCTATTTCCCACCGTCCCAGGGTATCCCGATACCAGCGCAGCGACAGGCCGCCGCTGTGATTGAGCGTCATCGCCAAAAACAGGCCCGGCACCACGTGCCGGTACACCGAAATATCGCCCTCGCGCAAGGCTTCGTCCAGCGCCGGGGTTTCCATGGCCACTTCCACCACCTCGGCGGTGCCGCTGGAAACCATGGCCAGCCCGGATTTGATGACGCCGCTGCCCAGGGCGGCGCAGGCTTGATCGTGCCCGCCGCTCACCAGCGTGACCTCATTGCTCAGGCCCAGTTCGCGGGCCAGCTCCGGGCGCAGCGTACCCACCACACCGTGTTCGGGTGCAACCGGGGCCAATCGATCCCGCTCGATACGGCAGGCGTCTAAAATATCGTCGGCCCAATCGCCGGCGGAGAGATCAAACATCTGGGTGCGCGAGGCCAGGCAAGGGCTGATGGTGGCCTGCCCGCCCAACCGGCGCAGGAAGAAATCCTCGTACAACAAAAATTGATCGGCCTGCTGCCACACGTCCGGCTCGTTGCGCTGGAGCCACAGCAATTTGGGCAGCGTGTTGACGGTGTTGGTGGGCATCCCGGTTCGATTGAAGAGATTTTCCGCGCCAAACTGCTCCACCAGCCAATCGTTCTCGGCAGCGGTGCGGGTGTCCATCCCCAAAATCGTTTGGCGGATCGCGCGGCCTGTGGCATCAACCGGCGTGACCGCCTCGCCCTGGCACGACAACGCCAGCGCCACCGGGGGATCATCTTTCACCGGGGCCACCGCTTCTTTGAGGGATTCCCAGGCCAGCTCCCATACCTGTTCGGCGTCCTGTTCGGCCCAGGTTGGCTGCGGCGTGAGAATACCGTACTCTCGCGCCGCCTGGCCCAGCATGTGGCCCGCTTCACTGAAAACAATGGCTTTGCAGCCGGTGGTGCCAACATCTAACCCAATGAGTGACATGGTAGCTCCTCTCTGCTTCTTTAATCAAAGATTGGGGTTGACAATTACTTTCAGCCCCGCGCCGCTGTTGGCCGTTTCAAAGGCTTCGCCCACTTTATCCAGCGGGAAGGTGTGGGTAATCATCAGGTCGATGGGAATCAGGCCGCGATGCAGCACCTCCAGCGCGTTGGCGTGGGTGGTGGGATGGTAGGAAAACGCGCCCACGACCTCCACTTCACCGTAGTGGATTTTGTTAGAGTCTAAATTGACCATGGGGTTGGCTTTGGGCAAGCCGCCAAAAAGCACAACGCGCCCGCCCTTGCGCGCCATTTCTACGGCCTGGGTTTGGGTGGCGGCAATGGGGTTGGCGCAAATGATGATGTCGGCGCCGCGGCCCTGGGTCATGGCGCGCACTGCCGCTTCCAAATCTTCGTTGAAGGGATCGATCACGGCATCCGGGCCAAATCGTTGCGCGGTTTCCCGGCGCGCTTCGACCGGCTCCGAAACCACCACCCGCGCGCCCCGCGCTTTAGAGACGGAAATATGCAGGCAGCCGATAGGGCCGGCCCCCATCACCACCACCAGATCGTTCAGGCTGGTGCCGGCCTTTTCGTGCGAGGCCAAAACCGAGGAGAGTGTTTCGGCCAGGGACGCGGTAGGGAAGGGCATTCCCTGGGGCATGCGGTTGACGATGCCGTCTTTGAGCGTTTTGCCGGTCAGCACCACTTTTTCGGCAAAGCCGCCGTTGAGTCCGGGCGTGATGCCCAGCAGGGTCAGATCATCACACAAGTTGTACATACCGCGTTGGCAGTAATAACATTTGCCGCAATGAATATCGGGGGCCACGGCCAGGTGATCGCCCACAGCATAATCAGCCACGTTTGAACCGACCTCAATCACGCTTCCGGCCAATTCGTGTCCCTGCACAAGGCCGTCCACGCCATCCGGCGGGCCTTCCCGCCAGCGACGCAAATCGGAACCGCACACGCCGCACGATTCCACTTTGAGGATCAAACCGTCATCCGGCACAACTGGGTCCGGCATGTCTTTTAATTCAATTGTTTTAGGGCCTGTCAAAAATCCTGTTTTCATAGTGTCTCCAAATTCTTTTTTAATTCGTTGATTCAACCCTCCCTCCAACCCGTGGCTCTTCCTTGAGCGTTGGGTTGGGGAGAGGGCTGACGCAATGATCTTTCAGGAAAGAAGATTGCCCCGGAGAGCTGTGGACACCCTCCGGGGCCAAATCAAAGTGAAGGAGGAAGTAGTATTCAAGCTTCTGCAACCAATTTGGCCGCCACCTGCTTGTCGGTCACCAGCACATCGATCAATTGGCCGCGTAAGGCGGCCCGGATAGCCTCAAACTTGGCCAAGCCGCCGGCCACGCCGATCACGCGGGGGATCGATTGGATTTGTTCGAGAGTCAGGCCGATGACACGATCATTGATGGGATGTTCAACGGATTGGCCGTTGGCATCGAAAAAATTCAGGCCAATATCGCCCACCACCCCGGCTGCCCGCAATTCATCGAGTTCCTGCGGGGTGAAGATATTCGCCTCGATAATGGACGAGCCGGCGGTTAGCGTACCCAGCCCCAGCAGCGCAATATCGGCCCGGGCGGCCAGGGCCAGGGTATCGGCAATTTGGGGGTCAGCGTACAGGGCATCGCGGATCAATTTGTTTTGCACAATGCCCGGCGCCGACAGCAGGCGGGGTTTGGCCCCAAACGCCCGGGCAATGCGGTGCATCAGGTCCGCGCCGTACCCTCCGGTATCCGGCTGGCCCAATCCGCCGATCATCTGAACGATGGTCATCTCCGGCCAGTTTTGGCCGGCCAGCGCTTCAACAGAGGCGTGGAGCGTGCGGCCCCAACTCAGGGCCAGCACCTCGTTGCCTTGCAGAGAGCGGAAGAGGCAGCCGGCGGCGGGCGCTCCCAATTCATGGGAGATATCCGTCTCATCCTCCCGGCTCGGTGTAAAAACAACGGCTTCATCGAGGCCGTAGAGCGTTTCGATCTCTCTTTCCAACTCCGCGTTGGATTCCGCCGGGGGAGTCAGGATAATTTTGACAACTTCCTGCTGGCGCGCTTGCTGGAGCAGCCGCGAAACTTTCATGCGCGAAAGCCCAAACCGCCGGCCAATTTCTGCCTGGGTCAGCTGATCAACATAGTAGGCTTTTGCCAGTTTGTACAAAAGTTTCTTTTTGTTCTCAGCCATAATCCGCGCCAATTGTTCATATGAACAGCTTTATTCATATGAACAATTGGCGCTATCTTAGCATGGTTTCGGGAAGGTGTCAAATGTTCAATTGTGTTCATTTGAACA
>CAZTFF010000116.1:0-9317 GCA_964612485.1 uncultured Caldilineaceae bacterium
TTGCCAAGATTTTTTTGGCTGATTTCTGCTACTGAAGTCTGTTTTGAATTTCCCGTATCCAATTGGGACACGACCCATCCTGACCGAATCATGGACTTGATGGTTCATAACAAAATGACGCCTGCGGTAAATCAGATTGAAGTAAATCCTTTCCAACAGCAAATTGACACGCAAAAGTTTTTGCAAGATAACAGCGTTCAGGTTGAAGCATGGGCGCCTTTTGCAGAGGGTGAGAAGCATTGGCATGGCGCCACACCAAGCACGGCGATGACCCACATTGCCGTTCAAGAGTATCTCTATAGCAAAGCGGTTGACTGGCTGGAACACGTCAGCGACGAACAATATCAGGCCGTATAAAAAAAGAGCGAATAATTGGCCGTACCATTTTATAGGGGGGTAGTGGAAAAGCGGTCAGGACACGTCGGTCATTTCGGTGAGTTCTTGCCACTCATCTTCACTGAGCAATTGAGAGGCATCACTTTGCCGGATCACAATATCGCCAAACAGGCCGGATTGCTCTACTCTGACCACGCGGCGTTTGAGCAACTCCAGAACGGCCAATAAGGTAACAATAACCTCCACCCGATTGCGGCTGTTGGTCAACAACCGTCTGAAATTTACCTCCTGCCGGGTGGTGATCTCCTGCCGGATGTGGGCCATTTGCTGGCCGATGGTCACGACCTCCCGCGAAACCACTTCATCCACATCCGGGTCCGGCGGTTTGATGGCAAAAGCATCGCGCGCGGCTTGCAGCAAATCATCCATTGAAACCGAGCCGGGGATCAATTTTGGCTCGATTTTGGGCGTGGAGGTGACCACCCGCACAAAATTACGCGCGCCGGTTTCCTCAATATCCTTCAAGTGGTTGGCGATTTCTTTGAATTGTTTGTAAAGCCGAAGCTGGCGGGCCAACTCGTCGCCTACATCTTCTTCCTCTTCTTCGATGATGCTGGGCGGCGGGCGCGGCAGCAGCATCTCAGATTTGATGAGAATCAGTTTGGCGGCCACGATCAGAAAATCGGTCAGTTCGTCGGGATTAATCTCTCTGAGTACGTCCAGATAGGCCAGATATTGGTCGGTGACGCGGGCCAGCGATATTTTGGTGATGTCCAGTTCTTCTTGCTCAATCAGCGATAGCAATAAATCCAGCGGCCCTTCAAAGCCGGGCAGTTCAACCTGGTAACTGCCGGATTCGTCTATCGTCTGCGTTGCATTTGCTTGCGTTTCGGTCACGCGATCCCTGCCAGATAATCTTGGATTTTTTGCCGGAGTTGGCTGCCCCACCTCGCGCCGGAGTCCCACTGGTTGCCGGGGCTTTGAGTGACAACCAGTTCTTTGTAGCCATATACCGCGTCCAACGACAAATCAAGGCGCTGGAGAAGCCAGGCAATCAAGTGCGCGCCGGCATCGATTTGAACCGAGGGGGGCGCGGTGTTGGTAAAATCGCCGGCAAAAGCAATGCCAATTGCCACCGGATTATACTGATCGCCCGCGTGGTAGGCAATCGTGGAGAGTTCGTTTGTTTGCTGCACCTGGCCGCTGCCGGTGATGAAGTAATGGTAGCCAATGCCCGGCCAGCCCTGCGAATCAACCCGGTGGTTGGCAATGCGTTCCGCCCCCACGGTGGGCGTAATAGCGGTGTGATGGATGATAATGCGATTGATCTGGTTGAGAGGGCGAGATTGGTATTGTAAGGTCGGGTGGCGTTTGAGCTGCTGCGTAATGTTTTGCACCGGCGGCGGGTTGAGGGGGGGTACGCCATCGCCGGCGGGTGTGCTGCCGGGTGTTGGTTGGGGTTGAACCTGCTGAAGTTGGGCCAACAGTTCACTATTTTCTGTTTGCAGTTTATTTAATTCGGCTTGCAACTCCTGGCTTTGGTTCAGGAGTTGCTGAAGCTGGACCAAAGAGGGCGTGATTTGCTTTGGCTGGGGCGATAATTCCGTGGCCGGCTGGCTGCTCGCCGGTGTGGTGGGCGATGAAAACGAGGGCGCTGCCGGTGTTGAAAGGGCCGGCGCGGGCGGCGGCGTGAAGGTGCTGGTACCGGCGGTTGTAACCGTTGTTTCCAGAGGGGGGGTGGGGGTAACCGCAGGCGGGGTGAACGAAATGGCCGGCTGGCTGCCCCGGGCCGGGATCAACCGGGGACGTTCCAGTTCGCCCACGGCCTCTACGACTTTATGAAACCGGCCATCTTCTCCCCGCCAGATAAATCCATCCCAGGTTGGGTCTGGCGATGATAAAATAAACCAGCAGGCCGAGTTCAGATAAGGATATTTGAAACATTCCTCAAGATATTGGATAAATTCGGAAGCGTGACTCTCTTCGGTAAAGGGGATGTTGTTTTGCACGTTGGAATTGCCCACTTCGGTGAGATCAATGATCTTGTGGGGAAAGCGTTTGTGATAATGTTTAAACCGCAGCCCCCAGGCATCCACCAGATGGTTGCGCTCCTGCCCGCGCGGCGTTTGCCAGTAACAATGCACGCCCAACCAATCCGATTTTTCTACGGCGGGCGCGCAAATTTCAATCCATTCAATATCCCGATGAGGAATCGCCAGGCCGGGGAATCCCAGTTGCGCCCAGGGGCAATATTCTTTGAGGATATCGTAAACCCGCAAAAACCAGGTGTTGAAATCCTGCGCGTCTTCATCGGTATCGCCCCAGCCTTCAATCCTGTCCAGATGATTCGGCTCGTTGTGAACCTCAAACTTGGTGCAATACGGGCGCAGTTCCCGCATCGTCGGGATCATGCGGCGGGCAAAATCTTCCGGGGTGGGGTGGCCGTGCGTGCCAAAGGTAGGGCCATCGTACAGCCGGGTGATGGTCTCGATTTTGGGGTTGTCGGCCTTGAGCCGTTTGAACACCGCCACGCGGGTTTGGCTCATCATTTTGATGGCTTCTATCTCGGCCTCACGAATAGCCTGGTAATCATTCTCGTGGAAATCGGTATCGTTTCGCCCATGCACGCCGACCCGGCAACTTCGCGCCATCGGGGTACCTCCTCAGTGTAGTGTGTTAATGATTATACAATAAATCCAAGAGCATGAGCAACCTGTTTGCCTCCATTTCTTTTTTGACAAATTATGATTTTTGCGGAAGATATGCCCATGAAATTCTGATAAATATCAGGCAGCAATTGGGATCATCAAACCTGGAGGGTGTTTTATGCGCGATAACAAGGCAGAACCTCATCCTGCATCTCCAAGCCCTAACCTTTCAAACCCCGATCAAAGTCTGGCGGCCAAGTTTTGGTCTCACAAAACCTATCTTTTAACCGGCGTTATTGGCCTGCTCTCGCCGTTGATCATTGTGTATCTTTACAGCGCGGGAACCACGGTTTTTCATTTTATTGCCTTTTTTGTATTTATCATCATCGCGGCGCTGTATTTGTTTTATGCCTTCAGCCGTTTTTTGATTGACGAATTTGATTTCCAGAAGATTCGGTTCCCAACGGCGCTCTTTTCTGTGAGCCTGGGCCTCGATATGGGCTTGATTGTGCTTTTTTTGATGGTGTACCAGCACCATCCCCTGGTGTATCAACCGGCGGAGGTTACGCTTCCGGAAATGATCGGCTATTACACTGCGTTATTCACCTCTTTTGCTCTCAGCACCTCTTTCATTTTGCTCAGTTTTGAGTTGGCCGAACTGCCTCACAATTTATTCGGTTTTCTGAAGCCGCTGCGGTACACGTTTCTCACGTTAAGCCTGTTTCTTATTTTATCAAACCTGGCCAATGTTAATTCTTACCTTTCAAAGGTTCCTCTGATTGTCGGCTTAAGTATCTTCGTTATTCGGTTGAGCGATATTTTTATCCTGTTGACGCTGACCGTGGCCTGTATTCTCATCAGCCTGAGCTTTCTGTTTTTTGTGATCCGGGATGTTGTTCCGCCGGCCACAGATTGATCGCTTTAAAAAATCAACAGGAGCTTTTTGTTGGAACGTTTAGTTGTGCCTTAAGGCGAAATACCCGGTTCTTCAATGGTGCCGGGGCGCAGTTGGTAATGGTACACGTCTACCCGCATAAAGTGCGCTTCGTCAACCAACGCGGCATTTTCATCGAGCCAACCTCGAACCAACTGGCGCTGATCCCACAACGCCTCTTCAGAAACGACTAGCCACACATCAGAAACTTCAGCCGTGAGGGCAGTCATTTCCGCGTCAACGGCCGTTTCCTGCTTGTTGTCGTTGGTCCACAGGCCCTCCAGCAGCGTAAAGTCATGCGGGTAATAATAGTTGAAGGTATGCTGTAAATAAGGAATTTGGATCATAATGGTTGACGCGGAATACGGTTGCCTGGCGATATATTCCGCCGCCGCCCGAAAATCGGCCTTGATGGGGCGTCGCTGCTGCTGCCAGATGCCGGTCGCATTAAAGATCAAGATAAGTATCAGGCACAGGCCGGCCAGCCGGCGGTTGTAGGCGTGGAGCAGGGTTAAGCCCCACATGGCCATCAAGTAGAAGGCCGGTAGAATGTAAATGAGATAGCGATCTTCAAAAATTGGCACGCGCAGCGAGACCAGATAGGCGAGCAGCGGCGGGATGAGCGTCCAAAGCGCCAGGGTCAGGCGACGGCGAGAATCTGCCCCGGCTTTAAGATTTAGGCCCAGCAATAATCCGCAGATAAAGAGGAAAACATGCAGCACAATGGGGATCAATCCAAAGAGAGGTTTTTGTAGAAAGAGGATAATATTTTGCCAGAAATCGGTGAAACCGGTGGACGCAAATGCCGTTATTACATCCGCCGGAGCAAAGCGGATCAGGCCGCTGCTGTAGAGTTGCAGCAACAGATAAAACTGCTCTTTGAACGGATAGAACGGGTGCCCGCTCTGGTAGCCGGCCAGAAATCGCGGCCCCTGCCACACCGCCAGCGGAAGATAGGGCAGAATCAAAATCCCCATGCTGATGAGCCAGCCGCGCCAATGGCGACGTAAGGCAACGGGGTGCAGCAGCGCTGTAAGGGCGTAAACCGGGATCATCAAAGGAGCCAGAATATGAACGTAATACGAAATCGTGGTAGCGCCGATAAAAATAGCCCACCAGGCCCAACGATGGGAGCGGTGTGAGAAAGGCGAGGGCCGCGCCGCGCCGGTAAGCGCCTTGAAATATCCCACAAAAGCCAACATAATAATACCGACCAGCAGGCTGTACATTTTGGCTTCTTGCCCGTACCAGATCAGATAGGGGGAGGTAGCCAGTAGTAAACTCAGCAACAGGCCGGTTACGCGCCTAAAACCCAATTGCCGGGCCAGAATAAATCCCAGGGGAACCGCCATGGTTCCCAAAAGCGCTGAGGGATAGCGCAAGGCAAATTCCGTATTGCCGGCCAGGTTGCGCCAGAAGCGCAGCAGCAGGAAAAAGAGCGGGCCGTTGTGGTTGGCCTGAAACAAACCGGTGATCAAGTCTTTCAGCGGCCAGTTGGAAAAGCGGATAGCGTCTACTTCATCGCGCCAGAGGCTTTGGCTGCCCAGCGTTGCCGCGCGTAATAAAAAAGCGGCCCAGGTGAGGGCTGCCAACACCCACCGGGCCGCTTTGTTTGTCATAACAGGAAATTTATCAGGCGTCAAAGACTAAAAGCTCTCTTCGTTTACAATCTTGCTTCGCCCGCGTACATATACAATGAGCATGAACAAGGGGATCAGGAGAATCAACATTACCCCACAACACAACCACAGGTAAGCGCCCGAAACTACAATAGAGTCGATGAGTTCTGCTTCATCCAGCACCATGGGAGAATCGGCGGTGTCGGGCGGCGGCGCGGGAGCGGCCTCGTCTCCGGCCAAGGTGGCCGGTTGCAACGGTTCCAGAGTGGGGGGCACGGAGGCATCAGGCCCGGTGGGTTGGGCCGGCGGCGATTGGGGGTCCGCAGGTTGTTCGTTGGTGGGCTGCGCTTGCGCCGGGGCCGGTTGTTGCGGTTCGGCAGGGGCGGGTTGGGCTTCCTCTGTTGAGGGTGGTTGTGGTTGAGGCTGCTCAGCCTCGGGCTGTTCGGGTTGCGGCTCCGGGGGAGCGGGTTGGTCGGATGGGGGTTGTTCCGGGGGCGGCGATTGCGGCGATTGGAACAGGCTGCCCGCAGTAACATGGCCGGACGCCAGTAAAAGGGTCAAAACCAGCGCCAGGCTAAAAAACAATGGTAAACGCGCCGCTTCCCATAAGGTAAAAAAATGCGTTTTGCTGCGAGCGGATTGAGAGTTGCCGGAATTCGGTAAGGCCTGTCGGCTCATAAAATTATAAGGCTCCTTCATTCTTTCAGCTAGCCGTAAGCGTCGGTTTTTCTTTTGAATTTGTTCCCAACTTTGTTGGATAACGAGGTACGTTCAACAAAGCCTAAATTCAAACGACGTGATAACAGCGAGGTATTATGCAATATCAACAGATTTTTGCCAAATTCGGAAAGGGTTGAGATTATGAACGATTTGCGAATGCGTTCTAAAAGGTGATTACAAAAGGAGGATTACCCGTCGTTGGGCTGGGAACGGCCAGCATGCACAAGCACCCCAAAATAAGGACTGCCAAAAACATTAAAATAGCCAGTATTAAAAGCTGCTGTCTGGAAATATTCCTCATAAGAGTTTTGTTATCCTTTAAACTGACGACCCATTTTCAAACTGATTTTACCTTAGGTGGGTATAATCCACAAGCACGCTCTCTACTGCTTGACAGGGCCTTAAGGAAGTGCTAGGATATAGTTGCTACAACACCTGGGCTACAGTTTTTTGGGCTAAATGTCCATGTTCGTAAATATTTTTTCTTCTAGCGATTAAAAACATAAAATATTTGTAAATTTAGCTTTGCTTGCATCAAATTGCGCTTGAGATTGGGCGGGCCGAAATCGGTTAATATCGTCTGGTCCAAACACGCTTTTGCAAATTGGGTTGGTTTTAACTTGGTTAAATTTGAAAGCGTAAGCTTATGTATACCTCTGTTGAAAATTTATGCTTTCATGGTGATTCTAATTCTACTAACATAATGTGACAAGGAGGTCAATATGGCACAAAAAATGAAAATTACTTACGCGACTCTTTCGGCGGATAATGAGGAGTTGCAATCGGCGTTTGACAAGTCGATAGACAAAGTCAAGGCTGAGTGGCTGGGGGCGGAGGTACCCATGTTCATCAATGGGGAAAAAGTGTATGCCGATGAAAAGTTTGCAGGCACCAGCCCCATCAACACCGACATGCGCTTATGCACCGCGCAAAAAGGAACCGCCGACCATGCCCGGCAGGCGGTTTTGGCAGCCAAGGAGGCGTTCCCTGTCTGGCGCAAAACACCGTGGCAGGAACGGGTTAAAATTATCCGCAATATCGCCGAAAAAATCAGCGATAACAGCCTGGATTTGAGCGCTTTGATGGTTTTTGAAGTGGGTAAAAGCCGTCTGGAGGCCCTGGGCGAGGTAGAAGAAACCGCCGACTTGCTGCGATATTATGCCGATTCTATGGAACAAAATAAAGGTTTTGTCAACGAGATGGGCAAACTAAATCCCGATGACGCCGCCGAGAAGAATGTCAGCATCTTGCGGCCCTACGGGGTTTGGGTAGTTATTTCTCCTTTTAACTTCCCTATGGCCCTGTCGGCGGCGCCCATTGCGGCCGCCTTGGTTACCGGCAACACCGTGGTATTCAAAGGCTCCTCTGACACGCCCTACGACTCCTGGAAATCAGCCGAGTTGTTTGCCGAAGCCGGCTTGCCGCCCGGCGCGTTCAATTTTGTGAGCGGCCCCGGTTCTACCGTGGGCCAGGCCCTGCAAGATGATCCTGATGTGAGCGGCTGGACCTTTACCGGCTCCTACAATGTGGGCATGCAGGTGCTAAAGGGTGGCAGTAAAGGCCGCTATCCGCGCCCGGCCATCATCGAAATGGGTGGAAAGAACCCCACCATTGTTTCCAAAAGCGCGGATGTGGATAAGGCAGCCACCGGGGTGGTTCGCGCTGCGTTTGGTTTAGACGGCCAAAAATGTTCGGCCTGCTCCCGGGTTTACGTGCAGGAAGATGTTTACGATGAATTTAAATCGAAGCTGGTAGAAAAGACCCAGGCGCTCAAAGTGGGCGATCCAACCGAGCGCGATACCTTTATGGGCACGGTCATCAACAAAACGGCGTACGATAAATATCAAAAATTTGTAGAGCAAGCCAAAGCCGATGCCGATGTGTTAGCCGGCGGCGCGGTAATAACCGAAGGCGACTTTGCCAAAGGGTATTTTGTCGAACCCACGGTCATCGAAGGCTTGCCCGAAGATCACGAGTTGGTCAAAGAAGAATTGTTCTTGCCCATTTTGCATCTGGCCAAAGTCAAAACGTTGGATGAAGCCATGGAAAAAGCCAACGATACCCATTACGGCCTGACCGCGGGCTTCTTTGGTGAAGATGAACAGGAAGTTGACTGGTTCTTTGACAACATTCAGGCCGGCACCACCTATTCGAACCGCATGGCGGGCGCAACTACCGGCGCCTGGCCCGGTGTCCAGGCTTTTGGCGGCTGGAAGGGCAGCGGGTCGAGCGGCAAAGGCATTGGCGCGTTGTATACCCTGGCGCTTTATATGCACGAGCAAAGCCGCACGATGATTGGTTGACATCACTATTGACAGGGAAAAAGCGGGGCTTCGCGCAAAATAGAAGCCCCGCTTTTTCTTTGGGACTTTATCCTCGTTGTTATTTGGTAAGAAACTTGTTATAATTAGGTCGCCAAATATAATTACGGCACTAAATTGACACCTTTGGGGTTTTTTACACCTGAAAATGGCAATGAAACGGCTTACGCTGCAACAACAACTTCAACACGAACAAGCGGCGCGCCGGCAAGTTGAAGCGCTGGCAGCAGAGAGATCAGCAGCCCTGGAACGGGCAAATCGGCAGATTGAGGCGTTGACCCAACAACTGGAAACACGAACTGCCGAACATGCCGCCGAATTAGCCCTGGCACGCCGCCAGACGTTAGATGCCGGGCAGGCGACCAGTATTTTTTTGGCCAATATGAGCCACGAATTACGCACGCCTCTCAACGCCATTATTGGCTATAGTGGAATTTTGCAAGATGAAGCCCGCGATTTAGGGCGAGATGACTTTGTGCTCGATCTGCAAATGATTGAGTCCGCCGGCAAGCATCTCCAGGCCGTGCTCAGCGACATTCTGGCGTTGACCAAAATGGAATCGGGCCAGATGGACCTGGATATCGATACCTTCTCCATCCCAAAATTAATTGAAGAGGTGGTATTGATGGCGCAATTGATGGTCAATCAAAACGGCAACACGCTTCAACTCAATTACGATGATGATGTGGGCGTTATGCGGGCAGATGAAACTAAAGTGCGCCAGATGCTTTTTAATTTA
>CAZTFF010000117.1:0-9051 GCA_964612485.1 uncultured Caldilineaceae bacterium
CTTTTCACCGTCCTGTTTGTTAGTATACCTGTAAACTATATTCAGGACGGGTCAGATACGTCCTAACGTTGTATGACAATTGTTGTCAGCTCAAAAAAATTCGCGCCGCTTTCGATGGTCAGACGCTGCTGCGTGCCCGGATCGTACAGGCCCACCACCAGGCGATATTCGCCGGGAGATACGCCATCCAGCGGAATTACACGCGGATCGATAATGGTCTGCCCCGGCAGCCAGGTTGAGGTGGGATAAACGCCATCCAGCGGCGGGCGGTCAAAGCCGGCGGCCAGATTTTGGCCCGAATCGAGCAATTGGGCAAAAACAATGTAATTCTTTTGGGGACGTCGATCGGCGCGCCAGGCCAGGGTAAATTCAAGTTGTTCCGGTGTTAATCCATCAATCTGAAAACCGGTCAATTGAAGCGCATCCCCATTGCCGGTAAAGGTCACGTCCAACGGCTGCTGCAAAGGGGGCGGACTTTGAACGGGCGATACGTTGACCCAGGCCAGTTGGGCCGTATCGCCGTCCCCCAACAACGGCACCACCTGCCTCAGATCGGGATCAAACAAGCCTACCCGCAGCGCGTACGCTTGCGGCGCGACACCCTTTGGCACGCGCAGGTCGTGTTCGTCGCGCACGTAGCGAGTGGTGTCCCAATGGAAGGTGGGCAAAACCGCCTCGGTGGTGACATCGCCGGGGGTGTAGTTGGTGGAGTCGGCCACGGTTTCCCACGTGCCGGGCCGGTCCAGATGCACAAACGGCTGCAAATTGGCCGGGATGGGCGCGCGGTCGGTTTCCCAATACAGCACCACCGGCAGTCGCTCGCCGGGCGCGACCACAGTTTGGGGCAAGTCGTACCCCACCAGCCGAATCCCGTGATCAAAACGAATATCTGTTTGTGTTTGCGCCGGAAGCACCACCTCCGGCGGCGAGTCAACCGTAAAGACCGGGCGCAGCAGCGGCTTGAGCCAGAACGCGGCGGCAAGGAGAGTCAAAATCATCAAAATGAGCAGGGCGATGGAGCCAATTTTTATGGAAGATACAGGCTCGTTTCTTTTGCTCTGCTGCGCCGTGGCCCGGCTGCGGCGCAAATAGACGGCAGCCATCACCAATCCCACCACAGTCAAGCCGCTGACCGCCAACGCCGCCACCCGGCCCGGGGTTTCGCCAAAATGCGCGGTGAGCGTGTGCCGGCCGGCGGGAATATCAACCAGGATGAAGCCGGTGTCCGGTTCGGTGCGGATGGGGACTGGTTCACTGTCCAGGCGCGCCTGCCAGCCGGGGTAGTTGTATTGCAGCAGGCGGGCGGTGAACGGCGCGGGCGAGTTAACCTGATAAATGTGGGTGACGGCGGTTTGTTTGAGTAATTTGGCCGACACGCGCTCCGGCAATTGGTTTCGATCAAGCCGTTCCGGGGTCTCGCCGGCCAAAAATTTTGGCACCAGCGGCGAAGTGGTGGGCGGCTGGGCCACGGTTTTGGGCAGGTATTCGCTCAGAGTGGTGGCCCCTACCGCTTGAGACCGGCGCTCGTAATCAAGCTGATCGGCCAGGGTGATCTGGCCGTATGGGGTGAAGGGAACAACCGGGTACAACAGCGGGGCCACGGCAAAAATCTGGATGACCACGCAGACAGCCGCCGGCAGCATTCGCCATTTTTGGGGGAACCACAGCAAGGCCGCGCCGGCCAGAAACGCCAGGGCCAGATTGGCCACGCCCAGCAAGCGCCAGGGAAATTGGGCCAGTTGTAAAATTGTCACTCGATCCCACAGCGGGCGCGATACCGGCAAGATCAAAAAAACAGCTGCCGCGCCCAGCAGGGCGAAAAAAAAGATGAACCATGGCGATGAAGTTGGTGCCGATTTTGCGCGTCGAAACAACAGCCAGACTCCGGCCCCCAGCCCCACCCCCGCCAACAGCAGCGCGACCACGCCCAGCGATAACGGAACATAAGGATTAGCGGCGCGGGCATCGAGGGGGGCAATCCAGGCCAGTAACTCATCAAGATAGGGGTAGCGGATATAAAACGGGCTTTTTTGCAGGTAGATGTCGGCCTGGGCGCGGGTGTAAAAACGTTCCGTAAACGCGGGGAGCCAGAAAAAGGCCGAGAGCAGCAAGCCCAAAGGAATCGCCAATAACCCCAGTACACCAAAAAAACCACCACTTCTCAAACCGGCAACCGCTTTCCCCACGCTCCGGTTCCCAGCCCCTGATCCCCGCCAAACAAGCCAGATCAACAACAGCCCATACGCGCCCGCCACCGGCGTAAACACCACCACCTGGAACAGGTGGCTAAGCATGATGCCGGCGTAAAACATCCCCGCCACAATCACCCAGCCCCAGGAGGGGCCAGACGCGGCGCGGGTCATGGCCCACAAGGTCCACGGAAACAAAGCAATGGCTAAAAATTGGGGCAGGTTGCCACCGTAGAGCAAGGCTTCGCGCAGGGCGAAGGGGGCAAAGGCGTAGGCTGTCCCGGCCACCAGCCCGGCGGCGCTGCTCAACGTATCGCGCGCCAAAAGAAACATTCCCCCTGCGTACAGCAAAATGGTGAGCACAAAGGCCGCCTTGAGCGAGGCCGCCAACGTCAACCCCAGTACGTGAAATCCCAAAATGAGAAAATGGGGCAGCGGCGGGGTAAACACAAACAAGGGGTAGCCGTAACCAAAGGCCAAATTTGGCCCCCAGCGCGGCACAATCACGCCCGGCGCCCAGGCATTTTTATACTCCAACGTGCGGTACAGATGCACCTGAAAATCCGCCACCGACGGCGCGCCCGGCTGCAAAAAATTCTGGATGATCAGCAGGGCCAGCAGCCCCACAATCACCAGCCCCCAATCAATTTTTTCCCTGATCAAAGCTCTAAAATCTAACATCAATTAAACACCTGACACCTGGCAACGGACTATACCATAAAAACGGAGAACTCAACAAAATCTACACCCTCTCAACCAAAGTAGTTTTCTTGCCAAAGCCCTCATTCTCCTCTAAGATACCGCCCATATTTTGCCAAACATCATGCGGGTTGAGGTAAACGGCTTGGTCTCGTCAAATAAAAATTTTCTCAAATCGATCCTCCGTTGGCCCTGGGAACTTATTGCGCTTTTGATCTTCCTCGGCTGGCTCTACGCGCAAACGCTGCCGCCGGGCATCAGCTCGTGGATCATCAAAGGCTGGGATTCGGCGATGCTGCAAATTGTGGGCAGCACCTGGGGCATCCCCCACTCGCCCGGCTACCCGCTCTACACCATTTTGGCCAACCTGTTTGTGCGGCTGCTGAATGTTGTGCCCGGATTATGGAACACTGCTGTGGTCTGGCGGGTCACGTTCTGGTCAACCACTACCAGCCTGCTGACGCTGCTGTTCTTGTACCTGATCGTCCGCCGCCTGAGCCAAAACCGGATCGCCGCGATGCTGGCCGCCGGAATTCTGGGTGTCAGCTTTATTTTTTGGCGGGGGGCGATCATGGCCGAGGTGTACAGTTTCAACGCCCTCATTTTCGCGCTCACCTTCTGGCTGGCTTTGCGGTGGGATGCGGAGCGGCGCGACCGCTGGCTGGTGGCGCTGGGGCTGGCGCTGAGCGCGGGCACGGTGCATCATCGTACCGCCTTTATTTTGCCGCCCACGATTGCCCTGTGGGTGATGCTCAAATCGCCCGCCGCGCCGGAGACATCGAAAAAATATTGGCCAACCGTGCTGCGCCGCTGGCTGATTTTGGGCGGAGTCGCGCTCCTTCCCCTGCTCTCCTACCTATACCTGCCATTGGCCGCCCAGCAGCGCGCCGGGCAAACGTGGCTCTACGCCGATACCTCCGACTGGAATACCTTTTGGTTTGTGGTGCTGGCCCGCGAGTGGTGGGGGCTGGTGGAAACACCGGCCACGCCGGCGGAATGGTTCGCCGCCTCAAAAATTCTCTTCCGGCAGCAAGTTGAGCAGATCACCCTGGTTGGCCTTCTCAGCGGCGTGATCGGGTTGATAACCACCCGGCGCTACTTGTGGCTGTTTGGCCCGCCGTTTTTGGCATTGACCCTGTTTGGCATGTCGTACCGGGTGGCCGATGTGGACAGCATGCTCATTCCGCTCACGCTGATATTGTGCGTCGGCACCGGCGTATTTTTTGATCTTATCATCAAATCTATCACTCAAGGGCTGACCAGGTTATTGAAGGCCGACCCGCCGCCCCAGCTCATCCCCGCCCTGCAAGGCACAATCACCCTGCTGCTGATCGTTGGCATATTCTTTCTATTCCGCCCCGTAGCCGAGGCCAATTATCAGACCGTTGACCTCAGTAGCGATTGGCAGGCGGTTGATCTGGTAGAGGAAGTCGTTGCTATCGCCGGAGCCGGCACCCCGCTGACCATCATCGGCCAGGATAACAGCGTTTTGCCCGACTTCATCTATGCCCAGGTGGTGCTGGGCCAGCCGGTCGAAGCGCTGTCTACCACCACCCTCAACCGGATGCCGCCGGAGGAGAGCCGGGCGCTGCTGGAAAGCCGTCTGGCCCAGGGCCGGCGGGTGCTGGTTGACAGCGAAACCCTCTCGCCGGAACTGGGCTTTTTGCCCTGGCTCAAAGACGCTATCCGCAACGGAGAATACTTCCGCGCCCCCACCGGCCACCCTTTTTTGTGGGAACTGCTACCGCGCCCGATGGACGATTCCCTGCCCCAGAACGAAGTGTGGCAGCCACTGCCGCCCGGCCAATTTCTGGACGGCCAACTATCGGTGACGGCCACTCACCAGGCCATTTTGCCCAAGCGCGGCGGCTGTTTTTTACGCCTCACCCTCTTCTGGCAGGCCGACTCATCATTGCCAGACGATTATTACATCGCCGTGCAGCCCCAGCCGGTGGGCGTGGTCGATCAAAACGATCACCTGGCGCTGATGCGCGGCTACCTGCCCACCTCCCAGCTTCAGCCCGATGAAATCGTGCGCGACGAGATCGACCTGCTGATCCGCCAACCGAAATTGCTGCCCCAAACCACGCTGACGGTCATACTCTACCAGGTTCAAGGCGACCAATTCCCCACTTTTGGCGAAATCGCCCTGCCGGTCACGGTTGACCCCGGCGCGTGCGAGGCAGAAGGAGTGATGAGGGAAAAGTGACGAGTAAGGAGTGACAGGTAAATTGTAAATTACTCGTATCTTCTCAATATTTCGGGGGAACGAGGTCTGAGCCTGTCGAAGACCGTTGGTTTCGACAAGCTCAACCAACCCTGCCCCAGATTATTGAGAAGGTACAATTACTCCTCACTTCTCACTTCACAATTTTCATGGTATGATGAAACCAATGTTAAAATTACCCCCGGCGTGAAATCGGTATGAGCGCAACGCAGCCCAACAAAACTCCCTCCGATACGAATAGCCTGGCCGACCCCTTCTCACAAATTTTTGTAGACCGGGCCGAGGCCGACTGGGCCTTTGACCTGCTGCTGCCCACCGTCAAACGGCTGGGCCTCCAAAAACCCAACGACGAGCGCTTTGCCCTGACCCTGCCCCGCCAATCGGGTAAACTTTGCTTGCACCTGAATTTTGGGCAATGGTTGGTGCTGGGCTTTCGCGGCCCCAGCCTCACGGCTCCCCGCGTCGAGATGGCGCTGCTGGCTAACCAGGTTTCCTGGAACGAGCGCTTCACCACCCTGCCCTCCAACCGCAAACAGGGCGAACCTGAAGTTCGCAGCTACCACCTGCCCATCGAAACCGTGCGCCCGCTGACCAGCGACCTGCAAAACGCCTATGAAACCACGCTCGATTTTATCGCCGGCAAATTCCAGGCCTGGAAACGCTCTCCCTACTGGAAAGCCCACAATCCCGAACTCATTGAGGCCTTGTTTGATCGGGACAAACGAGAGCAGTTGTTCGCCGGCCTCTTTGCCGAAACCGACCTGCGCTACGAGCGGCATTTTACGGCGTTTCATGAGATTGCGGAGGAGGAGGGGATTTATGAAATTACCAGCGAATCTAAAACGACACCAGAAAAGACACAAAAGACCAATATGAAGACTATTACTACCGACGCACTCATTGGAATAACAGACACGTCTCAAGCAGATCTTTTTGAGGCAATGCGAAAATGTAATAACCAGGAAAGAATATTGGTCTGTCTTTATTTTCTTTCGGATTTGCCATACGACCAGCAAAACCTCGACACAATTGAAAAGAATTTGCGACTCATTTTTCCTCCCTCGCTGGGAGAAAGCTATAAACCTGAAGATTACGTGGATTTTCAAGCAATGATCAGAGGCTATCTGGGTGACGAATATCGCAAAGTAAAAAAAGGTATACTCGCACCAAAGGATAGCCTATGGGAAACAAGAGGTCGAGGATTTTGGCGAAATACAACACTCGGTAACCAACGGGCAATTGAAATCCTCAAAAGAGAAGGTATCCAGATCCTTCTCGTTAACGAAAGCTCACCCGAAGAGAATGCTGAGGAGCCACAACTTTGCCCACCCTACCCCCTCCCCCAACTCGCCGAAGACACCGGCCTCGACGAAACCGACCTGGCCCGCTGGGTTCGGGCCATCGAGCGTAAAGGGCAAGCGGTACTCTACGGGCCGCCGGGCACGGGCAAAACGTTCATTGCTCAAAAGCTGGCCCAACACCTCGCCGGCGAGAGCGACGGTTTCACCGAACTGGTGCAATTTCACCCGGCCTACGCCTACGAAGATTTCATCCAGGGATTGCGGCCCCGAGCGCGGCCCGACGGCGGGCTGGATTACCCGCTGGTGCCGGGCCGCTTTCTGGATTTCTGCCGCCGGGCTGAAGTCCGGCAGGGGCGCTGCGTCCTCATCATCGACGAGATCAACCGCGCTAACCTTTCCCGCGTTTTTGGCGAGTTGATGTACCTGCTGGAATACCGCAACCGGGAAATTCCCCTGGCCGGCGGCGAAACCCTCAAAATTCCGGTCAATGTGCGCCTCATCGGCACCATGAACACCGCCGACCGCTCGATTGCGCTGGTAGACCATGCCCTGCGGCGGCGTTTTGCCTTTATCCAACTCGCGCCCAAGGTTGAGGTGCTGCGCCGCTACCATCACCAACACCAAACCGGCTTCCCGGTAGAAAATCTCATCATCACTTTGAACCAACTCAACCAACAAATTGACGATGCTCACTATGCTGTAGGTACAACTTTTTTTCTACACGAAAATTTAATCGATGAAATCGCCGATATTTGGCAGATGGAAATCGAACCCTATCTGGAAGAATATTTTTTCGACCAGCCGGATAAAGTCAACGAGTTTCGCTGGGCCGCCGTCAGAGAAAAGATCGTCGGTCTTAACAATTGACGCCTGAAATCAAATCCGCTCAAGTTACTCAGAGGACACACAGAGTTAGACAGCGATGTTCATCTTTCTATAAACATTTCTCCGTGAATCTCTGCGCCTCCTCCGCGCAACTCTGTGTTCCAATTATCCATAGAGTCAGACGTCTACAATTGAACTAAATGATAACATGTCAAAACCAAAAATCATCCCCCTAACCGAATATCAGGCCGCCCGCTTTGCGCCGCCGGAAATCCCCCCCGAAGCCGGCGAAATTCTGCTACGCCACTACGCTCCGCAAGTTGAGGTTGAGTTTCCCACGCCCAAAACCAACGGTCAGTGGCAGCTTCGCGCGTTGGGGTGGGTGGGGTATCTTCCGGTTACGCCGCAGGTGCATCTGGCCTTGCAGCCCAAAGTGCCGCTGGACAATATTTTTCGAATGCTGGAAGTGGCCTATCGGCTCGATTTCAAAATTCTGGAAGGATTGGCCGGCTGCCATTCGCTGGCCGATTTTTACGAGCGGCTGGCCCATATTTTAGCCCGCCGCACACTCAACCGGGGTCGCCAGGGGTTTTATCGCGCCTACCTGCCCCAAACGGAACAATTACCTTATGTTCGGGGGCGGATAGACGTGGCGCGCGCTGTTCGCCAGCCGGCCCGCAGCAACCTCACCTGCCACACCCAGGAACACACCGTCGACCTGGCCGATAACCAAATTTTGGCCTGGGCCTTGTGGCGCATCGCCCGCAGCGGCAATTGCACCGAGCGCGTGCTGCCCGCCGTGCGCCGAGCCTACCGCTCGCTGCACGGATTGGTGACGCTCACGCCGCACCCGCCGCAGGCTTGCGTCAACCGGCTTTACCACCGCCTCAACGCCGATTACCAGCCCCTCCACGCCCTCTGCCGCTTTTTCCTGGAACAGACCGGCCCCACGCATCAGGTGGGCCAGCAAACCATGCTGCCGTTTCTGGTCAATATGGCCCGGCTTTTCGAACTGTTTGTGGCCCAATGGCTGCAAATGCACCTCCCGCCGGATTTCATCCTCAAAGCGCAGGAAAGAGTCAACATCAGCCAGACCAACGGGCTACATTTTGAGATCGATCTGGCACTGTACCAAACCGGCAATGCTGACCCCCGCTTCATCCTCGATACCAAATACAAAACGCCCGACTCCCCCGCCAACGACGATATTTACCAGGTGGTTGCCTATGCCGAGGCCAAAGGCTGCCGCAAAGCGATACTGATCTACCCCACCCCGCTCACTCGCCCGCTCGATGAAACCATCGGCCAGATTCACGTTCGCAGCTTGGCCTTTTCGCTTGACCAAAATCTCAACCGGGCCGGTTGGGATTTTTTAGATACGCTGCTCACTTAACAATTCACAATTAACCGTTCACCATTAATTATTTCCAAGGAGGCTTTTCCGTGGTCGGTGCCCACGCGCCCCACCTTTCCCGATTGGGCCTTAAAAATATTTGGCTGGGCCATCACCTGGGTTGCCATTGCCCAGGGCAGTTCTTTCTGGTACGATGTGTTGAAACGAGTGCGTAACGTATCATCCGATTCTTCAAAAAACACATAGTTTCAGTAGATCCAAATTTGCCGTAGGAAGGGCATCCCCATGCCCGTACGCAGAGGCATGGGGATGCCTCTGCTACAAAAAATTGGATCCACTGAGTTTGGAATTAATTTATGTCTCTCACCCAGGCTGATCTGGAACGCCGGCTGCACCGTATCGACGGCAAAGGCTACCCGGCTTACAAAGACATCCGGGGCAGTTACGCTTTTGCTG
>CAZTFF010000118.1:0-8962 GCA_964612485.1 uncultured Caldilineaceae bacterium
AACAATTTCAGAGCCACAAATCGGAAAACAAAAAACAACGAAAACGGCTAACGCCCGGCTTCAAGCGCCCACAAGGTGACTCACAATCAAAACCGACTCACCCACGCAAACCGATTCTCGTAAAAAGACGCGGCTGTTGGGGTCGCTTGCAAGCCGTTGTTAGCTTGGGTTTTGGATTATAAGACCGTGTTGATCATAAACCTTTCTGCCCTATCATCCAGGAGTATTGTTTGGTGTTGAGTGTAACAAGGCTGATGAGTCAAACATAGTTGGTGAAGGAACGTTCAGTTTAAAGAGGCCGTGTCTGGGATTATTGAGCATCCCCCCCGGTACAACCATAAAATAAACACCGCTATTGTCTGCCGCCCAACCCAAAAAGTGAATAGCGTTAGGGTCGTGTTCACTAAACTCTGACAACTCTTCGTCGGTGGTGGCATTATGAATAGAGGCAGAGGAATTGGTGTCGAGAGTAAAGTAGAATTCTTTGTTGTGAGAATACAATTTCTCGTGGAGTTGGATAACAGGCCCTCTTACTGGAAGGGTAATTGAGGTGCGTCCCTGCAAAACCTCATCAGCATCTTCAACCGTCACATAATAATTCTCATCGGGATGATCTTTGTAATCTTGGTGCAGGGCAATAAAGGCCGGTTTATCGCTTAATTGATAGATCACCTTGTCTTCAAGCAGTGTCTGCACATCAGTCTCTTTTTCGTCAACTTGTTGAAGGGGGATATTTCTTAGATTATCGTCAGTCACCACCATAGAAGTTGGGTTTCCATTTACCCGGCATAACAAAAGGTCATTATCAATCCATTGAAAAAAACCACAACTATCATTATCAAGCTCATACTTTTCCTGTGTTTGTGTATTTAACAGGAAAAGGCTGTAGGGATTAATGGTTCTGTAAACCAATTTATCGCCTTCAGGTGAAAGTTTCCCCGATCCATTTTCTTCATAGGAAGCAATCACTTCTATATTGGGGTTAGATGCAGGATCAACCCTGAAAGAAGAGGGGCCACAGCCAACCAACAACAATAAAAGTAATATATTCAAACATGCTAATAAACGCATTAGAACCTCCTCGTTTTCGGCAAACAACAAAAAAGTGGAAACGGATTGCCTGTAACTCATTTTACAGGCAATCCGCTGTTAGAACAACTATCTCGACCAAAACCCTATTGCCGCAATTGGACAATCAATTGCTGTGCCAACCCTATCAACTGCCCGGCACTTTCGGGGGCAATGCGTTTGCCTTGTTGTTTGCCTACCTGGTCAATGAACGCCTCCAACTTTTTGACGGCTTTTTCCGTTTTACTCTCATTGAGATGTTTTTGCGCCTGGCTCAATTTATTGCCCAGGCTACGGTAAACGCCTTCATTGGTGATCTGGCCCTGCTGGTAGGCGGCATCCAGGCCGGTGCTCAGGCTTTCAATGATGACCACGGGCTGCGGAGTTGGGGTGGGGATGGGTGAAACAAACACTTCTTCAATGACCTGCACCGGGGCCGGGACAGCCAGGGCTTGCCCCGTGCTATTCTTGAAAATGACCGGCATGTAGATCAGCCGGGGAGGCTCAATTGGGGTGACGGTGAAACTGTAGGGTGCGCCCATCGTGGCCGTGCCGGTCAACATGCGCAGCACCAGCGGGTTGTCGGCTTCGGTTATATGCAGCGCGCCCATAGCGTAAAACCCTGCGCCCGTGCCAATACCCTGCACGTCATACTGCCCGGCGATCTCAGGCAGGATGATCAACTGCGGCACAATCCCGGCGGCGCTGACAAACGCGCCTGGAATTTCGTTGATGACCTGGCCGGTGGTCAAATCCAGTCCGGCCCGGCGGCCCTGCGGGTCGGTAACCTGTAACCGCACCATCGAGCAAGATTTGAACAAAACCTTCTGATAGTTTTCCTCGGGTGTGGGGTTATGAGGAACATTCCAAAAAGCAACCGGGATATTGGCAATGCCCGTCATATAAGAAAGGATTTGCCTGACCGCTCCCGGATCGTTGGGAATGGTAGTGTGCTGTATAGGAGCGTCGCCCAGACCAGTTACATCATGGCCATAAATATTACTGTAACTACTGACCGTAGGAACCAATTTTAGGTTGCCGCTAAAATTGGGTACAACTATGTCTCCTGGTACATTTATCACATTATCCTTATTTCGCTGACCATACAGCCACATCTCTGGCGCAGCGGGGTCAACCGGAGTAGGTGGCGGGTCAACGCGGTAGACCCCTTCATTATTCCAGGCCAAACTGAAAGATGAAGTGATAGGCATGGCCTGAAGTTTGGCAACGTCAAACAAACCGCCGGGCGTATTCAAATCTTCCAAAAAAAGACTGGGCGGCGGGCTGGGCGGCGGTCCCGGATAAGGGTAGGTGATGGTTGAAGTGGGCGACACCAAATAGGCCGGGACCGAGGAATAGGAAGCCGGTGGCAGCATATCCTGCGCCGAAGGCACCTCAGCCCGGAAGTATTGATAGTACTGAGACGCCAACAAGAATTCCGCCTCCCGGATCGACGGCACGGGTTGGCCATGATACATATCTTGCAGTTTACATACGGCTAACGCGCCCAGAATCCCCTTAAAATCTGCCGGGTTTGGCAAAATACCGCCCGGGTCGCCGCCGTACCAGCCCCGATAGGCGGCCAGCGTACCCTGATGCGGTGTGGCCAGGGTAACCAGTTTGTGAACCGTGTTTTCATTATTTGCGATGGCATCCTCGATGTAGGCCCGTGAAACCAGGCCGCCCATACTGTGCGCCAAAAGGTCTACCTGGCTATAATCCACATAGGGCTTCCGCAAGATTGGAAAGGTATTGGTGATCGACTGGATGTCACTTTTTAGGGTAAACCGGCCTGTTTCCGAAATAGGCCGCCGCCAATCGTAACCAAAGGGGATCAGTGTTGCCCCGCTATTTGTCCCCCCCGGCGTGTATCCGGCCCGGGCCAGTGCGGCGATAGTGTTGGAAAAAGTTTTGGTGAAGGGATCGAGTTCGCCACCGTGTACCGGCGGATAGGTCGCCAAGAACCCCGGCACAAGCACCAGCGGATGAATCTCGGCGATGTCTATGGCGGCTTCCTTGTTGCCGTCACCAAACGGCGCTAACGACGCTGTATCCGTGTACATATCAGCAGAAAACATCAACGTAGAGGTCATAGACGGCTGTATCCACACCAGGGTGCTTATAACCTCTGTTTGATCGGGTAACAACGCGCCCAACGGCTTCACCTCATCATACCGGGGTAAGACGGAATGATAGGTTCCCTGACCTTCTATCACGTAAAAACGGCGCTCAGCCAGATTGTCAGGATTGACAATGGAAAGATCAAGATAAGGTGTGGAAAGACTCTGACCGGTGATGTTGTGCGCGCTCACTCTCATCTCCAGTGGATTGGGCGAAGGCCAGCCTTCACTGTTGCGGGTCAGGTGATCGACCACATTGCCATCCAGATCATAGAGTTCAACCGTAACTGGTACCTGGTTCCACACCCGTACCGCATCCAGTCCCACTTCATGTGTCCCATGATGAAAGGTGGTTCGCAGCCGGATGTAGCGGAAGGTTTGCTCACCCAATGAGGCATCAACATTCCACGCCAGCGGACAATTCACCCCACACATCCAATTCCTACCCGCACCACGCCAGTTAATGCCGTCCTCACTCACGGAAATGTACTGATTTCGTAGATCACCATCACCACTCAGACGTTGCCCCTGCCCATATACGGATAGATGGATCTCCTCGCCACTATATACCTTGCCGAAATCGAGTACAAACTCCCAATGAGCGTAGCTTCCGGGATTGAGTTCGGTGGTTCTGATAGTGAACAGATTGCCGTCAGCCGGCCCAGTCAGGGCAGATACATTGCCGGTTGTGGTGACCCTGGCTCGAAAGGTGGTTGTGACCCTGAAATCTCGTGCGGTAACGGGGTAGATGTAATCACCCGCAGGCAAAACATCCAACAGATGAATCTTTGGCTGCGAAATAAGCCTATTATCAGTCTGAATAGACTGGGGATGTTCTGTTTTATATTGGGGAGAATTGGATAAAGTGGAAAACCGGCTACCCGTCTGACCAGCTTTAGCCGACAGCGGCAGTACCAGAATTACTGATATTGTTAAAACCAACAACAAGCGCCAACAAGGAATGAGTTTCTTGATTGCAGATTTCATGCTTTCCCTACCTCCCGTTCACTTTATTTTAAGGATTTACCCCTACGAGAATAACGCCAAAACTCCTGGTTTGATCACTTTCCCATTTTATAGCACATCAGATGGATTTGAGCAAACAAGCTAACGCCTGAGCTAACGCGCCCGCTCCGAACCAAACTATCAAAGCCAACTCACCCACGCAAACCGACACTCATAAAAAGGCGCGGCTCTTGGGGTCGGCGTTAAGCGATTTGTTAGGCCGTGTCTGGCATTAAAGACATTATGGTTGGGAAATATCATTTACCCCCCTGTTTCCGGCAAATATAGCGGTGGACTTTCAACCTCAATAGCTACGTCATCTATCCACCAACCTTCAAACTTATTTCTCTCTGCGTCTACTGTATCAAAGCGAAAACGGATTTGGATGGTTTGCCCAGCGTAGGTTGATATATCTATGCTTTCAATTCGCCATTTCTCTTCTATGAGCAACGGGGCAGCTAATCCTGCCTGACGTAAAGCGAAAAACTCTCCCCCCAACTGTTGTAAAGTTTGCCACGTTCCATCGTTTCCTTGAATTTGAACCAACATTAAATCCCGACCAGACCAGGCCGTTTCCACTTCCCAACGGGTGGCAAAATATAACTTTAGCAGTTGTCCAGATGGCAGAGCGATACGAGGTGAGATTAAGTTGCCGTTGTTGGAACTGCCGGTATCATAATTGCCGGTGGGTTCTTGCCCGTACCACCAGGCGCAATCAGGACTATGGCTGTGTTTGGTTGAAATGTGCCACAGGCCGCTTGTTTGCCAATCCGTTTGGCCACAGGTTACTTCATCCAGATAAGGAATACTGAATACAGCTATAGGTGGGGAAAGGGTGGGGGTAATTGTTGGTGGTGAAGGTTGCGAGCGTGGTTTTGGCGTATTAGTAGGAGTTGGGGTATTTGTCGGAGTGGGGGTAAAAGTAGGAGTATTGGTAGGAGTTGGCGTATTAGTAGGAGTTGGGGTATCTGTGGGAGTAGGCGTGTCTGTAGGAGTAGGTGAGGGTGTCCAGGTAGGCGTGTCAAGAGGACGTTGGGTAGGTGTGGGAATGGGTGAGCAAAATGGCGGAACACAGGTAGCCGTTGGGGTCCAATCAGGCGGTGGGGTAGGATATGGTGTGGGCAAAGGAACTGGGGTTAGGGTGGGCAACGGGGCAGGCGTAAATGTTGGTTGTTGGGCCAATATTACCGAAGGGAAGGCTGGTTGACTGCCTTGGGAAATGGTTATCTCTGAGGCAGATACCTCCCCTTTAAAGATACCGCTTAAAAAAATGGTTATGCCTATACTTGACAAAACCAACAGGATTAAAGATAGCCTCACTCTGTAATTTAGGGTTACGTAAATCTTCATAAAATAGTTTCCAGAACTACGCCACATCACTATGGCTATTTAAAAATGATGGGCAGATGGATGGGGTAAATTGTATCAACCACATTTATCTGTACCGATAAAGGTTGATCTCCCTTCGTAGCAAACCAAGTCACACCTTCATGTACCATATCCCATTTGAGCGTATACTTGCCCAGGTTTGTAGGGGTACGAACCCATCCGCAAAAAGTAGCGCTGTCTCCCTGCGGCAAATTAGAGGGTAGCGAAGTTCTGTAATCAGCCGCCACCGGCACTTCTGTGCCCCCGACATTATACCAATGATAGCCCAGGTGTACAGGATTACCGCCACCGGACGGCCAATCCCAATACCCATCGTTACGCACCGTGAAACAAACCTGATAATCCTGATTGGGTAAAACCAAACCGGGCGTAGAATGACTGAGATATGTGGCATCGTATTTTCTTACCCGTGTCCAGGCTACCCCCAGCCAATTCACATATTCTTTAGCGGAAGATGGTCGCTTATATACACCTATTGCGTAACGGCCGGTTTTGGGAGCAAAAAAATCTACCAACTCGTAACTGTTATCACGACTGGCAGAATACCCGCCTATACCTTCCAGACCTTGCCAATCAGGGTCGAAAATGCGTAAATCCAGGTCGGTATCCAACGGGTCCAGCGTATAATCTGCCCCCGGCCCAATAGGGTTGGAGTCCCACGTAATGGCTACCCTTACCTGATCCCCGGCTGAAGCGTTAAAGTAATAGAAACGATAAGTGCTCGGTGGAAATTCAGGAGCATCATCGGGATGGCTATTGTAAATAAAGTTGCTCCACCAACAGGGAAATGAGCAGGTAGGGTACGGATATTGGTAGGTGTTGTTGTAGCCAAGGAAGGCAATTTCATCCGCTTTGGCCGCATCAATAGCCCCGGCCCCGTCTCTCAGATCGTACCCGGTTGGAATGCCCGACGCCCCTTCAATATTATGAACAGCCGAAGCCATAATAATGGCCTTGACTGCCTCCGGTTCTCGCACAAGCCGGCTGTCACGATCACCCAATAAGGCAGCCAAACCGGCTACTTGCGGGGCCGCAAAGCTGGTGCCCGTGTCAGGAATTTCTTGGTGTCCCGTACTGATGAGTTTAACCAACCATCCAGGTGCAACTACTTCGGGTTTTTCACGGTCCCCAAAAGAACCATCGTATCGGCGTGGATTCTTCCAGGACGAGCTGGGATGCATTGTATCATTAGACCAATTAGCATCGTCCTGATCATTCGCAGCACCAACAGTGATAACATTATACCCCTTGGCCGGAGAACCGGTATGATTACCGCATTTCTGATTGCCTGCTGCAACAACTATAATCATATTCCAGTAACGAACATAATAATCGGCTACCCGATCTATCCATTCCATATTATCACTACATTCGCCAGTGGTTGTGGTGTAACTGGCATTGATAATGTACGCCCCCTGGTCTTTTGCCCACAATATGGCATCGTCTACAGCAGCCAAAGATTGCACGGCCGCACTGACAATATCCGCCTCCGGTGCTATTCCTTTTAAGGTCGGATGATGACTGGCAACAGCGCTGGCTACCCGCGTGGTGTGGCCCAAAATAGGCATCCCCACCTGTCGAACAGCAACCACATTGATACTGGCATTGTCTTCAACCACCCCAGGTTCCATTACCGCTACACGCACCCCGGAACCGTTAACGCCGCGTTTCCAGACCACATCACCCCGGTCTGTGGGAATAGCCGCATCCAGCAGCAGCACTAATTCTCCTTCAGCCAGATAAACAGTCGTTACATCATTGCGTTGCGCCAACTCCGTGATGGTGCGCTTGGGCAAGTTAGTAATGAGCGACGGCAAACCACGTTGGAGTTTTACCTGATATCCCCTGCTTTCCAGCCAATTTGCCAGTGGGCGTTGTTGCTCCAGATGCGCTTCTACCAACAAACGGCTATATTTAGCTTCCATTTCGGCAATCGTCGCCTTATCTGATGCGTTCTGCCAGGGTCTTTCGGCCAATTCAATACCGCCTTTTCCAACTTGGGCAGACAGGTTGGCGTAATCGGGGGAAGTGAGCCAAACGGCTACTTCAACCGTATCGTTTGGCTTCATTGTTTGCAAGCGTTCATACAAGGCGAGGTCTAATTTGCCATATCTCGCCTGTCGTGCTTTAGCTTCGGTTGCCTCAATATCGTCCACCTCAACAATACTGCCATCGGCCAAATCTAGCATAGCCGAATAAAAATGCCCTTCACCTTCCCGGTCAAGGGCAGTAACAAACCAGAAACTACGATTTAAAAGGGGGTAATCCCGGCGATGCTCATTAACTACAAACAGTCGTTCAAGAGGGATATTTTCACGGCGGGCAATGTACCTCAAAACCTTTTGTGTATTGTCAGAGCCCGTTGAGGCCATACTTGTGTAACTATGCCACAAGAATAAGGCAATGACAACGCTGGAACAAGTTAGCAGTACCGATACTCTGGTAATCCGATTCATAATGACTATCCTTATTGAGCAAAAATTTTATGGCAAAAAGACCTCTTGTCTATCGGCAATTCGATTATCTGTATACAATAGAAAGGTCAAGGATTGTTGAGAGGGAACATCTTTTCGATTAAGTCGTACAATATGGTACGGCGAAGTAAATGATAAGCCAAGTAATTGGTCAGGTTTGGGGCGGGTTAATTCAGCATACACTTTCACCTTCTGACCACTTTGTGTAATTTGTTTTATCTCAATTCCATAGCCAGTAGTTCCAATCCATCCGTAATAAGCAATTACAACTAAATATTTATCATAATCTGTACCCATCAATACTTGCTGTGATGTTGGTGAAATCATAACCCCATCAGTAGTTACATCTTCTAATCTTGAAACAACTTGAATTTTGGAGGTTTCTTCTTTGTATGCCCTATCCGCACCAGGCGTTTCAAATTGCAACTCAATTGTCTCAAACGGCACATTTTTTTCATCAGGGACACAACTAATAAAAAGAAATAATAATGAAAAAAAAGCCAATATAGTTAATAACCATTTCATTTGCTTATCCCACCGGTTTAATTGTGCAAAGATGTATTTCTGGTATTATAGAGTAGGTATCACATTTTCACAAAATAGCAAGGAACCGGCCTAACGCCACCGCATTAGGGGCGCGCAAGGCATTGTGGGCCTAAAACCTGCTCCCCCACGCACGGCAACTCCCAACAAAAAGCGCCGCTTTCGGCGTCCCCTACATGCGGATTGTTAGCCGTGGCCGCAAACTAATACCAACCTCAAACCCAAAACCTACCCCCATTGTACACCAAATCCCCACAGCCGCAACGACAACACCAGATTTTCAAACTCAACACCAAAAATCACGCCCCAACTGTTTTTGTCAAACGAAAACAGCACCACTTTTTAAACGAAAATAGCACCACT
>CAZTFF010000119.1:0-7881 GCA_964612485.1 uncultured Caldilineaceae bacterium
CCCACTGAAGCCCCGGTAGAAGAAGAAACCGAGGAAGCAACTACCGAAGGTGAAAGTGAAGAGGCCATGGAAGAAACCGAAGCGGAAGCGGAAGCAGAAGCCGCACCATCCGGCCCGATCTTCGAGGATATGGTCTTGATCGAAGCAGGTCCCTTCACCATGGGGCAGGATGGCGGCAAGCCCAAGAACGGCCCGGCCCACGAAGTTGACCTGCCGGCCTACGAAATTGATCGTTTTGAAGTAACCAACGATGAATTTGCCACCTTTGTGGAACAAACCGGTTACCAGACCTACGCCGAAGAACAGGGCGGGAAGAACTGGTCTGATGTGGCCGAAGGTAAAGTCAACCATCCGGTGGTGTACACCACCTGGAACGATGCGACCGCCTATTGTGAATGGGCCGGCAAACGGCTGCCTACCGAAGCCGAATGGGAAAAAGCGGCGCGCGGCACCGATGGCCGCGCCTATCCCTGGGGTAACGAGTTTGTAGCAGAAAATGGTAATTTCTATGAAGGCGGTATCCGTGGAACCGTAGCCGTGGGCAGCTTCCCTGCCGGGGCCAGCCCTTACGGAGTAGAAGATATGGCCGGTAACGTCCGTGAGTGGGTACAGGATTATTTCCTGCCCTATCCCGGCGCGGCTGAAGATGCCGATCCTTTCTTTGGCGAGGAAAACCGCGTGAACCGCGGCGGCGGCTGGTTTGACGGTGAAGAAGGCGAAGTGGTAGCCACCTATAACCGCAACGCCGGCCCGCCCGACATCAGCGCCAACGACGATATTGGTTTTCGCTGCGCCCGCGACGCGCAATAATCAACTAAGACGATCATTTAGAAGTGACAGTCCCTCTCCGGGAGGGGCTGTCACCTTTTCACGAACTCAGATTTAATGTCACCCTGCTGAACGCTATCAATCATTGGATGTGTAGCGTCACTTAACGTTGATTAAAAACCGCCCGGTTCCACGATGAGCCGGGCGTTTTCTATTTTAGGCAATCCGGTATAGAATTTAGCTACCTCCGGCGGATAGATCATCACGTTGAACCCGCCGAGATACGCAGGAGATTTTATTATGTTTGACCTCATTGCTTTTGATGCCGATGATACACTCTGGCACAACGAACCCCTGTATTCGGAAGCGCAGGAAAAGTTGGTGACCCTGCTTACGGATTATGCGGATCGGGAAACCGTTAACCGGCAGCTCTTCAAAACCGAGATGAGCAATCTGAAAAATTACGGGTACGGCATAAAAAGCTTCACCCTCTCCATGATCGAAACCGCCATCAACCTGTCCCAGGGAGAGATTCAAGGCGCTGAAATTCAAAAGATTTTAGCGTCTGCCCGCGAGATGATCACTCACCAAACCCAGGTCTTGGATCACGCAGTAGAAACCATCCACACGCTGGCCAAATCCTACCGCCTGATGCTTCTAACCAAGGGCGATTTATTGGATCAGGAAGTCAAACTGGAACAGGCCGGAATTGGCCAATATTTTCAGTACGTTGAAGTGGTCAGCCACAAGAACAAACAAACCTATGCCGGGCTGCTGGCCCGTTACAATATTGACCCGCAACGTTTTCTGATGGTGGGAAATTCGCTCAAATCGGATGTGCTGCCGGTGGTGGAACTGGGGGGGCACGGCGTGCATATTCCCTACCACATCACCTGGGAACATGAGCAAGTAGAACACCACCCGGAGGAACACAACGGTTATTACGAACTGGAACACATTGGACAGTTGCCGGCCCTGGTTGAACGGCTGCAGCAAGGATCGAAATTACAGTAGAGTGATGAGTTATTCATGCCTCAACAGATTACGCGCCAACTGACTATCATAATTATCGCCCTTGTATTTATTGCTGCCCAGTGCCGGGCCGGCGAACAAACCACCCCCACGCCAACCACCATCCCGCCCACGCCAACCGTGGTCCTGGTACCGCCCCTTCAACCCGGCGATGGCACAGATTTGATCGACCACCTGCTGGAAGACGGCGTCATTCGGGTCGGTATCCGGGTATGGCCCGGCGCGGATTTTGCGCCGCCTGCGTTCAGAGGCTTTTCCAACGCCGAAACCGGGGGCGCGCTCAACGGTTTTGAGATCGACATAGCTCACCAGATTGCCGATGGCCTGGGCCTGGAACTGGAACTTGTTGAAGCCTATCCCCCGGTGCTGGCCACGGGCCGGTGGCAGGGCGAGTGGGATATTGCGATTGCTGCGCTGGTTCCATTTGACCAATCGCCGGACACCATGCGCTATTCCATCCCTTACGGCTATATCCCGATGGGTATCCTGGTGCCGGAAAATTCCGATATTCAAAATTGGGAGCAATTGGCCGGAAAACGGGTGGGCGTATTGGAACACAGCGCCTACCAACGTCTCCTGTCGGCCAATGAAGCGGGACTGACGGTTGGAGGGCAAGCCTTGTTGAACAATCCGCCGTCCAATGTGCAGCCGGTGCAGGTGAGCAACCTGATTACGTCCATCAAACAATTAGGCACATCACCCACAGAGCAAACGCCGCCGGAAGAAAAAGCAGACGCTCTCATTGGCCCGACGCCTATTTTTCAGGAAGCGATAGAAAGCGGCTTGCCGGTCAGGATAATCGCTCACAAAGATAAAATTCAACCGCTGGCGGTGGCGGTGGTTCCCCAGGATAACCTAAGATTAGAACGGCTGACTGCCGAAATCAACAAGGTTTTAGAGCGTTTGCATCGAAATGGAACCCTGGCTGAAATCTATCTACGCTGGTACGATCAGGACTTCAGCCAATTGCCGGCTAATCCCCCAATACCGGGCCAATGAGGTAAAAAGACAAATTTTTTCGCATCTGCATAATACCCAGCCATAAAATGGGGGGTGCCCGATTTTATCAAAAAGTTACTTGACATAGTTCCGTACCTTATGCTATACTTTGCCCGCTTAAAGTTTCCTTTAATTGCAAAATAAACTATAATTCAGGTGACAAAGCCGTCGGCTATTTTTGTATCTTCTCAATATTTCGAGGGAACGAGGTCTGAGCCTGGCGAAGACCGTTGGTTTCGACAAGCTCAACCAACTCTGCCCCAGTTTATTGAGAAGGTACCTATTTTTTTCTTTTTGGATCAAAGCATATCATCATTGCCCCCTGGCCGCATCTACTTGAGGGGTAGAAGTTACGAGTAGTTCAATGAAGAGTCTGCCAACTTCCACCAACCTTACAAGTGCCACTTTTTCTACTCAAGTATTTAACAGACCTTGCGTTGAATCAACTGAATCTGTTGTTACCGGTTTTAAAATTGAACAAGGTTGGGTTCAATAAAAAACCGTAACTATAAATGCAAGCCATTGAAAGAGTCAAAGAGAAAGGAGGGGCATCTATCGAATTTTCCCGATGAATTCCCTGTTTGTATCACAGCAATGGTAATCTGGTGGATTATAGAGCCTCTATAAAACCGCCTCCACATCAAACCAAATTATTAAGTGGAAAAGGAGATTTGAGATTATGAGTAAGAAAGTTGGTTTATTTCTCTTTTTGGCCCTGCTGCTGGCTTTGATTCCGGCAACAGCGCTGGCCCAAGACGGCGGCACGGCCTACACCATTCAAGCCGACGACTGGCTGAGTAAATTGGCCGAAAAAGAGTATGGCGACCCGCTGGCCTATCCGGCGATTGTATACTACACCAACCTCAAAGCAACGTCGGACGATGCCTACAACGAAATTGACAACCCCGATCTGGTTGAGGTTGGCTGGGTTGTTTATCTACCCAGCAACGAGGAAGCCACCGCTTTCCTGACCGATACAGGGACAGTAGCTGGCGGAACCTTTATCTTTGGCCGCGGCGGCGACTCGGTTCAGCTTGACCCGGCCATTGTAACCGACAGCGAAAGCTTCCGCGTGACCGGCCAATGTCTGGAACCGCTCTACCAGTACGAACCCGGCTCCACCCGCCCCATTCCGGCGCTGGCTACCGGCTGCACCGCCAACGAAGACAGCACCGAATGGACCTGTAACCTTCGCCAGGGCGTCAACTTCCACGACGGCACGCCCTTTAACGCCGATGCGGTACTCGCCAACTTTGATCGCTGGAAATTCACCGACAATCCGTATCACCACGAGAGCCAGGTCTTTGAATACTACGAGTATATGTGGTTTGGCTTTGACGATGACAGCATCATTGATACCCTCGAAAAAATCGATGATTACACCGTCAAATTCACGCTCAAAGAACCGTTGGCTCCCTTCCTGGCGAACCTGGCCATGGACATGTTCGCCATTTCCAGCCCGGCAGCCCTGGCAGAGTCTGGTGAAGATTACGGAACCCCCAGCGTGGGGTGTGTCGGCACCGGCCCCTTCAAGTTTGTAGAATGGGTTGAAGGCGACCGAATCGTTGTAGAAGCCAACACCGATTACTGGGGCGGCGCGCCAACCATCGATGAAATCGTATTCCGCGTTATCCCCGACGACTCGGCCCGCTTCCTGGCGCTGAGATCCGGCGACATCCACGGCCTGGAACAAGCCTCCGCCGAAGATATTGCCGCGGCTGAAGAAGACCCCGATCTGTATGTGAAAGCCCGGCCCGCGCTGAACACCGGCTACCTGGCCTTCCACTACCTGATCGAAGAACTTCAGGACCCGAATGTTCGTAAAGCGATTGCCCACGCCATTAACCGCCAGGGGCTGGTAGACAACTTCTACGGCCCGTACGGTGAAGTATCCACCAACTTCCTGCCGCCGTTGATCTGGGGCCACAACGAAGACATCCCCGGTTGGGACTACAACCCTGATCTCTCCAGGCAGTTGTTAGCCGACGCCGGCTACCCGGATGGTCTCAGCGAAGTCACCATTGCCCAAGACATAGAAGATGCCGACGGCAATGTTCTCTACAGCGCCGGCGACAAAATTCCGTTGAAATTGTACTACATGCCGGTAACCCGCTTCTACTATCCCAGCCCCAAAGAAATTGGCGAAGCGATGGCCGCCGATCTGGCCAATGCCGGTATCAATGTTCAGTTGGAACTGGCCGGCGACTGGCCCACCTACCTGGGCTTGCGCCGCAACGGCCAACTGGTTGGTTTGTACATGCTCGGTTGGGGTGGCGACAACGGTGACCCCGATAACTTCCTCAACTATTTCTTTGGCGGACTCAGCTCGGCCGACGAGACAAAAGAGCCGGATCCCCGCGAGGGTTACTACGCCAATCAAGAAGTTGCCAGCCTGCTCTATCAGGCAGCCACCAATCCTAACCAGGCCGAACGCGAATCGCTGTACGAACAGGTTGAACAAATTCTGTACGATGAAACCGCCCGCTTGTGGGTTGTGCATAACAACACCCCGCTCCTCTTCTCGAAAGATGTCAGCGGCTACGTGCCTCAGCCTGTTGGCGCAGATTACTTTGAAGGCGTCATCATTGCCAAGTAATCTGGGCTAAGTTAGTCACTTTAGAGGGGGTGTGATAGACTCACACCCCCTTCTCCTAGAAAGGAACTGCTCTTGGCTCGATATTTCTTTCGCCGTCTCATTTCGCTAATTCCTACCATTTTTGGAGTTACAGTTGTAATTTTTCTCCTGTTGCGGCTCATCCCCGGCGATCCCGCCGTGGCTATGCTCGGTGAACACGCGGCCCAGGATAACGTGGAGCGTATTCGTGAGCAGTTGGGCTTAAATCGCCCCCTGTTTCTCGACCCGGAAGCCCTGGAGAATAATGATTACGCCGCCTTTTTCGACAGCCAATACCTCCGCTTTCTATACCGGCTAGGGCAAGGCGATCTGGGAGACTCGATTCATCGCCGTATTCCCATTGCCAATGAGCTGCAGCAGCGCTTTCCGGCCACCATCGAACTTTCCGTATTTGCCATGATCCTGGCGATTGCTATTGGTGTTCCCATCGGTATTATTTCGGCGGCCCGGCGCAATTCCTGGATCGATGGGTTCAGCATGGTTGGAGCCTTGATCGGCGTCTCCATGCCAATTTTTTGGCTGGGCCTGATGCTGATTATGGTTTTTGCTGTGCTGCTGAATTGGTTCCCTATTGGCGGGCGAATCAGCCACGATGTCGACCTCACCGTTATCACCAATTTTTTCATCATCGACAGTATCATTACCGCCAACATGCCGGCGTTGTGGGACGTTTTAAAGCATCTAATTATGCCCGCCGTTGCCCTGGCCACTATCCCAATGGCCATTATCGCCCGGATGACGCGGTCGAGCATGTTAGATGTGCTTCACTCCGATTATATCCGCACCGCGCATGCCAAGGGCCTGAGCGAGCGATTTGTACTGATCCAGCACGCGCTTAAAAATGCCTTTCTGCCGGTCATTACCATTATTGGCCTGCAAACCGGCATCCTGCTGGCTGGCGCTATTTTGACCGAAACCATCTTCGCCTGGCCGGGAATTGGCAAATGGGTCTACGATGCAATTTTAGGCCGGGATTACCCGGTTGTTCAAGGCGGCACCCTGCTGATTGCTATTGTTTTTGTGGGTGTCAACCTGCTTGTAGACCTGTCTTACGCCTACCTTGACCCACGAATTCATTACGAATAAGGACGATACCTATGGAAAAAACACCTCCTGAGAAATCCTTTCCCAATTCCGGTATGCGAAAACACCGCTCCCTCTGGGGAGATGCCTGGCTGCGCCTGATTTCCAGCAGAATGGCCCAACTGGGAATGTTCATTGTAGTCTTCTTTGTCCTATCGGCTGTTTTAGCCCACTTTTTTTGGGAGTACAATCCCAAAACAGACCTGGATTATTCTCTGAAATTAAAGCCGCCTACCCTTGTACCCAACGAAGACGTTCCTTCCGTACATCCCTTTGGCACCGATAAATTGGGGCGCGACATTTTTCGCCGTGTATTTCACGGCGGTTGGAACTCGCTGCGGGTTGGGCTGGTCGCCGTCGGCATCTCACTGGCGATTGGTAGTTTTCTGGGCCTGATCGCCGGATACTACGAAAGTATGCCCGTGGGACGAACGGAACGCATTGTGCTGCTGGGCGGTATCGGCCTCTTCCTTGGGGCCGTCCCGGCCTGGATTGTGGGCCAATTATATTTGGTCATTCTTTTTGGCATTTTGGGAGCCGGCGCCGCTTTCTTTGAAAATTTATTTGAGGAGAACGCCCCGGCCCGTATCGCGCTTTTTGGCGGCATTGGCCTGTTATTGGGCGCGCTGCCCACCCTGACGATCAGTGTGGCTACCGCCATTGTCTGCGGCATTCTGGGATTGTTGATTGGGAGTCTGGTAGCGCTTCCACTGGGTGGCCCGCTGATTTCCACCATCATTATGCGCACGATGGATATTATTCTGGCCTTCCCCGGCATTTTGCTGGCGATTGCGATTGTGGCCATGCTTGGACCAGGCCTGGATAAAGGCATGATCGCCATTGGTGTTGTGGGTATTCCGGTCTTTGCCCGCTTGGCCCGCTCCAGCGTGTTAAGCGTTGTTCGAGAAGAATATGTAACCGCTGCCCTGTCCGTGGGAGTCGATCAGCGAAGAATCCTCTCGCGCCATATTACCCCCAACATTTTATCGCCCCTGATTGTGCAATCTACCATGGGCCTGGCCGGCGCCATTCTCTCGGCGGCGGCGCTGGGCTTTCTGGGGCTGGGCGCTATTCCCCCAGAACCGGAGTGGGGCGCGATGCTGGGCGACAGTTACCGCTATCTCACCACCGGCGCCTGGTGGGCCGTGCTCTTCCCCGGATTGGCTATTATGCTCAGCGTGCTGGGCTTCAACCTGCTGGGAGACGGCTTGCGCGATGCGCTCGACCCCCGGCTGCGGTTGTGATTGTTTTCTGATGACTACTGTATGATAAACAAAGCCCCGGAAAATCTGGGGCTTTGTAATTTGTTCACTAAGTAATTATCCAAAAATAAGTTCCTGATATACAGGGATTTGCTCTAATTG
>CAZTFF010000120.1:0-7127 GCA_964612485.1 uncultured Caldilineaceae bacterium
ATCTACGGCATAAGTCTCCATATACTGAACTAAAAAGGCGGGGAGAAACGATGACGGCACATCGTCTGTCATATCACAATAATTACCGATTTCTCGAAGTATTTTTACTTTCATTTCATTTGCTACCCTTGTTAACCCCAAGAAACAAGGCATTATGAACATATTTCCCCCTCTTTGCCACAAACCATAGAGTCTAGAACTAACAACTCCTGCAAAGCCAAATTCAGATAGTAAGTTGAAATCTTCGCTTATACCTGTATTCATATAGATGATTTGTTCTCTAAAGGTTTCCAAGAACTCAGAAGATGTTTCTTTGATTCCGTAAACATATAGCAATATGAATTCTTCTGGCTGTACAAAAGGTGGGTATCCTTCAACTACAGTTATTTCTGCCTCTGTATATTTAGCTAATTCAGTAGCAAAAAGATCACAGTTTGTGAGTTTACGCAACGAAGTTTTCTTCGCATTCTGTTTGTTATCTTCATCTTGTTTAGTTGATTCATCGATAACTAATGAAATTCTTTTCAATCCCATTTTTTATACTCCGTGCAAATCGAATCCGATTAGGCTTTTTCCCAGATAAAGTGATGAGAACTGTTTGTACATTATCGCACAGGCCGAACCTCAAACTCGATTTTGAAGCCCCACCACAAATCGTCAGTATCTTTGATTTTCAATAGGTTCATAAGTTCTTCAGGGTCTTTTCTGCTCATCATCTTTAGAGTCTTCGCAGGTATCTTAGTCTCACCTGTAACTTTAAATGAGCCTGGAACAATTTCATATCCTGATTGGATAAGTGGTGTCTTGGCGTAACTTATTGAATGAGTATATTCAATAAGTTCATCCAACGATTGTATGTGCGGATGTTTGCGTTGGAGCCATTTAAGCTGTGCACCTGTTGTAAAGTTTATAATTGTATCCATCTCAACATAACTCAAACTGCCTTCAGGTATTTCAAGACGTTTCATTTGGTACATTGTAAAAAATGCACCCGTTGGTGTTCCTTTAGCTGTCATGGAATAATCATGCTTTACCCAGGTGGGTAATTGTTCTGCAAAACCTTGATTCAAGAATAACTTGTTTTTACTAGGATCATACCAACGTTCAAAATGTCCAGTAGAATCACCAGGCCCCTTAACATTGCTATAAATCTTTTTGATGCCATCTTCAATCTTGACACCACCACCATCATCCACTTCCCAATCATCCAGAGAATTCTTCATACTTGTTGGAGTATCGGGAATATTCTTATGAACGAGAGGGACTTTTTTATCCGTTCGTTTAGTGTATACAAAATCATCTCCTCCAGGAATTGGTTCATATCCTTCAAATGGTCCACACTCTAGGGGTGAGTTATTATGCACCAACACCCCACTCGACAGCACAAAGTACGTGTGCGGCCTCTTGACCGTGAAGTTGTACACCGCCTGCGGCTCCGCCAACGCTACCCGCTCGACGGCCAACACCTTGGTCACCCCCCCATCCGAACGGCGGAGTTCATCGCCCACTTCCAGATTCTCGGCGTTGAGCCAGCCCTTGTCTTCTACGTAGACGGGATGGTCGGGCGTGATTTCCATTGTGTCGGTTTGGCTGTCTTCGGTATCGGTGCTATTCAGTTGTTCATCACCATTATCGCCACTTTCATCCTCAGCGTCAATAGTAATTTGGAGTACCTCATCCGTGGGGTGGTTGGTGAGGGCGACCACCTCAAAATACCCTTGTTCGCCGGTTGCGGGGTCTTCGGCCAGAACCTTATCACCCACAGCTACCTCTTCGATGGGTTTTTCGCCTTCGTCGGTCTGGACGGCGGTGCCGGCGGTGAAGGAATTTTTCCCAAAATCGCACACGCCGCCAACATTACTGCCTTCGGGGGCATCCGTGCGCTGCGGACGGTTTACCGGCGCGTCATCCAGGTTGTCGGACAAGCGGGGGGTGTATGCCAACTCATCAGCCCGGTTCAGATCGACGGCAGTGCCAACCGCTTCATCCACCTCATCCAATTTGCCCCCGGCGCTGAGAAGCTCGCCGGTGTGGTCCAGGTTTTTGGCGGCGGTCAGAGCCTCGTCTATGTTGTCCAGGTTTTTGAGCCGGTTCAGGTCTTGCGCCGTATCCATCATCTCGTCGACGTGGCTCAAGCCTCTGGCCACATCGCCCATTTCGCCCGCCTTGCTCAACCCCCTGGCGGCCTTGGTCGCGTCCATGGCCTTGTCGGCAGCATCCATAGTGCGCCCGGCCATCCGGGTCAGCACCCCTACCTCATCCAGGAAGGTGAAGGCACCGGCAATACCGCCGGCCAGGGTCAACCACTTGTCGGCCCCGTGCAAATCCCGCCCGGTCAGCAGGTCTTCTCCCAGCAAGCCCGAAGCCAGATCGTAGAAGTCGCCCACCACCGGGATCAGGCTGATGATCAGATCGCGGTTGTCCCACAGAAACTCGCCCGCTTCTTGCGCCATCTGAACGGATTTCATTTGGGACGGATCGTAGTCCGGCAAAACCAACGAGCAGCGCAGACCCTCGCATTTGAACGTGGGGAGATTGTTGATGACCGTCTGCCAATCTTCGTCGGCGGCTTCACCAAACTCTTCCACCCAATCGATTCCGGCCCGGCCCAGATCACGCAGGCCGCGCATTGTGTCCAGAATATTACCCGAACTCTGATTTTTCGAACCGGAACGGTTGCAGGCTTGGGGCCGATGCCCTTCACTTTGGTCTTTGGCGTACGGATCACTCGTCGTGCGGTACATCCGGGCATTGACCGAGCGGGAGGAGCCAAAATCATCCATCGATGACCAGCTCTGGAGGCCCTTCAAGCCCAAGCTGTACAGATACAAAAAAGCCCCTGACTTTAACGATCAGAGGCTTTCGTTATTTCAAAAAATGAAGGTCTAGTTGGCGCGCATCTTCTAGAGGAGGTTCATAATACCCCTTAACTTAATTACTCAAAACGGTGGAACCTTTCCCCAGACCACTACCTTTGGTAGTGGTTTCCTAAAATAATGAATTTAGCATCAGGGTTGACCGCGTCTCGGATAATCGCATAAACGGAAATGTAAAAAAAACAATGTTCCACTTTTTTGGTAGAAGTACGCCTTTTTTGGAGTGACAAACCCAAACTGTATTGATTTTTGACAGTACATTTCTTACCAATTAGCTTATCCTGATTTCAGTCATGCTGTTACCAGGTCGCGGTCAAAGGTAATGTTAGAAACAAAAGTGTTTTTAGAAACATTATTGGAGAAAAACTAATTCTTATCTAGCGTAACCGTTGTGCAATCAGACGGGAGATGTTTCAAAAGCATCAAAATTGAAACTTTTAAACTGGGGTGATAGACGATCAAAACTCGAATTTACTGGAAAAACTGTATCAAAACCATTCTCAACAAGCAAATCCACTGTAACTGAAGGTCGGTAAAGGTCGGTAAGCCAACCCAGAAAGAAATTCTCTCAAATTAGGCGATTTTTGATTGAAAAAAAGTTCCAGTTTTTTCACTTAAGAAACATGTTGGCTCTGGTTGCGCAACCGTTAGGCTAGAAATGAATATTTGTTGTGATTCCACCACTCTTCCAATAGAGTAAGTTGTTTATCTAAGGTTAGAAACTTGCTGTCACTAAACCTTTGTCCGGTCAAGTAACAAAGAGCCAAAATCCCAACCATTTTCCTCTTAGTATCTCCTCCTTTATTCTCCTGCAAACGACTAATCAAGGTTGGAATAATTTCTTTTTCCCCCAAAAATGTCAATGCAATTAACCCATTGATTTCTACAGCATTCAAGGCTATTTCTTCGCTCACAAACCCCATTTCTATTTTCCCTTCGTAGTCACCTGTTTCTTTAGGAGAAGCCATAGCCGCTATCACTTTGGATTTAAGCTCCTGTCGTAATTGTTCATCTGGGTCTAATAATTCGTAAGCCTTTATCAACTGATTATCTTTAGCGTCTTTTACTATCAATCCTCTTAAACAAACTCGAAAATAAAATTCTAAATCCGTCGCATTATTTACTGATGCCATTTTACCCTGCTCTCTCGTACATTCATGCTTTCTCTTGAACTTACCTTGGCACAACGTAAAATCCTACTAAGTGGACAAGCTGATTGCCTTCGTACTTAAATACATCAGACCCTCCTAAAAAACAGCTAATATCAATAACCTGACCAAATAACTTTGTCCAGATGCAGAAACGTAATTCAAATTCGTTTTTTCTGATCTCGGTGACTGTCGGGGGATAGAGGCGATCTGCGATATTAGTCAAACGCATCTCTGCATCTTGCATATCTTGAGAATGTCCACGATTTACTTCAGGATATTCCTTATAAACTGGTATATTAGGAATATCTAAGATACTATTAACTAATTTTGGCCATCCCAAAAAATTGAATTTCGTCTTGATCAATATTTCTAACACATCATCCATTTGATCAGGTAACCAATTCATCAATTGCTCACGGCGGACGAACTCAGCAAAATCTACATTACTTGAATGGTCATCTAGCCACAAAATAGTCTTGTCTTCGAATGTAGCTAATACAACGGAATAGTACCGTGCCACCATCGCATATATACTTCCAGAGAGTTGTGACCATAGCGGCCCCGTCCATGGATTGATTTGGTAATCAGTCGATTGGAATTCATGTGCCCTAACTTCTTCCATATATCCACGAAAGCCTCTCTGTGCAGCTACTCGTACACTTGGACGCGATTCCCATTGGTTTTTGAAAAATTCGGCAAATATTTGTTTTTCCATCTCATTTTTCCAGTAAAAATTGTTGAATATCCCTACCGTAAAGTATACCGGGTGGAAATACATAATCCAAGTAACTAACCTCGCTATCTCCTACTTGGATTCTTAAGCTAGAATAGTTGTCATATATTATATTTTCAAAATCTTCTTGGTTTCCAGCAATATAGTGCCAAACCTCCGTGCTTTTCATTTCTGTTCTCATTTTATCAAGGAGATTGTTTTTCTTGATGAATTCTGCTGCAGCTGTGTGCGCTTTGAGTTCAGACTCCCATCCAGTCATTCGGCCTTGAAACGCATGAACAATTTCCTCATATACAACATACGCTGTTGTAACCGGATAATGGGGATCAGTATAGATATTTAGACCTTGTGGCCCCATACTTCCACCTGCCTTTCCATCAAAAGGAGATGGTATATCTGTTCTAACAGGGAGCACTCCATCTCTCAGTAAAGCAACAAACCCCGGCTCGTATTCTTCAAGAATGTTTAGTGCTGCCTCAAGTTCGGGTGAGAATTTCTTAGAATTTACATGATATAAATTTGTAATATATTTATCCGGTAGATGATTAGCTATGACATATTCAGCTTCATTGTGAACGTTGAGACCTTTAGCTCCAAGTCTTTTATCAACAATCATGTACTAATTCCTTGGGAACAACCGCCTCCATAACTATTCCCTCATCACGGGCATATCTTTTAGCTACCATATAATCTTCAGTCAAACTGATCAATGGGTTAGGAAAGTCCTGATGTTTATTCCCTTTATGAGCAAGCATCATCAAAGCTAAATCGTCGTCTATATCCGTAGGATCAACACCTGCTTTCCGTAAGGCATAATCGGGGTTATTCCTGAATTTCTCTACTAATTCCCCCTCGAACATACGCTTTGAATACTCGATCCCTTTAGCTCGTGCTGCTGGGCTTAATACCTGTGGATATTCATGGCCTTGACCTTTATACAATCTTACAACATCTTCTGGATAGTAGTCTTTCATCAAAGCCTGTATTTTTTGATTATCCACATTGTAACCGGCATTCTTCCATCGGCTCCGCTTATATCGATCAAGCCCGGTTACTTTATTGCCATTTGTTTTATCGCTTAAAAAAGATGAATTACTAAGATCTACATCCGATGGCAACGATCTTTTGCTCGGCATCTCATTTGCATCTATTACTAACTTATTACCCCTTGAAGTATTGGTCGGCTCCACATCCGCCCTGGCCTTACCCTCTGGCCCATCCAAATCACTCCGCTTCGGCCGGCTGCTCAGTTTGTCTCCGATGAGATGCCCCCCGGCTCCACCAACCCCTTCCGCCACGCCGGAGAAGAGCATACTGCCCAACAAGAACTCATCCCAGGGCCGGCCGGATGATACATTGCTTATGACCTGCCCAACCCCGGCTCCCACTACCGCACCCACCAGCCAGCCCAACGGGCCGCCCATCGCCCCGCCAACAACACCCAGGCCCATTTCCGCGCCGCCGCCGTAGAGATTGGCCCGGAAGTCGTCGGTAAACTTGCCCCGGTCGAAATTCTTCAGTGTCTCCAGATCGAACTTATCCGGGTCGTTATAAAGCAGGGCATTGAACATAGCATTGGCGGCTACCATCCCGGCAATGGCCGGGACCATAACAAATAGTCCCACGCCCGACGCCGCCAGCGCCCCGACGGCAAAGCCCATAACCACACCGTAACCAATCGAAACTCCCATCCGCCAATCCCGCTGCTCCCAGGCCTGTTTGATCTGCTTGACCTGGTCATTGACCCAATCCATCAACGGGCCATAGGTTTGCGGCACCTGCTTGGCAACCTCCATGCCCAATCCGGCCACATCCTTCAGCAGGTTGCCGTTGACCGCGGATTTGCCCAGCCCCATCGCCAGGTCGCTCAGGCCGCAGGCTTGGGGGCGATGGCCCTGGCTCTTGTCTTTGGCGTAGGGATCGCTCGTCGTGCGGTACATCCGGGCATTGACCGAGCGGGAGGAGCCAAAATCATCCATCGATGACCAGCCCCGGAAGCCCTGGGTGGGAGGCCGTTGGCTGTAGCTGACCACCGGCCCCGGCGCAGGGCGGGTGAGGCGGCGCGGGCCGGTATAGGAATGCTGCGGCGGGCGCGCGCCCTGGTAGGCGTGCCAGCGGCCCGATCCGACCGGGGTCGGCCCCTGTTTGTAAGCCGAGCGGCTAAAGCCCGGCGGCATCCGGCCGCTGGGGTCCACAAAATTGACGGGGTTATTGAACGCATAGGCGTAATTGTGCAGGGTTTGGGGCTGCTGCGGCGTGCCCAAAACCGGGTCGGTTTGCAGGAAACGGCCGGTGTCGGGGTGGTAGGTGCGGGCGCGCAGGTAGAGATGGCCGGTTTCGTCTTGCTGTTCGCCGGCAAAGCCGTAG
>CAZTFF010000121.1:0-7092 GCA_964612485.1 uncultured Caldilineaceae bacterium
CCCAGGGGCCGGGATTGGTACAAATTGCATGGTTGTCGTAACGCAGGGCCGCCGTGATCGGGTTGCCATCTTCCAGCGGGCAGGTCCCGGAAGTGGCGCTGTTCTTTACGGTGAGCGTCAGCACGAATTGGTAATAATTCGCATTGGCCGGGCGGCCCGGAATTTCATCCCAATAAAAGATTGGCGCGTGAAGATCGCTGCTGTCAACGGCGGTGGGCGTCAATTCCGAGGTATAAGTGCCGCTATAGATGTAGCCGCCGGGCAGGGTAAGCGTAAGCGCATTGGAAAAGGCGGCGGCCCCGAGGTTTCTAATTCTGATAGGAATATCTCCCTCGCAGGTGTGCAGGGGGTTGGGCAGGATCGTTACCTGTAATTGGGGTGTGGGGTCCAGTTGGGCGGTATCTTGCGGCACCGCCTGGCTGGTACAACCGGTGTCGCAGCCAAAGGTCAGGCGGGTGGTGTTGGTGGTTACGTTGCTACAGGCGCTGGCCGTGGTCACCACGGTGCCGGTGATGAGAAATTCAAATGTATCGTTGATTTCGATATCACCAATATCCCAGTTTATCGTCCGGGAGGGGGTCATCACCGTCATTGTGATTGGTGGGGTGTGCGTGCCGGCCACTACGCGCGCCGAGGCCGAGTCAAATTCGAAATTGGGCGGCCAGGTGTCAGATAGAACCGCATTGTGGGCCACGTAAGAATTTTGGGTTTGACGATTATTCACCCGAATGCGCCAGGTAACGGTTTCACCCGGGGTGGCGTACACTACATTGCCAAAACTACCCGCCGGGCCTTTGCCGTCTTTCTCTACGGTCAGGTCCGGTTTTAAGGTGTGCAGGGTGAGCGCGTCTTCGGTATAGCCCAGGTGGTTATTGCACGGCCCAAAGGCGCTGGCCTGGGCAAATGATTGGGGCGAGTTGGGGGGATCGCAGCCGGTGTTTACGGGCACGGTGATGCGCACCAGGTAGAGCGGCGGGAGTTCATTGAACCAGGTCAAGACTTCGGTAGGCGCGGAGATGGGTTTGAAGATGAGGGTGGTAGTAGAGGCGTCGCCCGCTCCATACGTGGTCGAAATAACGGGGTCGAAGTTTGTGGTGGATTGGACCACCGCACCGTCAGAATTGATAATGCTGACGGTAATGGCCTCGCTGCTGGTGTTGGGGATCAGGTTGATGAGGGTTTCGGTGATGGTCAGCTGGTACAGGTTCACGTCGGGTGAGGCGTTTTTGGTGGTGAAGATCACCTGGCCCAGGTCGCACATAGGCAGGTCGGCGGTCTCGCCGTTGTTGGTCAGCAGGTAGGGGCTGGGCGTGTTGAAGTCGATGATGCGTTGGGGGCGGGCGCAGGTAGAGCCAAAACAGGCCAGGTGGGCCGTAATGGTCACGGCCAACGGCGTACACAGGAACACCCGGGCCGTCACCGTTACCTCACGCTGTTCGTTGGGGGCCAGTTGGGTAAGGGTAAAAACGGGCGTATCGGGCGGGCCGGAAATGGGCAGCGTGGGGGCAATGAAGTTACCGCTGCCGCTGTCGGTGGTGTAAGTCAGCACAGACAGGCCGTTGACGGCATTGGTGATGACCACGTTGGTGGCGGTCAGGCTGCCGTTATTGGTGACAAAGAATTTCCAGAATACTTCTTTGTCGCGCACGGTGTAGCGGATGGGGGTGGCGAACAGGGTGATATTGGGAGCCAGGTAATCGTGCGGCTGTTCGTTGGTATCGCCATAACCGATGTTACAACGGCTGTCAAAAGTAACGCCGCCGCGCCAGGTGGAGCCGCCGGTGCAGGGAATATCGACCAGGAATTGGATTTCGCCGTCGTCATCCAGGTCGGCGGTAGATTGAAATTCAAAGGTGATCACGCCGGTGGTGTCGCCCCGGTCGGGGGTGGATAGAACGGTGGTGGGGCTGATGGCGTTCAGGCCGCCGGTATAGGTAAATACATTGTGGGCAATGATCGATTCGATTTCGGCGGTAGAGGCGGTAAAGGTCACTACCACATGGGTGCTTTCGGTATCGGGGCTGCCGCCGGTAACCCGAATGCGGCCTACATTGGTTTCACAACGATTCAACTCGCGGGGGGCAACATCAACTTGCAGATCGGCCCGGCGGATGGTTAGATTGAGCGCCTGGTTAAAGGTCTGGTCGCCGGCGCAAGCCTGGTTGTCGCTGACGCCGGGCAAATAGAGCTGCGTCCAATCGTAAAAGGTTTGGCTCGGCTCGCCGTTCAAGGCGGCATCGGTCACATACAGGGTGTAGGTGATCTGCAGGGTCAGGTCCCGGGTTACAGCGCCCTGGGCTTGCAATTGGCTCAGGTCGATCACTAATTCGCCGCTGAGGCCGGTGGTGGGCGTCACATAGGCCGTGTAATCCACCCCGTTCACCGTCACCGACAGCGTATCCGAATAGACCAGGGGTGTAGCGCCCGGTGGCAGCGCGCCGCCGCCGCTGCCGCCCAGGGCATCGGTAAAGACCGCGTCCGTCCAGGTAATGGTAAGGCTACCGGTCACCTGGTAGGTGTTGGCGATCAAAAAGCCGTTGTTATCACAGGTTTCCACCGTGCCGCCGCCGCTGCGGCTGCCGCTGATGCCTTCCTCGTTTTGAATGGCGGTGTTGACCTCGGCGGTATCGGTCAAAATCGAACAGCCGGGGCAGGTTGGCTCTGCCGCAGCCGAAGCGAGGTTGTTGACGAGTTCGCTGGCTCCACAAGCGCCGCCGGTAGTGGTGATGGCTTGCACCGTATAAACCAGCGTGACGCTAAAAGGGCCGGTATCGGGATCAAAAGTGTGGGTCAATCCGTGGGTGCCGGTCAGCAGCGAACCGGGCGTGCCGCCAATGGCCGTTACACTCGGCCCGTTGATGATCTCGAATTGGTTGGGCAGTGAATCCTCGATGTTGATGCTGCCGCTGATGGTTTCGGTGAGGCCGGCTACATTGGGGTTGGGGTTGTTGCCGGACACGATGACAGCGTAAGTGAAGACATCGCCGCTGTTGACCAGGGCCGGCCCGTTTTTAGTAATTTGCAAATCGGGCGAGGTATTTTGGGCGTACTCGTAGCTCAGGCCGGCAATCGTGCCGGTAAACGGGTTCTGTTCGCAAATATCCTCGTAAAGCGGCTGAAACGTTATCTCCCCATTGCCGCTGCCGCACACGTCGTTTTGGGGCCTCACCTCAAAGGTGAGGGTTACCGGCGCGCCGGGGCCGGTAGAGGGTAGAATACCGTCGGTGTAGCTGAAAACGCCGCCGGTGTAGGTCCAGCCACTGCTCACCGAGCCGGGTTCGATCTGTAGAAAACCGCTCGCCAGGTTCGAGTCCAGGCGGAAGTTGCCTGCCGGCCCGCCATTATTGGTTATCGAAACGGAAACCGTGCGCGTTACCGGCAGGCAGTAGGGGAAGGTGAGGGGCGGTGCAGCCGTGATGTCGATATCGGGCACTTGCGGGTTGAACAAAACGCTGGCCGTGGAACTGACCGGATTGTCCCTGGTTCCATCGTTTTCCAGGTTGCCGCAAGTCCAGGAAGCCGCAGCGACGTTGGTGAAATTACAAGCCTCCACGGTTCCGACAACGGTGTAAGTTTGAACCGCGTTTACCGCCAGTGTGGTAATGGTGGCCGTCGGAGTCAGGTCGCCGCCGGGCTGGCCCAAATCAATGCCGCCGGTATCGGTTATGACCACGTCGAACAGCCGGCCCAGGCCGGTATTTTGCACGGTAACGATCCAGGTGATGGGCTGGCCAAAATCGGGCGTGCCCAGGTTTTGCAGGGCCGGTTCTTTATTGATGACCAGGTTGCCTCGGCCGGTGGTCACATTCAAGCCCCCGGTGTTGAGTTCTTGTTGGACAGGGCCGTCGGGGTCCGCGTTGTAGCGCACGCCCACGCGCAGTTGCCGGCCCGATTCTGCATTGCAGGCTGCCCGCATCCGGAAGGCGAGGGTGATGGTTTCGCCGGGGCCGATGGTGACGGTGGGCAGGGGTGTCCATTGGATGGTGGTGGGGGTGGCGTTGACCGTCAAGGTGGGTACGGGGCTGGGAGCCCATAGCTGGCTCCAGTCATCGTATATCAAAAATGATTGGTGGGTGGCGGTGAGGGAAATGCTGTAAGCCGTTTGGGATGAATAATTGTGGATGGTGGCCGTGTAAATATCACCCAGGCCTGATGGAGCGCCAATGCTGGCCGCCGGCGGGCCGCTGACATCGACCGCCAGCAAGGACAGGGGAATAGCCACCTGCAAAGGCCGGCGTTCCGGCGAAGCCGGGGGATTCAGCCGGGGCGCGCTATCGCCGGTAAACCAGGCCGGCAGGACTTCGGCGGCAGCCGCTATTTTTTCAGGAGCAGCAGGAGCCTTGGGCGCGAACCAGCCGGGCAAAATTGCCGGTTCGGCTTTGTCCGGTTCCGGCGATGGTTGGCTGCCGGTATTGGCAGCGGAGGAAGCGGTATCGAACCAATCCGGCAAAATATGGCCGGACAGGTCAGTTCGATCTTCAGGGTTGATCGTTTTTTCATCAAACCAGCCGGGCAGGATCTCTTCGCGGGCCGGGCGGGCCACAGCCGACGCCGGTTCCGGCAAATTAGCCAGGGCCGCGGGTTTGGAGAGAGATAATCCCGCCGCAGCGGCCAGATCGACCGCAGGTTTGGCCGCAGGATCAAACCAGCCGGGCAAGATCGCGTCTGCGGTATTTGTGGCCGGGTGCAAGGGCCGGGAATCAAAAATGATCTCCGGCTGTACCGGGCGGTGAATGGTTTCCGCCGGTTCCCACTCAAAGTTGGCGGCCCGCGCCGGCAGCGCAAAGGGCGGCAGCAAATTGAGTAGAATGGACAGCAGGCTGATAACAGATCCTAGCTTGTGACTCGGTGAGTTCATGGCAACCTATCCTTTTCTCCTCGCCCTTCATTGAAGGTTTTTGCCCCGGTTGTCATCCTGACGTTCCACAGTGAACGCAGAGATTATGAAGTTGGAATGTGTTCTAAAATCGTCTGGCTGTTCGGACGGTCGTTAATGTGCTGCCCCACATAAGACCATACGATGTGCCCTGAGGTATCGATAATAAATACCGCGGGTGTGGCTACGCCATCGCCCAGCAGGTTGTACACGCCAAAGGCATCGGCAATTTTATGATCGGGGTCGGCCAGAATGGGGTAAGAAACACTCAAACTGGAAACAGCCGCCCGGGCTTTGGCCTGATTTTGCACGGCAATGCCGAATAGTTGCGCGTTTTTGTTTTTAAATTTCTGAAGATCGGTTTCCAACTGGACCAGTTGGTTGCGGCAAGTACCTCAGGTATTCCCCCGGTAGAAAACAAGAACGATGTGGTTTTGTTCTAAATAATCTTGCAGCTCAATTGTATCACCTTTGCCGGATATTGCAACAAAATTTGGCGCGGGTGTGCTCTGATCCAGGGTAGGAGCTGGATCGGCCGATTCGTTGGTGGGTTCCACCCCCTCGCTTGTGATCATGGTCAGCGCTTCATCTGTAGGAGAGAGCGGCGCTTCTGTTGGTTGGGTGGTTGCCTGAAATTTGGCTTCTTCCAACAGAGGCGCCAGATAGCTGTCGATGGCGGCTTCATCCAGCGGCCCTACGTGCCGCGCGGCCACCACGCCGTTGGCATCGACAAAAATAGTGGTGGGGATGCCTCTTACTTCGTAGGCTACGTCGCTCACCTGGCCGTCTTGATCCAGCAAAATGGGAAACGTGAGGCCCATCTCTTCTACAAAACCATTGACGGTTTGTGGCTCTTCTTTAACATCAATTGCTAAAAAGCCGATGGTATCGCCGTAAGATTCATAGGCCGCCTGGAGGGCCGGTAATTCCCGGCGGCAGGGGGGGCACCAGGAGGCCCAAAAATTGATAAGCGTGGGTTTTCCCCGGGAATCGCTCACGCTGAGCGATTCATTATCCAATTGGGGCAGGGTGAAATCCGGCGCGGCGTTGTCAACATAGGGCGCGGCGGGCATTCCGGGAGGTGGGGCAAAGGTGGGGGCTGCGGCTATCTCGCCATTTTCTTCAGAGGCGGTTTCCGGCGATTCTTCTGCTGCCGTTGCTTCAACTCTTGCGCCCGCAGCCGGGGTGGGCGGCGGGTTGGCCAGCGCGCGGTACAGGCCAATTTCGGCGGAGGCGCGCGCCTGGGCCAGCCAATCGTTGAGATCATTTTCTTGCGCGGCCAGGTGGTTGAGCGCGGTTTCCACGCGGATCAACCGGCCAACCCTGTCTGTAAAATCAGCTTGGGTTAGATTGGCTTCTTCCAGGGCTTGCGTTATTTCTGCGGTGGAAACATCCCAGGTTTGGGCCAGAATAGCCGTCCGTTCATCAATTTCTGCATCTGTGGGGGGGGGGACATCCGACACTTCGGCCAGCACCAGGATTTCGTTGATGAGCCGGTCCAGGGTTTCTTCGGCGGTGGGTTTAGGCTGGCCGGCCAGGCCGTTCATCACCCGATCAAGCTGTGAAATTGTATCCCAGGTTTCGCGGGTGATGGGCTGCTGGTTTACGATTGCTACAATATCATCACGGGTGTTGGGCGGGGGAAGCGTAATGGTGGGCGTTACTGCGGAGCCGGCTGAATTGACGGTGGGTGCTGAAGTTGCCGCCGTGTCTGGCGCTGCCAGGCGATTCATGACCATTAATAAGCCGACGATGGCGGCAAGCGCAATAACCAGAATCAGCGCAATGGACTGCCAGCGCTTGTTTTGATATTTAACTGGAAACATTGAACGGCCCCAGAGTTTAGTTTTAGTGCAGATGCATTGCCATGCCTGCTAACGTTGTAATTGTACCTTATTTTTTGCTAACATAATACCCCAAAAATTGGGGGTAGATACCTGAAAAGTTTGCAGCAAATATGGATAACAGGCGATAATCACATTAATTTCTTTTGGAATTTTCCCTTTCTTAAATTGACATAAACTGTCCCGATAATAAAATACGGCGGAGTCCGCGATATTAGAATATGGGAGCGTCCTGATAAAAAGTGGACATCCCTCAGGAATCGTGATATATTAGGGACGGCTCCGTAATCATATACGGGGGTTTCCCGCTACTAATAGTTAGCCGTTTTCGTTGTTTTTTGTTTTCCGGTTTGTGGCTCTGAAATTGTTGTG
>CAZTFF010000122.1:0-6961 GCA_964612485.1 uncultured Caldilineaceae bacterium
AGATGTGTTTCATTACTCAATGCGATCAAGTGACGCGTGACGAGTGAATTATGTCTCACTCATCACTTCTCACTTGTTTTCCAATCACATAACGAATTTATTTCTTGTAAAATCCTTAATCAGGGAGCAAATCAATGTCTAAAACAAGTGTAATGCTGGTTGATGACCATTCACTCTTTCGTCAGGGGTTGCGCCGGGTACTCGAAGCGGATGACAGCCTGGAGGTTATCATGGAAGTGGCCGATGGGGAAGAAGCCTTGCGGCTGGCCAAACAACTCGCGCCCGACGTGGTTATTATGGATATTAACCTGCCCAAAATGAACGGCTTGCAGGTGACGCGGGAGCTAAAACATTCGGTGCCTGAAATCGCCATCATTGTGCTGACCGCTTACCATGATGACGAGCAGATTTTCCACTCGATCCGGGCCGGCGCCGCCGCCTATTTTCCCAAAGATGTCACGCCGCGCCGGCTGGTGGAAGCGGTGCGGCAGGTGAGCCAGGGCAACTACGTTATTGATGATGAGGTGCTGGACAAGCCCGAGGTGGCCTCCTGGCTGCTGCAACAGTTTGACAAAGTCGCCTATATCGACGGCCTGCCCAACGAAATGTTTGCCCCTCTCTCCCCTCGGGAAATGGAAATTCTACAGCACATTGCCAAAGGGCAGAGCAACAAAGAAGTGGCCTATGAACTGGGCATCAGCCGCCAGACCGTAAAAAATCATATGACCAGCATTCTCAGAAAATTAGCCGTCAATGACCGCACTCAGGCGGCGCTTTACGCCGTGCGCCGGGGATGGATCCGCTTATATAATGAGGAAGACGAAGAGTAACGCATCTCCTAACCCGAACAAGCCGGAGCCAAAAAGGTTTTGGCACGAAAATTCTTGCAACCTTTTATAAAAGGCAAAGACAAGATTTTTATGGGTTAGGCCCTTATTAGTTTTTGAAATCTGGATAATGTCCCTGCCCTCCGGGGATATGAGGGGCGTAGTTTATCACGGTGGCGCAAGTTACAAACAGGAGACCTTTTGTATGGAATTAAGAAGTTTAGTAACCAATGAGCCTGAACCTTCCGATGAATCGTCATCAGGAAGGGCTGCTACCCCGGCGGAGATATTTGAACAAACCGGTGAAGAATACGAGCAGATCAAGAAAGAATTAGACGAAATTCAAATCTTGATCAATCAAAGTTCCGCCGAGGTAGAAAAGCTGGCCCAGCGTAACGCGCAGTTGGCCAACAAAGTCCGCACGATGGAAAGCAATATTGATACCGTCCCCCGGCAGGATATTAAAGAAGTCTATACCGCGGCGCAGGAAGCGCAGATGCGCCTGTTCATGATGCGGGGGCAGGTTGAGCAGCTCCAGAGCCGGCAGGAAAATTTGCAGCGATTTGCCGACGGCTTAAAGAGAATTCTGAGCGTTTCTGATGCCGTTGTTGCCGCCGGCGGCAGCAGCGAAGGCGGCGCCGCTCCGTCCGCAGCCGATGCCGGAGTCGGGATCATCAAAATCATCGACGCCCAGGAAAGCGAGCGGCAGCATCTGGCCAACCAACTGCACGACGGCCCGGCCCAATCATTAACCAACCTGATTTTGCAGGCCGAAATTTGCGAGCGGCTGTTCGACTCTGATCCCAGCCGGGCCAGAAATGAGCTGACCGAACTCAAACTCGCCGTTAACAACACCTTCCAAAAGGTTCGCGGCTTTATTTTTGATCTGCGCCCCATGATGCTGGACGATTTGGGCTTAACTCCTACCCTCAAAAAGAGTATTGAAGATTACGAGCAGAAAACCGGTATTGCCTGTAATCTGACCGTGAGCGGTAAAGATGCCCGGCTCCCGCCGCATGCCGAAGTTACCATCTTCCGTATCTTCCAGCAATCCCTCAACAACGTCCGCGACCACGCCCAGGCCACCCACGTGCAACTCTCCATGGATGTGGAAAGCGAGAAAGTCACCGCCTCCATTGAGGATGATGGCGTTGGCTTTGAGGTTTCCGAAGCCATGGCCGCCTCCCAACAGCGAAAAACCATTGGCCTGAGCACTATGAAAGAACGCATTCAAATGTTAGGCGGCGAACTCACCATCGAAAGCGCCCCCGACAAAGGCGCGCGCATAGATTTTTGGCTGCCGGTAGAATTTTAGCCGCTTACGTCTTCACATCAACAAAAAGGCCCAACGCCATCAGACGGCGTTGGGCCTTTACAGTTACTTAAGTAACATTGACGTCCCCCCTATTGGAATCTATAATTTCTGTATCTTCTCAATACTTTGGGGGAACGAGGTCTGAGCCTGTCGAAGACCGTTGGTTTTGACAAGCTCAACCAACGACAAGCTCAACCAACTCTGCCCCAGTTTATTGAGAAAGTATTAATTTCTGTGTACAACAAGGCCTGTCGCAACCTTAAAGTTTAAGGGTCAAATTATTCACCCGTAACCTTTTCCGAAAAAGTTAGACTTTAATGTTAGACGAATCTGTAATTGCGAATGACTCTCATTTTGTTGAAGGAGTATAGCCGTGTTGCGAAGAAATGGAAAAGGCCAAGCGTTAACCGAATTTGCACTCATCCTGCCGTTATTATTACTGCTGCTGTTAGGGATCATCGAAGCCAGCCGGGCCATCTGGGCCTATATTACCGTCCAGCAGGCGGCCCGCGAGGCGACCCGGTACGCCGTTACCGGGCGGCCTTACATCGACTCGGCAGAAGCAATCAGCAGCCAACTTGATGTTTGCCAGGGAACGGCTAACGAACCCGACGTGGTAGCGATTGCCGCCGTGCATCCCTGGTTGTGCTACGAAGAAGACCGGGTGGAAGCGGTCAAAGAAATCGCCATCAGCCACGGCCGAAATCTGAACCCGAATACAATTTGCCGTGACCCCACCGATTATATGGGATCGTGCGCCCAGACCCCCGGCGCGTTTGGCGTTTTTGTAGAGGGCCAAACCGTGAGCCAAACCATTACCGGCACCTTTGTGGTAAAGCAAGATGATTACCCCGGCGACCAGGGGTTGAATATCCAGGTCAGCACGTTTTATAACCTGCAAATGCTCACCCCCATCTTTGATCTGGTGATGGGCGGAACCTTTGTGAGATTAGAAGGCCGGACCCAACTGCAAAATGAGGGCCTTGATGCGGCTATTGGTATTGATCCGCCTCCGGGCATTGCGCCGCCCCCCACCCCCGTTAACACCAGCGGCGGCGGAACTTACTTTGGCAACGCCCGGATCATCTCCTTGAGTGGGTATTTGTTATCGCAATCCGATATTCTCCGGGCCAGCCTGACCAACCACCCTAATTCCGACACCTACGATATTTATCTGGACAACAGTAATAACACCTATAAAATTTGTTCTAACGTGGCCACCGATGCCCAGGGAACATCCAATCCCGACCCGGATTGTGATTTGGGAGCCATCGACCCGCCGATTGTAGCCGGCGACTATAAACTTTATTCTACCGTAAGCGGCTCGCCCCTGGCGGTGGTAGCCGAGGATGAACACCTGGTAACGATTGTTTCCGGCGGCACGCCGACCATTGTGCCCACCGACTCCAGATATGTGTGGGCCGCCAATACTCCTATCGACCTTAACCTGCGCTTCCACAATGTTGGCGATGGGCCGTTTGAGGTCTGGCTCTATGATCCGGCCGGGAATCCCGTATATCGGATTGCCGCCGGCGCCACGGGCAACAGCACCGAAGATCTGGATTGGGACGTCTATGATATGGAGGCCAACGGCGAAACCGTCTGCGACATGACCAGCGGCCTGTTCTGCACCCTTCGTTCCTTTGATAGCGGCGGTGCCGAATATAGTTCCGTTGAATTCCAGATCAACCAGCCGAAAATTGTATTATCCGCGCCGCCTCTGGGGACAAACGCTTACGCGCGGGGAAGTTTGGTTTACATTTACCTGCAATCCCATACGCCGCGCGAGCGATATAATATTACCGTGAACGGTATTGACGTGAGCAGCGATACGGAGACGTTTGACACCCTGGAAACCAACACCTTTGGCGATCTCACCGAACCCATTGCCTGGAGAATTCCCGATGATTGCAGCGGCTTTGGCGCCGGCTGGCCCGACGGCACCTACCGGGTAGCCTCCTTCCCCCTGAATAATGCCGGCGCCATGATCGCCGAAAAAGACGATATGCTGCTGCAAACCCCCGCCGGCCCCTTCCTGACCGTGGAAGGCGGGTATACCTGGCCGGCCGGTTCGTACATCACCGTTAATTTGCACACCCACACCGTCAATGAAACGCATTACCTTGAATTCAACGGCCAGCGCGTGCCGGCCGCCGGCTCCACTTTTGGCACGGGCAATTGCGGGGAGGCCAGGGTCTCTTTCCAGGTTCCGCCAACGCTCGATGAAGGCACCTATACCATCGCCTCCTATCTCCCTAACGGCGTTCAGCAGGCCACGGTTGATATTATCGTTCAAGCCGAACCCCTGATCATGGTTTTAGAGGGGGATACCGTTTTGCCGGATGATACCATCACCATCCAACTGCTCAACCACGTGCCCAACTCCGGTTATTACATTGTCTATAACGGTTACACCATCTTATCAATATTTACCGATGCCGGCGGCGGCTATACCGGCCTCTATAATCTGGGCGCCTTACCGGCCGGCCTGGTAGAATTTGGCAATACCTACGTGCTGGAATCGCAGGCCACGATAAACCCCGGCGTGACGGTGGCCCAAACCGATTTGGCCCTGATGCACGCCAACCTGGTAGTTACCAAAGTGGAATTGCCCGATAACGTGCAAATCAATTCGGTGGTGCCGGTGACGCTCACCGTGCAAAACGCCTATTCGGTGCCCATCAACCGCTGGGTGGATATGGACTACTACTTTATGCGCCACCCCGACCCCGACCCCCTGGCCCCGTCTAACGTGATCGGCTACAACTTCCCCGGCGATATCAAATACTGGAAAGACCAGATCGACCCGCTGGAAGAGTTCACCATCACCACCCCCTACGAGGTGACCGAATACGGCGACCAGATGGTTTACGGCTATGTGGATACCACCAACTACGTGTACGAGGGCGAAGGCCCCAACGAGGTAGCCAACCCCGATAACATCAACGAGATTTCCTTTACCATCCGCTGTAATAACCCGCCGTATACCAATAATTTTAATCAGAGTAATAGTCTTGACGGGTGGGACTCCATTGCCTATGGCGATGCCTCCATCCATTCCGCCTCCGGGCTGAACGGCGACCGGCTGCGTATCTATGGTAAAGGCTCCAGCACCAACGTGGCCAACGATGACACCGCCGGCGGCCATATCTACTTCTATATCACCGATACGGTTTCCACCGCCGCGGGCCTGGATGTGGTAGCCAGCGTGAAGAAAATTTATTCGAGTAATGACTACGCCAAGGCCGGCATTGAGATCCGCGATTCTTTGGACGGCGACAGCCCCCGCATTACCTGGGCCGCGGCCCGGCACCCCAGCACCGGCGACTTTTTCTTACAGCCCCGCTACCGCCAGCCGGGGTATTCGCCCCAGTATCCGGGCAGCGGCGACAGCTCGGTGTGGACCAACAACCACCAGGTAGACCTTGATTTTGATGATCCGCTCTGGCTGCGCCTTGCGCGCGAACCGGGCGAGAACGGCGTCTTTAAATTCTATTATTCAGACAGCAATACGCCGCCGCCGGCGCTGGATGCCGGTGCCGACACGCTGGAAAATTATTGGGGCGATCCGGTAGCCACCCAATACGTGCCGGGCATCGACCACGAAGTGCAGGTTGGCCTATTCTCCTCCCCCTATCGAACAGACGGCAACAACTCAGGCTACCTGGACGACTTCAGCATGCTGGCCTGCGGCGGCACCGTGGGCGGCCCCGCCCTGGCCCCCGGCTACCAGGTGTGTTACCCGGCGCTCGACGACCGGAGCTTTGAGAAGACGTTGTACAGCGCCTCTCCCTGGAAAATCGCCTTTAGCTATCCCGGCACCAGTTTGTCCGGCAGTGTCCGAAGAACAGGCAACACGTCGCTGCGGTCCACCAGTTTCGACAGCGCTTCTTATAATCCCTTCTTCTACCAGGAATTTACCATGCCCGACTGGGTGATCTCCACCACCACGTTCTTCGATTTTAACATCTATACCAATATAGAGGACAATATTGGCGCCATGGCCAACCAGCCCGAAGATAAATTCTATGCGGTCGTTCTGGATACGCCGCCCTCCCTGACCGCGCCGCCCGCCAACCCGGCCCCGGTCTCCAGCACCATTGTGGCCGGCCCCCTGGAAGTGGCCAACGGGCAGGATACCGGCACGTTTAACCCCAGGGAGTGGACCCAGCGCAGCCTCCGGCTGACCGCCGCCAACGGCGTGAACCTGGAAGATTACGCCGGCCAAAACCTGTACCTTTACCTGTACAACAACAGCAACGCCATCTCGGCTTGCGGCGGAACCTGCGCCACCTGGTTCTATTTTGAAGACGCCAACCTGAGAACCTGTACCACCCAGCCGATGCCCACCAATGTATCTACCCGTATCCACGGCAACCTGACCGTTCATTACGCCGACGGCTCCGTGGAAAGCCCGGCGGGCGTCAAGGTGTGGGCCTACGCCCAGGACGAGCAGGTTTACGAAACCTTTACCATCCAGGGCGGCCAGTTCAACTTTTATAACCTGCCGGCGGACCAGGAGTATGTGCTCTTCTCGCAGCATTACCTGGTGCAGTACGCGGGCGATACCACCCAGATCGAGGCTTTGGCCAACGATACCCAGGTTTACCTGCTGCCCAGCCATACCGACGCCAATCCTTTTGAAGCCTACCTGGCCCTGTACCCGCTGCCGGCGCCTTAAAAAATTGTAATTGGCCAGTAGGTTGGGTCGAGGCAGACCCAACCTACACGTCTATTTTTAAGAGAGAGAATGTATGGTTGAGTTTGTCGTTGGTTGAGCTTGCCGTTGGTTGAGCTTGCCGTTGGTTGAGCTTGCCGT
>CAZTFF010000123.1:0-6548 GCA_964612485.1 uncultured Caldilineaceae bacterium
AAGAGTTTGTCCATGAACCTCCTTTTTTCCAAATTTATCCCTAAATCACGCTATCTTGCAGTCCTACCCAATAACAGGCGAGATAAGATTGATGAAAAATTCACCTGCTATCTATTTCTTTTGGAGCATTCTTATTTGATTTTTTTATCGGAGGGTTCAAATGGCTGAAGAACAAAATTGCGCAAATTGTGGGTTACGTGCCAAATATGATGACAATCCCAAATCACTCCTGGGTCGATTCTGGCGCTGGCACATCAACTTTTGCCCCGGCTGGAAAGGGTACTTTACCGCCCTGCCGCCGGAGGAAAAAGCCAAACTGGCCGAGCAGTATAATTTCAAAAAATATCAGTAGAGCTACCGGGTTTGTAACGCGTTCCCCAATGCCCGCAAATCTTGCATCACCCAATCGGGTTGATGAGGGGCTGTGGGTAAATCTGCTTCGCTGGCTTCGCCGCTGAGTACCAGCACGGTATTGATGCCGGTGGCGCCCAGGGCAATATCGGTGTAGAGCCGGTCGCCCACCATGCAAATGTGCTTGAGCGGCACGCCGGTTTTTTCCACCACCGCCTTGATGATCGGCCGGTTGGGTTTGCCCACGATCACATCGGGCCGCCGGCCGGTTGAGGCTTCGACAAAGGCGATCATCGCGCCGATGTCGGGCATAAAGCCATCTTCCAGCGGGCAGTTAAAATCGGGATGGGTGGCGATGTAGGGCGTGCCGGCCCGCGCATAATCGCACAGATGCCACAGCTTGTTGTAAGTCAACGTGGTGTCAAAACCCAAAACGGCGTAGTCGGGCTGTTTTTCTACCAAATGGAATCCGTGGTTTTGGAATTCTTCTTCCAAAGCGGGCGTACCGACCACAAAGAGTCGCGCGCCCGCTTTTTGTTTGCGCAAGTAGAGGGCGGTGGCTTCGCCGGAGGTGAAGATTTTGCCCTCGTCAATGTCCAGCCCCAGCCGTTGCAGTTTGGCGGCGTATTGGCCGCGATGTTTGGAAGAGTTGTTGGTCAAAAAAAGAAAATCAATGTTTTGGGACCGGCAAATGTCGATAAATTCCAGCGCGCCGGGCAGCAATTTGTCACTCAAATAGAATGTGCCGTCCATATCGAGCAGGAACAGGCGCGTATGGCTCAGTGATGTCAATATTGTACCTCTCTTTACAGTATTTCCAACATCCGGCTCAATTTTAGCACGGTAAATCGATCGCGCAGGTAGTGGCAATTTTGCACGGCGCTTTGAATCTCGGCCTGGCTGAACCCCAATGTGTATAGATCAGTGGCCGCTCCAACTTCGCGTAGCCAATTAGTTAACTGTTGAGGGGCAGGCACAGTATGGGCAATGGTCTGGATTTCAGACCAGTTGTCAATAATTTTTTGTTTGAGCGACTCGTACGCCGGCGCGGTCATATCCAGAAATGAGGCTTGGGCCTGGATGAGTTGGCGGGTGATCGGCCCATAAACGGTTTTGATTTGTTCAATTTCCCGGCTGCGGTGGGGCAGGGCGCTGGCGGCTAGTCTTTGTTCGGCTTCTGTCCGGCTCAACTGCCGGATCTGCTCGTAGTAACCGGCAATAATGAGTACCGCCGCGCCAACTTTGGCCCCGTGTAAAACAGCCGGCAATTTGTCCCACACAATTTTCATTTCCAAATGATGCGAGATGTGGTGTTCCGCGCCGGAGGCCGGGTTGGAGCCGCCAAACTCCAGCATGCACAGCCCGGTTTCAATCAGCCCGTCCAACAGCAGGGTGATCCCCTCGGTTGTGGCCCGGCCAATTTCGGCGGCGTGTTCGGCGCAGGTTTCCACCGCGCGGCGGCTGCGAAGGGCCAGGTTTTTATCATAAGGTTCCTCCCGCACCACATGGCCCAATTGCCAGTCGGCTACGGAGGTGAATTTGCCCAGAACATCGCCAAAACCGGAGGCGATCATCTCTTGGGGCGCGGCGCACAACGTTGGCAGGTGGCCAAAAACGGCTACAGGCGGTTGGCAAACCACGGTCTGTTTAAGGTTATCAATCACCAGCGGTGCGCCGATGGACGTGTATCCATCAACCGAAGGCGCTGTGGGAATCGAAATAAATGATGTTTTGGTCCGGTGGCTGGCAAAGCGGGTGATGTCGGTGAGGGTGCCGGAACCAACGGCCAGGTAGATTCGGTTTTCTCTATCGGCCTGGACCAGCACTTGCATGATGTAATGCTCATTGGGAATGACCTCATCGCCGGTGAGAACAGCGGTTTTGACACCCCACCCCTGGGCAGTGAGGGCCTGTTCAACCGCCTGGCCCAAAATGGGGTAGGTGTTCTCATCGGCAACCAGCATAAAGCGGTCAAATTGATGGTCGGCGCAGTATTGCGTTAGCTGTGGAATAATGTTTTGTTTGATCTCAATCTGGATTGTTGGCTGGGACATGGATCGGCACCTTGTTTATCAAAAAATTGGTGGGATGATTATAAGGGGAAGGTAAGGAATCAGGCAAAAGATGCGCTTAAGGGTTGTATACTTCTAAAACTTCGTACACAGGTTCCGGCTGGTTTTGCCCTTTGAGGTGAAGGTTGCCGATGCTGCGGGCCTGAGCCGTTTCTTGCACCAGGTGAAATGTTTCCTGGCTGATCAAAATCTGGCCGCCCCGGGCCTGCTCTTGCAGGCGTTTAACTTTGTTGACCGAGTCGCCAATGACGGTATAATTCATCATCCGGGCGGTGCCAATGTTGCCTACCACGGCTTCGCCCAAACCTACGCCCACACCAAAATGCAGCCGGTGTTCCGGCGGCAGGTGCTGATGCAGTTGTTCTACCAGTTGGCACAAGTTCCAGGCGGCGCGCACGGCGCGTATCGCGTGGTCGGCCTGGGGCAGGGGAGCGTTGAAAAAAGCCATCACCGCATCGCCCATAAATTTGTCTAACGTGCCTTCTTCGGCCAGCACGGCTTCGGCGGCCGCGCGCATATATTGGTTGAGCAGTTCCACCAGGATTTCGGGAGAAGTGGTAGAGCTAAAGCGGCTGAATCCGCGAACATCGGCAAAAAGTACGGTAACAAGCTGGCGCGTTCCCCCGAGTTTTACCTGATCAGGCTGGGCCAGCAGTTGCTCAACTACGGTGGGGGCCACATAGCGTTCAAACAGGCCGCGGATTTGTTGTTTTTCTCGTTCCTTGGTGAGTTGGAGCTGGTGCATTAGTTGCATATTGTGGATGGCAATCGCGGCGTAATCGGCCAGCATGCGTAACAAACGCTCATCGTGCGACGTGAACCGGTGCGTGACAAGTTTGCTGATGCTGAGCGTGCCAATCACGCGCTGGCCCACTTGCAGCGGAGCAGAAAGTATCGTTTCATCAGTATTTTGGATCAGGGGTTCGCAATCGCTATCCGGCAAAACCAGGTAGCCGGTGGCCAGTTTGTCAGGCCGATCGGTTTGATTGTTGGTAGACGGGCGTCGTTTCTGAAGACAGCGGCCTACTTTGCCGGTTTCAGAGTCAACCAGTACCAGCGAACATTCTTCACTCCGAGTGACAAAGAGAACGGCATCGACGATACGATTTAACATTTTGTTGGGGTGCATCAGCGCGGTGATGGATTTGCCCACCTGGGAGAGCGTATTCAATTCGCGCACGTGGCGTTCCAGTTGTTGGTTGGCCTGCATTACCCGTTGGGTCAGCGCCTCTTTTTCGCGGCGCAGGCGGGTAACGGCCAGCACGTCGTCAATGGTATCCAGCAACTCCTGGGCGGCAAAAGGTTTGATGAGATAATCTTTGGCCCCCAGCCGGAAGACCTCAACCGCAACGTTTTCCGAGCCGTGCGAGGTCATCAAAATGACCGGCACTTTATTGCCCTGAGCGCGCAAGTTGCGTAAAACCTCGATGCCGCTCATTTTGGGCATTTCATAATCCATCAAAACCAGATCGGGCTTGCTTTTTAAGACTTTTTTTAAGCCTTCGGCCCCGTCAACGGCGATGTCAACCGCAAATCCGTTGGGTTTGAGAATATATTCCGTTACAAAATCGCGGATTTGGGGGCTGTCATCAATAACCAGGACGCTGAGTTTGTCCATCGGGTGTCTTTTCTTTGTTCCGGGTTCTTTTAAAGTGCAGGATGCACGGCATGCACGATTGGTGGACTCTAAAGCCAGTATGCCTAATTTTTTTGGCTTTGTCCATCCCCCATTTTTGCTACTTTTGACAGCAGGGCTGCGCTATTGGAATATTTTGGACGCAGATTAGAGGTTATCTTTCTTCGGTGCGATCCGTGGCGGGCGGCGGCTCGATGGATAGGGCCGATATTTCAGCGCGTAAATCGGGCGTCATGTTGATGTCCAACGACCGGAGCGAGCCTTCTAATTGCTGCACGTTGCGCGCCCCAATAATGGGGGCGGTAATGGCCGGGTGGGCCGCGGCCCAGGCCACAGCCAGCGAGACCGGATCGTAACCATTTTCGCGGGCGAAGGTGGTGAATCGCTCGGCGGTTTCGTACATCCATTGGTCGCCGTAACGGAGCTGGTATTTTTCGTTTTCAACAATGCGCCCGCTCTCAGGCTTTTTCGAGACGCCGTATTTGCCGGCCAGCAGGCCGCCGCCCAGCGGGCTGTAGCTGATCACGCCCAATTTTTCAGATTCGGCCAGCGGCAGAATTTCTACTTCTGCCTGCCGTTTGACCAGGCTGTACATCGGCTGGATGCATTCAAATCTGGCCCAGCCTTCCCGCGCCGAAATGCCCAGGGCCTTGGCAATTTGCCACGCGGCAAAATTGCTGACCGCCGGATAGAGGATTTTTCCCTGCGTTACCAGATCATCCAGGGCGCGGAGTGTTGCGTCCAGCGGCGTGTCGGAGTCGAAGCCGTGGATAAAATAGAGATCAATGCGGTCGGTGTTGAGCCGTTGGAGGCTGTCTTCTACCGAAGCCATAATGTGCCGGCGGGACGCGCCTTTGTCGTTGGGGCCGTCGCCCATTCGGAAGCGAAATTTGCTGGTGATGACCAATTCATCGCGGCAATCGGCCATAAGCCGGGCCAAAATCTCTTCGGCGCGGCCACGCTGGTAAACATTGGCGCAGTCGAAAAAATTGATGCCCAGGTCCCGGCAGCGATGAAACATAGCCGCCGAGGTGTCTTCATCGGCATCACCGCCAAAAGACATGGTGCCAAAGCACAAGCTGGATACTTCTACACCGGTACTGCCCAAAAATTTGTATTCCATGATAACTCCTTTGCCAGAGTGGGGGTAATAATGAGGGTGCGTTAAGCGTAAGGATACTTTATCATGGTAAGTTCAGCAAATTTGTCTATGGGGAGAGGTAAAAAACGTTGAATTTAAAAACGACAAATGCCGCGAGAAATAATGTCAATAAAGGCAATACCGCAAAAATCGTCAGGTAAGTAAAATTGGATAAAAAGGGTTTTCAAAGCAAACTACCTCAAACCAAGAAACAAAAGAGGTAAGAGTATGAGAACCCCCAAGCAATTATATGTGCAAACATCAAATGTATACAAGTGCGAACTGGAAAAATGTATAATCTGTGGCAGTCGATTAGAGCAGAGCGATTATTTGTATGGGCGCAAAATCGTGCAGGCGATGACATCGGTAATGCAAATTGGCTACTACGCCAAAGGATGTGCCAACCGGGCGTATTGACGGTCACCGGGGTTGTGCCCACGCCAATACAGGCACAAGAAGCGGCTGAAAGTCTGCCGCAGACAAGAGTGAAGGGGGGCGATGCCGAGACGGAAGAAACTGAAGCCGCCGGGCCGGAACAAGAGCAGACGAAGGATGAGGAAATTGACCCGACCCGGCAAGAACAAGCGGAGATTGAAAACGCCTTCAAACGGCGGATACGGTATCTGTTGACCCTCAAAGGTCGTCCGCCCTTCCGTTTGGCCGGTATCGAGATGTATGAGCGGTTAAACGAAGTGGCCGGTAATCTGGAGGAAATGCTGGCTCACCTGTCAAGCCCTTGTTTGGCCCAATTGCAGCAAGGACTTGAGTTGTCCCTAACCATGTTCAAAGACAATTATCTTGACCTGCGCCAGGGGGCTGATTGGCTGTATCAGATCTCTAAACTGTTAGACCCACAGGATAAGCCGCCTCGTACTGGCGCACAAGTTCAGACCGCCCTCTGGCATTATCTGGACGATATTCGGCAGCAAAGTCAAGATAATCAGGTCTTGGCCGAATTTGCCCGGCAGGTTGTTGCGCACTACGGGCCAAAAAGGAGGCACGCGGCGGCTCATCCAGCGTTCAGGAGCCTGGGAACTGATCTCGCGCCCCGATACTTTAGTGGAAACGGTTGAAGCCATCTCGTCCGTAGAGCCTAACGAATATAAAAAAGAGCGAACCCGCATCCGCTCTCATCGAGACCGTTTCCGATTTCATACTCGTTCCGTCAAACTCTCCGGCAAGCAACTTCAAGATTTGAAAGATCGGTGGCTCCGATTACCGCCAGACAAGCTACCCGAGACAACTCTTCCCAGAGGAAAGGAATTCACCACCTATGAGGCACTTACCTGACGATTTTGCGGTATTGCGTTTTTTGTACCAGAAACAAGCTTCCTGGGCCAAATCCATA
>CAZTFF010000124.1:0-6289 GCA_964612485.1 uncultured Caldilineaceae bacterium
TTAGTCCCATCCTCGATCCGCTGTTGTAAGTCGGCCTGGGCTACCACCGGAATATTTCAAACTGACTCAAAAATGCAATATACCCTCCAGTTATAAAGATTTGCGCTACTAGAACTTTTGTACTATAATGGATAGGCAAAATAGAACATTAGTTTGCACAGGAGGGCGTCGTGGTGGTCTATCAACAGTCAGTAAGCTTTTCCCGGTTATGTCTTTTTGAACTGCCTCATAAGGCAAGGTACCGGTCCCCAACAACATCGCCCAAATTATTGGACCAAATGCGTACGGTGATGCGCCGCCAGCATTACGCGTTTCGAACCGAACAAGCTTATGTACAGTGGGTGATCCGCTTCATTGGCTTCCACAACATGCGCCATCCTCAGGAGATGGATACCCCGGAGATCGAGGCCTTTCTCAATCATCTGGCCGACCAAAACGTAGCCGCCTCCACCCAAAATCAGGCCTTCAGCGCGTTGATCTTTCTCTATAACCAGGTGCTGCAAAAACCCCTGTCGGCCAAAATCGACTCGCTGCGGGCCAGAACACCCCAACGCCTGCCCACTGTTCTAAGCCAGGGCGAAGTTGAACGGTTGCTGGAGTGCATGAGCGGTTCTTCCCAACTGATGGCCCGTTTGCTGTATGGGTCCGGCTTGCGGTTGATGGAAGCCCTCCGGCTGCGGGTCAAAGATGTGGATTTTGGCCAGCAGCAGTTGATCGTGCGGCGGGGCAAAGGCGACAAAGATCGGGTGACGATTCTGCCGATCTCGCTGCAACCGCTGCTACGCCAGCATCTTCAAGGGGTCAAACTTCTGCATCAAAAAGATTTGGCGCAGGGGTATGGACGGGTCTATCTGCCCGACGCGCTGGAACGAAAATATACGCGGGCTAATCAGGAATGGGGCTGGCAGTATGTTTTTTCCGCCCATCGCCTGTCGGTTGATCCCCGTTCCGGGCAGGTGCGCCGCCATCATCTTGATCCCAGCGGCCTGCGTAAAGCCATCAAACAGGCCGCGCAGCAAGCCAGGATTAACAAGCCCATTGGCCCCCATACCTTGCGCCATTGTTTCGCCACCCATCTTTTAGAGTCGGGGTATGATTTGCGGACCATTCAGGAGTTGCTGGGGCACAAAAGTATAGAAACCACCATGATCTACACTCACGTTATCAAACGAGGCGCGATGGCGGTGCGCAGCCCGGTCGATGCCTTGTTGTCTGACCAAACACCCTGAGCGGCCCGGCGCGAGGCTGCCGGGGTATAATTATATCGAATGTAAAGTCTCTGCGGCGTCAAAGGAGTGTTTACTCGTAAGTTAATACCTCGCGGACGCTCAGGCGTGAGGCGCGCCAGGCCGGGAGAAAACTGGCCAGCGTAGCCAGAATTATCATAATAACCAGCCAGAACAACATCCCGCCAAGAGAAAAGCTAAAGCTGAGGGGGGCCTCAAGAAACGCCATACCCACGGCGTTGCTGAGTAATAGGCTTGCCGGAAAAGCCAGGACAGCGCCGATCAGCCAACTGAGCAGGCTGATGAGCAGCCCCTCGGAAATCACGATCTGCCAGATCAACCCGTTGGTTGCCCCGGTAGCCCGCATGACGCCAATTTCCCGGGTGCGTTCCAAAACATTAATGCTCATGGTTCCGGTTAAGCCGAGACCGCCCACAATTGCCAGCAGCACAGCCATTATTAGCAGAAAGATGACCAAAATATTGAATTGAAAGACAACCTGTTGGCGCATGGAGACCGTAGTTCTAATTGAACTGACCTGCATGCCGGCCCGTTGAAATTCTCTTTCCAGCATTTCGGCCACTTGGGCCTGAAAAATTGGATTATGGCGTTGGGTCACAACCTGAACGCTGCCGGCCTGATCAACATCGCGCACAATGCGGGAAAAGTAGGGATAATTGGCGTAGGCAAAGGGACCGCTAAGAATGCCTCTCACCACCCCCACAATCTGCCAGGCTGTCTCTCGCCCTTCGATGTTTAGGTTTATCTCCTCGCCAACATTAAGATCAGGTTCTTCTTTGAGCAATTCGCTGTTAATGACAACGGCTGACTCATCTTGAGGCAGCAACCAGCGGCCCTTGATGAGGGTGGGCCGAATCATAGTGCTGTCGGGAGGCGGCGCAATCACAAAAAGCGTGTCGCCTTTGCTGCTGTCTGGCCGCACCCGATGCGCGCTGGTAAAACCCCAACTTTCGGCGTGAACCACCCCCGGTACTTGCCGTGCCTGCCGCTCGATTCTGGCAATACGATGGGGGCGGCTGAATTGCACTTGAATATCATATTTCCAATAATCAAGGGCATCCTCCAGGGTGTTCAGCAGCGAGGTGTGGACGCTTGATACGGCCATGAAAATGGCGCTGGCCAGCGACAAGGTCAGGAGGGTTAGGATTAACCGCCCTTTGCGTCGAAACGTATTGCGTAAAGAAAGCAGCACGGGCCGGGGCAAGCCGTGGATTTTTTGAAGCAGCCGGTCTGTGGTGCCTCGACCAAATTTTCCCTGGCCCAGGCTGTAGCTGGCAATCGCTTCGCGGACCGTGATCTTTGTTCCGGCAAACACCGGCGGAAGCGCGGTCAGTAGCGGAACCAGCAGCCCTACCCCTATTTGCAGCGCAATGACCTGGGTGGTCACTTGAACACTGGTTACTTCAACATTGATCAAGCCGGCAATAAAACCCACCATCAGCCTGGCGCCCAAGATACTGAGCGGCAGGGCAATTACCAGGGCCAGCAAACCAAAGATGAAGGCCGTGACAAGATACATCCCCATGATCTGGGAATGATAAGCGCCGATGGCCTTCATTACCCCGATCTGTCGGATTTGCTGCGTTAAAAGGGCTGAAATGGTATTTATCATCAAAAATCCGCTCAAGAGCAGCGAGAGCAGGCCCAATACGCCCAGCATGAGCAGCAGTGGATCGAGAATTTGTTCGGCGGGATGGCGCCCAGGATCGGGTATCCAAATCCAATTCACCGTCCGGTTCGTGCGCTCAAATTTATTTCTGACCTGTTTGGCGACTTTTTGGATGTGGGTTTTATCGTTGGTATCGCCGGCTACGGTAATATAAAGTCGATCAAAATAAGGCGGCTGCCCCAACCATTCCAGCGTATCTAAGGTGATGTAACCGGCAGCCTGGCCGGCAATGATCGGTGAGGGATTGTCGGGATCGTACACAACCCCGGTTACCGGCAGTTGGCGCTGCTTCCCGTTGGGCAATATTACGGTGAGCGTGTCGCCCACATTAGCATTAACATAATCCAGCGAGCCGCGCTCAAGTAATAGTTCGCGTTCAGCCGGGGGCCAATTTCCCCGATTCGGCCAGATTTTGTAGATACGGATGTCCTCAAAGTTGGGAAGGGCCATCAGTTCAAGCTGACGCCGTTCTCGGGGCGTCTGGGGATTGGATGATTTTACGTCAAAGCGCACGGTAATGCTGCCGCGCCCTTCGGCAGCGTGAATTTTCGGCATGTGGCGCACGGTTTGCACCAGATTCTTATCAAAAGGAGCGGTGAATAGGGTGGCATGGGCCGGATTGATGGCTGCATAACTTTGGGTCATTTCCCGGACCAGGATGGTTCGGGTGCTGATAATTGTACCCAGCGTAAAGATGCCCACGGCAGTGGAAAGCACCACCAGGATCGTGCGCGTTTTGTAATTTTTTAAATCCCGCAATATCTTACGCCACCGAGGACTCAGCATCCTATACCCCTTTGGCCACTTTTTCACCAATTTTGTGATTGTCGGGCGTCGATACCGCAAAGTTCGGTTGAGGATAAGCGGCGGGCGTGCGGCCATTGCCGGCAACTTCCGAGGAAATTTGCCCGTCTATCAGATGGATGATCCGTTCCGCCTGCACGCTGAGGCTTTGATCGTGGGTCACAATAATTAATGTTTTATCCTGGGCAATCAGTTCGCGGAATAAGTTGAAGATATGGGCGGCGTTGGCGGTATCCAGATTGCCGCTGGGTTCATCGGCCACAATGAGCGGCGGGTCATTAGCCAGGGCGCGGGCCACAGCAGCCCGCTGCTGCTCGCCTCCACTCAGGGCGGAGGGGAGTTTGTAGGCGTGTCTGGCAATTCCTACCTCTTCCAACAGGCGCAACGCCCGTTTTCGGCGTTCTTTGGGCCGGTAAAGGCGGCAAAAATCCATCGGCAGCATCACATTTTCAATAATGGTTAACGTTGGCAGCAGTTGAAAGAATTGGAAAACCACGCCGATATTGCGCCCGCGCCAGCGGGCCAAATTGTTTTCACTCATCGTATGGATAACCTGCCCGTTGAAAAACACATCGCCGCCGGTTGGCCGGTCGATCCCGGTGATGATGTTTAACAGCGTAGATTTTCCCGATCCTGACGGCCCTACGATGCTGACAAATTCGCCGGTTTGCACGCTCAATGTTATGTTGTTGAGAACCGTTACCTGATCTTCTCCGGTTTGGTACGTTTTGACGATGTTCCTCAAACCAACCAGCGGTTTGTTACGGGGTTCTTTCATGCTTAACTGCCTTCCTCGCTTGCATTATTCCACTTCCGTTATCCGTTACGAGCGGTCATGTGGGTAGAGCGCATTGTATGTTCTATGGCCAATGATCGGGTGCATCCGGCCAGGGCAAAAAATCGGGCCAGTCGTCGGGTGTTTCGGGCCAGGGCCAATGGTCGGGCCATCCCGGCGGCTTTTGTAGCCAGGGCCAATGGTCGGGCCAGTCGTCGGGTGTTTCGGGCCAGGGCCACTCTTCCGGCCAGTACCAGCCTTCTCGCGGATCGGGCGAAGGGGTAGGGGCGGGAACGTTGGTGGGGGGGATAGGCGTAGAAATAGGTTGCGAGCTGGGGGTGAAGGTCGGTATGGCTGTGGGTCTGGGCGTAAAGGTTGGCGTAGCTGTAGGGCTGGGGGTGAAGGTTGGCGACGCTGTGGGGCTGGGGGTGAAGGTCGGCGTGGCTGTAGGGCTGGGCGTAAAGGTCGGTACAGGGGTGGCCGTTGAGGTAGGGGAGGGCGTTGGGGTGGAAGTAGGCGCAGAGGCCGGTAGGGGGGCAGCCGTAGATGTTAAAGTAGCCGTAAGCGCGGGTAAGGGGGGAGGGGAAGCAAGTTCTGGCAAGATGGCGGGCAATCGGGTTGGCGGCGGGTTTGTTTCTTCGTTATTTGATTCCCGGTCTTTTGCTTGCAGCGCAGCGTCTCGTCCGGCGCGCGAGAACTCCAGGGCAGACTCTATCACTGCACCGGCAGTTTCCGGTGAGCCGGCAAGCAGATCAGCCAGTTGCGTTTCGTGTTCGGCCTGGGCAGCAACAACTAGCTCGGTAAGGATGGCCCGCTGGCCGGTTGTCAGGTTTTCTTGAGTGTATAAAAGCAGTACAGCCGCCTGAAGCTGATTTTCGTAATTGTTCAACGCTTGATTAACGTCATTGAAACGATTCTTTTGAATCAAGCGGGCCGCCTCGTCTAGCCGGCGTTCGGCAAAGAGAAGGTGTAACGCGGCCCTGTCGATGGTATCAAAAGCCGTGGCGATTTGCAGCATTTCCGCGCCTCGTTTCAACGGATAAAGGGTATTGCCCGGTAGGGATTGGGCCGCGCCGTAAACAATGCCTCCGCCGCCAATAAGCAGCCAGGCCACACAAGCCAAAACCAGTCCGGCAGCTTTGGCAACAGAATTGTTCAGCAGGTGGTTAAGCGTGGCCAGCGCCCGGTACTGAATGGTTCGAGATGCCCCCTCGCTTTTATCAATAACTCTACCTACTTCGGCGTGGTTGAGGCCCTCCACAAAACGCAAATTGATAACTTGCTGATGTTCATGCGGCAGTTGGTTGATGGCAGCGTTCAGCGCATAGATTTCTTCAGTTTCTATAATTCGCTCTAACGAAGTTTTGCGGTCATCGCTCCCGTTTTGCTCCACCCACGATAACGGAACAACGTCCGGCTTATGCTTACGATGGTAACTGGCTACTTCGTTATGGGCAATACGATACAGCCAACTGACAAAACGGTGGCCGCGTTGTTCATAGGTTGGCAGCGCCTTCCAGGCGTTCAGAAAAACCTGCTCGGTGAGGTCTTCCGCATCACTGGCGTTGCCCACGCGCGGATAAATGTAGCGATAGATCGAGCCGATATGACGCCGGTATAACTCGCCGAATGCATCTCCTTCGCCGGCTATGGCCCGCTCAACCAGGAAATCTTCTTCAAGCGTAGTTTCTGGCATTCCCAAATTACTCTCTAGCTAAAATCAGCCTGGAACTGCTGCCGTTTGATTACTCGTATTTTTTTCCATCGGGCATGATGGCCCCACTAAAATTTACG
>CAZTFF010000125.1:0-6227 GCA_964612485.1 uncultured Caldilineaceae bacterium
TTAATCCTCCTAGGCTTTTATTGATTTCTATTTACAGTAAATGCTGTCTGACTAGATTAGATGCACTCTATCAAAAAAGGTTACAACAACCTATAAGGCTTAAAGCAGCGGCCCAACCACCTGTTCCAATTGTTGGGCCGTAATCGCGCCGGTGTGCACGTAACGGATCATGCCGCTGCGGTCGATAACAAATGTGGTCGGCAGCCCGCGAACTTGGTACTGTTCCATCACACGGGCTTGAGTATCGAGCAAAATAGGAAAACTAAAGCCCTGCGCCTCGATGAATCGCTGCACCGTGGCCGCATCTTCCTGGCTGTTGACGGCTAACACCACCAAGCCGTCTGCCTGATGCGCCTGGTAAAAGTCGTCAATGGCGGGCATTTCGGCTTTGCAGGGCGGGCACCACGTGGCCCAGGTATTGATCAATACCACCTGGCCCTGGTAATCGCTCAGAGCCACCGGCTCGCCGGTCAACGAGGTCAATTCAAAATCGGGAGCCATCCGGCCCATTTGGGCCGATTGGGCCACCGGTTTTGATGACTCCCGCTCACCCATCCAGAATAACATAACAATCCCGCCGGCAATCAACGCCAGGGCGATCATCACATTGATATAAAGCCATACTTTGGATTTACCCTGTGGCCGGGCCGGGTGTTTTTTCTTGATGGTTTTGACCATACCACACCTCACTTGGAGCGTTTATTTGATTAGATGCGGGGATGTCGAAAAGGTTACAGAAGGATTTTGATTTGGAGAAAGATATTTGATGGTTGCGAATATTCATCCGTAACCCGGTATTGGACAGACAAAAGTCGGTGGATTACCCGTTACAGATATCCATAACGCTCTACAAAAACGCTGAAACGCAACTCGTTTGAGATCAAGGGCCTGTCCAGTTTAAGTAAAATTCAATGCCATCGGGCGTGGTTTGCAAACCGGTCAGGGTGAAGCCCCGCGGTACCTGCCGGGTAATGGTTTCGCCGGGGAGGGCCGCCATTTCGATAAGGCTTTGCGGCAGCCAGCTTGCGGGCACTTTCAGAAAGCCTACCCGCGCCCAATGCAGCCGGCTGACGGCCGTTTGATTTTCCAGTTGCAGCGTTAACCCCAGTTCCACCACCGGCCGCAAACGGCCCCACGGCGCGCGGGTGGTGATGCGCATTTGCCCGTTGGGATCCATATCCACCCAAATGTCGTCTTGAAGCGTTTCCGCGGCAAAATAACTCAGGCTGTTTTCCGACAAAAATAAAACAACATCCGGCGATTCTACAATCGCCGGTGGAACCGTAGGTGAAACAACCATTTGCCGGACCCACAGCCAAAAAACGATGGCCAGTAGCAGGCCGGTCAGCCCGCCAAGGGTCAACCCCCAGCATCCCCACCGCCTCACGGCGACACCGTGGCTTCAAGCCAAAATGTATTGCCGTCGCTCCCTACGCCCACAAACGTAATCGGAACCCCCAGGGCCGTTGACACGTTACCAACCGCCGTATTTAACTCGTTATTTACCTCGTCCAGGTAAACCACAAAAAAATCGGCCAGTTCGGGCGGCAGGGTCATATCCGAGACCCGGGTTTCCAGCAACCGAACCTGTAACAATTGACCGTCCAGCCGAACATCAAACAAACCGGACAATTGCACGGGGATCGATGCGCCCAACACCGAAATCGCTGTATCAACTAAAAACTCAAATTGGCCGCCCGGCAAAATATCCACCTGCACCGATTCATCATCCGTGGAAGTTTGGACAAACCGGTTCAAAAAATCTTCCGATGCGCTGAGCCGCACATCCGGCGTGGCCCTGTCTGGCGGCACAGGCATTGGCGCAATCAACGCCAGCGCCAACGAAAGCAGCGCCACCCCGATCACACCCAAAACAAAACCGCCAATCAGATCGCCCAAGCAACCTAAAAAACCGCAGCCTAAAGAGGATTCCCTGGAAAATTGATCATTATGCATCATTAATAACAAAAAATCCTTCTTACAACATCCGCATAACGATGGGCGCGTCTTGCCATAATTCTTCCAATTGATAATAGGCCCGCTGCCGGGGCGAAAAAACATGCACCACTACCGAGCCAAAATCAATCAGCATCCAGCCAGATTCCGGGGTTCCTTCGGCTGTCGCCGGCCATGATCCCGATTTTTTCAATTTTTTTAGCAGTTCATCAACGATGGCGTTGATCTGGCGCGTTGATGAACCATCGCACAACACATAATAATCCGCCAGCGACGTAAGTTCACGCATATCCAGCGTCAGAATATTCGTCGCTTTCTTCTCCTCAATAATATCGACCACTTCATGGACCAACTCGTTGGCTTCCAGAGCAACCTCCTGAGAAATGTATGATAAGACTAACAATTCTGAAAAATACTGATGTTCCATGGTATCACATGTTGGCCGTGACGCCAAAATCAATCTGATTTTTGAAAAACATGCCGCTTCTGGTATTATTGAAGCATTGAACGATTATGTTTGGAGAAAACCGATTGAAACGGATAATCCCAAGCCTGTTTCTGCTCATCTTTAGTTTTGTCCTGGCCGCACCAGTGTTGGCCCGCCAGGTTGAACCGGCGGCAGCATCCTCATCCCAGCTTTTGCCCGCCGCGCTGCTGCTATTGTTACCACTGGGGTTTATTTTGCTCATCAGCAGTGCAACGCCCCCAGAACACGCGCCATCGATGGCGGCCCACCTCATGGTTGGCTGGAGCATTGCGGCCCTGGCCTATTTTGCGGCGGGTTTTGCACTCCATTTTGGAGGGATCGCGCAAGTAACGCCAACCCCCGATTTACAAGGGTTATATTGGGAATGGTACCCGCTCGGCCAGGCGGTTGAACTAGATGTTGCCCAGCGGTGGGGCGTTTTGGCCTTGCAGGGGTGGGCATTATCCGGCCCGGCGGCCACGCCCGGCGCGATTCAACTCTTTGCCGAACACGTTTCTCTGGTCGGCCTGGCCGCTATGCTGCCCACGGCTGCCTTGCTGCAGCGGGGCCGAGGCAAACCGGCCTTGTTGATGGCTCTGCTTACCGGCGCTGTCTTATACCCGCTCGCCGGCAACTGGGTGTGGGGCGGCGGCTGGTTGGCGCACGCCGGCATCAGCCTGGAATTGGGCCATGGTCTGGTAGATTTTGGCGGGGCCGGCGTTATCTTTTTGACCGGCAGTTTGTCGGCGTTGGTGGCCATGTTGATCTTCATCAAACCTGTATCGCCTGAGGAAAAAGTGGCTGAACCGGAAGAAGTGGTGGTCCCTCTCACCGACAATACCAGGCTGACGGTTTACGAAACGCCCACCGATCCTGCGATCGAGGAGGAGATCATCCCCCCCGCTCCGATGCCTTCGGCCCACCTGCCTATTTTGGGCCTGCTGGGCGCGGGGTTCAGCCTGATGGGCTGGCTGGGGCTGGCCACGGGCAGCCACGCGCCAACCGCCGTCAATTTTAGCCCGGCTCAGGCTGCGGTTGGCGGTGTATTAGCAGCGTTGAGCGCCATGCTGGCCGCCGCTCTGTACAGCGCCCTTACCACCCGGCGTATTGATCCCTTGATGTCAAGCCGGGGATTGACGGCCGGTTTGATCGTGGCGATTGCCGGCGCTCCTTTCATCCCGCCTTGGATACTCGCTCTGACCGGGTTGGTGATGGGCCTGCTGCTTCCATTGTTCATTTATCTTCTTGATCAAAAAACATCGCTGGCTGACGATCTGGGCCTTGTGGCTACCTATGGCCTGAGCGCCGTCATCAGCCTGATCCTGGTGGGATTTTTTGCCAGTGGCGAGGCCGGCCAGGGCTGGAATGGCGTAGGAACAACGCTCTACCAGAGCATATCCCAACAAGGCGTTTCCGGCCTGGTTGTGGCCGCCGGCTATCAACCGGATTGGCCGGGGCAGATCCAAGCCCAACTGCTGGGCATTGCTGCGCTATCAATTTTTGCTTCAGGAACAAGTTTTTTACTGTTACAAACCGTCAAGGTAATACAAAACGCCTGGATACGCAGCGGGTTGGAATTATTACGTTAGATTTCCCCGGGCCAGAGAGGTATACACCGGCCCATCCGGTTTGAGTTCGCTTCGGATGAGGTGGAGTTCGGCCACCGGCAGGGGAGCCAGTTGAGCTACCTGGGGAATCTCTTGCTCCAACATCTGGCCCAATTGCTTCAAACGGCGCGGCGGCAGCCCTTTTTTAACCCGGCCAATGGTCAGATGAGGTGAATAGGGGCGAGTTTCCGGCTGAAAATCAAGCCGTTGTTGCAGTTGCTGGCCTAAAATTTTGTGCAGTTCAACCAGCCGTTCCGTTTCGCCGGAAACCCCCACCCACACAATGCGAGGCCGGCGCGTGTGGGGAAAACAGCCCAGGCCCGATAGATTGAGCGAAAAGGGCGGGCAGGCAGACGCGGCAGCGCCCACGGCCCGGGCCGCTGTCTCCAAATTTTCTACCGCCACATCTCCCAAAAAATGAAGGGTCAAATGAACATTTTGCGGCGCAGTCCAGCGCACCGTATGGGGCGGGGCCACGCTTTTGAGCCGGTTTTGCAAATCTACCAACTTGGTTCGGGCCTGATCTGATAGTTCGATGGCCGTAAAACAACGAACGGTTGCCATTTTTCTGATCTGATCTCGCGGTTAAGGATTGGACATCAAACCACTTCCGCATTTAGAAAAGTAGAGATCAGAGATTGGGAGATTGGCGTAAGCATAAGCGGCGAAATCTCTAATCTCCATTCTCTAATATCCCGACGAAGTGGGGAAGTTAATTAATTCTCATTCCTAAACATCTGAAAGAGTCTGCACTACCGTTACAAACGCCGAAGCTGTTGCCTCGTCGATATTGCAGAAACGGATTTCCTTCAAGCTGGACCCGGGGGTTTGGGCCATATAATCAACCGTTGACCGCACAATGATTTGGGCGCAGACATCTTTGGGGCCGCCAAAGATACCGGAGGAAATGCCGGGGATAGAAATACTTTCCAAATGGTGCATATCGGCCAGCGTCAACGCGCTGTGGACAGCGCCGGCCAGTTTTTCCGTTTCGTTACCGCTGCCCCAGACCGGCCCGACTGCGTGGATCACGTGTTTGGCCGGGAGCCGTCCCCCGCCGGTAATCGCGGCGGTGCCGGTTGTAACCGGGCCATGTTGGCGAACCCAGGCATCGCTCTCTTCCTGAACAATGCCGCCGCTCTTGCGGCTGATCGCGCCGGCCACACCGCCGCCGTGCATCAGGCGCTCGTTGGCGGCATTCACAATTGCATCGCTGGTTTCAATTGTAATATCCCCTCGCACAACCCGCAATACCTGCCCGGTTTCCAGGGTGTGATCCAATAAAATAGTATTCTCAGACTCCATTGTGGCATACTCCATTGTAAAGTGAGTTAAGTTTTTGTTTACCAACCAACGGCATTCTCAATATGGTTAATTTGAGGCAGCCCGCGCCCCAATTGGACAGCAATCACATCAATACGCCAGGGAGGGTGCGGGGATGGCGTGTCTTGCAAATAGGTTTGAGCCAATTCGATCAAACGAGCCTGTTTATTGGCTGTGACGCTTTCTTCCGCCGTGCCAAAACGCTCACCCCGCCGGGTGCGAACTTCTAAAAATACCAATGTGTTTCCGTCTTGGGTGATGATGTCCAGTTCTCCGGTGGGGCAGCGCCAGTTACGCTCGATGATCCGGTAGCCTTGTTGAACCAGATAGGCCGCGGCAATATCCTCACCCTGCTGGCCCGTTTGTTTACGTGGATTCATCGGCATCAAGTAATTCGTGAATCTCTTTCATCAAACGCTTGGTGTCGACCGGTTTGGCCAAAAATTTGGCTGCGCCGGCTGCTTCGGCATCCTCACGATTGCGCTGAGAGGTCCAGGCGGAGAGAACAACCACCGGAATTTCAGATACGCTGGTATCTTGTTTGAGTTGTTTGATGGCTTCAATACCGCCGATGCCCGGCATCCGCAAATCCATCAAAATCACATCCGGCTGTTCTTTGCGCGCTTTCACAATCCCCTCTTCCCCGCTGCTGGCCAGCACAACTTCATAACCGGAAAATTCCAGCATTTGCTTCATAATGTCGCTTTGCGCCGGATGATCTTCTATGTATAAGATTTTCATGAGCGTTTAATACTCCCCTAACGCGAACAAAGCCGCAAACAAAAGGATAAATACGACCAGCAATTATTGCACAAAAAAAGATTTTGGCTCATATGGTATTTAAGGTGAAACCAAGAAAACCGTGATAGAGTAGG
>CAZTFF010000126.1:0-3061 GCA_964612485.1 uncultured Caldilineaceae bacterium
GTTGGTCATTGCTTATCCATTGTTCAAACCTCAAAGGTTTCAGCCGACGGAACGTCGGACAACCTTTGAGGTTTTGGTTGGGTTCAACCCCTAAAGGTTTCAAAAACCTTTAGGGGTTCTTCGTCTTGGTCTACGCCGCCAAAGCCTCGTTCATCTCGTCAATGATCGGGTCCATCTCGTCGCCAAACAGTTGCCACATTTTACCCACGCCGCCGTGGGCGTCAAATGGGGCGTACTCCAGATCGTCGCGGTCAAAGTGTATCGAGGCGGCAATATGGTCTTTCACCAAACGCAGCCAATCCATTTGGGCCGGGGTAAAATGCTGCGCCCCGGCGTTCTTCTGGAACACCCACTGCTTAAAGTTGCGGTCTACGGTCTGGTCAAACGGGGTCAGCACGTTGTCAATCTCCGTCACCCGGCGGATGAGGGAGACCAGGGCCACCAGCTCGTTTTTGGGGCTGTGGCCGTTCACGCGCTCCAACTGCTCGTACGCCTGCCACACGCGGGGCGGGGCCAGGGCGGGGCGCTGGGCCTTGAGGGTGTCCAGCACATCTTTGACCATGTTGAAGGTGATCTCGCGGCGCTGCACGGGCTGCTGGTAAAACAAACGCAGGGCGATCAACTCATCCTGATGCACGGCGCAAAAGGTGGCAAAATCGGCCACAATGCCCTGGGCCTCCTCGGCGGCCTGGCTGTCCCACCCGGCAAACTCCACGGTATCCAGGTTGACGGTATCAATTATTTGCTCGTGCCGGCGGCGCGCGTTTTCCACGTAATCGTTGAGGTCGCCGCTAAAGGGGTCAGCCGCCTGCTCGATGAGCGTTTCCTGGGCGGCGGCCAACTGGCCGGGGTCGGGGGCGTGGTCGGGCGGCAGGTCAAAGTGAACGCGGGCCGCGTCTTCCACGGCGTCGGGGTCGTAGGCGTCCAGCAGGGCGCGGGCCAGCTCGCTCAGGCTGAGGCCGCCGGAGCGTTGGGCCACCTGCGCCCGCTCGTCATCGTTTAATTGTTTGTCCAGCCGCACCAGGCGATGGGCTAAACTGGAAAAGAGGTCTTCATCCCGCGCGCCCATCAACACCGGGTAGAGCAGGTCTTTCAGGGCCACGCCCGGTTTGCGTTCCAGGGGGCGGCTGTCGGTTTTGAGCGATTGGGTGACGCCCACGGCATCCACAATTACGTAATGGGTTTTGGCCGAGGTCACATCGGGCGTTACTTGCAGCATATCGTCCAGGCCAAAGGTGCGGGTGCCGCGCCCTTTCATTTGCTCAAAATAGTTGCGGCTCTTGACATCGCGCATAAAGAGCAGGCACTCCAGCGGTTTCACGTCGGTGCCGGTGGCGATCATATCCACGGTCACGGCAATGCGGGGGTAATAATCGGTGCGGAATTGGGACAGCACGGATTTGGGGTCTTCACTGGCCTTGTAGGTTACTTTTTTGCAAAAGTCGTTGCCCTCGCCAAACTCCTCGCGCGCCATCTGGATGATGTCGTCGGCGTGGCTGTCGGTTTTGGCAAAGATGAGGGTTTTGGGCACGTGCTGCCGGCCGGGGAAAATCTCCGGCAGTCGCTCCTTAAAGGTGCGGATCACGTGGCGGATCTGGCTGGGGTTGACCACGGAGCGGTCTAACTGGCTGCCGCTGTACACCACATCCTCGTCCACCTGCTCCCAGCGGGTTTTGCGGGTCAGCTTCTCGCGTTTGTCGACAACCTCGCCCTGCCAGATCACGCCGCCCTGTTTGCTGATGGCGGTGTCGATGCGGTAGACGGTGTGGGGCACGTTCACGTTATCCAGCACGGCCTGCCGGTGATCGTACTCGCTGACCACGTTTTCATTAAAAAAGGCATAGGTGCGCTTGTCGGGCGTGGCCGTGAGGCCGATGAGAAAGGCGTCAAAATAATCCAGCACCTGCTTCCACAGGTTGTAAATGGAGCGGTGGCACTCGTCGACCACTATAAAATCAAAAAACTCCAGCGGCACGTCGGCATTGTAAACCACGGGCAGCGGCTCTTTTGCCAACCGGTCAAGACCGGCCCATTCCCGCTCGGCGGGGTGTTCCTCTTCCAGCGATTCATCTAACTCTTCGCCTTTGAGGATGGCATAGAAGCGCTGGATGGTGCTGATATACACCTGGTTATCGGGGGGAATGTAGCGGGAGCGCAGGCGGTGGACGTTGTAGAGTTCGGTAAAGGTGCGGTTGTCGTCGTTGGGAGTGTAGCCCATAAACGCCTGCTCGGCCTGCTCGCCCAGGTTTTTGGTATCCACCAAAAAGAGCACGCGCCCGGCGTCGGCATATTTGAGCAGGCGGTAGATAAAGGTGATGGCCGTAAACGTTTTGCCGGAGCCGGTTGCCATTTGGATCAGGGCGCGGGGCCGGTTATCCTTGAACGATTGCTCCAGCCGGGTGATGGCCTTGATCTGGCAGTCGCGCAGTCCCGCAGTGGGCAGGGCGGGCAAATCCAGCAAGCGCCCGCGCAGTGATTTCGCGTGCTTGAGCCGCTCGGCAAAGGTTTCGGGCCGGTGAAAGGTAAAGACCGGGCGGGAACGGGGTTTGGGGTCGCGGTAGTCGGTAAAGCGGGTGATCGCGCCGGTGCTTTCGTACACAAAGGGCAAGGGGTCGTTATCCAGGTATTTCAATTTGCTGGCGGCGTAATCGCCCGACTGTTCTTCTACCACGGTCAGGTGGTAGCCCTCTTCCTCCTTTTTGGCCTCCACAATGCCCACCGGCCGGCCTCGCTTGAGAAACAGCACATAGTCTGCCTCTTTGCCGTCCCGGGTCAGGTAGTGGCGCACGGCCAGCGGCCCGGCGCTCCAGTCGATTTTATCTTTGTTCTGCACGCGCCAGCCGGCCTGTTGCAGTTGGCGGTCAATGTTATCGCGGGCAATTTGTTCGGGGGTTTGGTTGAGGATTGGCATGGGCCTAACCTGTGAGATTATTGTTATTCGCGCAAGCATTTTCCAAAGCTAACCCTTTTTGGTTGCGGCTATGTCCGGGTTAGGGTTTTATCCTGTGGCAATGAACAAACAGGGACCTTTGAGGTTTAGCCAGTAATTTTCGCATCGAAG
>CAZTFF010000126.1:3161-5946 GCA_964612485.1 uncultured Caldilineaceae bacterium
TTGGCTTCTCGAACCACACAAGGTTTTCAAAAAAGGTCAGTTTGGAAACCTCAAAGGTCTGAATGATGTTTCTTTTGTCTCAGACCTTTGAGGTTTAGCCAGTAATTTTCGCATCGAAGTTGGCTTCTCGAACCACACAAGGTTTTCAAAAAAGGTCAGTTTGGAAACCTCAAAAGTCTGAATGATGTTTCTTTTGTCTCAGTGTAGCGCATATTGGGGCTGCTGACAAGTGGGGCGTAGACAACAGCAATTCTAATTTTGACCTATTTGCCCCCCTCTAACTCCCCCCGGCGGGGGGAGAACTGATTAACCTCCCTCCCTTTGGGAGGGATTGAGGGAGGGCTTTTTTTGCCAAAATTAGAATTACTGTAGACAAGCAAGGCAGGGACAAGCCTTGTCCTTACGTTGGGGCGGCCCTTGTGGTCGCTCTGTATGGCGGGTGCGGGCGGCTGGGGGGGCAAGCCTTGTCCTTACCAGTAAGACTCAGTAGATCCAATTTTTAGACCTGACAGGTTTTTCGCAGTGGTGTAATCCGCAAAGTTGTCTTGGTCATCAACTGTTTTCGCCTGAAAAAGCGTCTTTGAAAACCTGTCAGGTCTTGTAGCCCTCAAGAATTTGGATCTACTGAGACTCAGGTGACGTTGAGCCGTTCCTTCAGGGTGCCGGCGCGTACGTCGTTCTGGCCAAACAGGGCGCTTACGCTGAGCAGGTACTCGCCGGGGGTGAGGGTATCGGGTACCAGGAACATTAATTCGCTGGGCAGGTTTTTGCCCACCACCTCCACCCGCACCGGGGTGTTGCCGTTGGTGGTGTCGGTTAAAAAGATGCCCTGGTTGGGGTCGGCAGGGTCAAACTTCAGGCGGTAGCCGGTTATGTGGCCCATGCCGCCGGGGGTGAGGATGGTGTTAGATTGGCCGCTGTTGGTATCCAGGTATTGGGTGGGGTTGGGGCTGGGGCTGGTGGCCTCCAGTTTTTGCACCTGGCCGTGTTCGCGGATGGCGTGCCGAAAATCGCTGCCGGCGCTGACACTCGGGTCCAGGTGATGGCGGCTGGGGTCAAAGGTGTCGTTCTGGCCGGTAAAGTTGCCCTTAATGCTGGCCCCATAGCTGGCGCCGGGGGTATTCACCTTAAAACCTTGCAGCACCAGGTTGGCAATGGCGGCATGATATTCTTGCAGCACGGCCAGGGCATCGGCTTTGGTAACGGTTGAGCCGCGCTCGATCATGCGGTCGATGACGTCTTCTAATTCAACACTCTCATTAAAATGGACCACGGCCCGGTAATGATTGGCGCCGTTAGTTAACAAATTACGGGTAAGGCTGTAAGAAATAGTCATAGGTCCTTCACTCCTATCAGATAACTTGTTTTATGGGTTTCCAGGTGCAGCCATCAGCGCCAAAGGCGCCGCTACCGGGGGAAAAGGGACACCGCCGGGGTAAGATCATGGGCGGTGTCCTGGGGTTAAGTGAATTTGTCAATCATCGCTCCCTCCTGTTGGGTCAAATGTGGGATAGGTCAAACATCAATATTAGTTTAACATAATCACATTTACATAACTCAGTAGAATTTTATGTAAACTTTAATAAACAAAACGTACGCCATCAGTCAACTCGATCTTTAAGATTTAGCCATCGACTTTCCACACAGGTTACCGATCATGTTCAATTGATGGATAGCAGCCCTTCGACAAACTCAGGCGACGGTGGCTGAGCTTGTCGAAGCCAAATGATCTCGCATCAATAAAAGTGTCGGTTTCATTTGGGTTTTAGTGTAGTATTATTTTTAGAACAAAGTCAGGGGGTTATCTCAAGTTCCGTGAGTGGCAGCGCATCAGCGGTAGACCCACCCAGCAGCAGCCGCGCGCCGGTAGCGGGCCGGTAGAGACCCACCACAATTTGATAGGGGCCGGGAGCCAGGTTGGCCAGGGTTCGCCGGTCAACAATGATCTCGCCGGGGTTCCACAGGCTGGTGGGGTAAGCACCGTTGGCGGGCGGGCCGTCGAACTGGGCGGCCAGATTGCCCTCGGCATCGAGCAAGTGGACAAAAATAGTGTAATCGGCGGGGGGGATAACGGTGGCCTGCCAGTACAGGGTCAGCAGGGGCGGATTGCCGGTGGGCGTGAGGTTGTAGCCCAGTAGAGTGATCTGGTTGCCAAAGCTTTGGTTGACCGGCTGCTGCGGTTGGGCGTTGGGATCGGTTACGTTGGGCGGCGGCCCGCCCACTTTGATGGGGCCAATGCTGACGCTGTTGCGGTCAATCACTTCGCCCTCAACCACCAATGGCAGCGACATCGCCGGATGGTCATCAGGATAAAACCCCACATCGAGCCAATAAATGCCGGGCGGAGCCTCCGCGTTGACCGGCACTTGATACTCGTCCGACACCACCTCGCCGGGAACCCAGAGCAGGGTGGTGTAATATTGCTGCGGAATGCGGTCGGCGCCGCCGCGCTGGATTGCGTTGGCATCGAGCAGGTGGTTGAAGATGACCAGGTTCTGGCCCATGGTGCGGTTGGCGCGCATGTGCAGGGTGAGAGGGAAACTGCCGCCGGGGTCGATGCGGCGCTGCGGCAGGTCATACCCCAGCAGGGTGATTCGGCCGGCAAAGTTGGCGTTGAGCGGGTGTTCGATCTCCGGCGGGGTGAAGTGGCGGGGGCGGTTTTCGATGGGGATGGGGGGAAAGGGGTTGGGAGTGGGGGAGAGGTGATAGGTGCCGGCGGGCCAGTAGGCGTCAACCAGAAAATGGGCCAGGCTGCCGCCGGGGCCGGTGATGAATTGGGCCGGCG
>CAZTFF010000127.1:0-5907 GCA_964612485.1 uncultured Caldilineaceae bacterium
AACAAAATGCGTTCCGCTTTCGTCTCCCAATGTCCACGGATGGTCGGCCTGATAGGGTATCCAGCCGCTGGATTGCACAATCTCCCAATGTGGCACCGATGAGGGAACCAGTTGCCACTCTCGCAGGTACATCTTTGTTACCTCAATATTATCGGAGGCGGAGAGATGGAGCGTAACATTTCGGTTGGAGAGCACATCCTGCTCATCAATTTTAAGGCTATGAACCACGGGCGGAATTGGATCGGGACTTGTTAATTCTGGAACCAACAGGATGATCCGCTCTCGGTGGTAGCTCTCGTCGCCTTCAGAAATCTCTACCTCGTTGACAACCGTGGTTGGATGCTCTACGTTGTCTCCCGTGACTTTAAAAGAAAGTTTCTTTTCCTCACCGGCCGGCACGGCAATGTTATTCCAGGTGACAGTGCCGGCCCCGCCGTTGTAACTTCCCCCATCGGAGGCGGAGTTAGATACATACGTCACGTGGCCCGGTAATGTGTCTACCACATCCACCACGGCATCGTCTGCACCACTGTTATGCAGCTTGATGAAATAGGTCAGCTCTTCGCCGGAGGCTAAAACAAGCTGCGAGGCAAATTTGTATGAACCTTTGAGATTGGGATCGGGGGTTGGCGGCGGTGGCGGAGGAGGAGGTGGTGGTGGCGACGATGACGGCGTGAGCGTTACCGCGACGAAACGTTGGAAATGCAGATGCTCAGACATAAAGTTTGCCACCACATAGATGGTTTCTTCGCTGCTGACGGTTCCGACCGGTTCGGCCTGGAGACTGAGCGCCACCGTTCCACCAGCCGGTACATTTACATCTTCCCAACTGACGCCTTCGCCCTCCGGCGCGCCGCCGGCTGAGGCCGAACCGGCTACATAAGCCAGATCCGACGTCAGGTGAATATAAACCTGAACCACTGCGCCCGCCGAACCGGTGTTACGCAGTGTAACGGTAAAGGTTACATTTTCGCCGGGGCCAATCGTATCTGGGGAAGCAGTAATATCCGAGGTTAATAGATTCTCTCCTTGGGCCAGAACTGCCTGCGGCCCACTTGAGAATAACAACACTACGGCCAGGATGGCTATAATTGTTGTGATCCGCCGGAGCAGGTGTTTTTGCGTGAATAAAAGTGATTGTTTCGGTGTAAACATTGGTTTACTCCTTTTGGCTAGTTTCCGTGTTTTTTAAAAAATTGAATATTGGTTCCTCTGTACTTCCTGTAACATCATTGGTAAAACTTTTGGTACCTTCTCAATAATCTGGGGCAGAGTTGGTTGAGCTTATCGACACCAACGGTCTTCAACAGGTTCAGACCTCGTTCTCCCGAAATATTGAGAAGATACAATATTTGTTTAAGAATTCATCGCTCGTTTTCCTCCTGACTGACTAAGAATTTCTTGCCCTGCACTTATTTAACGCATCAGGAAGGATTTTGTCACAGGAAAATCGAGCCAAATTTTCAATCTCATTGCTACTAATTTTGAGCGCAAGCATTATTTGCCCCGTTGTATAGATCATCTTGCTTGCGCAACCGGACCTACTAGCCCAATTCGCCGGAAGATTGGGAAGCCGCTTCTTCCATCTGCTTGCGTAAGCTGAGCGGCCGCATATCAGTCCAGACTTCTTTGATATAATTCAGGCATTCTTCTTTAGAGCCGGTTTTACCGGCGTCTTTCCACCCCAAAGCATTTTCACGGTCTGCCGGCCAAATGGAGTACTGCTCTTCGTGATTAATTACAACTTTATAAATTGTGGTGTCTTCTTGGTCGTTCCAGGACATAATAACGCCTCCTAAATTTAAACTCTTTTATGATTTGATTTTTGATACACACCTGGGATCTCCCAGGTAGATTTGGCTAAACTTGCTCTACCAGGCTGGACGCCACTGAGGTTTGGGGCCGGAACTGTTGCCAATTCCCGCGCGATCATGCGTGTGAGAAGTTGCTGCTGCGTATTTAAGTAAAAATGATCCCCTGAAAACATTCGCAGCACAAATGCGGCCTTTGTATGCTCAGACCAGGCCTGAAGTTCGGCGCGATCCACAAATTCATCCTGTAAACCGCCAAATGCGGTGATGGGACAATCGAGCGGGGTATCAGCTTGATAAACGTGGGTTTCACAAACTTCAAAATCCGCCCGTAACAGGGGCAGCATCAAGGTTTTTAACTCGGCGTGGCCCATTACTTCTGGAGCAGTGCCATTGAGATCATGTAATTTTTTCATAAACTCCGGTTCCGGCAGCGAATGGGCTGGCGTTTCTTTATCGGGAATATGGGGCGCGCTCTGCGCCGAAACAATAAGTTGAACCGGACTCAGGTTGTGATATTTACGAAGATAACGCGCTAGTTCAAAACTGATCAACGCGCCCATACTATGTCCAAAAAAGGCAAAAGGTTGATTCAGATGCGGTAAGACAGCCTGAGCAACTGCATGAACCAGCGCCGGCAAACGCGTAAAAGGGGACTCCGCTACCCGGTTTTCGCGCCCCGGAAGTTGAACAGGGCAAACCTCAATAGTTGTCGGTAAGCGTTTTTGCCATTCGTAAAAGATCGAGGCCCCTCTGCCGGCATAAGGGAAACAAAACAGGCGTACGCGTACCTGGGAGCTGGACGGACGGCGCGTCAGCCATTTTTCAGTTTTAGTTTGTGGAATGGTGGTCATGAATGACTCCTTCCAAAGATTGATTTAACGATATGCTATGTTCGTCGTCTGTCGATGTTTTCTCCTCCAATGCTTCGTCAGCTTTGTGTTCGTAAGCCAGAAAATGGCGAAATTTTGGATTGAGCGAGATCATGGTGATGAGCACCAACATTATTCCCCCGCAAGCGCCGTAAATGAGGGGGATATTCTGCCCGGTGAGATCGGCCACAACTCCGGCCAGCCCCATACCAATCGGTGTCACGCTTGCAGAAATGGTTGACATGAGTCCAAAAACGCGCCCGCGAGTTTGGCTGGGGGTTGTTACCTGAAGTATCGTGGTGATATTGATCAGGATGAACCCGCCCATTAATCCTCCCAAAAAAGCAAGCGCCATGGCAATGAAGGGGTTATTCACAAAGCCCAACAGGCCGTACCCCACCGGCTCAATGAAAAAGAAGAGCAGCATGATTTTTGCCCTTCCCGGCCCGGAGAATTGGATCGCACCGGCAGATAGATAGCCAATCAGAGACCCTACACTGTAGGCGGCCAGTAAAAACCCGTACCAATCGACCTCAACTTTTAAGAAATCTTCCACGTAAAAAGGCAACAAGATGATAATGGGGATCGTAAAAAAATTTAGCAGGGCAGAAACCAGAACCAATTCTCTCAAACCGGCTCTATCCCAAATAAAACGGAAGCCCTCCACAATATCTTTTTTGAATTCAGTAAATTGCGCCTGCCAGGTACTGCTTTTTTCCGGTAATTTTTGCGGGATGGTGATGAAAGTTTCGCTGAATGCCGAAATCAAATACGTGACACCATCGATCAGAAAAAGCAGCGGCGCGCCCAGCAGCCGAAAAAGTACGCCGCCGATACCCTGCCCAATGAAAATAGAGAGTTGCAGCGATAGCTGGATCAACGAGTTAGCCCCGGTAATTTTGTTTTTTGGCACCAAATCGGGAATGGAAGCGGTAATGGCCGGGCCAAAAAACGAGTTGGCTACAACTTTGAGAATAGACACCACAAAAAGCCAGACCAATATTACGTTGGTGGCATCCGGCATGATAAAAAATAGTGCGGTCAGAAAGAGAACCGCCACCCCACTGATGGCATCGGTCAAAATGATGATGGCCCGTCGGGAATAACGGTCGGCCACCGTTCCGCTAATAGGCCCCAGCAGAACAGCCGGCAGCGTAGACACCATCAGAATAAGCCCCATCAGCGTGGCCGAGCCGGTGGCGTGTTTGATCCAGAACAGCAGGGCGATATTAAATGCCTGCACGCCAAGTTGGCTGATGGTTTGGCCCTGCCAGAGCAGGAAAAAATTTCGGTTCATTAACTTTGATGACTGACTCATTAATATTGTCTCAGAAACATCGGCTAATTTTCAAAACAAGTTGGAACAATCAACATCAAACAGCGATACTCTCTTTCTCCATTGGCGGTGCCTCCGCTGGTTCCTCAGAGGCCATAGAAACATTTTCGAGGCAGAGGCTTAACTGTTGGGCCAATACCTGAACGTGAGGCTCATGGATCATGCTCAAATGATCCCCCGGAACTTCGTAAATCTCAACCCCGCCGGCGGCCAAATCATCCCAACCCATATCCGCTTCTGAGGAAGGCGGCGCGGACGGGGGTAGGAGATAGCTCTGCATTTTGGCGCGCGCTTTTTGAGCCAGACGCAGGAAGTTGTTGACAGAGGAGTTGGTGGCCTGTTCCGCAGCCCGGTAAAGCGTGATCTGCCCCGGATAAGGTTGGGGGGTGTAATTTCGCCAGGCTTCGGTGTGGGTTCTCAGCATGCGGACGAAGTGCCTGAATTGCGGTAGGGTAATGTCCGGCGAGATCAACCCAACCTTGCTGGCTTTGGCAAACACGTGGGCCAGTTGCTCGTCGGGGCCAAGCCGGCGCAGGTGTTTCAAAGTTAACCGCAGATGTTTGCCAAATACGTCCATCAAATAAGCGGCATCATCTTCAGGTTCCGATGCAGGAAGTACCGGCCCTTGATCGAAGAGAGCCAGCAGAGCAATTGCTTCGCCTTGTTCTTGAAGCTGCCGGGCCATTTCAAAAGCCACAATCACCCCCATCGACCAACTGCCTAATTGATATGGGCCTTCAGGCTGAACGGTGCGGATGGCCTGGAGGTAATACGCCGCCATATCTTCAATCCGGGTATGAAGGTCTTGATCGCCATGCAAACCTCGGGCTTGCAGCCCGTAAACAGGTTGTTCCGGCCCCAAATAGCGGGCCAGGTCGGTGTACCAATGCACGCTTCCTCCGGAGGGATGCACTAAGAAGAGAGGGCGTTTAGAGCCGTCCGGTTGAATCTCAACCACCGAGCCGGCGGGCGTTGAGCTATCTTGCGGCGCTCGCCGGAGAAGATCGGCCAGATGTTCAATCGTCGGTTCCTGAAATAGATCCGATAGAGAAATATTACGCTCAAAGCGCTGTTGGATTTGGGCCACCAGCCGGACCGCCAGCAGGGAGTGCCCGCCCAATTCAAAGAAGTTGTCTTTTACGCCAACTTGTTGCAGCCCCAGGATTTCTTTGTATATTTGCGTTAACTGAAGTTCCATTTCGTTTCGGGGAGCCACAAATTCTTTTTCCATAGCCGGACGCGCGCCATCGGGCGCGGGCAGGGCACGGCGGTTGATTTTGCCGTTGGGCAGGAAGGGCAGAGATTCTAGGACTATGAAAGCTGAGGGCAGCATATAATCCGGTAGTTTTTCTTTCAAAAAGTTACGCAATTCGCTGTTACCGGGTGCAATTGTTTGTTTGACCACTACGTAGGCCACCAATTGTTTGGCGGCAGGCTCATCTTCCCTCACGGTAACTACGGCTATTTGAAGCGCGGGGTGTTGTTTGAGCACGGCTTCGATCTCGCCCAGTTCGATCCGAAAACCCCGTAGCTTGACTTGGTGGTCTATCCGGCCTAGAAATTCGATATTGCCGTCGGGCAGGTAGCGAGCCAGATCGCCGGTTTTATATAGCCGCGCTCCTGGCTTAGAGCTAAAGGGATGCGGAATGAACTTCTCGGCAGTTAAGCCGGAACAGTGGAGATAACCTCGGGCCAGCCCTACTCCGCCAATATGTAATTCGCCCGGAACGTCTACCGGCACCGGTTGCAGATAGGGATCGAGCAGATAAATCTGGGTATTGACGAACGGCCGCCCAATGGCAACATTGTCCCCTCCTCCGGGAGATTCCGTAATCCGGCGAAACGTTGCGCCAACTGTCGCTTCGGTTGGGCCATATCCGTTAAAAAA
>CAZTFF010000128.1:0-5828 GCA_964612485.1 uncultured Caldilineaceae bacterium
TGAACCTCCTTTTTTCCAAATTTATCCCTAAATCACGCTATCGTGCAGTGCTACCGCTTATCCACTTCTTCGGATATTCTTATGTTTTACCCACCCAACGCCCCACATCAGGGGCGGCCCATTGAACCAATGCAAAAAAACATACACCCAACCAACACACCACCTACAGGCTCAGAATCTTTGTTTTCGATGAGACTTTCACAGGCACAATCACCCACAACCAGACACTCCTCCAAAATAACGCTGCTTTGGCCGTCCCCTACATGTAGTTGTTAGCTGTGGTACACATTGACCAGTAGAGTTGAGCTACAAAACCAACCTACACCTAAATTCACCCCAACAATGTCCCTAATTTCGCCAACACTTCGTCAATTACTTCCTCCGGCAACGACTCTTTGAACTCAGCTTTCCTCACACGCCAATCCAAACTCTTAACCTGATCTGATAAAATGACGCCAGTTACATCAACTTCTTGAGGTAGTAATACTTCAAATGGATACCCTTTGGCCTGATTCGTAATTGGACACAATATCGCCAAGCCTACTTTCCGATTATATACTTTCGGTGACAAAATAACCGCCGGTCGTCGCCCCGCTTGCTCGTGTCCCGCCTGGGGATTGAAGCTTATCCATACCACATCACCGCGTTTAGGGGTATAGGCCATTTGATCACCACACCTCGTTCCCTACGGCTGGCCCTGTCTCAACTTCGTGATGCAGATTATTTTTGGTGACTCCCGCTAATAATTCTTCAAGCGAGTAGGATGGTTTAATCGGCTCAAGTAAAAGTTTACCTTCTTCTATTGTGACGGTGACAAGAGAATTCTGTTCTAAGCCGACCTCCAAAGCAAAAGGTTTGGGAATACGAACAGCGAGGCTATTTCCCCATTTTTGAATACGTGCTTGCATCATTTTTCAATCTCCGTACTCTAAATCCAGTATCTACAAAAAAGATACGGCTAGTATACCACCAAGCAAACACGTTGACAAATAGGATGACCAAATTTAAAGAACAAAACAGCTAACGGTTGAGCTAACACGCCCGCTCCAGGCAAAACTATCAAAACCAACTTCCCCACGCAAGACAACACTCATAAAAAGTCGCCGCACTTGGGGTCGGCGTTAAGCGATTTGTTAGCACCGCTTTTCAATTGGGCAAAATATCCTGCAATTCCTGTTCTGTGAAATGCTCCCGAAGAATTTCAACAACATCATTATATGCTCCCTTATGTTGTTGAGCAAAAGTTCGCATCATTACCTTAACCATATCAATATTCTGTTGAGCAGAATACTTTATGATTTCTTGGTGTATCGAATGAACCACGCCGTTTCTGCTGAATAAAGGAGATCACATGTCATTCCGAACGACCGCAGAGAGTGAAGAAACCCTGCGGCGGTGTCTGGCCAATCACCGGGTAGTGTCGATTTTACACCCAACGCCTCGCCGCTGCCGTCTGAACTTGTTGGGTTACACGCCTGGCCCTTGGCATGTTTCACCCAACCTGCGGCGGGTGCGGAACCCAACCCGGAGGGAGTTATGCACCATCGGCGGGCCAAAACGCCGGGGGCGGACAAAGGATGAAGCCGCGTTGCTTCTGAAGGCGGAAGGATGACGGATGATTGGTCAATGGTAAATTATGAGTGTTTAATTCATTAACTGTGAGCAATTAATACATCACCCTTCATAGTTGTTGTTTGTTGGCCTTAAGGGGTAGAAGGTGGGCTAAATACCTGGTCAAAAAAGGGTTCCTGTTGCAGAGCCGCCTGCCATTCCTGGTGTCGCTGCACAGACTCCAGCCGCCGGGGGCGGGGCAAGGTCAAAAAGCGGGTCGCTTCTACCGGCCCCAGGGCCTTGAACAAGGCTTGCAGCGCCTGCTCGATCAATTCATCTTCGGGTAAGTATTGGGTAGTGCTCATTGCAAATGCTCCTTGTCGCAATAGGCTTGCGGCGTGCCGCACCAAACAGGCGGCTCTAACCGGCGGCATTGCTTTAACAAACGGTCATCCACCGTTACAAAATCGGCCCCGGCTGCTTCGGCAAAGGTCACGTGGGCGGCATCGGCTGCACCCAATCCCTGGGCGGTCCACTGTTCGGCGCGTGTGCGGACGGCGGGCAAATCGAAATCAAGATGAGTGCCTTCCCGGTTCAGGAGCAGCAGTAGCTGCTTGCGTTCTTCCATATCGGCGGTGGCCTCAATTTCCAGATGATGAACCGGTGAAACAATCAGCGTTAAATCAGTTTGCCGGATGTGAGCCAAAATCAATTCCACCGCACTGGTCTCCAGCCGAATTCGCCCTTGTTGTTGATCGTCAAAGGGGCGGCAGAGGGCGCAGACGTCCAGGTATACGATTTTAGCGGAAGGTTGATCAGACTCGCTCATAGGCAAAACTGTAGCATAGGATAAGGGGGAAGTCAAACAAAACCGGTAGCGCAAGCCGTGTGGCAGCGCCGCTTTTGAGAACACCAAATTCGGGTCGAGATGGATGCCAAGCGGCACGTGGAGTATATCCATTACAACCCGGTTAAAACACGGGTTGGTTGAGTCGTCGGTTGATTGGGCATACTCTAGTTTTCATAAGTATGTGGCGGAGGGCAAATATCCGGTGCAGTGGGGGGCGGGGGAGCCGATTGTGTTTGCGGAGGATATTGGGCGAGAGTAAAAGTGGTTGGGCGATGTGGTTGTTGGGTTTCACACCGGGCCGTTGGCCCGCATCAACCCAACCTAGAGGGGGTTATGCAATATCGGCGGGCGAGAACGCCGGGAGGCACATACTTTTTCACGGTGGTCACGCATCGCCGGCGGAAATTTTTGGTGCAACCGGACAATGTGCGCTGTTGCGGGAGGCATTTCGGGAGGTGATGGAATGCCATCTCTGCTGCCAAATGAACGTTTGCGCCAGGTTTGTTACTCCGCTATAATCTCTACAGGAGGCTTTTATCATGACAACCGTACAATTAACTGCCGTGTTACACCGTGAAGATGATTTATACGTGGCCGAGTGTCCCGAAGTAGGCACGGTGAGCCAGGGGATTACCCTGGATGGAGCGCTGGCCAACCTCAAAGAGGCCACCGAACTTTATTTGGAAGAATTTCCCCTTCCCGCAATAGGACGCTCCTTGTTAACCACCTTTGAGGCTGTGGTTCCCGGAGCCTCCTATGCCTAAGCTGAAACGGGTATCCGGGGAGCAGGCTATTCGCGCTCTGGAAAAAATTAGGTTTTGTGCAGATGCGTCAGCGCGGCAGCCACGTTGTCCTCAAAAAGGACGAAGCCACAGGTTCAATGGGCTGCGTTGTACCGCTGCATCGGGAACTGGCCCTTGGCATCCGTGGTATTCTCCGCCAGGCCAACATCACCCCTGATGAGTTTATGGAAAATTTCTGGTCGGGCAGGTTGGGGCCAAGGCGGGCCGAAGGTCCGAAGCGAGACCCAACGCCATTTCATTGCCATTGAATAATGTTGGATTTCCCTTCAAGTTGATTCCCCGTCAGCTATCCGGTTAACAATCTGTACCATCCAATGAGAACCTTCTCCAAAATCGTTCGTGTTTTGCCAACCATCAGCCTCACCCTGCTTCTGGGGTGGGGCGCAGCGTGGCTGCTCAATTCAGGCGCGCCGGTCGTCCAACCGGCCCACGCCCAGACGCCGGAGTGTTACCAGCCGTGGCTCACCCCGCCCTTCACCAACTCGGTTTATCTGCCCGTGGTGATTGGCGCAAACCCGGCCCGCCCCGGCACCCTGTTTGCTGCGGATACCCTCCCGCTCTGCACCGCCTATTGCGGCATGTACCCAGAGGATGATGCCTACCGCCCGGCCGGTCACACTACCTACTTTGCCGACGAGTTCAACTGCAACCGGCTGCTGGCCTACTGGGTTCGCCAACCGCAAATGAGCGCCGCTGCCTATCGCCCGCCGACCAACGGGCAGGTTGAGGTCAGCCAGGGTACGCTCAAACTGGGCGTGTGGGGGCAATCTGCCTCTTTTCCCTACCTGTACCTGGTGGATGACAGCGCCACCACCTACGATATTCCCTATCAAGTGGGCGATCAGTGGGTCAGGCGGGTCGATTGGCTGCCCGACACCGCCGACTTTCGCCTGGCCATGCGGGTGCGCTTTTTACCCGACACGCTGGGCGAACATCGCATTGCCATCTACGTCGACGGCCATCACCCGGCCTATGCCGGCCCCCTCTTTTACCTGGGCAGCGACTACAACGGCCGGGAAGAAGCCTGGCGCGGCCTGATTGTGGGCGCTGATCGCGGCACCTCGTTTGTTGACCTGGGTGAACATGGCTATCCCGACCCCTATCGGGAATGGGTGGTTTTTACCGCAGATTTCAATTACAGTCAGGACACCATGATCCTGGCGGTTGACGACACCCCGGTGCTAACTCGCACCCTCAGCACGTTTCAGGGCTATCCCCAGGCCGCAATTCGGCCCGACATTCTTTACCTGGGATCATTGGCCATGCTGCCGTCACCGGTATTGTGGACCGACCTGGAAATCGACTGGCTGCGGGTCTACGCGCCGCCAACCCTGCCTACACCGCCCTACGGCCTGATCACGCCTACAATTGAGCTTCCGCCCCAACCGATCATGCCCGCCACCGAGTATGCCGCCGCCCTGCCACCCGGCCCCTTTGACCCCACCCCTTACTGGGCGGAAGATTTTGATGAAGAACCGAACTACTGGCAGCTTATGGCTCACCCAGACCCCCTGAATTCGTGGACCTACGTGGCCGATAGCGCCGTGACGATAGACAACAACGGTCAAGCCACCGGCGTGCCGGTCTGGGCCATTTATGATGATTTGCTGCCTACCAGCACGATCACCGCCCAAACCATCAGTGCGGCTGATGCGCGGGAAACCCCCGCAGAGTATTTGGAGCGTCGCGGCGGTAATCCTCTGCATCCCTCCGGCAGCCTGACTGCCTTGGATACCGATGAACGCTACGATTGGCGGCCCAATAGCGGCAATATTCGTTACGCCTGGCGCGCCTTGCAAACCGCCGACGGCTACGGCGTAGAAGTCAGCAATGCCGGTCATCGCCCCTACTTCACCGGGGCGCTGTTCTACACGCTGCAAGACAACTCCTCCAACGGCGGCACCGGCCAGTTCATTTTCCCCGGCTGCCAGGAGCAATATTTCTGGCGTTTACACTTGTTGCCGGAGTATCAGATTCCCCACGATCGTTGGGTCACGACCAACGCCGATTATATCAACGGCACCGTCCACCTGTATGTTGACGGTATCAAAATTGGTTGGTGGCCGGAAAGTGATTGTTCGCTGAACTGGTACTTAAAAGGCCAAAACGCCACACAGCCGGAAGTGCTGTTTTTCGGCAACCCCGCCACCGGCCCGCCGGGCGGCTGGAGCAAAGTTTCCATTGATTGGTTCGCCACCTTTGCCGGTTTGCCAGAGCAAACAGATTGGGTAAAATAGGTGAGTTTCTTCCAGGGGATAGTGATGATGCCGCAGTGAAATAGTCACTACGGCTCAAGCGATAAAAAAGTCTTGACACGAGCGATGGGGTGTAATATGATGGAGGCAACTGAATAGCGGAAGACGAGACGCTGCCGGCAGGTGTTGAAAGCACCCACCGGCAGCTAACCCCGCCAACTGGAAAGGCAGTTGACGAAGCTGTTGTCTATTCTACCATAGTAGCTATGGTAGCTCAAGGATAACGGACGGTCACTCCTGCCTGCCTGGCGCGAGTGGCCTTAGTTGGCCCCCGGGAATATGGTCTAAAGAGATAAAAATCGGGCAAAAATCTCCAAAGGCTCATATGGTATTTAAGGTGAAACCAAGAAAACCGTGATAGAGTAGGAA
>CAZTFF010000129.1:0-5700 GCA_964612485.1 uncultured Caldilineaceae bacterium
TGAGCCAAAAGCGCGCGCGGTGCATCATATTCGTTGTTGAAGCGGCCCAGGTAGCAGGGATCGTGGTACGTGATCTGGCCGGGTTCATTTTTGTTCAGGCTTAAGTGGCCGCGGCCAACCAGATCGGCAATTAATTGGGTGTGATGCAGCACGGTATAGTGCCCGCCAAAATCGGCGTAGTCATTGCCCAACGTGTGCAAACAGTGGGGGCAGCCGGTAACGATTTTTTTCTGATCCACACCGGCGGCATCAAGGATTTGGATGTTGTTTTGGGCCATTTCAAAGAACAGATACTCATTGCCGCTGCGCCGGGCCACATCGCCGGTACAGCTTTCTTGATTGCCCAAAACGGCAAAATTAACGCCGGCTTTATGAAGAATAGCAGCAATTGATTGGGTAACATTCCGGTTGTTGGGATCAAAAGCTCCGGCGCAGCCTACCCAGAACAGCACCTCAAAATCAGGATTCTCGGCCACGGTTGGCACCGGAAAATCAAGGCCGTGGGTCCAGGCCAGTCGATCTTCGGTGCTTTGCCAGGGGTTGCCGTTTCGTTCTAGCCCGTTGAAGGCATTTTTGAAGTTGTCGGGGAAGGCGCTGTTCATGAGTACCTGATCTTGCCGGATACCCAGAATATCGACCATCGGTTCGTTGCCCACGGGGCAGACATCGATGCACGCGCCGCATGCCGTGCAGGCCCACAGCGCACTTTCGCTGATGGCGTATTCAAGCAAGGGGTGGGAGTCTTCTTCACCGGCGGCCAGCGCGTCCATGTGTTCTCGAATGTAGATGCGCTTGTTGATTTCCAGCGCGGCGGGCGATAGCTCTTTACCGGTTTGGTAAGCCGGACAGGTATCCTGGCATCGATTACACATAATGCAGGAAAAGGCGTCGACAATCTGGGTGCGGTCCAAGTCGGTTAGGTGAGCCGCGCCAAATTGTTCGATGGTTTCGTCTTCAAAATCAAGTGGTTGAAGCGTACCCAGTGGTTCATTGGGGGGGCGCAGCATAAAATTAAGCGGTCCCATAAATAGGTGGGCGTGTTTGCTGTAAGGGAAGTAGGGCAGAAAAACCAGGATCAATCCCACGGCCAGCCACCAACTCACGTGCCAGCCGGTTTCTAAGGCTGCCGGCGGGAGTCTGCTCCATAGGTTGGCGGCCAGCGTGGCAAAGGGCTGCCAGTTATCCGGGCCGCGTAAGGCTACCAAAAAGGTGACGCTCAGAAAATGAAAACCAACGTGGCCCAGAATAAAGCCGCCCACAATCAGCGAATCTGTGGCCATGCCCGGTGCAGCTTGGGGATGCAGCTTGATGGTGGGCCGGTAGCGAAGCGCCCGGTCTTTGGCAACAAATCGGCGCAGCAAAAAAAAGATCATCGCCGCCAGTACAGCGATGGTCAGTGTGTCGGCCAGCAACCGGTAGAGATTGCCCGTCAACGTATCACCCAGAAAGTGGAAGTTGGGAATGTAGGCTTTCAGAACATCAACAATATTGATGAGGATGTAATACAAGAATCCCCAGGCGATAAAAAAATGGACAAACGAGGCGAGAGGGCGATGGCGGAGAATGTTTCCCTGGTTGACCAGTTTTACCAGTCCCGTTTTTAATCGGTGGGGAAGCTGGTTCAAGGGCAGTTGGCCCTGACCCCGCTGAATGACCTTAACCATACGGTTAAAAGTGGTGTAAGTAAAGTAGAGTGAAACAATTACAGCAACCGCAAAGAGAATTTTTTCCGGTAAGGTTAACATACACTTCCCTGTTTAAGTAGTGACGCGTGATGATTAAAACGTGAGAGAGACGGCTTCTCCCCGCGCTATTTGCCCCATTCTAGCATAGTTTCGGCTTATTTGAAACAGGTTTGCGCTTATTTGCGACGTTTGCGGAATTCTTCTGTTAGCGCAGGAACTACCTCGAATAAATCGCCGACGATACCATACTGGGCATATTTAAACAGGGGGACGTTGGGGTTTTTGTTGATGGCAATGATGGTTTTGGCTGTTTTCATCCCGGCCAGATGCTGGATAGCGCCGGAGATGCCGCAAGCAATATAAACATCGGGTTGAACAACTTTGCCGCTTTGCCCAATCTGGTAAGCGTAGGGAACCCAACCGGCATCAACCGCCGCGCGGCTGGCCCCCACTGCGCCCCCCAGAACGTTGGCCAGGTCTCTAAGAATTTCAAAGCCGTCCGGCCCGCCCACACCCCGGCCACCCGACACAATGATCCGGGCATCGGCCAGGTTGACGGTTTCTACCGCCGCTGCAAAGGCTTCCACGTGAATGTTGATGTCGTTCTCGCTGAGCGCGGGATCAACTGCAATAATTTCGCCGATACGGCTGGGATCGGTCTGGGGTGCTGTAAAAATGTGGGGCCTGAGCGTAGCCATTTGCGGATATGTTTCTTCAAATGTAACCGTTGCCATCAAATTCCCACTTAACACCGGTCGCGTAACCATCAGGTTCTCATTTTCGGTGGTCACGTCTATACAATCTGAAGCCAGCCCCACCTCCAGTTTGGCGGCAACGTGGGGAGCGAGTTCCAGCCCCGCGCCGGAGGCAGGCATCAAAATAGCCTTGGGTTGGTGATCTTGCGCCAGTTGAGTAATCAAGGCTGCGTAAGGTTCGGCGCGAAATGTTTTAAAGCCGGCATCATTGGCCATAAATATGGTGTCGGCGCCATACTGGATGGCCTGTTGGGCCAGATCGTTTAGATTCTCAGCATTACCCACCAATATTGCCTGGAGTTTCCCTCCCCCGGCATTGGCAATTTTTCTGGCCGGGCCAAAAATTTCCCAGCTTGATGCGGGTACGGTTCCGTTGGTCTGTTCAAGCCAGACAAACACATTGTTTGGCATCGTGATGTTCTCCTTGTTCCTACAAAATCTTGCCGGCGGACAGTTTTTCCACCACGCTGTGGGCAACTTTTTCTGCCGGCCCCTCAAATATTTCGGTTGAGGTGTCGCGGGTGGGGGGAGACTTTAGCTCAGTCCATTTTGTTTTTGAGCCGCCCTGCCCTACCTGTCCGGCATCCAGCCCCAGTTCCGCCAGGTTCCACACCGGAATATCGGCTTTGGAGGCTTTACGGATGCCAATGATATTGGGGTGGCGCGGTTCGTTGATTTCTTTGACCACGCTGATGGCCAGAGGAAGTTTCCCGGTCACAGTTTCGTAGCCGCCTTCAACCAGCCGCACCGCCGTGATTGTTTTTTCCACAGAATCAATTTTCTTGATCGCTGCTACGTAAGAAATATGGGGCAGGCCCAGTAATACAGCGGTTTGAATGGCCGTCGCCGCGTTATTGCTGTCAATTGCGGAACGCCCGGCAATGATAAGATCCGACTCGCCTATCTTTTTGATGGCTGCGGCCAGAATACGCGCGGTTGCCAAACTGTCGCTGTCTTTTAAGAGCGGATCAGACACAAGGACGGCGGCATCGACACTCATGGCAATGCTTCTTCTTAGTGTTTCCACGGCTTCGGGATCGCCCACGCTCAGCGCCGTAACCTGGCCGCCATATTCTTGGCGTAATTGCAAGCCGGTTTCAATGGCGTATTCGTCCCATGGATTGATAACCCCGGCGGTTTTATCTTGCATTAAGGTCAGCGGGTCCATAGTTGGCGATAGCCGGGCCAGATCGGGAACCTGTTTGATCAGCGTGATAATATTCATCATATTCTCCACAGGGGATTATTTCTTTGATTTGGGCAGTATCCTGACAAAAATGGAAATTTGATCCCCGGATGGGTCGTACAACATATCAGAACGACCACCAATAGCTCCGAATGTTGCATGTCTGTGCAGGATTGGTTTCTTTAATCTTGTTGGATTTTAATAGATCAGCAGCGAGTGTAACAAGCTTTAATGATAATCGAGTGAGAAGAAACTTAGAAAAAAGTTAGAAAATCAGATTATTGTGGAGGTTCAAGTAATTCCGGTGGAGAGGCCGGCGGCGCGCTGAGGCTGCGGAGGAAGGCTTCCAACTGCGCTAATTCAGTTGTGGATAAGTTGAGCGGCTGTAACTCGCTTTGGCCCAGTGGGGCGGGCGGGGCTTGATTGTAATGGTCCAATACTTGCGAGAGCGTGTCGAGTTGCCCGGCGTGCATATACGGGGCCGTTTCGGCCACGTTGCGCAGCGTGGGTGGTTTGAAGGCATAGATCAGGTTTGTTTCGTTGGCTGAGGCCGGGTTCAGATGGCCGCAGTCTGTCACCTTCGCCTCGCTGTAGCGGCTCAGGCAGTTGAATTCGTCGGTTAAAACGCGCCGTATTCCGGTGGCTCGACCCTCGTCGGGCGGCGCATTGTCGGCCAGGGGCACACCGTTGTTATGGAAGCTGTTGTCGGTAAACAACGGCCCGCTGTGACAACGGATACAGTTGCCTTTGCCAATAAAGAGACGCAGCCCGGCTACCTCGTCAGACGAAAGCGTTGTTTCCATCTGTTGCGTGTTTTCCGTTAGCAGTGCCTGCACATAGGCATCGAATCTGGCAGGCCCCGGCACAATCAACCGTTCGTAGGCGGCAATGGCTTTGCCTAAATTGGCGTAGATTTGGGTGATGGTGGCTTGGTCGGTGGAGGTCATTGAATCCCAGTTAGCGCGATACCCGGCATCTTCAACCGGTCCTCCGGAGTCAAGAAAGCGATCAAAATTGGCCAATTCAGAGGGCAGGGGGCCAAACACGGTCTCGTACATAGCGCGGTAAGCTTCATCCTGATAAATCAAGTGCGCAGCGTGCAGGCGGGTTGATCCCTGCTTGTCGGGATGTTCAATGGGTTCCAGCGCCTGCGCCCATAGGCTGTCTTTGTGGCCGTCCCACAGCAGCCACAGGCTGTAGGCCGTTCCCATCAAAGTGGGCGCATTGCGTTGGGTAGTGCGCGTGCCAAAAGACACCGGGAAACCGTCGGTGAACATTAAATCGGGCCGGTGGCAGGTGGCGCATGATACCTGGTTATTGGCGCTCAAGCGGGCATCAAAAAAGAGTTTGTGCCCCAGGGCGGCGGCCTGGGGCTGATCGGCGACGGAATTGGAGGGCGAGGCCGGCACCGGCGGCAAGCTGCCCAGCCAGAGATCGGTCAATATGGCGATTTCCGCCGGGGTCCAGCCGGTATCGAGGGGTGGGGTGGCAGCCAGGATTTCAGTGCGGTTGGGGATGATGGTCTGGGGCGCGTAGTAATCTGGGCTATCACGCCCGGAACTACATGCCGATGCAATTGTAATCAATAAGAGTAGAAAAATAACGCTCCATCTCGACATTTTAGCCGTACACCTCCAGGTGCTCTACATCGGCCTGGGGCGTGATGAGCAATACATAATTTTGAATATCCTGCAAATGGGCCAGAACCGCCGATTTATCGATGCCGGGCGGCGCGTAGACGGTAAACAGCGCGTTTTGGGTGGCCGGCGTGATCCGCGTACGTCGGTCGGGGCCGTAGACGATGCTGGACATGACGCCCTGCCTGTCGATAATCATCATATCGTTGGCCCTGGTTGTTTGCGCTTTGCCGTTGATGCCGATGTAGGCTTCGCTGCCGGTGGCCAGGGTTCCCTGGATGGGGCGTTCAAGCTGATCCAGATCGTGCCCGGCGGTTAAAAGCTGGTTTTTTAGCTCGGCCATGAACATAGCCTCTACCAGCGCGGCCACCTGGGGAATGGATTTGCCTTTGAACACAATCGATTCCAGTTGAAGCTGAACGTGGTAGGTCTTTTTG
>CAZTFF010000130.1:0-2913 GCA_964612485.1 uncultured Caldilineaceae bacterium
TCTTTTCCCAGGGCCGGGCCATTGTCAGTTGTATCACTGCTGCCGGCCCCCATCTGAGCGACCGGGGAGACTTGACCTGTCCGATTTGCGCCAATCAGACGGGGCGAGAACATCCGGCCTTCCCGCTCAACTTCTGCCGCTCTTGCGGCCAGGAATATTACAGCGTCGCCATCCAAGAAGACGGCAGCCTGCTGCCCCACGAGCTGGACTCGGTTGATTATGAAGGCACGCCGGCCTACATCTATCCCGGCCCGCTGGATCCGGCTGTCGTGCCGCTTCCTGAGCGCTGGTTGACGCCGACCGGAAAGATCAGGCGAAACTACCGGAACAATGTACCGGTGGAAAAAACTTACTGCCCCACCTGCAACCGGCTAGACCCTGATTGCAGCCATCCGGACCGGTTGGCAGTCACCGTCATCCACACGCCATTTTTGTTGTGCTTGAACTGTGGCATTGTCCATAACCGCCGCCCGCGTGAATTCAACAAACTTTTCACCTTTGGATCGGTGGGCCGTTCCACGGCTACCGATGTGCTCATTGCCAATACCCTGGCCAACTTACCTGCCGAGCAGCGCAAGCTCATTGCCTTCAGCGATAACCGGCAGGATACCGCGCTGCAAGCCGCCCACCTTAACAGCCTGCAAAACCGCATTCAATTTCGGCGGACGTTGTACCACGCCCTGCGCCAGGCCGCTATTCCGCTGCCGGTTGGCCCCGATCTGGGGCTGCGGCTGTACCAGACTATGGAGGCGGCGGGCGTGCTGCCGCGCTATCGCCGGGAGACGGGCCGGTTTCGGGGGCAGCGCAATCCGGATGCTGAATACCGGCACTATTTGAGCTTTGCCGCCTTGCTGGACCTGGAGGCCACGCATCGCCGCCTGCACCAAAATCTGGAGGATGTCGGGCTGGTGAGAGTGGGCTACGATGGTTTGGACCGGCTCGCTGCGGCCGAAGAAATCTGGCGCGAGGTGCCGGTATTGGCCGGGCTGGATGTTGACCGGCGCTACGACTATTTGCACGGATTCTTGGATATTATACGCAAACGCCTGGCCCTCAACCACCACGTTTTGCTTAACTTCGGCGAGTTTGAAGCCACAGTTCTGGAAAAATTGGACCCCACCGCCCTCTTTGAGGACGTTGGCCCTCAACGACCCATCGGCTTCAGCGACGAACTCGAGACGGGAACGCGTAAAGCCATCGTCTATCGCTTCACCCATTCCAGTACGGCGCTGGTGGCCTGGACCCGACGGGCGCTTCATTTAGAGTATTCCGCAGCATCCGACGTTATCCGGGCCACGGTTCAGATATTGGCTGATGATGAGATCCGTTTCCTGGAAAAAGTTCATATTCGCCGGCTGGGTGACTTATTGATGCTTCCGGCTGAACTCCCTCAATTGAGCGTAACCGGCCAGGCGCGTCATCAAGTTTGCCCCAAGTGTGGCACGGTGCATCATTTTCGGCAGCTGGCGGTTTGCACCGGCAGCCGTTGTGACGAGCTACAGGAAATGGATTTGGGAGACAACTACTTCCGCCGGGAATACGCCCGCCCGCTGGCCGGCATCGCCCCGGCCCGGGCCAGGGAACACAGCGGGCAGGTCAGCGGCCAGGAACGCCGCCAGATCGAAGAGGCGTTCCGCGAAGGGCGAGACGGATTGAATGTGCTGGTCTGCACCCCCACCATGGAACTGGGCATTGATATTGGTGATCTGTCGGCCGTTTATATGCGCAATGTTCCGCCCAGCCCCAGCAACTATGCCCAGCGCGCGGGGCGGGCCGGGCGCAAGGGGCAGCCGGCGCTGATTACGGTGTTTTGCGGTGTGGGCAGTTTTCGTGGCCCGCATGACCAATATTTCTACCGCTCGCCGGGTAAGATCATTTCCGGCGCTATCAGCCCGCCTCGTTTTTTATTAGACAATGAACCGCTGGTGCGCACGCACGTTCACGCTCTGGTGCTGGAAACACTGGCCTACCGGGCCGCGGGCGCTGAAAGTGTGAAATTGTCGGCCCAACCGGTCAGAATGCTCGACATAGACACCCAGGACTATCCCCTCTTTGCCGATTTCAGGCACAACCTGGAAACAGCCGTAGCGGCGCGCGCCGAAGACATTGTCACTGCCGTGCAGACCGCCTTTGCCCGGGAGATGCAGCGCTTCGCCTGGTTTACGGATGCCTACATCCGGCGGGTCATTGACCAATTTGTGGCTGAATTGGACCGGACATTTATCCGCTGGCGGCGTGAATATACCGCCTTATCCACCGAACGGGACGAGATCAACCGCCAATTAGGGCGGGAATCAACCGATCGCTCATTGCAGTATCGCCGCAATGTTATTGAAGACAAGCTGGCCGCCATGCGAGAGGGTAAAAAAGATTTTTACACCTATCGCTACCTGGGCAGCCAGGGCTTTTTGCCCAATTATGCGTTCCCCCGCCGGGCTGTAACGCTCTCTTTCCGCGAGATGGACGATGAACTCAGCCGCGATCCGGTGATTGCCTTGACCGAATATGCCCCCGGCAATTTTGTTTACTATCGCGGCAATCGTTACGAAATTGTGAGCGCCCGGCCCAACACCCGGGAGAATCAACCTGATTTTCACCAATTGTTGGTTTGTCCCCACTGCCACACCGCTTACATCGGTGAAGATGCTAACCGGGCGGTGTGTGGCGTGTGCCAACAAACTTTGGAGGCGCTGCACCCCCAACAACATGCCCTGTCGATGCCCGATATGGTGGCCCGCCGGCGTCAGTCGATCACGGCGGATGAAGAGGAACGGATGCGGCGGGGCTATCTGATCGAAACTTATTACCGGCGCGGTCAGGCCGCCCGAGATTTTGCGGTTACGACGGCCCGGGAATCGGACGGATTTCGTCTGACCTACGAGCACAACGGCCGGGTCATCATGGTCAACCGGG
>CAZTFF010000130.1:3013-5677 GCA_964612485.1 uncultured Caldilineaceae bacterium
AGGCGGAAGCGCAAGACCAGCCCCCGGGCTTTACCTACTGTCAGCGCTGCCAGCGTTGGCTCACCAGCGAGCGGGCTATCAACGACCACCCGCAAACCACCGGGAAATCAGGCACTTGCTTCCGGGGCGCCCGCCCGGATGATATTGTGAGAGATGTGATGCTGTATAACGACTCCCGGCACGATGTGCTTACGCTGGATGTGCCGCTGCCGGATGATGTGGATGCAACCCAGGCGGAGTCTTTTTACACCACCTTACTGCATACCTTTACCCAGGCGCTGGCGGTTGCGATGGAACTGGATGCCGGCGAGCTGGGTGGATTTGTTTCACAACGGCCCGAGGTCGGCGACCACAAACTTATCGTGCTTTACGAAACAGCCGAAGGCGGGTCCGGCGCTGTCGAAGCCCTGACCGACCCGGCCCGGCTGGCCGATGTAGTGGCCCGAAGCCGCGAACTGCTGCACGAAGATGACACCGAGGATGGCTGCGAGCGGGCCTGTTATGAGTGCCTGTGTACGTTCTACAACCAGCGCGAGCACCATCTACTGGATCGGCATCTGGTACTGCCCTGGCTGCAACAGTTGGCCGGGCTAGATGTTGTTCCTCGGGAAACTTCTTCATCCGGGCAGCCCACTCTTGAGGTGTTACTCACCCAATGTGAGAGTGATCTGGAGCGTGACATCCTTCGGGCTATTGCCGAACGCGGACTTCCTCTACCCGATGCCGCCCAGCACACCATTTATGACGGGGATGAACCGGTTACTCGCGCCGATTTCTTCTATCGCCCTAACCACGTCGTATTTGTTGATGGTGCCCCCCACGATCGCGATTACGTCCAGGCGATGGACGAGCAGACGCGCCGCCGCCTGCGCCGCTTGAACTACCGCCCCCTGGTGATCCGTTACAATGATCGGCAAGCCAGTATCCTAGAGTTGGCTCAACAGTTAGGCGTTGAGTCCTGAAACACATTTTATCCCAGGAGATCATCATAGCTTGAACGACGTCGATGAGAATATATTTAGATGACAACACCTGAAAAACCAGGCTGCGGCGCACGGTGAAGAAATCCGGCCCGCACTATGGCAAGCAATTCTGGAGCTGCCCCGATTATCCCCGCTGCCGGGGGGTGCGGGCATTAGAAAGCGGATAGGGAGATGGCCGAAAATCAGGAACTCCAACGCCATCCATTCCGCCGCTGGATACGTTGTCTGGTGATCTTTTTTGAAGGGCCTTATTGAGGAAATTAAGTCGCCTGCCGCCGAGCAAGCTCGAAAAATTTTGGCAGAGCTAGAAAAAACATAAACCATAACAAACCTACCAAGGAGGGAGCAAAATGAACACTCTCAAACACATCTGGCAGCAGTACGCTACCGCCGGCCTCGTTGCGCTGGCTCTGATCGGCGGGCTGGTCTGGGGAATCAACATTGGGCGGGAAATGGGGGCAAGCTGCGCTGAACTGGGGGGACAAAAATCCTTCCTCCCCTCCCATGGATTTTGGCGCATATGGGCGCAAAGGTGAAATGACACGCATGTCATTGCGAGCCGTCTTTGACGGTGAAGCAATCTCCGGCTCCAATAGTGGGGACTGCTTCGCGTGGCTCGCAGTGACACACCAAAACGATCTTGCACCTTAAAGCCAATATGAGCCACGGATTTTTTTGTCACTTTATTCTCTTTCGACCTTTGCTCCTGCGCCGCAGCCGGTTGAAACAGAATGACCATTCAACGTAATGGAAATCGTCCAACGTATTGCTCGGAATCAAAAAACACGGCTTTGTAAGCCGTGTTTTTTTGTTGTCGCCGGATTAGCCGACCAGATTTTTGGCCCTTATTCTCGTCTTAGCCGACGAGATTCGGCTATTTTTGGCCCAAACCGGTCGGCTAATACCTTTTGGTAGACCAGTAGAGAGGACGCTTCACAGATTATGATTAGCCTCTATTCTATTCCCCTACCCGGTAAAAAACAAGATGCTTCAATCAGGTAAACGGATTTTCTAACTGGTTTCAGAGGAGACCGAACGTTCACCTACCAACGCAATATCTTGACGTAACCAATCATTGACAATTGACTCGATCTCCTCATTTTTCGCCCTGGCTACCTCGCGAACAAACCTGGCAATATCCGGTTCGAGATAAATAGGTAAATTCAACTCAGCGTCTGGACGATAAAATTTTCCCCGTTCCCCTTTAGAAAAATCGTACTCTTTTCTCATATCTCATAATCCTCGTATTGACTGATTTCATTCCTGGTTGCTTTCCAGGCTGAGATGATCCGAATGATCCACGCATTGATCGCTACTTCTTGAAATGTATGGATTACCACCAATACAACCTCATGGCTATCTTTTCCCATGGTTACCCAACGTTCTTCCTCATCGCTATGTTCTTCATCAAAGATAGAAATAGCCAATGGATCTAAAAAAACTTCAGCCGCATGTTCAAAAGAGACCTTATGTTTTCGCACATTGTTTCTGGCTTTGTTGGGGTCCCATTCAAACGTGTAGCGCAATTTTCTTCTCCGGTACTCCTCAACTCCATTAGATTATATCATAATTTGATTCAATTTTCGAAAAGGCTTTGATGTTTGGCAGATGGTAGCGGCGATAAGTTGACCGCTGATGGTGGTGATGGGCACGGTGGTTTCAATGGGGTTTATTGCCCGCC
>CAZTFF010000131.1:0-5631 GCA_964612485.1 uncultured Caldilineaceae bacterium
CGAGACCTTTTTGCCAACACGTCGAGACCTTTTGCCCAACACGTCGAGACCTTTTGCCAACACGTCGAGACCTTTTTGCCAACACGTCGAGACCTTTTTGCCAACACGTCGAGACCTTTTGCCCAACACGTCGAGACCTTTTTGCCAACACGTCGAGACCTTTTGCTCAACACATCAAATGTGTTTGATCATCGGTGGATGATGAATTTCCCTGCCAACGCTTTGGCGGGGGCCTGCCGCTGCGCGCAACGGCAGCAAAAAAGCCAGGGCTTTGGATAAAAGACCCTGGCTGGTTCAATCTTTTTCAGTTGGCTCATGTGTGAAAAGTGTGCTGACATGTCACCGCGAGCCGGAGGCGAAGCGGTCTCCGTCGCTGCTGAACGGAGATTGCTTCGCTTCGCTCGCAATGACATGTACAGATTCTACACATGAGCCTTTCAGTTTTAGACGGCCGGTTCAGGCCCCGTCTTTTTCAAATTCTACGGTGTTCAACACCTGCTTGAACTCTTTGCCCGGTTTAAAATCGGGGATGAGGCGGGTAATGTTGCGCCCGGTCACGGCCTCTTCGGTCTCGGCCCCCTCGCTGCGAGAGCGCAGCCAGAAGGACCCCAGATCGCCCAGCTCAACGATATTGCCGTCGCTGAGTTCGCGCGGGATCAGGGTCAGCAGCGCCTCCAAAACAGCCATGGTATCCGCGCTGCTAACCGTGGAGATTTCGGCAATTTGTTTGGATAGCGCGCGCAGTTTCACGCGGCCACTCGATTTGATGGATGGGTAATATTTTTGTGGTGCGGTGGGGTCGCCGGGGTTACGGCGGGGAACAACATTATACTTTACGGTCATTTTTCCCTCTCTCCTATCTGTAGGGTTTATAAAAGGTTATAAAATGGATTTATGGAACTGATCCTAACACAGACAAAGCCGCAACCAAAAGGTGCGACCGGAAATTCTTGTACAAGAAACAAGAATTTGACTGGTTAGGCCCTATTATAAGGATTTTTGGGGATAAGGGCAAGATGGGCAGGGGGTTTTTGGCAGGATCGGGCCTGTGTTTTGTAGGGACAGAATATTATTCTGTCCCTACAAAACATTACGGTAACGGCCATTCGGGAATGACATCATCAATTTCTTGCATCAGGCGGATGGTTTCTTGCAAGGCGACCACCACTTGCTGGTAGTGGGTCAAGTCAGCATACGGTAGCTGCCGCCCGCGCCGGTCTTTGAGCCATTTGTCGCAAACCTGATAACCGCCCACCTGAAATTCCCACACGTCCGGCGGCACACCTTCAAAGTATTGCGTTTTATTGAGGTGAACCCGGCCCGGCTGTTGGGCCGTGGGCGGGGTGTATTTGGGATAGCCTTTTTCCACGCGATTATCACCGGCTACGGGATAGCTGGTGATGAGTTGGCCCACCGCCGGCGATTCCAGCAGGTGCAGGCCGACCAGTTCTTGCCCCAGGCCGCACAAGGCGCGAAAGAGACCAACATCCGAGGTGAGCGGCGCGCGAGGAAAGTCGATTTTGAGAAATTCAGCGTAACGGCTGCGGTAGGTGGGGCTGTGGAAGATGGCGTAGATGTAGTGAAAGATGTCTTCCGGCGTGAAGACCTTTGAGGTTTCTAAAACCTCAAAGGTCTGGCCGGGTTGAAACACCAGCCCCAGCTTTTCTTCCATTGTTTTGACAAATTCAGGGTTGAGGTTGGGTATACGGTCGCCGTTGGCTTTGTCGGGCGGCCAGACCCCCCTCTGTCCCCCCGCAAGCGGGGGGATGGCGTCCGGCAGGCTTTTTTGTTTGGCGGCGTCGTCGGTGGGGTAGAGGTAGAGGGGAAAAACCTGTGTTCGTTCACGGGTGGCTAAAGACAATGGATCGCGGTCGGAAATAGTGTTTGATATAAATACATGTCTAAATTCACCTGTAGATATTTGTCTTGTGACCAATAACGCCAGATTTGACCTCTGAAATTGTTGCATCACACTTGAGGCTGGACGGCTTATAAGTTTTGGATCATAGTACAACCATCGTTTATCAAATGGACGGTATAGACAATTTGTAAGGCAAGAAGTTGAAAATTGTGTCGCACTCCTCCTTGATAAAAGCGGATAACTTGATGAGTCTCTCACTTTATAATCTTCAGAAAATGGAGGATTTAGAGCTTCGGGCGAGTAAAACTTTTCGATTCTGGTGGACAAAATATTGTAGTCAAAATCATAGAAAAGACCATCTCGATCAGTGCCAATTCCATTTCCAAAAACCTGATACGCAGAAGTTAAACTTGGGAATGTATTGTACTCTTCGGAACTTTGTTTTTCCTTCGGCACAAAAAACCACCAAGGTTTCTCTGGAGCGAGTTTAATCCAATCGGTGTTGGAAATATCTGTATCAAGCAATGAGTTGTATTTGGTCTGTCTTGATCCCCATAAATCTGAGTAATAGACGTTCGCCTTTTGCGATGCTTTCCCTCCCTTTTTGATAAAAATCCCGACTGCAACACCTTGACGAATATCAAATACATTTTCATCCTTTGAACCATCAGGTGATTGTTCATATCTCATACTACTACCGTGCAAATTCAAAATGTAAATATCCGTAAAAGTATCTTGCAAAGATTCCCTCATCCGACGATGTGTGATGCCATCAATATAGGTATTACTTGTGATAAATGCCAGAATACCTTCACCATTCTTCTCAATTCTCCATTGCCCAAACCGAATAAATTTTATGAAATCATCATCAAGGTTAAGTTTCTTTTCATCCAACCCCTTTTTATATTCATCAAGCAAGCCTAAAATCCAATCACCCTTATTCATCTGCCCAAAGTTTGAATACGGCGGATTGCCCATCACCACCAGCACCGGCAAATTCTGTTTCACTTCGTTGGCCGCATTGGTTTCATCGGCCACCCACTGGGTGAACAAGGGCATCCCGGTCAATTCGTGGGGGCCTTCCAGGGCGTTGGTCAGGTAAATACCCAGGCGTTCGGCTTCGGTTTCGGGGTGGTAGGCCCAGGCGTCGGTCAGTTCCGGGGGCAGGTCGCGCCCGGCCAGTTGCAGGCTCAATTTAAAATGGGCCACGGCGTAGGGCGCCATCAGCAGTTCAAAACCAAAGAGGCGGGGCAGCAGGTGGTTTTTGACGTAGCCCGGCCACATCCCGGCGTTGCCCTGCTGCATAAACTGTTGGCGGATGTGGTCGATCACGGCGTACAAAAACGTGCCGGTTCCTGTGGCGGGGTCCAGCACCAGCACTTTGTGGTTCTCGGTGGTTTTGCGGGTTTTGGTGCTGCCTTTCACCGTCAGGCCGGGGTCGCGGTTGGGTACAGTAATGGTGCGGCTGTCGGCCAGCCCCTGCGGGCAGTTGAAGCGGGTTTTGAGCAGGTGGTCAACCGAACGGACAATGTAACTGACCACCGGCTCCGGGGTGTAGTAGACGCCCCGCGCCTCGCGCAGCTTGGGGTCGTAGGCGGCCAGGAAGGTTTCGTAAAAATGCACCACCGGGTCTTGCTGGCGGGTACGGCGGCCAAAGTCGGTGAGCACGGCCTCCATATCGGTGTGGGCCAGCAGGTTGACCAGGTCGTCCACAAAGGGGGCAAAGGGTTCGTCGTCCAGTTCAATGGTGGTCATCTGCGAGAAGAATTTACGCAAAAAGGGATTGGATTTGGGGATGAGTTGCTGGGCCTCGGTGCGGGTGAAGTCGGCGGGGGTGGTGTCCATAATTCGCGCCGAAAAAAGACCGTAGGCCAGGGTTTGGGCTACCATATCGGCAAAGTCGGCGGTGCGCTCCGGCCGGTCGAGGTCGGCAATCAGCACTTTGGCAAAGGCGTCGCGCCAGCCTTGCAGCAAGTTGGATTCCTGGCCCAATTCAAACGCCTGCACAATGGTATCGCGGATCATATGGGTCAGCCGGGCCATGCGCGTGGCGAGATCGTGCGGATCGTTGACATCGGCGGGGGTGTGGTTCAAAAAGGCCAGTAGAAGATTGGCGACCGCCTCCGCGCCATCTTTGCGGGATTTGATCTTGCCGGTGGTGATGGTGGCCAGTTGGGCCGTGTCGCGCAGTGCGCCGTCCACGTACCAGCGAAATTCGAGATAGTCGGTGAGGATCAGGTTGTTCAACGCGCCGAGGTAGCGTTTCAGTTGCCCGGTACGTTCCACTTCGGCCAGCGATTTGCCCACGTCTTTGGCCTCGATGTAGCCGACAATCAGGCTATCGCGGGTGATCACGTAATCGGGCGCGCCGCAGTCGGAGCGTTTGGGTTCGTTCACGGCGTTGATGGTCAAGTCCAACGTTTCAAGCAGGGCTTTGAGGGCGGGCCGGTGGGTGTGTTCGGTGGCCCGTCCGGCTTCGACATCTTTTTTGACCGTATCCAGGTAGTGTTTGATGCTCATAGTTACGCTTCCTCTGGTAATGATACGGCATGGTAACCGGATTCGTCAACCTGGTAAAGTAGTGACAGAACATTGTTCTGTCACTACAGCGATAACATTCTGTCACTACGGGAGATGATCAACACTCACTATAGCCGCACTCGTGGCATTTCTTACATCTCTCAATATGCAAAAGGGTCGCCTGCCCGCAGCCGGAGATCAGGCCGCCAGGGCCATTAGTTTTTCCTGGCGATTGTCCATTTCTTGCAGCATTTCTTGAATAGCATCCACGGTGGCTTCACTAAACATCGGTTCGCCGCATTGCTCGCACACCCAGGCGGGTACGTCATCAATGATCAGGTGATAACCTTTGCGGTTGGCGGTGTAACTCACCTTCTTTTGCACCAATTTGCCGCGACAATGCACGCATTCCGGCAATGTAAACATTTTAATCCTCAACTATTCTTCTTCGCCGGCCAGCGTCAAAATGCGACGGCGCACACTATCAGAAACCCATAGCCCGCTCTCTTCTGCCCGGTCCAACAACGGCGCTATTCTTTCAGTCAAACCTTGTTGTTTCCCTTCCAACAACACGCGCAATGTTCCCCACACGTTCAAACCGGCTGCTTGCACCACTCTTCTGGCTAACATATCGTCTAATAAAATCACACGTTTGGGGTTTTCTAACGCCAAAGCCATGGCCGCCAACTCCCCAGGTCCCAAATCCAAGGCCAACCACGCAGATGGAATATTGTCCGGCTCTTGTACTTCCAGCCAGGCATAATTTTCTACTTGAGGTACATCGTAGCCCCGTTTTTGTCCTTCTTTCAATTCTTCGACAACCGCCCCAGGTGTCCATATCTCGCCAAACATCTCCGGCAGCCAATCCAGTTTGTTCAAACGATGCAAATACAGCAAGGGGGATGTATTGCTGATGGCGTCAGTCATCGCTTGCCTCTAACTCGCGCAGTTCCGCTTCAAAAGGGAACACCCGGTATCGTTCCAGCGCCAGTAAAAACTCCACCCGGCTCATCCCGGCCAACTCGGCGGCCCGGCCCGAGGAGAGGCGGCCTAATTCAAATAATTTCACCGCGGCCAGGACCCTGATCTCGCGGCCAAAGGATAATTCATCGGTCTTTTCGGCCAACAGCACCTTTTCCGGCACGTCTATTATCACTTGTCGGGTTTCCATTATCTTTTGTCCTTTCGCCAGACCTTAAAAACACTTTCTACTCTTTGATTATAAATGCTTTGCCGAAAGTGACAATTTG
>CAZTFF010000132.1:0-5418 GCA_964612485.1 uncultured Caldilineaceae bacterium
TAACGAACACTTCTTTGATTTGATCTTGCATCGATCATCGGTCGTCAGTCGCCGGTGGTCACGTATAGGATCATATCATGTTGAAAACGGGGCTGTGTCTATGAGCCTCACTTTTTTTCTATCCAACTCTAATTGGAGGAACAACTATGGACCGCACTAAAGTGGTTATCGGCATTTTTATTGGCCTGATTGTGTTGTGCGCTTGCTGTTGCCTGGTGGGAACGGTGGTCTCGCCGATGATGATGGGCACGCTGCTGGAACGATCCGCATCCACCACTGAAGACCCGGCGCAAGTTTCTCAAATTGCCGAAAACATCGTATCTTACCAACTGCCGTCCGGTTACGAAGAGCAGTTTGGCCTGAGCTTCTTTGGCTTTGATATGGTGGCCTTTGGCAAAGAAGATTTCTCCGGGCAGATTTTTGTGCTGATGCAGGTTCCCGACATGTTTGGCCTCAGCCCGGAAGAAATGGCCCAACAAATTGAACAATCGTTGCAGCAGCAGACGGGCCGGCAAACCGTCAATATGCAAGTGGTTGACACTATTCAAACCACCATTCGAGATCAAAACGTGACGCTCACCGTGCAAGAAGGCACCGATGCGGAAGGCACATCCATCCGGCAGATAACGGGCGCGTTTGCCGGCAGAAACGGGGCCGCTATGCTGATGATCATTGGGCCAACCCAAAGCTGGAACCAGGAAGCCGTGAACAGCTTTCTGGCATCGCTGCGCTAACTGGTGGTCAACAATATTGGTACTTTATTGAGCAAGAAAGCATTTCACAGAGTTTCACAGAGAAGATTAAAAAAATCTCTGTGTCCTTTTGAAAAAAGACCCTCAGCGCCACTCTGTGTTCCTTTTGATTCTGGCCAGACCAGGTTAGGACGGTTATGATGACAGAAAATTCTTCCCGGCGCGTTTATTACCGGGCCAAAGACGATATGCAGATCAACCAACTGCCGTTTTTCTTTGGCTGGGTAGATTTTGAAGGCGAAAAGATAAGCGGCCGCCATTACAAACCTAAAATCGACAAAACCACACAAACCTATCTCATCGGCTACTACGGCATCGAGGGTGAAGCCGCCGGCTTTTCCAAAACCTTTGCCCAACACGGCCTGGTGGAAATCACCCAGGAAGAATTTAACATCATTTTGAGTGGCTGGACTCGCGGCGGAGAATACACGCCCCACCAGTGGGGGCTGGCCCTCAAATGGGAAATTGCCAACTCAGACGAGTAAACGAAGTTTACCCTCTCTTTTTGACGAGTCGCCGCACTTCATCTATCATGTCAAAATTATGATGAGACCTGACCCGCCGTCCCGGCGGGTTTGATCTTGTAGGAGTTACAATGCTGGAAAAACTTGCCTCCATAGAATCAAGATATAACGAATTAATTGACCTGATGTCCAGCCCGGACGTGATCGGCAACCACGAACTGCTGATGAAATACGGCCAGGAACAATCGAACCTGGAACCGATGGTCAAAACCTACCACCGCTACCGGGAAGTGCTGGCCCAGCTCAAAGACGCCCGCGAAATGCTGGCAAATGAGTCGGACGACGATATGAAGGCCATGGTTCGGGATGAAATCGATACCCTGGCCGAAGAACAGGAAACACTGGAAGAAAAATTACGCCGCATGCTGCTGCCCAAAGACCCCAATGACGAAAAGAACGTGATCGTTGAAATCCGGGCCGGAGCCGGCGGCGATGAAGCCGGCCTCTTTGCCGCCGACCTGTACCGCATCTACAGCCGTTACGCCGACAACCACGGCTGGAGCACGTCTATTCTCAGCCAGAACGAGTCGGGCATTGGCGGCTTCAAAGAAATAGTGTTTCAGGTCAAAGGGCAGGGGGCTTACTCAAAACTCAAATACGAAAGCGGCGTGCATCGGGTGCAGCGGATCCCTCAAACCGAAAGCGGCGGGCGCATCCACACCTCAACCGCCACCGTGGCCGTGCTGCCCGAAATGGATGAAGTGGAAGTGGAAATTGATCCCAACGAAGTGCGGATCGATATTTTCCGCTCTTCCGGCCCCGGCGGCCAGAGCGTCAACACCACCGATTCGGCGGTACGGCTGACCCACGTGCCCACCGGCATTGTCATTAGCTGCCAGGATGAAAAAAGCCAGTTGCAGAACAAAGCCAAGGCGTTCAACATTTTGCGCGCCCGCCTGTACGATATGGAACAACGCCGCCTGGAAGAAGAACACGGCGCGGCCCGGCGCTCCCAGGTGGGCAGCGGCGACCGCAGCGAGAAAATCCGCACCTACAACTTCCCCCAAACCCGCGTCACCGACCACCGCATCCATTACACCAGCCACCGGCTGGAGGCCATTCTCAACGGCGAAATCGATGAATTCATTGATGCCCTGGCCGACGCCGATCAAGAGAAAAAGCTGAAAGAGTTGGCGACAGTGTAAGGGGTTGAAGACAGCCACTTTGCCGGAAGCGACCACCGACCACCGATTTGTGTACGGTCAACCGGATAGTTTAGCCCGGTCATCTCTCGTCGGTGGTCTGCCGTCAATCATCTGTGGTCACGAGCCGTTATTGTTACTATGTCACCCGAATCCACCCTCCAAACAATCTTGACCACCGCCATCGCCCGCCTGGCTCAGGCCGGGTGCGATACCCCCCGCCTGGATGCCGAGGTTCTCTTGGCCCACGTGCTGGAAAAAGATCGCGCCTGGCTCCTTGCTCACGCCGATAAAAAACTTTCTCCGGCGCAATCAACGCAATTTGAGAATTTGCTCCGGCGGCGGGAGCAGCGAGAGCCGGTAGCCTACCTGACCGGCCATAAAGAATTTTACGGCTTGGATTTTCAGGTAACGCCCCACGTTTTGATTCCCCGCCCCGAAACGGAACTTGTGGTAGAAACGGCTCTTCAATACTATCAAACCGCCGCAGATAGCCGCCGGCATTTCACTATTGTCGATGTGGGAACCGGCAGCGGCTGTATTGCCGTGACTTTGGCCAAACATATTCCTCAAGCAAAATTTGTGGCGGTGGATGTTTCCGCCCCTGCCCTGCAAATTGCCCGGCAAAATGCCCGGCGTCACGCTGTGGCTGAAAAGATCACCTTCTTGCGAGGCCACCTGTTAGCGCCAGTAACCGGCCCGGTCGATATGATTGTCAGCAATCCACCCTACGTCAGCGATTCGGAGTTGCGCGGCGCGATGCCGGAAGTAAGCCGTTACGAACCGTCGCAAGCGCTGGCCGGCGGCACCGATGGTCTGGAGGTGGTGCGCGCCCTGCTGGCCCAGGCCGGGGAAAAACTCAAACCCAACGGTTGTTTACTGGTGGAAATCGGCGCGTCTCAGGGCGCAGCCGCAGCGCAGCAAGCGCAGCAATTTTTTAAAAGCGCCGGGATCGAAATAAAAAAGGACCTGGCGGGGCTGGACCGATTATTGGTGGTAGGCGGCGCAAATGGTTGAAACACTAACATTTCCCATTTTTTATATTTTTGATTATACTTACGCTTTGTATTCTTGGTCTGGGAACGACCAATCCGTAGTAAATGGAAAACTGCCGGCCCGTATTAAAGAGCCGGCGGTTGGTAGTTTGTAGAAGGAAAGGAGAAAGCGCGTTTAATGACAGCTCAAACAAATCCGCTTTTACAATTATTTGAAGGGTTGTTAGAAAGCCGGCTCGGCGGTTTTGTGATCAACTTTGTGCTGATACCCCTGTTGATTTTGGCCGCGCTGCTGTTACCCCCCGTCTCGCTGGTTGACCGGACGATGGGTTGGGTGGTTGGGTACGAACGCATCGGCCGCGATGGCGGCGTAATTCAAGACCCGGACGGCACGCAAGTCACCTTTGTCCCCGAAGGGGTTAACCGCTCGTTTCAGGTGGCGCTCAACGCGGTGCCCCGCAACCTTTTTTTAGAGGGCGCTGCCGGTAACAGCCTGCTGACCGCCGCCGAAAGTATCCCCCCTAATTTGATCGTTAAAAGCCCTTACTATCGCGTCCAACTCAAAGGCGCAATGCCGGATATCGTCAATCTTCGGATACCCATCCCCAATGAGTCTGAGCCGTACAATACATTAGACCTCTATAGCTGGAATGGCGAATCATGGGAATGGCTGCCCAACCGTAAATTGCTGGCCGAAGATGTGATAGAGTCTGACCTTGACTACCTGCCGGAATCGGTGGTGGTGATGCAGACCCACGCGGTGCATCCCAACGTTTCCACCGATTACGCCACCAGCGCGTCTTTGCCCGACGAGGTTAAAGATACGTTGGTTGAAATCAGTCCCCAGGGCCTGATTTTAGGCAACCAGGGCGAGATCATCGACAATTTGGGTGAATTACCCGCCGATATTCAAAACGCGCCGTTCAACGTGATCCCCACCATCCGTAACTACGGCCAGGACGGCTCCGTCCGCTCCGATCTCATCGATAATATGCTCATCGATCCCGAAGCGCGTGAGCGCCACATTCAAGAGGTGGTCGGCCTGGTAGAGCGCAACGCTTACCACGGCATCGACATTGATTATCGGGGAATCAGCCCTGATTTACGCGATGAATATACTTCGTTTCTCACCCAGCTTCGTCGGGAACTGGATGATACCAAGCAGCTTTCGGTGCGGGTGGAACTGCCCCACCAGGTTTCCGCCGATACCTGGGAAACCGGCGCGTATGATTGGCGCGCCATTGGCCGCGTGGCCAACGTGGTCAAGATCCCCACCTATCCCGATCCCCGCGCCTACGCGCCGGGCGGCCAGATGGAAACCATGCTCGATTGGGCTGTGGGGCAGGTGAATCGCTACAAATTGCAGTTGCTGCTGCCCACCAGCAGCACCGAGCAGGTTAACGGCATTACTCGCAATATTTCGTACCAACAGGCGCTGGAGCCAATTGGCGCGACCTCGATTGTGGGCGAATCAAATATTGTGGCCCCCGGCGAGGCGGTGAACTTCACCCTGAAAGGCGCGGAAGCCTCCACCGGTATCCAGTTTGATAGCGCCAGCGGCACTTACTGGTTTGCCTATCTTGACGAGCAAAACGTGCAGCACACGGTGTACCTGGAAAACGCGGCCAGCGTGGCCCGAAAATTGCAACTGGTGGCCCAATACAACTTGCGCGGTATTGCCGTGCAAAACCTGCTGGGCCAGGAAAACGACGCCCGTATCTGGGAAGTGATCCGCAAATTCCTTGATCTGGTCATTCCCCCGATAGAGAGCCAATATTCGGTGGTGTGGCGGGTGCAAAATGAAGAAGGCGGCGTAATTGCCGAAGAAGTGGTTGATCTAAACGCTCCCAATTACCAGTGGCAAGCGCCCGAAGCCGGCGGCTCTTACACCGTGGGCGCGGCCATCTCCTCCGGCGAGGATGCTATGGCCGCTGTACCGCGCGGCGAAGTGGCCGTCCTGGTCGCTACGCCTACCCCCACCCCCTCGCCCACGCCGCTGCCCACC
>CAZTFF010000133.1:0-5264 GCA_964612485.1 uncultured Caldilineaceae bacterium
ATTACAGATGGCACTTACGTTTTGAGCCAGGTCAGTAACGGCATGCTTATTGGCATTTTATACGGCATTATCGCCATTGGCCTGACCCTGATTTTCTCTATTTTGGGAATTGTCAGTTTTGCGCACGGTCAATTTTATATGATCGGCGGTTATGTGGCCTTTTTTGTGGTTGATAACGTATTGGGCGCCGGCCTGAATCCCCTGGTGGGCATCTTTTTGGCCGGCCTGGTCACGTTTTTGATTGGCGTGATATTTGAACTGCTCTTATTGCGCCCCATGCACCTGGGTAAAGTGGAACGGCCCGGCGAATACGCAATTTTGCTCACCTTTGGCCTGGCCTTCTTTTTAGAATTTACCGTTTTAGCCACGCTGGGGGCGAACCCCCGCAAACTGGACCCCTATCTAAACTGGAGCACCATCAATATCGGCTCGGTGGCGCTGCCGCCCTCCCGGGTGATTGCCGCCATCATCGGCCTGATCATCCTGGTCACGCTGCTCTGGTTCCTCAACTACACCTGGATGGGCAAAGCCCTCCGCGCCGTCAGCCAAGATAAACAAGCGGCGTCAGTTGTGGGCATCAACCCCTTACGAATGAACACCCTGGCCTTTGGGCTGGGCGCGATGCTGGCCGGTCTTTCCGGCGCGGCCCTGGTGCAGGTACTGGCCTGGGTTCCCAACATTGCTCCGCTGGCCTCGGCGCGATCATTTGTGGTGATTGTGCTGGGCGGCATGGGGTCGCTGCCGGGAGCGATGGTGGGCGGCCTGATCATCGGCGTGGTAGAAGCGGTGGGCGTGGGGTGTTTCCCCGATGTCAGCCGCGCGCTGGCCTATCAGCAAGTATTTGGCATGATCATCTTTGCCATTGTGCTGCTCCTTAAACCCACCGGCCTCTTTGGGAGGGAATTATGAAAAAGTATATTGCTTACAGTATTGGGACCCTCCTGGTCATTATTCTGGCCTTGCTCCCGATTGTTTATGACATTTTCCCCGCGCTGCCGGTTGGCCTGATCAACGATTATACGCTGCATACCCTCATCATTGGCTTTTTCTATGCTATGTTAGCATCCAGTTGGTCTCTGTTGATGGGCTATGGTGGGCAGTTCTCCTTTGCCCATATGGCCTTTGCCGGGATTGGCGCTTACACTACCGGCCTGATGGCGCGCTACCTGGTCACCAATGCGGTGGTGGGCATCATCGCCGGCACTTTGATGTCTGGGTTGGTGGGACTCATCATCGGTATGTTGGTACTGCGATTGCGAAAAACATACCTGGCGCTGTTCACCATTGCCTTTGCCGAAATTGTCCGGCTGGTGTTGAGCGCGGAAAAAGATTATACTGAAGGCCCCAACGGGCTGCCGGTGCCCCCGCTGTTCCCGGAAGGACTCAATTTTGCCGGATTTCAGTTCAGTAAAGTGGATGTCATTCCCCCGTACTACATTATGCTTACCCTGATGCTGGTTACGCTGGCGTTGATGTCGTGGCTGGCCGCCTCACGGTTTGGGCTGTTTCTCAAAGCCATCCGCGAAGACGAAGAAGCCGCCGCCGCGCTGGGCGTTGATGTGGTTCGTTACAAAATTTTGGTGTTTGTGGTCACCAGTATGGTGGCCGGGCTGGCCGGGGCCACCCGCGCCCACTATGTGACCGTGATTGCGCCCAACGACATCATCATTCTGTGGATGAGCATTGTTATCACAATGTCGGTATTGGGCGGTATCGAAAGCCTGGCGGCCTCGGCCATTGGCGGCATTGTAGTTTTCTGGGCATTAGAATACCTGCGGGCCGACTTTGCTCTATCAACCGTGTTAGGGGCGGTGTTGACCCTGTTGTTGACCATCGGTGTATTCCAACTGGCCCGCTACCTGGCCGCAAAATACATTGGTCCGCTCAGGGGCATGCTGAATGCCGCAGCGGGGTTGGTTTCGTTCATTGTATCCTTGCTTATTGCCAAAGTTGTGGCTCCACCGCTTACCACCTTGCTCTCTTATGCCTGGTACGATATTACCGGAGAATTACCCGCCGGTACAGTTGATATGAGCGCGTGGCGGCTGGTTTTCTTTGGCATAGTTTTGATGCTCACCCTGCGATTCTACCAGAACGGCCTGTTGTATCCGATCATGCAATACTTTTTCCGAACCGGTGATATCAAACAAACCGTAGCCAAACGCGACGCCGGCGGCGAGGTAGCAGAAGCGGAGGCAAGCTCATGAGTAACAACAAACAAATTCATCTGCGAGTTAAAAATTTAACCAAAAATTTTGGCGGGCTGCAAGCCGTCAGCAATGTATCGTTTGAGATCAACGGGCCGGAACTCATCGGCTTGATTGGCCCCAACGGCGCGGGTAAAACCACGCTCACCAACCTGCTCGATGGCGCGCTCAATCCGTCAAAGGGAACCATCTATTTCAACGGCAAACGTATCGACGCCAACAAACCCTATCAAATTGCCCGCGCCGGTCTGGGCCGCACCTTTCAGGTAACGCGCGCTTTCCGCCGGATGACGGTATTGGAAAACATGCTGGTGCCGGGCATGGCGCTCCACACCACCACCAGTCGAAAAGAAATTGAAGAAAGGGCCTGGGAAGTGCTGGAGTTTCTCACCTTTGAACACCTGGCCTACGATTACGCCCGCAGTCTCTCCGGCGGCCAGCAAAAATTGATGGAGTTGGGCCGTTTGCTCATGCTTGATCCCGACATCATCATTCTAGACGAGCCGTTTGCCGGGGTTCACCCCAAGTTGATGGAAAAAATCTATGAATACATCACCACCGTCAATGCCCAGCACAAAGCCTTTATCATCATCAGCCACGATATGGACACCATCTTTACCCTCAGCAAGCGTCTTTTGGTCCTCAACTTTGGCGAATTGATTGCCGATGGCGACCCGGAAGTCGTCCGCCACGAACCGGCTGTGATCGAAGCCTACCTGGGCGAGGATGAAGAAGAGGTGGTCGATGTTCACCATCTGGTGGAAGAACGCGCAGAAAAGGAAGAGGAGTAAATGATGGCCGACACAAGCATACCAACCACGGATGAAGCGCCCGCCATCGGCACCGATGGCAGCACCATCGACGAAACGTCTGTAGTGTTGGATATTCAAGACCTCTACGTGGGTTATTACGAAGATTTGAATATTTTGCAAGGCGTTGATATAAAAGTTCAGGAAGCCAAAATCACCGCTATCCTGGGGGCCAATGGCGTGGGGAAATCGACCCTGCTCAAGGCCATTTTCGGCTTTCTTAAACCCAATAAAGGCAAAGTATTGCTGGAAGGCAAAAATGTGGTAGGCACCCCCACCCACAAACTCATCGATCTGAGGCTGGCTTACATTCCCCAACATCCGGGCATCTTCCGCTGGATGTCGATTGAAGAAAACCTGGAAATGGGGGCCTATACGTTCAGAAACGATAAAGCCCGCATCAAGCGAAAAATTGAAGAAGTGTACGAGCGGTTTCCCGATCTCAAAGATCGCCGTAAATCGCTGGCCGGGAATCTCTCCGGGGGACAGCAGCGGATGGTGGAGGTAGGCCGTACCTTAATGACCGATCCCAAAGTGATGCTGGTTGACGAGCCGACCGCCGGCCTGGCCAAACTGCTGTCTGAAGAGGTTTACGAACATCTGATCAACCTGAAAAATTCAGGCATCAGCATTTTGCTGGTAGACCAGGAAATTCGGCAGGCCCTAAAAGTGGCCAACTATGTTTATGTGCTGGAACTGGGCCGCAACAAATACGAGGGGCCGGTTGAGCAATTCACCGATCCCAAAGACCTCAAAAAAGCTTTTTGGGCGTAAGCACAAACGAAAGGCATTTCTATTTAACCATACAGAAGTCGATTCTGTTTTTCTGATAATTTTTGGAAACCGGAGTCGACTTTTTGTTATATAGTGGTAACATTGTCAATAATTAAATTGTAATTCAGTACAGTCCGAAAATTGGAGGTGCTATGTCTGAACGATTCAAACCCATCCGCTTCTCGCGCGCGGGGCTTCGCGGCCTGAAAGTATCGGCCACCCTCTCTCTTAACGAACACGTCCGCGAGATGTGGAACGAAGGCCGGGATATTTACCATTTGGGCTTTGGCGAATCCCGTTTCCCGGTGCATCCCAAAATTGCTGAAGCCTTAAAAGATAATGTGCAGCGGCGCAGCTACCTGCCCGCGCTGGGCTTGAAGGAACTCCGCGAAACCGTCGCCCTTTACTATCAAAATAAATTCCAGATCAACGTATCGCCCGACCGGGTGGTGATTGGGCCGGGCAGCAAATCATTGATTTATGCCCTGCTGCTGGCACTGGGTGAAGAAATCATTCTGACCCAACCCTCCTGGGTAAGTTACGCGCCCCAGGCCCATCTGCTGGGCAAACCGGTCACCTGGGTGCCGCTCAGCCCCGAAAACAATTATGTATTGGATATTGACGTGCTGGAACAAAAAATTACCGAATCGCAAAGGAATTGGGGCAACCCGGAGGTACTGGTCATCAACAGCCCGCAGAATCCCACCGGTACCATGATTCCGCCTCACAAAATAGAAGAACTGGCCGATTTTGCCCGCGATCAGGGTCTGATGGTGGTCAGCGATGAAATTTATGCCCTGACCACCTTTGGCGAAATTCCCCACGCCTCCATTGCCCAATTTTACCCCGAAGGCAGTATCATTTTGGGCGGGTTGAGCAAACATCTCTCGCTGGGCGGCTGGCGCTTTGGCGTGGCGATTTTGCCGCCGGGCCGGGCCGGCAAAGCCATTGCCCAGGCGTTACAAAATATCGCCAGCAGTATCTGGTCTTGCGTGACCGCGCCGGTGCAGTATGCCGCGCTGGTGGCCTACAGCGGCGATCCGGATGTTGAGGATTATATTGATACTTGTACCCAAATCCACAGCATTCGCACCCGTTATCTGTATGATGTTCTGGTTGAGTTGGATATTCCCTGTGTCAAACCCACCGGCGCATTTTATGTCTTCCCCACCTTCAAAAAATGGGCCGAACCGCTGGCCGCGCGCGGCGTTCACACCAGTGAAGAGCTGGCCATTTACCTGCTGGAGAATCACGAACTGGCCACCTTGCCGGGTACAGCCTTCAACTGCGCGCCGGAGAATCTCTGCCTGCGCCTTTCGTCCAGTTTTATCGATGCCGGCACCGACAAAAAGGGTCAAAAAATCATCAAAGCATTTAACAAAAATCCCAACCCGCAAGAATTTATCGACAGGCACCATCCTCGCATGCACAAAATCGCCGAAAAATTTGCCGAATTTATCAACGATTTGAACAA
>CAZTFF010000134.1:0-1992 GCA_964612485.1 uncultured Caldilineaceae bacterium
CACCCCCACCGCCACCCCGCGTTATCAGCCGCCGGCCTTGTTAAGCCCCGCCGCCGGAGAGACGGTAAGCGATGCGGTGCTGCTGTTCAACTGGACGGCTCCCGGCCCGTTGGCCGCGAATGAGTTCTACGTGCTGCACCTGGCCTGGCCCGATGGCTCGTCTGCCGATTATTGGACCAAAAGCAACAGCCGGCGTATTACAGCGACAGATGATCCGCAAGGAACCGGTTTGATCCGCTGGCGCGTCACCCTCAACCGGCAAACCGGCCTTGATGCCGCCGGCCGGCCGGCAGGCGAAACGCTGGCCGAAGGTGGCGAAACCCGCGCGGTACGCTGGACACCCCCCGCTTCCCCCTGAAATAGTTTTTCCGGCCCTCCCCTAACCTTTCCAGAGGAAAGTAACCTTTCCAGAGGAAAGGCTCCCTCCCAAAGAAAGGAAAATTTGCTCCTCTTGGGGTGAGGTAACTCAAGCATGTCATACTCAGTAGATCCAATTTTCAGACCTGACAGGTTTCAGAAATTGATTTAATTGCCGAACTATCTTGATTATCAGCTTACTGAACGCCAAATAGTGACCTTGAAAACCTGCCAGGTCTTGCATGCTTGAAGAATTTGGATCCACTGATACTAATTAATGATATGACGGGGGGGTATTACACGTTTTTATCCTGTAAATCCTGTCGATTTTAAGAATTTCAAAATTGAGGTTAATAATGCCTGTTGTACAGGCGCAGGAAGTATGCTATGATGGAATTATTAGTGTCAGGATGGAACGATGAAGCAAACAGCGCAAATTCTGGTAGTTGATGATGAACCGGTGTTGCTAAAGATCAACGCCCAACTGTTGCGGTCGGCGGGCTACGAGGTGCTGGAGGCCACCACCGGGGAGGAGGGCCTGCGGCTGGCCCGGCAGCAGCAGCCGGACCTGGTGCTGCTTGATGTGATGCTGCCCGGCATCAACGGCCTGGAGGTCTGCCACCGGATCAAGGCCGACCCGGCCTTGGCCGACACTTTTGTTACCTTACTCTCCGGCAAGCAAATTTCATCCGATAAGCAGGCCGAGGGCCTGGAAAACGGCGCGGACGATTACCTGGTCCGGCCCATTGCCAAACGGGAGTTCCTGGCGCGGATCAAGGCCATGGTGCGGCTTCAGCAAGCGGAAAAGAACCTGCGCCGCGCCCAGGCGGAAATGGAACAGCGCGTCATCGAACGCACCACCGAACTGGAACAGGCCAACCGCGCCCTGCAAGCCGAAATAGCCGAGCGCAAACAGGTCGAAGCCGCGCTGCGGGAGAGCAAACAGCAATATCAGGCTATCTTTGAAAATAGCAGGGATGCCATTTTGCTGACCACGCCGGATGGCGGCATTGTGTCGGCCAACCCGGCGGCCTGCCGGATTTTTGGCCGCACGGAGGCAGAATTGAAACAGGTGGGCCGGGCGGGGATTGTAGATGCCGGCGACCCGCGCGTAACAGCGGCGCTCAAGAAACGCGCCCGCACCGACGGCTTTAGCGGCGAATTGACCCTGGTGCGTGGGGATGGCAGTAAATTCCCTGGCGAGGCCACATCTGCCATCTTCAACCATCAATCCGGCCAGACAATGACCGTGACCATTGTGCGCGACATCACCGCCCGCAAAGAGACCGAACAAACTTTAGCCGAAAGTGAAGAACGTTTTAGAAGCTATTTTGAACTTGGCCTGGTGGGTATGGCCATTGAGACCCCGACGGGCGATTGGATCGCCGTGAACGACCAGCTTTGTGAAATGTTTGGCTACACCCGTTCTGAACTGATGCGCCAACATTGGCAAGACCTCACCCACCCCGATGATCTGGACAAAGACCTTGAGCTGTTCAACCAACTCGTTCAAAACAAGATCGGCCACTATATGTTGGAAAAACGGTTCATCCATAAGAACGGCCAGATTCGGCATTGGATAATTTCTCTTACCTGCTCTCGCCGGGCCAATGGCGAAGCGGAAAAAGTATTTGC
>CAZTFF010000134.1:2092-5199 GCA_964612485.1 uncultured Caldilineaceae bacterium
AAAAATAAAAGCCAGCGAAGAACGCTTTAAGGCCATCTTTGAGGAAGCGCCCATTGCTGTTTTGTTTTATGATACGGGCGGCAAGCTTCGTGAGGCCAATCCGGCGGCGCTGGAACTTTCCGGCGTGGCCCGGCTTGAAGAGATTTTGGGGGTTAGCCTGTTTGATAATCCGAATATCCCCCCCGAGCATCAAATAAAATTGCAGCAAGGCGAGTCTATTAAATTTCAGTCAACGATAGATTTTGATAATATTCGCCGCATGGGTTTTTATCAGCCCCATAAAACGGGCGTTATCTACGTTGATTGGGTGATTACGCCTGTCTCTCAAAGGGGTTTTCTGGTGCAAATTCAAGATGAGACCCAACGCCGGCAGGCCGAACAAGCCCTGCGCGAGTCGGAAGAACTGCACCGGGTTACGCTTGAAAATATCTTGGACCCCATATTTCTTACCGATGAGGCCGGCAACTTCACCTTTATTTGCCCCAATGTGATCCACGCTCTCGGCTACACGGTTGAAGAAATCCAGGCCATGGGCACTATTGCCCAATTGGTGGGAGATGATCTGTTTGATCCGGCGGAGTTGGAGAAGCGGGGAGAAATCCAGAATATTGAGAGAACCGTGGTGGGCAAGGATGGGCAGGAACGGGTATTTTTGTTCGGCGTCAGGCGGGTGTCGATCAAACAGGGCGCGATGCTTTATACCGGCCACAACGTCACCGAACGCAAAAAGGCCCAGGATGAACTCCAACAACGCAATCGGGAACTGGCCTTGTTCAACCGGACCTTGCAAGCCTTTAGCTCCACGCTTGAACTTGACCAGGTGCTGGTGATTGTATTGGAACAGGTACGGGATTTACTGGAGGTGGTAGCCTGCTCGGTGTGGCTGCTTGATCCGGCAGCTAATGAGTTGACCTGCCGCCAGGTGACCGGCCCCGCCGCCGATGTTGCGCGCGGCTGGCGCCTGCCGCTTTCCGAGGGTCTGGTGGGCTGGGTGGCCCGCACCGGCCAAAGCCTGGTAGTGCCGGATGCGCAGGCGGACGAACGCCATTTTAAAGGCGTGGATGAAAAGACCGGCCTGGATATTCGTTCCCTGCTGAGCGTGCCGCTGCGGGCTAAAGATAAAGTGCGGGGGGTATTGCAGGTGGTTGATGAAACGGCCAACAAGTTTGACCCAACAGACCTGACCCTGTTAGAATCTGTGGCCGCCTCGGCGGCCATTGCCATTGAAAATGCCCAACTGTTCGACCAGGTGCAGCAGGCCAATACCCGGTTTCAGGCTGTTTCCCGCCGGCTGCTGGAGGTGCAGGAAGCCGAACGCCGCCACATTGCCCGCGAGCTGCACGATGAAGTGGGCCAAATCCTGACCGGCCTCAACCTGCTGCTGGAACTATCGGCTCGCGCGGCCGGCGATGAAATAGCTTCCCAACTGGATGAAGCCCGGCAACTGGTGGAAGAATTGATCGGAAAAATCGATGAGTTATCGCTGGATTTACGCCCGGCCATGCTGGACGACCTGGGCCTGCTGCCGGCGCTGGTCTGGCTGGTAGAACGGTACGCCGGCTATATGGAAATGGACGTGCGGTTGGAACACAACGGGATCGATCAAAGATTTTCTCCGGAATTGGAAACCGCCGCCTTTCGGGTGGCGCAGGAAGCTTTGACCAATGTGGCCCGTCACGCCCAGGTCTCGACCGCGGTGGTGCGGTTCAGAGCGGGCCAAAACACGCTCCGGCTACAGGTTCAGGATGAAGGCGTGGGGTTTGATGTTCACGAAAAAATGGTTTCACTTGAAACCAGCGGATTAAGCGGCATGCGCGAAAGGGCGGCGCTGCTGGGCGGCCAATTGACGATTGAATCAAGGCCCGGTAAAGGCACGCGGGTGAGGGCAACCTGGCCGCTGCCCGAGCCGGTTGGGGAGGAAACACGATGACCATTTCTATTTTGCTGGCCGACGATCATCCCATTGTGCGGCGCGGCCTGCAAGCGCTGTTGGACGCTGAACCGGACCTGGAGGTGGTGGGCGAGGCCAAAGACGGCCTGGAAGCCTTGCAGGCCGTAGAGCGCTTGCAGCCCGATATTCTGGTGCTCGATTTGATGATGCCGGGCCTGAACGGCCTGGATGTGGCCCGCCAAACCGGCCAGCGTTCGCCCCAAACGCGGGTTATTGTTCTCTCCATGTACGCCACCGAAGCTTATGTGTTGCAGGCCCTCAAAAACGGCGCGGCAGGCTACGTGCTCAAAAAATCCTCGCCTGATGAACTGGTACTGGCTATTCGGGAAGTGATGAGCGGGCGTCCTTTTTTGAGCCGGAGTTTATCGGTCCACGCCATTGAAAGTTACCGGCAAAAAGCCAGAGAAATGCCCGAAGACCCGTACGACCGGCTCACCAACCGGGAGCGGGAAGTGTTACATCTGGCAGCAGAAGGCCGCACCGCCCCCGAGATTGCCGAACGCCTCTGCATCAGCCCCCGCACGGTGGAGATGCACCGCCGCAATATGATGCAAAAGCTCAACCTCAACAGCCCCGCCGATATAACCCGCTACGCCCTGCAGCGCGGCATTTTACCCCTCGAAGAAGAATAATCCCAAAGTCTCCAGGACTTGCCCAAACCGGCGCTATTATAAAATACAATCGCCTCGTGGATTTCATTGAGAACAAAAATAATACTGCCTTGGGTTAAACCGGTACGGGTGGTGATAAACTCGAACAACTCATCCTGCTGCACCGTGCGATTTAAGGTTATTTTGGGGCGCAGCGCGTTAATCGCCTTTATCCGGCTGACCATCAATGGGCTTCCTTTCGGTTCTTCATTGGGCAAGTATCAAATTTCTTATCTGAGAATCTACCATTACCCGTGAGGAAATGTTATTTTCCTTACAGGTAATTATAAATTTCTTACTAAGAAACCAATTATTTCCTTATGGGAAACTATATGTTTCTTACTAAGAAACCGGCTGTTTCCTCACGGGAAACTATATATTTCTTACTAAGAAACTGCAAAGACTCTGTTAGGAAATATATGCTTTTATGCCAAAATCCGTACCTTCTCAATAATCTGGGGCAGCGTTGGTTGAGCCTGTCGAAACCAACGGTCTTCGTCAGGCTC
>CAZTFF010000135.1:0-4969 GCA_964612485.1 uncultured Caldilineaceae bacterium
CGGCTTACTACCCCCAAGGAAAAGGAAAAATAGAACGTTTCTTTGGCTTTGTCCGTTCCGATTTCTTACCTGAACTTGAGACCTCTGACGTGACCAGCCTGCACCAACTCAACCAATCGCTCCCGGCCTGGCTGGAAGTGGTCTATCACCGTAAACACCACTCAGAGATTGGGGGCACGCCTCTGCAACGGTTCCGACTGAACCCCAATCCTGCGGCCCGTTCTGTCGACCCCGAAACGCTCCATCAAGCCTTTCTCCATCGTGACGAGCGCAAGGTAGCCAAAACGGCTACCGTCTCTTTTCTGGGCAATCCCCCCTTTCCTGCGCGGCAAGACCATTGAACTTCGTTATGACCCTTTCGATCTCTCCCGTCTGGAAATCTGGTTTCAAGAGCAATTTTTGGACATGGCTACCCCGGAAAAGATGGTGGCCACTCACCATCCCGAGGTCACGCCCGACCCCACCCCGGCCGCCCCTTCGCCCGACACCAGCCTGGATTATCTGGCGCTGCTGCGGAACGAACGCCAACGGCTTATCGAGAGCCAACTGGGCGGCATCAATTTCTCTCAACCTATTTTCCGCACCCTGAAAACTGATAAGTCAACTTGATGTCGGGTTCAAGTGTGCCGAAAAGCTCATTTCGTGTAAGATAAGGGTCTACAAGCAGTCCTCACGAAATGAGTTTGATATGAAAAGCAAAAAGTTCACCACATTTCTGGGCATTCATCAGGCACTTTGCCATTGGCTACTGTGTTGCATACTGGTTCTCCTCGTGCTTTGCCTGCCGGAACCATTGAGAGTTTCGGGGTCCCCCACGAGTGCGTTGGGCGTCACGTCCGAAACGCTGCTGGCCCCGTTTGCGGGGTCCACTGGTCTTGGGGGGCGCTGGTTCATGTGGTTTCTGAAACGTTCCCGCCGAGGACGTACCATTCGTTTGCCTGGCTGGGTTTCCCAAATGCTGGGCTGGTATGCGCTGCTGGGTCAGATGCGCCGGTGGAATATGGCGCAATGGGTTGGTTTTCTCGGCAGCTTCCAGACGGTCAGATTTGTAGGAGGCCTTCTGTTTCTCTATCCGATCATGAAGGAACTGGAGATAGCGGATATTATCGACAAGTATTGTCCTACCGAGGCGGAGGTGGGCAATGGGACGGCTATTTCAGCGTTGGTGCTTAATCGTTTGACGGCGCCGCGGCCCTTGTACAAAGTGATGGACGGGATGTTTTTCAGCATTCTGCCGGTAGTGTGGGGCATTGCGGCCAGTAAGTTCAATGATGATCGGTTAGGGCGCGCGTTGGAAGCCATAGAACCGCACCTGCAAGCGATCTGGCTGGAGATCATCATGCGGGCCTTTGAGCATTACGACATCGATCCCAGTGTCATTTTCTACGATCTGACGGCGTTCATTATGATGGGGGCGTACAAAAACAGTGAGTTGGTTGATTTCGGGTTTGCTCACAATACGCCAATGGATAAGCGCAAGATCAAACTGGCCGGCAATGCGACCCAAGATGGAGGGATAGTCTTGGAGTGGCAGGCGTTAGCGGGACGAACAGCGGATATGGTCACGGCGGAAAAGAATATGGCGCAGATACTACAGATGTTGCGCCAGTGCCGGTGGCCGGAGAAGGGTATTTTGATCGTCAGTGACCGGGCCATGCTCAATGATCAATTGGCCATTGCCTACGAGGCGCAAAGCAAACGGCAGGTATACTATCTGAGCGGCTTGGAACTGCGTAAGAAGGAGCATCAGGCGCTGGTGGCGGAGGTGTCGCGGGCAGAGTTGAAGGATAATTACTTGCTGGGCCGGTTTGGGCAGCGCTACTGGGGCGTCAAGCGGCCCATTACCTTTAGCCACAGCTACGAGGATGAACACGGCAACGAGATCAAGCAGCAGGTTCAGCACACGGCGCTGGTGATCTTCAGTGAAGCGACCCATGCCAGTTGGCGCAACAAATACATCAAGCAATTGCGAGAATTGTCACAACAGCTTCAGACAGAAGTGCAGGATCGGCTGAACGAACCATACTGGCGGACGGCGAAGACCATTCGCCGGCGCGTTCAGGCGCGGCTGGATAAATCTCCGGCAGGCCAAGCGATGAAAGTAGAGGTATGGGGCCAAGACGGCAACGTCAAGATGTGTTGGTCGGTGGATCGCCAGACCCTGCATCAAATGTGTCGCCTGAAAGGACGCTACCTTCTGGTGACCGATCATCCGGCACTCTCGGCAGTGCAGATGCTGACGACCTACAAGGACAAGGATAAGATCGAGAAGCGCTTCCGGGTAGCCAAAGACGTACTGCGCACGCGGCCCATCTATTTGCATAAGGACCAGCGCATCTCGGCGTTGTTGATGGTCAATATGATCGCTTTGCTGGTCTACTCTCTGGCCGAACGCCGATGTCGCCGCAACGGATTACATCTCACCGGGCGAGAGATGCTGTACATATTTGGATCACTGCATCTCATCCAGAGCCGTTTCATTGATGGAAGCGTCCTGTACCAGAGTATGCCGCTCACCCCACCTCAACATAAGATTATCCGGCAGATGAAACTCGAAGGCCAGACCCTGCTGGACGGGCACGATTGGCGGGGTAAACTGGCAACGGAAAGGCAATTCACGATACCGCCACCACGCGGACAGCCTTTGTAGTGGAAAGCAGCGAACTTCGCCTGACTACCAGCCAATGCGGGTGATATTTCGCCCTGCCTGTGGCCGCAGAAAGGAGACCGAATTTGCATAGCAGAATGAAATAGCCAGTGCATATTCAGCAAAATCAACTGTTGATAAGGGTTTTACCCCGACTGAGGCCCCTTGCTCTCCCACCAACAAGTCTGTTCGGCTGAACTTATCGTTTGTTAAAGTGCGGAAAATAGGCTGAGGGTCAGCTTTTCAAGCGAAATAATCCGGCGCTGGTGAAAATCAACAATATTCTCGTTGACATATGCTCGAACATCATCCAGGTTGAGTTTTTCCATTGTGGCTGTATGACTCCTGTTCGTCGTTGATGGTCAAAAGTTGCATCTGGACACCGGAGGTTCTTTCAAGCGAAAGATTACAGTATTCCTCGCTAATATCTATCCCCACAAATTTCCGTCCAAGTTCGATAGCGGCAACGGCAGTTGTGCCCGAACCAATAAAGGGGTCTAGCACTACATCCCCACCTTGCGTAAATAATCTAATAAACCAGGAGGGTAAAGTTGGCGGAAATGCGGCACTATGATTTTTATTGGCACACTCAGTCGCCATATGAATTACATTCGTGGGATAGACTTTATCCCGCCCAAGCCAATTCGATATGTTTTTCCCAAAACCGCTGCCTACTTTTGACTCATCCCTGATCTGATCAGTTTCGCTCAGATTGACTAAACGATCTTTGGCCCAATCACCCACAGGAACCATTACCTCGTCTTGATACATATTGAATTTTTTCTGTTTATTGAATTGCAGGAGTCTTTCCCAAGAATCTCTAAAACGATTGGGCCATTTCCCAGGGTAAGAATTTTTCTTGTGCCACATAAATTCTTCGGTCCACAGCCAACCTTGTTCCCTCATTTTGAGAATCAATTCCATAACATAGGTGTGTCGTTCCCCATTAACAACTCGTTCCTTGATATTCAAAACAAAAGTTCCGGTCGGTTTCAGAATACGCAAAAATTGTTCGGTCTTCGGCAAAAACCACTCAACGTATTCATCTGGTTTAACCCCACCGTATGTAGTTTGTCGTTGGTCAGCGTAGGGGGGTGAGGTAAAAATCAGATCAATCGAATTTTCTGGAAATTGTTTTAATACTTCCCCACAATCACCTTGAATAATTTGATTGATATACTCCATTTTGTTCCCCCAAAATCGAACATTTTTTCTCTTTTGCTTAGTAGTATAGCCAACCTTGCGGAGAAGTCAAAGTGAGTAGGTGTTCTTACACTTGGCACAATATATGGGGTACAAGTATTCAAGTTACACTGTATTTAGTTTAGACGAACTTATCAGAAACAAAAATAGCCTACCCAATATACCAGTAAACTACATTTGCAAGAGTCTAGCTAACGACCGGCATGTGCCGCCCGCTCCGAATCATTCTACCAAAATCTATTCACCCACGCAAGGCGACACACAAGAAAAAGCGCGGCACTTGGGGTCGGCCACCATGCCGTTGTTAGGCAGCGGTTCCACTGGCAACACCATTTTTTAACCCTTACAATAATCGCGGACGAATCCGCACATTATTTTGACTTATAACGGTAAAGGCATGAGCCAATCTATCGGCGTGTTCTTCCACTACAGACGTAACTACTTCCGCTTTAGCCATTGGAGCCAGACCAGCTAATCTTATCAATACGATCCCAAATGCATACCGACGATCACGATATACCAATTCCCCAAAATCTTTGTCGCCTGTTAACAATACCATCTCCTGCTTATTGGCTATGTCCAACACCGCTTCATCAGAAATACTTGGCTCCATTTCCACAATAGCCAGTACCGTATGCCCTGCTGCTCGTAACCTGGTTACTATCGGTTGGTCTACGTTTTCGTCCGCGACAAAGTTCATGCTGGTTCCAGGATAGGATAGATCACATCGGCTCGTAATGCTTCAGCGGCAAAAGCAATAGCGGCGCGAATAGCTTCATTGGTCAGGCGAGGATGCGCCTCAAGAATTTGTTCAAAAGTTTCGCCAGCCGCAACCTTTTCCAAAATAAGTTCAACCGGAATACGTGTGCCGATAATGACCGGCTTTCCCATCATGATTTTGATATCAGAGTAAATATATTTTCGCCAATCCATTCTTCACCTGTTCCCCATTCAACATAAATCATCCGATATTCGAGCCAAATTCTAAACAATTAAAAGGCGATAATATTATACCACAACTTTACACGCTCACCATCCTAAGCCGATTTGAATTTTTTAGCTGCCAACGAATTAAGAATTATAAGGCGCGGGACAGACAAAACAAGGCCGCAGGGAAGA
>CAZTFF010000136.1:0-4902 GCA_964612485.1 uncultured Caldilineaceae bacterium
TTTCGGGTTTCCTGTTATATAAATTTTAATCGTGCTGCTGTACGTTAACTTCGAACGAATGATAGCGTTTGCAATCCGGCATCTACGGCGCTCTTAAAACCTTCCCAGGTGTTCAGCCCTTTGAGAATGGTCCAGATGGGGCCGGGCCGCAGCGCCCATTCCCGCGTGGCTCGTTTCTGCCAGTAGTTCAACTCTTCGGCGGAAAGTTCCGGGTAGTCAAGCACAGTTGATTGGTCCATATCCACCTGTTCCCAATTGGTGCCGGGTCGGAACCAGCCGTTTTCAACCACTTCATAGAAAAACGGGGTTCCGGGGTAGGGGGCCGCAATATGGAAAATGGCCACATTGAGCGGTAGTTGTTTGGAAAAGTTGATGGTTTGTTGAATGGTCTCCACGGTTTCGCCGGGCAGGCCAATGATGAAGTAACCAAAGTTTTTGATACCGGCGTTTCTGGCCCATGTCAAGGATTGTTCAGCTTTGGCCGGATTGGCGCCTTTTCTGGCTCGTTTCAGCACTTCTTCCGAGCCGGATTCGATGCCCCAGGAGATCATATGGCAGCCGGCCCGGCCCATCATGGTCAGCATTTCTTCGTCAACGTAATCCACGCGGCTGTTGCACATCCATTGCATATCAATTTTTTCGTCGATCATGGCCTGGCAAATGCTCATCACCTGTTCCCGGTTAACGGTAAACAGGTCGGCGTACATCATAACGTTATTGATGCCCTGTTTTTTCAGGTGCCATAACTCTTTCATAATGTTTTCCGCCGAGCGGAGCCGGACCGCGTAGTTGTAGCTGACGTGTTTGATGCAATATTTACAGCCCGCCGGGCAGCCCCGGCTGGGAACCACAAAGGCGTAAGGCCCTTTGATGAGCGGCATGCGGTAATCGTTCAGCGGCAGCATTTCGTGCCTGGGCAGGGGAAGATCGTCCAAATCAGGGATAAAGGGGCGATCCGGGTTCATTTTGATCTCACCGGCGGACCGCCAGCCTAATCCTTTGATGGCGCTTAAATCACCCCGGGCCACGGCCTCGGCGCTGACCGGCTCGCGGGCGGGATCGGTTTTTTGCAGCAGCAGTTCCATTGCTTCATTTTGCCTGGTTTTGCCCTCCAGCGCGTCCAGCAGTTCCCGCAGGGTCATTTCCGGCTCGCCGCGTAAAACAAAATCCAGGGCGGGATAATCGGTCATCGTGTTCATGGTGTTGGGGGTGACGTGGGTGCCAAAGGCAATGGTGGTGACACCTTTGCTTTTGGCCAGGAATACGCCGTACATGTCGTTGGTGAGGGTGGGGGCTGTTACCTGGGTGAGATAATATTTAGGCCGTTTTTTGGAAAGTATTTCCTCAAATTCAACCCAATCCATGCGGGTGGCAATGGCATCGATAATTTCAACCTTGTACTCCGGCTGGAGGCAGGCGGCCATCGTAGCCAGCGATACCTGAGGCCAGATCATATTTTCTCTTGAACGCCGGCCTACCCGGTGCTGCGATCTGATCCAGATACCACCATCCGGGGCGGGCGGGTTGACCAGTAAAATATCAACTTTGCCGGAGTCATCGCTGATTTCGGTGGGGTCTTTCATCAACGCGCTGATGTCGGGGAATTCAGCCGGTCGTGGTTTTTTTACGGGGCGGGTACCCAAATTTATCCAGTTAGCCATGATCTTTCCTTTCTGTCCTGCACCTGTAAAATGTCGAACCCTCCTGCTCGAAAATATCGTATCGTTTGGCTATCCGGCCATCGGGGCCGCCATCTCAACAGTTTGCTTGTCGTCTGCGGCCTGATCTACGACTTGCATATCGGCCCTGGCTTTGACTTCGCTTTCGCTCAACTCAGCCAAAACAATCACCAACAGCCACGAGGTGAGCAGTTGCAGGCCGGTCAATACCATAACGGTGCTGACCGCCGGGGCAAACCAGTGAGCGTTGTTGGCCGGGGTGGTCCAGTTTTGCCACACGGCGGTTCCGTAGATTGCCGCGCCAATTGTCATTGAGAGCAAGCCCAACCAGCCAAATCGCTTTTCCAGAGGGACAGTGAAGATAGGTTTGCCAAACAACCCCTGCCGGATTTGTCGTTTATGAAAGAGAGAGACAATGTAATTAAATGTGGCTCCAATGGCAAATATGTTGACTCCGGCAGCTATCAGCACCACGCCGGCAAACAAGGCGGCAAATTGGCCGTCGGGCTGGTTGCTAAAGCCGCCCATCATCAAGGCCAGCAGGCCAACCAGCAGGCCGATGCTGGCCAGGGTCAGGCCGGTAAGGCCCAAAAGCCGGACGGGGTTGTAGGTCAGCGCCGTCATCAGGATGGTGTTGAGAAAACGAATGCCGTCGTGGACCACACTCAATTTGGACGGCCCCACCCGTTCGTGGTAGGGAATCGGTACTTCAACCACGTCGATGTGCTCGTGCATGGCCTTGGTACTCATCACCGGGGTAAAATTAAGCCCGTCGGGCAGGGGGTAGAGTTGGTTCAGCGTTTCTTTACGCAAAACGCGCTGCCCGCTGGCGCTGTCTGTCACTTTGCGGTTGCTGAGAATGCTCACCAGGGTGGCAAAGATGGTATTGCCAATCCGGCGGGTGAAGGGCATATCGGTTTCGGCTCCCGCCATACGCGACCCGATCACCAAATCCGCTTCATTGTTTACTATCGGTTCGCAAAGTTGGGGATAATACTCCGGGGGATAGGTGCCGTCTGCATCTAAAAATGATAGCAGGTTGCCGCGCGCGTGGCGGAATCCGGTTTTGATGGCCGCGCCGTACCCTTTGTTAACCGGGTGTTTGATCAGCGTTGCGCCCGGATAGCCGGCTACAATTTCGGGCGTGCGGTCCGTAGAACCGTCGTCAACCACAATAAGTTCCAGATCATCCACGCCAACCTCGGCCAGCGGCTCTTTGACGGCTAATACCCGTTCTACAATGTCGGCGATACCATCTTCTTCATCCAGGGCCGGGATAACTACGGATAAGGTGTTCATTCGTCTGACCTCCAGGTCTTGCAACTGTTTTTTAATTACGAATTTCTTCCAGCGCGCCGAAGAAGACTCCGGCGTCGCTGCGGCGATTATTTTTTAGATCGCGCCGGTCTTTGACCGGTTTGGCGGGAATGCCGGTGGCGATACTGTACGGCGGAATATCGGACGTGACCACCGCGCCCGCGCCAATGATGCTGCCTTGGCCAATGGTCACGCCGTCTACCACCGTGACCCCGGCTCCGAGCCAGACATCGTCTTCAATCACAATGCCCTGGGCGGTGACTCCCTGTTCTCGAATGGGCCGGTCGAGGGTATCAAAAACGTGGTTGACGGCCACAATTTTAACCATGGGGCCGGTGTAAACATCGTTGCCGATGGTGACGCCGCCCTGGCCGCGAATAACGTTGTATTCGCCCAAAAAGCAGTTGTTGCCGATGGTGATTCCGGCTTGTGGCAAATTTCTAAAGTTGAAAACGTGCAGCATCGTGTGGTGCATCAAAAAAGTGTTGTTCCCAATGCGGATGCCGTTGGGCAGCGCATGCAAATAGACCCCCCGATCCAGATACACGCCCTCTCCCAGGTGAATATTACTGGTATAAGCCAGGTGTACTCCGTTTTCAATGGCCGCTGTGCCATCGAATTTCATGATCAGCCGGTAAAACACGCTCCGAAGTCCAATGCCTACCAGGGTGGGTATCCAGCCGAAAAGCATTAAGATACTCTGTTCCAGAATATAGCGCGGCAGGCTTTGGGCCTGTCCCAACAGATAGTAGCGGAGTTGCTCCCACATAAGATTTATACACCCGTTACTGCCGGTAAGATCTCCCGGTAGCGCTGGGCGTAGGTTATGTTCAAACGGTCGCTATCATCCATAATGTCCAGTTCGGCTTTAAGGATTTGAGTTGTGGCCCGCACAATATTGCGGCTGATGGAAAAATCTGCTCCCAGCGTACTCAAGGCGGGTAACAATTGCTGGAAACCGCGTCCGGTCAAAACCAAAAATGTCCGGCAGCCGGCTTTGCGGCCGGCCAGAAGATCGGTTACGGCATCGCCCACCATGTAGGATTGAGTCAGGTTGATGCCCATTTCTTGCGCAGCCTGCAATAACATTCCGGGTTCAGGTTTGCGGCAGCCACAATTGTCTTCCGAGCGATGGGGGCAGTACAGGACACGGTCGATGCGCCCTCCGTGGGCGGAAAGTTCGGCAACCATGTGTTGATGAATATCTTCAATATCCTGAGTAGACGCCAGGCCCCGGCCCACCAGCGCCTGGTTGGTCACTACCACAATGGGCAGCCCTAATCGGCTTAAGGCGGCAATGCTTTCACGCGCGCCGGGAATAAATTCAAATTCAGGCCAGTTTTTTACGTGATCGGTTCGATTTTCACAAATAACGCCATCTCGATCAAGAAATATCGCTCGCATCGAAGTCTCCTCTGGCTGCGGCACAAGGCAAAAAATAAACGTTTACGGTTTGGAGTGTAACAATTATTAATGATAAAGAAGTGAGAAGAAGCTTAGAAAAAAGTTAGAAAGGGATTTGAACATGGTGTGAAATTAAAAATCAGATGCTGAAGAGCATTGCCCAAGAAAATATGGAGGGTGTTACGCTAGGATACGGCCACAATTTCGGCAATATCTTTGATCTGTAACGGCGAACCGGCTTCTGTATTGGCATCGTTGAGCATTGTGCTGCAAAAAGGACAGGCCACGGCCAGAATTTCGGCCTGGGTTGATTGAGCCTGGGCAAAGCGGCGCGTTTTTACGGCTTGCGCGCCGGCCTCTTCTTCTTTCCACATTTGTCCCCCGCCGGCCCCGCAGCAGAGCGAATTTCTGCGGTTGTGTTCCATTTCCCACACGTTCATGCCGGATTGAGCCAAAAGCGCGCGCGGTGCATCATATTCGTTGTTGAAGCGGCCCAGGTAGC
>CAZTFF010000137.1:0-4758 GCA_964612485.1 uncultured Caldilineaceae bacterium
TTGGTTGAGCTTGTCGAAACCAACGGTCTTCGACAGGCTCAGACCTCGTTCCCCCAAAGTATTGAGAAGATACAAAAAATCAAAACTCTGTGTATCTCTGCGTGTTCTCTGAGAACATCTCTGTGTAATTGAAAAGTCAATCACGCCGGGAGCGCAGGGGCTTCTAAAATCGTAACCTCAAAACAACCGCATTTGCGTAGCAGCCTGAGGCGCATAGGGCTTCATTCGGGTGGAGATGTTGTGTTTTTCGCACAGGCCATAAAACACCTCGGCCAACCGCTCCACGTTGCCGGGCACGCAACTGTATTGGTTGCCATACCGCGCCTGATAGTGACGCCGCACGCCGGGGAACAATTCATCCAATTTTTGATAATAGTACATTCGCTGCCGGTCGCGCAGGGTCATGCCAAACGAGGGGATGATGTAGGCCGCGCCAAACTCGCGCGCTTTTTCTACAATAGCGGTAATATTTTCTTCGTTATCTTCAAGATAGGGCAGAATGGGCATCATGGTGATGCCGGTGTAAATGCCGTGCTCGGCCAGGGTGCGGATAGCCGCAAACCGGTCAGATACGCGAGACGCGCCCGGTTCAACCTTTTTCCCCAGCGCATCATCGGCGGTGGTAATGGTAAAACTCACCGCGGCATAGGCCCGGTTGATGTCCTGCAATATCTCCACATCCCGCAACACCAGATCGCTCTTGGTGAGCACGTGAACCGGGAATCCAAACCGGGCGATCACTTTGAGCGCCCGCCCGGTGAGGTTGAGTTTTCGTTCGACCGGCATATAGGGATCGTTCATGGAGCCGGTGCCAATGGTGCCTTTTTTGCGCTTGCGGGGCAGTTCTTTTTGCAGCAACTCGATGGCATTGGCCTTGACCAGCACCTCGCCGTCAAAATCCTCAATCTGGTAGCACTCGCTGCGAGAATCGCAATAAATGCAGCGATGCTGGCAGCCCCGGTACAGGTTCATATTGTATTTCAGTCCAAACCAGGGGTCGGGCTGTTTCACGTGCGAGAGCAAGGTTTTGGCCTGGATTTCTTTGATCATTGTTGCCTTTTACTCATGGTTGAGCCTATAATGTGCGGTTGTAATTTTTCAAGTTATACATTATAATACGTATCAATACATACCAATACACGCAGATCGTAATCAAAGGAACAATCGAAATGGCGCGACAGATCACAATCAAAGCCTCAGAAGGGCATAGATCGTTTGGCAAATTACTGAAGCGCGTTTACAACTCTGACACGCATCTTATTGTCGAGCGAGATGGTTTTCCGATAGCGATCATGATGTCTTATCAGGAATACCAACAACTTAGTCAATTACGTAACGAGATCAAGCCCCCGGAAAATCTTTCGCCTGTTATGAATCTTGAACAAGCATTCGGTTCCGTGTCACCTTTGAACCCACCTGAAGATTTCGCCGCCCTGCGCCAGGCAGCAATAGAAGATCATATAGAAAAAAATATCGAACAACAAGAGTAAGGTCAAATCCGTATGCATTTTGTCGATACGAATGTCTTTATTCGTTATCTTACCAAAGACGATCCCGACAAGGCAGAAGCCTGTTTCGAATTATTCAAACAGGCATCGAGCAAGCAAATTGCGCTTACCACCACCGAGGCGGTTATTACCGAAGTGGTTTATGTGTTATCTTCAAAAAAGACGTACAACCTTACCCGTGATGAAGTTCGCATCCGGCTCTACCCCCTGCTATCCGTGCCGGGCTTGCAATTATCTCAAAAACAAACCTATTTACACGCCCTCGATCTCTACGCCACCTACAACATCGACTTTGAAGATGCTGTGATTGTGGCTCAAATGGAGCAGCAGAAAATCAACGATCTGTACAGCTATGACCGGGGGTTTGATCAAATTCCCGGCATAGACCGGCACGAACCTTAATCGTTTGAATTTTTCAGAAAGAGAACACCCGATTTTTTAGATGTGTTTCCAATGCTGCCTTCAACGCCGCCGTCGGTTCAGAACGGCCCAGGGTTACGGTTTCACAATTGTGAAATGCCTTGAACTCGCGCAAGGCATCGGCGATGCCCGCCACCAATTCATCGGTCATTTCAACATCCGGTTCCAAATAAATGGCGTGAACGATAAAGGTTTTATTCTTGCGGTCGGCCTTGGGGTCCAACCGGCCCACAAATTGGCCGTTGTGCAAAATGGGCAGCACGTAGTAGCCGTACTTACGTTTGGCTTTGGGCGTGTATAGTTCGATGCGGTAATCGAAGTTGAACAAATCGGCCAGCCGCTCCCGATTCCAGGTCAGGTTGTCAAACGGCGAAAGGAAAGTGGTCAATTGCGGTTGGCGCTGCCCTTGCGCGATTTCTTCTATCAGCGGAAGGTCGTCTGGCAGCACATAGGCCGGATCAGCCCAGCCTTCGACCGCAACCGGCACAACTTCACCCTGATTTTCCACAGTTTCCAAACCGGCGCGGGTTTCGGCCATGCTCAAACGATAATAGTCGCTCACCTGCCGGGCGGTGGCCACGCCCAAACAGCCCACGCTGCGCTGAACCGCCCAGGCAGGGAAATCATCAACTGTTTTTGCGGGTGGTGCGGCGCTGGCCGGCAATACCCGCTCGGCCAGATCATAATAAATCTGAAAATTCACCCGGCGATCCACCATCAGGTAGCCCCGGTCGTACAAAACGTTCAAGCCGTGTTTGGCCGGTTTCCAATCCCACCAGGTGCCGCGCCCGTCACGGGGATCGTGAAAATCTTTCGAGGCCAGCGCGCCGCGTTCTTTGATCTCAGCCAGTACCCCATTCATAATCGCCTGCGGGTCTTCGCCCAAAACTTCCAACCTGCCATACCAGCGATGCGGTTGGTCGCGCCGCGCCAAAATCAACGGGGCAAAGTAATCGTAATCCTCTACAGGAATCAGGCAGGCGGCGTGCGCCCACTGTTCAAATAATTTCCGGTCGGGGTAGAGCAGCGCATCCAGATCGGCCCGGTCGTACAATCCCACCCGGCTGAGCATCACCAGATAATGGCTCCGGGCAATTACATTGACCGTGTCAAGCTGTAACAAACCGATGCGCCGGATGGTGTTAAAAAGGGTTTCTTTATTTGCCGCCGGAGGGCGTTGGTCAAGCCCTTGTTTGATCACGGCCAGGGCGCGGGCGGTTTCGACAGGAAGAATAGCCATTATCATTCTCTTTCCTGCTTCAAAGTGTCAACAACTTTCATCACCTCGCGGTAACTATCCTCATTGTTCACGTCGATGCGCAGGGCGTAGCCTTCTTTGTATTTCTTCGAGGCCATCAGCAGATTCTTGTATTCCTCATTCAAATCGCTCCGCAAGACAACAGATTTTTCATGCTCTCTCAAGGCAAAGGCTACTCTGAAAAAATCCCGGTACGGAAACAACCACAAAAGCGCTTTATTTTTCTTGACGATCTTCAAATTCCAGCCGCTCTTTTTGCCGGTAAAGTTCCATTCCTGGGTATAATCGTCGGTCTTACGCTGCAAATCCTCGTAAAAGACAAATGCATGGCCCAGCACCGGTTTTAGGACCTCGTCAGCGGGAAAGACGGTTTTGTCAACCAGAACCTTCTCTTCCATTTCTAAATCCTCCCTTCACATCATTTCTTTTTGATAAACAAACGCAATCTCCGACTGGCCGACAGTTTTCTCCACTTTTCCCTTGATTTTTTTGAATCCACATTTCTTCTCATAAAAATAGTGATTTTTCACCGCCCACTCAGGCGTTTCCAGGGTCCAGGATTTTGTATCGGGGTACGTGGTTTCGATAAATTGCCACGTTTGAGTTCCGATTCCCTGATCCTGATAGTCCGGATCGATAAAAACTGTGCCCAGAAAGTTTTCTCGAGTTTCAAGGATCCAAACAATGATGCCGCCGATGACGCTTGAGGTTTCCTCAAGAAGTATTTTGTACCCCACACTTTCTTGGTACGGCAAAAGCCAGGTTCGGAAAAAGTCGCCGTTATCATACCCCGGCGGGCCGCCTTTTTCAAGGCCCAGGTGCTTTCGCGCGTCGTCGTCAAAGGCGCGGGCCATCACCCTGGTCAATTCGGGAATATCTTTCTCAGTTGCGACTTCAAAGGTTAACATCATTGTTCTCTCCCACCACAAATTCAGTCCGGCCAAAGGTTTGACCGTTGATCTTGGGTTCAACCGCGTGCTGGCCGGGGTAATATTTGCGGGTAGTGACCGGTTTAAAATTGATGCTTCGTTCAATGTGAATTTCTTCGCCCGGCTGAAGCGTCCGTTTGCTGAGTTTGAATACTTTGGGCGTTTGTCTGCCGTTGGCCCGCATCAGGTAGACCACGTAATCAATCATCAGGTCTTGCGTCTCCGCGGCTGTTGATTCCAGATCAAACGAAAAAGCCACGCTGCCGCCGGCGGGTACGGTTTCGGGAACGACGGCCAGATTTTTCACCACAATCGCCGGCGGCGGATAGCCCAGCAAGGCCAGCGCGTCCGGGTTTCCGGCCTTGAGCAGGGTGCGCAGGGCGTGCGTGGTCAAACGACGCATCTCGTCGGTGTCATCCGCCTGCCAGCGCCGCAACACGTCAAGAACAACCTCAGGATTGTCTTTGGAAATATCATTGAGATTATTGGCCACGCTGCGCCGCACCGTTTCCGATTCATCCTGCTTGAGCAGTTCTAAAATCGGCAAAATGGGGGAGGGATCGGCCTTGAACGCCGGCAGCGCCATACCCCACGGCAGCCGGGGCCGGCAGCCTTCGCTGGCGAGGCGGCGCAGGTGTTCGTT
>CAZTFF010000138.1:0-4538 GCA_964612485.1 uncultured Caldilineaceae bacterium
AAGGCTATTTTCTGCTTTTGCTATCTCTTTATCCTTTCCATCACGGATTTAGGTATCACTTATGCGTTGGGCAAAGGCGGGCGGATCTGGTTGTACGGCGAGGTGCGCGGCAGCAGCCTGCCGCAGGTTAACGTCAACCAGCTGGCATATGATCTGGCGGTAGCCGAGGTGCTGGTGATTTTGGTAGAGGAACTGCGGGGTCTTGATCCGGCGGGCGAATTGCAAATCACCTGGGATTGGTGGAGCGAGGCCGAAGCGCGGATCATCAAAGATGAGACCGTGATTGTGGAGCCGGACGTGCTGCTGCGGGTGGGCAGTCCGGCGGCAGCGCGAGCCAATTTTTACCTGGAGGTGGATCGAGCCACGGAACGGGGGAAGGCGTTCATCAACAAAATCAAGCGCTACCATTCCGCCTATCGCAGCCGGGTGTGGCAGGATGATTTTGAAGCGTTTCCGGTGATTTTCATTGTGACGACTTCGGCGGAGCGGGTGGTGAATCTGGCCCGGCAGGTGGCCGATTTTCAAAGCGAACACCGCCGGGCGGACATTATGTGGGCGGTCACACCGCTGTCGATAGTGCAGGCCCAGGGATTATTTCAGGCGACGTGGACCATCGTCCAGCAGGACCGGGTCTTGTCCGGCAAACGAATTGGCCTGCGTTTGGCCTGAGCCACTGAGGAGCGCATTTTATGAGAACTGTGATTGATTTTTTGACCGGGCGTTCGCCCGACACGTTGGAGCAGGCCAACCAGCAGATCGTGGCCAATTTGCGAGAGCAGAATCTGAAATTTCAGAAATTTATGTGGGATCGGCTTCAGGAGTTGGAGACGCAATTTGCGATTGACCGGGAGATAGCGGCTGCGGCTGAGAAACCGGACGATGACGGGGCGGAGGCTCTTGTTGATGAGGTTCCATTTGCGCCGGAAACAGCCGGTGAGGCCGTTGAACCTGAATTGCCGGTTGCCCCTGTTGCGGAGGAGGATGAGTCACCGTCCGCCGCGCCGGCTGGGACCGCCTGGCACGGGATGCTGCTTGAGACCAGGCCTGAAGACGCCGGCGAGACCGAAGCCGGTATCATCCCCGGAGAGGATGATGCGGATACGGCTCCCTTCTTGCCTGCCGAGGCGGATACGTCTCCTCAACCGGCTCCCGCTGACACCGCTGCGGATCAAAATCGGGCTACTGTTATCGAAATAGAGGATGCGGAACCATCCCTCCCGGAGCCTCCGGCTCCGGAACCGGCTTCACCTGCCAAAAAGCGCAAACCCTTTGCCTTCATCATCCTGGATGAGGATGAGACCTCGTCGGATTAAGTCCTCCTTTTCCCCGTACATTTCTTCTTTGTCCGCTAATCTGCCATCGCTGAAATTGGGCATTGTGCCCGGAAACATATTATGTTATACTAAAACCTGTAAAAAAATGAGGCCCGCAAATTCGGGGGATTTGGGGCCTCGACAACATTGATAAATGTCCAACCATGGGCGGCGGACAAGTTTCATTTTGACGCTACTATCTTAGCATACGCCCGCCGTCTGGTCAACAGGCGGTTTTTTTGTTTATATGCGCCGGCCTGCAGATGGTAAGTGGATACATCAAGTTTGAAACAACAGCTTTCGATTGGATGATAAAATCAACAGGCCAGGCATTAAGGCGTCAAAATAAATCTTACTCGGCAATCCTCGGATTTTTTTGTCCGTAGGAATTCATCATGCTACCAGGAGGGTCGCTTCTCGTGCCGGATAAAACCAACTCCCCTTTTGCCCCCGGCAATGTCATCAACGCCCGCCATCGCTTGTGGCGGGTGGATGCCTGCCACGGCGATGTGCTCACGGCCACCGCCATTGATGGGCAGGCTGAACAGCTACAGTTTTACCTGCCGTTTGAAAACATCCAACGTGGCGAACTTCCCCTCCCCGCAACCGATCGGGTGGGGACTCACCAGGCTCAACAACTTCTCCTGAGGGCCTATCGCCTGAGCATGTTGCATGGCACGGCCCCACTACTTAGTTTACAGCGCTCCCGCGTTATCCCTAAAGATTATCAGTTGGTCCCGGTGGTGATGTCGTTGGAAATGCCCCGAGTGCGTTTGCTGCTGGCCGATGACGTGGGACTGGGCAAAACCATTGAGGCCGGCTTGATCCTTACCGAACTGATAGCCCGCCAGATGGCGCAGCGAGTATTGATCATTGTGCCGGCCAACCTGCGCGAGCAATGGCGCGAGGCCCTGGACTATTTCTTCCACATCCCGGCCCGCATCATCTCCACCCGCCACCGCCGCGAGATGGAACGCGAACTCCCGGCCGGGACCAATCCCTGGGAAGCCTATCCGATGTTGATTACCTCGGTGGATTACGCCAAGCAGCCGGCGGTAAAAAATCAGATTTTGGAGGTGTCCTGGGATGCCGCTTTGATTGACGAGGCCCACCAGGTAGCCCGACCTCACCAATCCGGCGAGCGCAAAGTCAAGATGGATCGCCATGAGCTGGCCGACCTGTTAGCGCCGCATGTGCGCCACTTGTTGCTGCTTACCGCCACGCCACACAACGGCTACAGCGACTCCTTTGCCAGTTTGCTGCATCTTTTGGATGTGGGCGCGGTGAATGGCCCCGCTTACACCCCGGTGGTTAATCGACAAGTGGCCCGGCAGTATGTGTGCCAGCGCCGCCGCAGCGATGTGGAAGAATGGTTTGCCGACCATCCCGACCGCAGCCCCTTCCCCCAACGCAACCAGGATGAAGTGATTGTCAGCCCCAGCGCCTACGAGATGGACGCCATTCGCGCGGTGGAGGCCTACGGCCAGCGCGTGCTGGAACAGGCTGCCGCCGGTACCGCCCGCTTGCAAACCTTGGCCCATTGGACGGTGATGCACCTGCACAAACGCGCCTTATCCAGCCCCGAGGCCTTGCGTCGTTCCTTGCGGAACCGGCGGGCCGGGCTGCAGACCCGGCTCAAAGAGCAACTGGCTGAGGCCAGCGTATCGGTGGAGGTGGCCCGGGCCAATGCGCTTGACGAAGATACCGGCGAACGGCTGGATGAGGAAGAGGCTGGCCGCCGGGTGGAACGCACGCCGTTTGGCCAGGCGGAGGCCATTGAAGCGGAACTGGCCGAACTGGATAAAGTTGTGGCCCTGGCGGAAAAAGTCAACCCAAGACGGGATGGTAAATTGCAGAAATTGCTCGATGCAGTGCTGTCCGGGCGGCTGGCGCAGTATCCCAAAGTGGTTGTGTTTACCCGTTATGTGGATACGCTGGAATACCTGGCCGCTCAGATTGGGGCCAGCAAACGCTACACCGACACCGAGGTACTCACCATCCACGGTGGGTTGAACGAACGCCAGCGCCAGGAGGTTTTTACCGCCTTTGACCTATGTTCAAAGGCGGTGCTGGTGGCCACCGATGCCATCAGCGAAGGCATTAACTTGCAGCGGGCTTGCGCCCAGGTGATCCATTATGAGCTGCCCTGGAACCCCAACCGGCTGGAGCAGCGCAACGGCCGGGTTGACCGTTTTGGCCAACGCCAATCCACCGTGTACATCCGCACGATGGTGATGGATGAAACTCTGGACGCGACCATCCTCAAGGTGCTGGTGAAAAAAGCCAACCAGATCCGGCGCGATTACGGCTTTTCGCCGCCCTATTTTGGCGATGAAACCAATATCATTGACCTGATCCGGCAACACGATATTACCCTGGCTCCCAAACAACTCAGCCTGTTTGACCAATTTGACGCGCCGTCCGGCGAATCCATTGCCGATCCGTTTGCCCCGGAAACCCTGGCCCGCATCCGCGACGAGAGTTTTTACGGCCAGGCCGGGGTCAGCCTGCCGGAAGTGGAGCAACGGCTGCAACAAACCGCCGTCACCATTGGCTCGCCTGCGGAAATTCAGGCGTTTGTGTTGAGCGGCCTGAACCGTTTTGGCTGCCGGGTAGAAGAGCGCGGCGGGGGAGTCTACCGCATAGCCATCACCCATCCGGCCCTGCAAACGACCGGGGTGGGCACCATACTGGAACGCGCCACCTTTGATGCCGAAGCTGCCCTGGATGACCCGACCCTGACTGCGCTGGACCTGGGCCATCCGCTGGTGCGGCGGCTGCTGGAGTTGGTCAAACAAGAAGCCTTCACCGGCGGCGAGCATTATGGCCGCACGGCCTATGTGGTGACGCCCGACATCTCCGAACCGACCGCCCTGTTCCACCTGCTGGCCCGCTACGTGGTCAATACCACGCCCACCGCCATTGTAGAGGAATTGGTGCCGGTGGCCGTGCCGGTTTATGGTGATGCACCGTTAACGGCAGACCAGGCCCGTGATTTGTTGCGCCCCAAACTCAGCGCCCAGACCCGCACCCAGACCGAGGTCAGCGAAATGCTGGAAGATATCCTGGCGATTGAAACGCTGCCCGAAATTTTTGGCAATGTGGTTGAGGCGCGGCGGACGGCGCTGGTAGCGGAACGCGGGGCTATGTTGGCCCGCTTGCAGGAACGTCCCGGCGCGCAGCAGGCCGAATGGTTGAAGGGCCTGGATGATCTATCGCCGGGGA
>CAZTFF010000139.1:0-4434 GCA_964612485.1 uncultured Caldilineaceae bacterium
ACAGACGATTGATTTGTTTTTCGTTTGACATTGCTTTAGCACGGACACCATCTCATTTTCATCAAGGCCTTTATTCCGCCGTTCGCTGCGCTCACTTACCTTGACAATGGCACATTTGGCGGCTGTTTTTGGCCGCTGTAGCCTGTAGTATTCGGTACATTGACAATTGAACAAAGCGGATTACGCTGATAGAGAGTACCGTTAAGCCGGGAGGCTGTATCATGCGTAATCGAATGTGGATTATTATCCTGCTGGTCGTGTGGTTGGGGCAGTGGGAAATCGGTGGAAGTGAGATATCGACCGGGCCGATGCTGACGGCTCGGGCCGAGCAATTTCCAGTAGTCAGTCTGGACAAGGGAGACAGAGAACTGGTTCCGGCGAACGATGGAGGTCGGAGCGGTTGGGTAGTATGGTCGAGTTGGGAGAAACTGACTGTGTTGATAGCCGTTCAAGTTCGACGCCGACTGCCGTGGCTGGCTCGTTGTGTCTGTGCTTACGGCGGCGTTTGTAGGCGTGGTTCTAGTGGTTCCAGAAGCAAGCGAGCGGGGCGAGAACCATCGGGTCGGTGTAGGGCAGGGGGTGAGCGTGAGCGTGGTCAGGAGTACACTCAGGCCGTGAGCCAGAGCCAGCATGAAAGTGTTTTGGAGCCGCAACGTTGGGGGCTGACGGCTGAGATGAGTTTGGCGTTGCCGGAGCGTTTGTCTGATTTCTGGCAGCGTTACTATGATTGTTTCGGTAGCAAGACCCGCAATGAGGGGCATTATGCCTACCACTACCTGAGTGGCCTGTTGCGTTTGGAAAGCAAACGCAACTACACCCAGATCGCTCCGCAACAGTTGCAACATCACTGTCTGAATAATGGCCTCGATGAAAAGAGGATTTCCACATATTCATCGATTGTCTTATAATAATGGACGTACCATGTCGGAATAATGGCCTCGATGAAGCGGACAAAAACCGTCCGTGAAGGATATTTTGGAAAGTTGAAGGTAGAGGGCGGCAGGATGAAGAAATTTCCACCTTCATCCCTCATCCTTCATCCTTTGAATTACCCCCACTCAATGGAGAACAATTATGAGAACGCGTATTGTAATTGCGGCAATTGTTGCCTTATTACTGCTCACAGTTTCATCGGTTTCAGCCCAGCAAGATACCACAGTTACGCTGCTGCACTTCAGTGACTACCACTCTCACGCGGTTCCCTTCTATTCCGAAGGGGAAGCTGATACCGCCGGCGTGGCCCGGGCCATCGCCTATCTCAAACCCTATGCCGATAACCCGGAAGCCTTGATCCTGAGCGGCGGCGATATGATCAACAAAGGCTCACCGGCCTGGTCCGACAAGTACCAATGCGCCGAATGGCCGTGGTTCAATGGCCTGGTACAGGCAATGGCCTTTGGCAACCACGATGCCGATTACGGCCCCGACGTCTTTGCCCAATGCCGGGCGCAGATTGACTACCCTATTCTGGGCAGCAATGTGCTGGACAGCAACGGTCGGCCCCTGTTTGAATACGACGGCAAGACCTATCAGGTATTCGAGGTGGGGGGTGTGAAAATTGGAGTGTTCGCCATGGTGGGCCCCGACTTTGAACGACTGCTCACACCGGAAACCATGCCCGCTACCGGCGTCAGTTTTGCTGATCGGATCGAGACCGCCCAGACGGTTGTGCAAACCCTGCGGGCAGAAGAACAAGTGGATGCCGTAGTGTTGATTGGACACGCCTTGTACGAAGATGATGTCGCCCTCGCCCAGGCGGTGCCCGGCATCGATCTGATCTTTGGCACGCATAGCCATCGCCGGGAGGGGTTGACCCCCATTCCCGGCACCGATACAGTCATCATCTCCCCCTCCCAATACCTGACCTACATCAGCCAGGTAGAGTTGACCTTCAGCAACGGCGAACTCAGTGAGGTCAGTGGCGAAATTGTGAGAATGGACAGCACCTTACCCAAAGACCCGGCCATTGTTCAAGACGTTGCCCAAATGCAAGCCGACCTGGAAGCCGACCCTGACTACGCCCACCTCTTTGCGCCTATTGGCAAGGCCGCCGGCGAACTCTCCACAGAAGGGCAGTTCACCGGTGAGGCCTTGCTGGGCAACCTGGTGACCGACATTGTCCGCGATGCCGTCGGGTCTCACATGGCCATCTTCACCGCCAGCGGATTTCGCCAGCCTATTGCGCCCGGCGTTATTTTGGAGCAAGACTTGTTAACCGCAATGCCCTACAAAAACGCCGTTTTTGTGTATGACATGACCGGCGCGCAAATCCAGGAACTGCTTGATTTCAGCGTATCCCGCAGCGGGTCAGACTTCTTTTCGCAGGTATCAGGTGTGCGGTTCAATATTGTTGATGGTAAAGCCACCAATATTCAAATACTGAACAACCCCGCCGACCCCTCATCCGGTTACAGCCCGCTTGACCCGGCCCAAACCTATCAGGTAGCAACCAGCAACTTCCAGGGGTTATTTGCGGGCGGCTACAAAGACATTTTTGCCCCGGTACCTTATACCGAAACCGGCCTTGATGTCTGGACCGAAGTCCGCCAATATATTCAAACTCACAGCCCTATCAGCGTTCAACTTGATGGCCGGATTGTCACCGGCCCGCCGGTTGAGCAAACCCTGCCGGTCACCGGCGGTTCCAACACAGCGCCGTGGGCTTTGTCGTTTGTGGGGTTATTCTTGGTTACTTTGGGGCTGGCGGCCCGACGCCGGGTTATGATGCCATCGACCCAAAAAAGATAGTAGACAGAATTCTTTCGCAAAAACGTCTCCGGCAGTACAATACCGGAGACGTTTTTATAGCCACCGCCAACGTGAACAGGAGCCAACTTATGAATTTTGATCGTCACCGCCCCAACTTTGCTGCCGGCAAGGGCGATACCCATTTGCCCCGGCTGATCCGGGATCTAAAGAAGCAGTTGCTCAAAAGCCAGCGCCGGCTGCTTCACGACACCCTGCGTTTAGATGCGGCGCAAATGGAAGCGCTGGCGCATATGCTGGTGGAAATGGCCGAAGACCTGCACAACGACATCGGCCTGTGGCGGGCGCTGGAGCAGTACAACCGCGAATTTTTCGGCGTACCCCTGCCGCTGACCGGCAGCAGCGCCCTGGCCGATGAGACGCCCTCGCTGATGGAGCGCATCGCCCATTTTTTGTGGATTTTCTACGCCGAACTCGACCCGGACCTGATCATTCCTCCCACCCACCCCGGCCTGCGCGGGCTGGCCGAAAGCGCGGCTAATTTTCTTGAGGCGCGGCTGTCGGGTCTGCCCCAAGACTCCGGTATCAAACGCTTTTTGTCCACTCCCAACCGGGAAGGCTGGGAGGTCAAGGGCAAACTGATCTGGTTGGGGATGCAATCGTACCTGTTTCGGTTCAGCTTTCAAAATTACATTGCCGATCAGGAAGGGAAAGTCGATATCAATACTATTGATGATTTCGTTTGCCAGATCCCCACCGCCTGGTCGGGGCTGGGCGCGATCGACATTCTGGCCGGCGCGCTGGAACTACCCCCTGCCGAACGGGCCGAACTGCGCAGTTGGTATGAGCGTCACGCCGCCTACTACCGGGTGGAGCGGGTCAAAAAGAACCGCTTGTATGTGACCAACCTGGTGAACGATGCGCCTTATGAGATACGGATGGACGGCAATGCGTCGGTGTTCAAAGCCAAACAGGTGGTCTATGGCTCGCTGGTGCCCTGGCACGGGATGTGGTACTGGTCGGGCGACCAGATGTCATGGGGCGAGGTGCCCGAGGTACACTTCAAAGAGCTGCGTGAGCAGGTGCGGCAGCAAATGCCACGGATTGTGTACCGGTACGATAAAGAGCGGCTGGCCGAGGCCGAAGCGATGCTGGCCCGGTATCACAAGATGTTCATTGATTATCACGGCGGGGATTTGGCGATTTTTCCGGATGGGCAAACGATGGCCGCGGCGATGCAGGAGATGTACGCCCAATATAATGAAGCAAGAATCGTTGCTACGGGGAAAAGGGGAGGGCTGCCGCCCGAGGGATTGGCGCTTAATTACCCGCCGGAGCTCCTCAATAGAGCCAATGGGGTGGCGGTTTATTTCAATCCTGATGAAGGCGTGGAGATTGTGGTGGAATATAATGCCCTGGTCAGCGGGTTGAAGAAACGGGGTCAGGGGTTGAGTGAGGATGAAGCGTGGGCCATTCAGGGAGTCATGCAATCCGAGGCCATCAGCGCCAGCTTTATGCAGCGGCTGGCCGCCGAGTATGGCTCGGAATCGATGGCCGAAGCCTTTCTCATCCGGCGGCATCTGGATCAGCCTTACGTGGATTACTTGCTGCGCCGCTACAAAGGCGTCTACTACCGGCGTCGCTATCCCAATATGTCGATAGTGTGATCCCTGTTTCGGGCTTTGATGAGCAGGCGGCGGGGAGAAAAAAGATGACAAACACGGCCGT
>CAZTFF010000140.1:0-4430 GCA_964612485.1 uncultured Caldilineaceae bacterium
TTCCTACTCTATCACGGTTTTCTTGGTTTCACCTTAAATACCATATGAGCCTTTTTCAAAAAGCCTGATGAAGTAGTCCTTCTCCGCAAGGGCTGGCAGCATGGTGAATCCCACCGACTGATAATATGATTTCAAAAAGCTGTTTTCATCCCAACAATCCAACCGGATGATGGATTTTCCTCGACGGCAAACCACTTGGTCGCAGAAATCGATGATCTGCGCCCCCAGACCCTGGCCCGCGGCAAAGCGGGCCACACCTAACGAATTGAGGTACATGGCGTGTTTCGAGGGTTCCGGCCAGCCGAGATTCACATCCGACAAAACGCAGCCACCGGCCAACGTTGTTTTATGGTAAGCCAGGATGAGGCAGCCATTGCTGACAAAATACGCCAGCCTCTTCTGATTGTGGCGAAAGGTTCCGGGGGGCCACTGTTTTATCCCTTTTTCCCAGAGCCATTGCCCCACCTCTTCCAGGAGAGAGATAAAGCTATCCAGTGATGTCTCGGTGGCTTCAATAATGATGAAATTTTCTACCAAGCGTTCCGTCTCCCAGCTTTACAATATTTTGTCGATAAAGCTCCGGGCAAATCGGACGAAGCAGTCAACATCGGCAAAATTTGTGACCAGCCCCACCGAAATCCGCACCGCGCCGGAACTTTTGCCGTCGATGCACCGGCGGAAGTCGTCAATGGTCAAGCGGTCTTGGGATTGGGTGAAGCAGCCCACCAGCTCGGTTTTGGATAGCTCCAGCGCAATTTCGCCGCCGCCGGGGTTGCAGAAACAGCCGGTGCGCAACGAGATATTTTTTTTATTCGCTTCGGTTTCGATGTGACGGTGATCGATGGTCTGGCCGTCGAGATCATAAAAATTGAGGGTGATGGTACCGCCGCGCCGGCAGGTATCGGGCGGGCCGTACAGCCGGACTACCGGCCGGCCGTTGCGATGACGCAGGGCCAGCAGGTTGTCCAGCAGCCAGCCGGTCAGGCAGCGTACCCGCTCGTGGATGGTATTGATGCCAATGGCCGCCAGATGCTTCAAGCCGATTTCAACCGCCGGCAGCGAGAGGTAATTGATGGTTCCGTCTTCAAAGCCCGCTTCCCCTTCGGCCATATAAAACGTATCGCCCTGCACCGAGGCCACGGTGATGGTGCCGCCCGCAAACCAGGGCCGGTGCAGCTTGTGCAGGGCCGTTTTGCGGGCCAGCAAACAGCCCACACCGGTGGGATAACCAAACATTTTGTAAAAGGAAATGGTGACAAAATCCGGCAACCACACACTTAAATCGAGCGGGTTGGTGGGCACAAAGGCGGCGGCATCCAGCAGCACGTCCCAGCCTTTGGATTGAGCCAGTGCAATCCATTCCAAGGGATGCTGCACGCCGGAGAAGTTGGATTGGGCCGGATAGGCAAACAGGTTGTTGCCGGCGGGGTTGCCCTGATCAAGAAGGTTGACGAGTTGGTCCTCATCAACCCGCATATCGGGTAAGGTGACGGGCACGTAGGTGATGCGGGCGTGATGGGCGCGGGAAAACTCGCGGATGCCGTTGACCGAGTTGTGGTTATCAAACGTAAGCAGGTAATGGTCACCGTCTTCAAAAGGATACGCCTCGCCCACCAATTTGAGCGCGCCGGTGGCGTTGGGGGTAAAAATGGCCACATATTCATCGGCAGAAGCGTTGAAATAGTGCAGAACGTAGTCTCGCGCCTGATCCACCAGCTGGGTCATCGCCAACGACGTGGGGTTGAGGGAGTGCGGGTTGCCAAACACGTTTTCTTGCAGCAAAGCCATGTGCTGCTGCAACTGGCCGTCGGCGTAGAGGCCGCCGCCGGTGTAATCCAGGTAAACGTGCTGCTGTTTATCCAGCCGGCTGTATTGCGCGAGGCGGAGTTTATCTAAATTTTCAGTCTCTTTGAAGGTAGGATAGGCGATGAGAAAATTCTGCAAATCAGACATGGCGCTTCCTTTCCACATTGCAAAGTCTGGAAGCATTGTACTCCAATCGACAGTACGCTACAAGCCTAATTCCGCCAATTTGGCTTGCAGCGTGTCGCCGCTCATAGGGCCAAGATGTTGATAAAAAATCTGGCCCTGTGGGTCGATGATGAAACTGGCCGGCATGCCGATCACCTGGTATTGGCGCGAAGTTACGCTGCCATCGGCATCGACCAAAACCGGGAAGGAGAGGCCCAGGCCGTTGGCGTACTGCGAAACCTGAACCGGCGACTCCTGAAAATTGATCCCCAAAACGACAAAGTTATCCTTCCCCCGACCGAATTGTTGGTAAATTTGTTCGTATTCAGGCATTTCGGTGATACAAGAGGGGCACCACGTGGCCCAGAAGTTTACCAGCACCACTTTACCGGCGTAGTCTGAGAGCGAAACCGTCTGTCCATCGGGTGTGGCAAGGGTAAAGTTGGGCGCGGTCTGGCCCATCAAGGCCGCGGGCGATTGGGGGTGGTTGTCGAAGAAAACTTGAATTTTGGCCGCCGCCCGTTGGGAATTAAGCCACTCATTGTAAACTTGCTGGCGCTGTTCCGGGGTGGCGTTGGCCATCACCACCTGGGTGGTAAATTCTTCTACGGTGATGATTTCCCGCACCCACCAGGCCAGATCATCGCGGGAGATGGCGGCCCGGGCCAGGGCCTGATCCAGCGTTTCATCGCCGTAGGTGCCAAACAGCAGGTCTACGTGAGTGGCGACCTCGGCATCATCCAATACAAAATTTTGGGCGGCAGCGGTTTGCAAAATCAGATGACGGGTGATCAGTTGGTTGAGGGCTTCTTCTTCGGCGCGGGTTTGGTTGCTGCCGGTGAGCGCAGGCATTGGCTCAACCAGATTGAAGCGGCTGACTTTAACCTCTTTTTCCACCATCTCGCGGGTGATGGCCTCGCCGTTGACAGTGGCGACAACTTCAGACTCGGCTGAAGCAAGTTCGGTCGGGGCGGCAGGCGCGGCAGGGCCGGGCAGCCAGTCGATGATACGATCCAGCATCACATAGAGCAACCCCAATGTTACCGCTACGCCCAACAGCCCGCCAATGAATACAGGAATGATTCGTTTCATCGTGCCACTCCTTTCATCAACCCGCCCCAATACGATTTATGACATTAAGCATACCATATTTACCCGGTTAGTAAAGGAAAGCGGCTTATAAATTTTTTCACCTCTGGCCATATGTTTAAAAATCCCAATCCAAGCGGGGTTGAGGCACACAGATCACCCGATCTAAGGTATCTAACAATTCCGGCGGGCCAGATAGATCATCAGTGACGGCCAATCCGGTAGCCGGCCCCACGCCCATCCACAGCCGGGTAAACGCGCCAACAGAGGCATTCAAGGTGGGCAGCGATGGCTCGCCCCCCTCCCTGGCTGTTGACAACGGCCCCAAGGTGATCACATAATCTCCCGAAATGCCGCGCCACGGGGCATCTTTGGCCAGGAATTTCTCGATGGGATCGATCAAGTTGAGATTGAAGCGTATTTCATCACCCGGCAGGTACGTGCGGGCCAGGCAGCCGGGCAGATCGCAAATGCGTAACTGCCAGTAAGCGTCGGCGCTGGCGCGATTTTCGCGTTTGCCCTTTTCGCTGAGCCAGCGGTAACGGAAAGGCTGGTCCAGCAGGTCTTGCAGTTGAAGGCCGCCGGGTTCGCGCAGGTGGATTTGGCGCACCTGATCGCCCAAATTTTTGAGCAGCGCCATCAACTCTAAAAACTGGTCCCGATTCTGGTAGGCCAAAAAATAAATAGTGTAGGGGCCGTGTTCACCGGAGGATTCGCCCCAGAAAAAGTGGGTCAGTTCGCCCTTTGGCCCATCAGTGTAGCCCAGGCCAAAGCCGTTGTCAGTCCAGCCCATTTCGGCGCGGATCAGTTCCGGCGGGTGGATGTTGGCCCCGCCGTGGCTGCGGCGGCGGGCCAGCGCGGCGGCGTGCACAATTTTCCAATCCGCTTTGGTCAGCCGGCGGGGAATGCGGGGTTTTTGTTTGGTTTTGATCTTGAGTTGGGCCGGATCAAAGCTGAGCCAGTGCTCGTAGGGGCCGGTGCCAAAGCCCAGCCGGTTGTAGAAACCCTGCTCAAACATACCCAACCCACATACCAACGCGCCAGCGGCGGCGCTTTGGGCAATGAGTTGGGCGGTGAGGCGTTTGGCCAGCCCCTGTTTGCGGGCAATCCGGCTGGTAAGCACGGCTGTAACCGCCGAAAGAGACAGGTCTTCATCCAGGTAACGGATGACGCCCGGCATCGAATTGACCAGGCATTCGGCTTCACCGTTGATGTCGGCTACCAGGGCGTGGCTGCCTTTGAGAAACACATCCAGCGCTTTTTTGTGTTCTTTCTCATCATCGATCCAGCCGGCCTCCTGCCAGATACGATGGACTGCTTTTTTGTCTTTTTGCGGGTCATACTTACGAATGTTCATTGATTTCTCTCCT
>CAZTFF010000141.1:0-4412 GCA_964612485.1 uncultured Caldilineaceae bacterium
TTTCGGGCTTTGATGAGCAGGCGGCGGGGAGAAAAAAGATGACAAACACGGCCGTTCCGGGTAAGATATTCCCAATAGTTGATCAAGAGAGAATAGATGCTTCTACATTACCTTCAAACCGCCTTGAACCGGGCGCATTATGAAATGATCGAGGATGAAACGCCTTTTTATGGTGAGGTCCCGGGGCTGGAAGGGGTTTGGGCTACCGGGGACACACTGGAAGCCTGTCGAGAAAATTTAGCCGAGGCGATAGAAGATTGGTTGTTGTTCAGTATTGCCCAGGGCTTGCCTGTTCCCCCCCTGGACGATGTATCGATCCGTATTCCGGAGAAAGCAGCCGCGTAGATGAACCCCCACCCCCGCAACGTACCGATTGATGCAGACCTCGCCTCCCCAACATATCCCCAACCCAAACCGTTGAAACCTCGCCAAAGGGAGGGTTATCCCCGCAGGGTCAAATATTATCATCAACCGGACTACCGATAAAACGATATTATAAAATTCCACCAAAATTGGCTCGACAATAGCAGCCTCATTCAAACCGGCAAAGGGTCAGACGTTCAAAACTCGTCGGGCAATCGTTTTATGATAGAATGGGATGGATCACATCAGCAAATCGCTTCGGTTATATCAAAATGGAGGGAACGGAATTAGCAACGGTTCCCAAGGGGGTGTCCCCATATTTCTCAGAACTTCAGTGGCGAGAGGAGCGGTGGTTGGTTTGCTCCCTTATTTGACCCGGCTGCCGAATTTTGAAGCGATCAATCACAGAATATGATGACTGAAAAAGTTGTTATTGGCATTGATAGCAGCACCACCGCCTGCAAGGCCATTGCCTGGAACAGGCAAGGCCAGGCCGTAGCTGAGGGCCGGGCTTCCTACCCGTTGTTGCGACCCAAGCCGGCCTGGTTCGAGCAGAATGCCGAAGCGTGGTGGGCCAGTATCTGCACCGCTCTTCGAGAATTGCTGGATCAAATTGATGCAGCCGGCGTCGAAGCCCTGTGTGTGACCCATCAGCGGGAAAGTTTTGTTCCTGTCGATAAACAAGGCCGGCCTATTCGCAACGCCATTCTCTGGCTCGATGAGCGCAGCCAGGCCCAGTTACGCTTCCTGGATGACCGTCTGGGGGCCGACAGGATCCATCAGATTACCGGCAAGCCCCTTTCGATGACGCCTGCTTTGCCCAAGTTGATCTGGCTACTTCAAAATGAACCGGAAGTGGTTGAACGAGCCTACAAATTCCTGGAAACGCATGCCTTTCTGGTTTATCATTTAACCGGCCAATTCCGCACCAGTTTAGCCGCCGCTGATCCGATGGGCCTGGTTGATATGCAAAGCCACACCTGGGCCACAACCTTGATGGATCCGTTGGGTTTACGGTTGGACCAATTCCCGGACCTCGTGCCGCCGGGCGAGATTATTGGCCAACTTAGCCATAGTGCCGCCACGGCTACGGGACTTCCGGCCGGGTTGCCGGTGGTCGCCGGGGCCGGTGATGGTCAATGCGCCGGGTTGGGGGCCAACGCTCTGGACGTCGGGCGAGCCTATCTAAATATGGGGACAGCCGTGGTCAGCGGGACCTTCAGCGCCGAGTACGTCGTAGACCGGGCCTTTAGAACTATGTACGCGCCTATTGCCGGAAACTACTTTCTGGAAACCGTCATTCGCAGCGGTGGGCTGACCGTCGGCTGGTTTGTTGACAAAATTGCCGAGGAGATGAAGGATACCGACCTTTCCCTCAATTCCGAGGAGATGCTGGAGGCTGCTGCGGCCCAAGTGCCGCCCGGCGCGCTTGGCCTGATGCTGGTGCCCTACTGGACCAGCGTTTCGACCCCCTATTGGGACCCCGCCGCTTCAGGCATCACGGTTGGTTGGTCCACCAGCCACGGCAAAGAGCACTTTTACCGGGCTTTGCTCGAGGGGATAGCGTTTGAGCAGCGGCTGGCCGGCGAGGGGGTGATGGCCGCCACAGGGCAGCGTTTTAGCGAATACATCACCCTGGGCGGCGGTAGCCAAAGCAAGCTGTGGTGCCAGATCATGGCCGATGTCACCGGTGCGCCGATTGTGCGCTCCACGACCACCGAAGCCACCTGTCTGGGGGCCGGTATTTTAGCCGCCGTCACCGCCGGCTGGTATCCCGATGTTTACCAGGCGGCGGCGGCGATGACCGCTACGGTTGATCGCTTCACGCCCCACCCGGAAACCCGGCAGATTTACCATCGTCTGTACACCGACGTCTACCAAAAGCTGTTTCCAAACCTGCAACCGTTGCTCAATCGCCTGACCGAATTGACCCAATAACGGAGCGCAGATTAATGAAGCGAGCCGGGCAGCAAGAGGGGGATTTCGCCAAGGGGATTTCGTCAACACGATTGACGACCGGCAATTATCAGTTTTGGGTCAAACAAAAAAGGGCACGAATACCGTGCCCTTTTTATTATTTCTAACGAAACTCAGGCGCTGCGCCAGTTATCCAATTTGAGATCGTATCCCAAGGTCTGAATGCGTTGGTAATGGGACTGATTGCCGGTCACCAAAGTCAGGTTATGGTGCAAGGCAAGGGCCGCAATCATGGGGTCTGCCCGGCCAATGGGTTGACCGGTACGTTCCAAATCCGCGTAAATTCGCCCCGCTATTTCCGCCGCAGGCAGATCGAATGTTAACAATTCTACAGACGATAAACTATTCAAAAATTGTTGGACCCGGTCTTCTCGTTGAAGTTTATGCAATCCCTTGATAATTTCCATCACGGTGATAGTTGAAAGAGTATAGTGATCAAAAAGAGTTACATAAGCCGTGGCTCTGGCTACAACCGTTTCATCAATCCCCTTCAATATCTCTGAAAAAATGTCTGTATCTAGTAAGACCCTATCCATCACCCAGCCTCAGTGGATGCGTTTCGCGGGCGGCCATAACTTCGGTCATAACCTGGTCTATGATGTCCGGTTCCTCGGCGAACATCCCTAACATCGGATCATTTTGTGGCTCAACTTGAGCCAATCGTTTGATGATGTCGGCAATAAGCAACTCAAGGCTATATCGCCGGACCTTGGCCAATTGTTGGGCGCGGGCAAATGTATCATCGTCCAGTTGAAGTTCAATCGTTTTCATTGTTACGCTCCTACAAGGATTATAGATAGCGCCCGCCTGTAAAGCAAACCCGATAAAGCACTTTGCATTTTGGGTCTGTTGGGGTCGATACGCCAGCGCCTGGGTTTAGGTGAACCATCTACCCCCCATCATTCCCTCTGTCCGGATGCCGCAGCAGGGTAATCGTCAGGAAGCGGCATACAGGGTCAATAGATCACCGGGTTGGATGACCCGCACCAACTCATCCCGGAAATCTTTGGGATTGCGGGTCACCAGATAATCAACCTGGGCGCTAAATACGGCGGCCATTTGCCCCGCATCCTCAAAAACCGGCCAGTTGAGGGTCTGCGCCCTGAGCAGCACGGCATGATCAACCGCAGCAATGGCAAAAACCTGCAATAACCGGGTCATTGTCAGATTGGCCTGCCGTCGGTCCAGATATTTGGTCACCAGATAATGAAGCGTGGTGACCGTGTGGGCGGCCAGCAACCCCTCAACCTTTTCCTGCTCGACCAGCGCCCAAACCGCAGCAGCGGGGGTGTAATGCGGCTCTCGTTTGGCCAGGGAAACATCAGGCGGCAGGATGCCGCTCAACTCTTCCAGAATGGGGGCTGCCGGTGCCTCCTCGGTAATTTTGAGCGAGTGCAGGAACTCGGCCACCAGTTTGGACAGGCTGGTATGGTGATGTTGGGCGTACTGCTTGGCCGATTCGATGACCGGTTTTTCAATGCGCAGGGTCAGTTTTGTTTTTTCCATCGGTGTCATCCTCTCGGAAAAGTATCTTTGACGTATATTCAAGCGGTGATGTGTACGTCGGTCAAGTAATGCCGGTCAATCCACCACCAACTGGCTGTCCAGCGTATCGAGGATGGTGTCTGCCTCGTGGTCCGTTTCCGCGGGCGGGGCCAGGGCGTTGCTGACGGCTGCTTCGACCACCTGGTGAATGAGGGTCAGATCCAGCCGTTCGGCCAGGGCCTCGTCAATAGCCCGATAGATAGTGTCCGGGTCAATAATTGCCTGGACGCCGGCAGCGTTCACCGGCGGCGCGTTGTTTTGATGTTCCAGATAGGCCCAAAGCGCCTGCCGGATGGCGGCTGATTTGCTCTTTTGTTGGGACAGCCAGGCCAGCAGGTCAGCATCACGTTCGGGATTAAGATAGACTCGTTCGGCAATTAATTTGGTCATAAGTGTAGTCCCAGTGGTAGGCATAGTAGGCCCACCATGAAATTGGTGTAAGGTGTAAACCGGGTCGTGTCCCAATAGACTGCGGGAAATTCAAAACAGACTTCAGTAGCAGAAATCAGCCAAAAAAATCTTGGCAA
>CAZTFF010000142.1:0-4210 GCA_964612485.1 uncultured Caldilineaceae bacterium
GTCGCTCCCCGCCTGCTGGCCCGGCTGGAAAAAGCGCTAACTTGACAATTTGGCCGCTTTCGCTTAGGATGAAACCAGGAAACAGGGCACCCTGAAACAGGGCACCCTATTTTGCTTTACCCCAACCTTCCACGCCCTGCCACCCTTAAAACCCAATAAAACCAGTAGGAGGGAAAATGCGTACAACCATACCCCCATAATTCACAACCCAAAATTTATGATCGCTGCGGAATAGTCACCGCGCCGGTAAGCGAGGCGTCAAGCCAAAAAAACGTATCCTCTCAATAATCTGGGGCAGAGTTGGTTGAGCTTGTCGAAACCAACGGTCTTCGACAGGCTCAGACCTCGGCCCCCCGAAATATTGAGATGATACCTTTCAAGCTCCATTCAGAATGATATGGGTGTGATCAAAGTGAGTTGGAGGAGGAGAAAATTGGGGGGAACTACCCCCCAAGCCCCCCGGCCTGCGGCGCTTTTCTACTCATTTTAGTCACACCCAAATGACATGAAGGACGTTATTCTTTTACGGCCTCTTGGAATTGAACAGCCCTGCCGGCAAAACGGTTATCCAGCGCTTTCACCAGCCCGGAAAGGGGGTCGATTTGGTATTGGCCAGACAGGGCATTCACCAACTCCTTGCCCCACTGCCAGGCTTGTTGATACGCTTGCTCAAGTTCCTGATCCACAAGTGAGGCCGTACAACGCTCATAACGCCGGTATGATGTTGGCGAAATATCCTGTTCTACATTTTTAGACGGCGACGGCCAATGTTCGGTAGTCCCTTCATTGACCCGCACCAACCATAACAGGTAGCGCTGTACAAACCACAATATTTCTAAAGAGCGCGCCCGCTCGCCCCGGATCAGCACATTGGTTCCAAAAATCATCCAATTGAGATACCCGTGCCACAGCCGGGCAACATTCTCTTGCGAGGCGCGTTCAGGCCCCGGCCCGCTGATCTGCTGCAGATAGCGGGTTAACTGGCCGGTTCTATCAACCACCAGTATATTTTCAACCGCCGGAAAGCCGGTGACATCTTTCCAGGCGGGGATTTGGGCCATATCCGAGGCCCGGTCAAAATGGAATTCGCCACGAACCAGGTTTTCAAAAATAGCGGTGCCTACCCCAAACTCGTTAACAAAATAGACGGCCACCGGCGCAATCTGGGCCAGCCACGCCACCGGTTCAAAATTATCATAGGCATCTTCGTCAAGATAAAGGCAAAACTCAATATCAGAGAAAGAATCGCCTTCGCCTTGGGTGAACGAGCCATACATCAACGCGCCCACAATCCGCGCATCTTGCCGGCACAGCGCGTAGACTCGCTCAATCATTTCTTTCTGAATCAACATTTTTCTCACTTTCTATACTAAAATCAGAATGAACCCGATACTTTTTTGATACAGGGTCGTTGCCTTCGACAAGCTCAGGCGACGTTGGCTGAGCTTGTCGAAGGCGATACGCGCTGATAGGGGGTAATTGTAAATGTTCTGTTCTCATTCTGTTCTTGGTATAGCTGATAAATGTTCAGCCACAAACCTTACCAGGCCACATCCAAATAGGGGGGGTAAACGATCAGGCCGGCAGTTTGTTGGCCGGTTGTTACGTTTTCGCAGTAAGCGCGAATGGTCTGATTATCTTCATCAAAAATCTTGATCATCCCCGCCTTTAACTTCTTCACGGTGGATGTGGCCGAGCATGGCAGCCATGGGGCGGCTGCCGACTCAGGATGGACCGGCAGTGAGACCGAATCGATGTCCTGCCCGGCAAATTTCTGGTTGAGGTAACTCAACAATTGGGCGGCTGCGTGTTGATCTTTTGCCAGGAAATAACGGATCGCTTCCGGCTTTTGAGGATGGTAGCGCAAAAAGCCCCGCAGTTCTCCATCAATCAACATCACCGACGTTTGGATAGGCGCGATGTGGGAAACCCAATCCAAATAGGTTGTTCCGGGAAAGATGGCCAGGGGAATGCCGTCGAACCAGGTATGCCACATAGCGATCACCGGCGCCACATCCGCCGGCTCAATTTGTCGTTCTTCAACCACCGCCGTTACCGGGCCAATATCCTCTCGCCGGATGTTGATGTGGCAGGTTCCAAACACATTGGGACGGTAGCCAAAGCGGGGGTAGTACGCTTCCTCCCCGTAGAGAAAACAAAATGCAACCCCTTTTTCTGCCAAACGCCGGTGCGCCTCGGCCATCAACCGGCTGCCAATTCCCTGTTTTTGGCAATCGGGATGCACGGCTAACGGATGCAGGCTGGCAGCCGGCATTTCCTGGCCGGACAGCAATACCTTGTAGGGATAGAACAAGGCATGCCCCACCACCCGGCCATTCATTTCGGCCACCAGCGACAGATCGGGGTCAAAATCCGGGCCGTGGCGCAGCATGTCAACCAGCGCCATCTCGGCGCTGCCGAGGTTGCCGGTTTGACCGGGTTGGGAAAAGGCCAGCATGTTGATCTCGGCAATAGAGGGATAATCTTTTACCTGTTCGGAACGAATGGTGAGGCTCATGCCAACGTCTCCTTGATAAATTTTTCAATGGTTAAACGATGGTCCTGATAATGGTTATAGGTGTTATACATCACCCAGCACAGCATGGACCGCTGTTGGGGATCATCGGCATAAACTTGTTCCGTCAAATCGGTAAATGAAGCGCGATCCAGTTCGGCCATCACCTGCTCGTGAGTGGCGTAAAAGTCGGCCAGCACATCGGAGAGGGGACGGTTTTTATACCGTTGAAGTAAAACCTCGTTCCAGGCATCCTCATCCCCCTGTCGGTAAGCGTCCTGGTCAATCTCCAGAACCTGGTAGGCCGGTATGTTTTGGAAGCAGCTCAGCAGCATAAAATTTTCCCAGGCGGTCACGTGAGCCAAGTTATCTTTGATCGACCAGCCGTTGGCGTCGAGTTTGTTCATTTGCTCCGCCGTGAGCGGCTCGATGACGCGCACCAGTTTGGCCCATTCGTTGTTGACCCACTGCATCAGTTCCTTTTTGTTTGAGGGTAAATCGGTATAGGTTGTCATTTTTGATCTCCTGTTTCATCATCAGTTTCATCATCAGTTTCATCAAACTCAGTTCTGGATCGCTCTGCCGCCTCATCTTCGGGATCAAGGGCGAAAAAACGCTGCCACAAATCCTGGGCAATCGCGGCAGGATCGCAGGCCACGCCCTGGCTGCTAAAATAGTCGCACACCCGCCGGATGTCGCGCTCCAGAACAAAATAGGCTTTGGGGTTGGTTTGCCCGTTCACCACCTGGGGAAAATCAATCAGGGTGATGCTGCCCGCCGAGTAAAGAATGTTGTAGGCCGACAGATCGCCATGGATGAGGTCTTGCTCCAGCATTAACTCGATATTTCGCACTACCTCCCGAAAAAGCGCTTCAGCTTCATCCGGGGCCAGATCGATCTCGTGCAGCGTGGGGGCCGCCTGTTGGGCATCGCCGATGTAACTCATTAAGATGGCATTTTCAGCGGCCCCAACCGGTCGCGGGACCGCCGCGCCCAGCCGGTACAGGCGTTCCAGGGTGGTGTATTCGTGCATCAGCCAAGAGGTGTGCTGCACCTGCTCACCAAAGGAGGTTTTTTTGCCGATGGCGCGCATGACGCGGTACTCATTTTTTTTGACGGCGTGGCCGTCGGGCGTGAGCACCTCCCGGCCCTGCCGGTACATCGCATCATTCCGCAGGTTACGGAAGCGGCGAGGACGATAGACTTTGGCCGCCAGTAACGTCTGGCCGGTGGCCGGATTGGCCTCACAACAGTAAACGTTGGCTTCTTTGCCGCCCTTTACCTGGCTCAGCACATCGCTGATGAGGCCCTGGTCGTAAAATGATCGCAACGATCCCAACAACCATTCTGATTCATAGCGGGCGGGTTGGTAGGTGGTGCTGAATCCACCCTCCAGGCCAACGGTATCCGCAACTTCGGCAATCATCTGCGCCTCCGATTTTTTGGGCGTGTGGTTGGCTCTGGGTTTACGCTTGCGCCGCGCCCGGCGGTCGGTGTGGAGGGGATTAAATTGTTCTTCGTACTGTTCGTATTTATCGGTATAAAAATCGTCGTTAATCACGATGGGATTCCTTTTTTGGTTTTTTTGTATCTTCTCAATGTTTCGGGGGAACGAGGTCTGAGCCTGTCGAAGACCGTTGGTTTCGGCAAGCTCAACCAACTCTGCCCCAGATTATTGAGAAGGTACGTTTTTTC
>CAZTFF010000143.1:0-4173 GCA_964612485.1 uncultured Caldilineaceae bacterium
GTAGTGGCCCCGCTTTGCGGCCCGAAATAAGTTAAGATGATCGCGCAGCAGGGCAATGGGATTTTCTACCGGCTGCATCATTGACATCATCGTTTTTGAAGACACCCGCCGAACCACCTGCCTTCGCTTGGCCAACACCTGAGAAATTTGTCGAAATGCTTGCCAACGACCTTTTAAAGCATTTAGCCCTCGCCCATTAACGAAATTGAAGCCTAAAGACAGCAACTCGTACAAGAGAATCAACGGGGCATACCAGAGAAGATAGGGCCAGGGATAATTTTTAAGAATGAGCCACACTTTGTTCCGGCCCAGCAAACGTGTTTTAAAGGGTGATCCTTCTTTTATAGTGGCCGAATGAGCGTGATAGGCTCTGGCCCCCGGCACGTACAAACATTTCCAGCCGGCCCAGCGGCCGCGCCACGCAATATCGGCATCTTCAAAATAAACAAAAAGATCCTCATCATACAAGCCAATCTCCACCAACATAGAACGCCGGTACAACGCTGCGCCGCCGCACGCGCCAAAAACAGGGGTCCAGTTTTTTCCCCCACGATCCGGCTGTCCGGTTTCCAGGCCCCAGGCGATGCCGGCTTTATCCACCACAACTCCCGCCGACTCAATCATATCACGCCGGTCGGTCAGTAACATTTTGCAGGCGCACATCCCTATTTGGGAATCAGATTGCATGGCTTCGACTAACTGTCCCAGCCAATCCGGTTCTAACTCGGTATCATTGTTTAAAATGGCCACAAATTCAGCGTCGGTGGCCAAAATACCACGGTTATTGGCGGCGCATAATCCCAGATTGGCCTCATTCTGAATGAGATTTACCTCCGGGAAATCCCGCTGAATCACCGCAACAGAATCATCGGAAGAAGCGTTATCAACGACAAAGATTTCAAAATCCTGAAAATTTTGAGCATAGAGCGAACGCAAACAGGCTTCAACATAATGTCGCTCATTCCAGTTGGTGATTACAATGGCAACCTGAGGTATTTTTTTTGAATCGTTAGATAAACCCGATTTCTGCATTTCTCTATCCCATTTTCCGGCTCGATTCGGACCGTTTTGACCCCGCCCCTATACTATGTTAGAATGTCGCCCCAGTCAAACACGACAGACCCCACCAAACAGGCTGAATAAATGAGTACACCCGATCTCTCTATCATTATTCTTAATTGGAATGCCGCCGCCGACACAATTCGCTGCGTGCGGGCTTTTGCCAACTGGCAAACTATCCGGCCTGAAATCTGGGTGGTTGACAACGCCTCCGAAGACAATAGCGCCGAGTTGATTGCCAAAACCTGCCCCAACGTTCGCCTTATCAAGAACTCAATAAACCTGGGCTATACCGGCGGCAATAATCAGGGCCTCCAAAAAGCTCTATCCCACAGCCACGCGCCGCTCATGCTATTCAACAATGATGCCACGATTGCCGAAGCTGATGTTTGCCAACTCCTGGAAACCCTGCAAAACAATCCAGAGGTTGGCATCATTGGCCCGCCGCTTTTTGACGCCGACCAGCCGGATCGATTGCTCACTGCCGGGGGGAAAAATATGATCCGGCATTTATCATCCCATATTTCCGAAATAAAAACGGATGAAGTGCTTCAGATAGTGGATTATAACCCCGGAACCGTATTCATTGCTCGATCTGAAGTTTTTGAATCAGTGGGCCTTTTAGATGAAAATTATTTTTTTGGCGGCGAATTGCCCGATTTTTGCCACCGGGCCAAACAGAGCGGCTATCTGAGTGCGGTACACACCGGGACACGGGCATATCACACGCTGGCGCGGTCGTCTCGATTTAGAGAAACACTCTATCCCTACTATATAATTCGTAATCGATTCATTTTTATTTATAAATTTTACACTGTTTCAAAAATCGTCTGGCTAAGTTTCTGGACTCTTTACAGTGCAATGCTTTTTCTAAAACTACGCCTGAGCCATCAAACTCACGCAGCTCAAGCCGTGTGGATGGGGTTGGTTGATGGGTTGCAGCAAAAATTCGGCGGACAGAATGAACGGGTCCTATTCGCTGGCAAGGCTGTACCTGGGAAACCGGGTTCCCAACAAAAAAGGCAATGAAATGAAGATTCTCTATCATCTTACCAACCTCCCCCCCAGAGTTGCCAATACAGAAGCCAGTTTACAAGAAGCTGAAATGCTGAAAAATTTTTTTGGTGGCGAACTCGTTTTTATCAATCCTAATCTAAACTCCCCCATATATCTTCCCCGCTTACTCTTTGGTTTTCACCTTCTTCAACAAATACGGGCCAAAGAAAATGCGTTTGATGCCCATCACCTTTACAATGCCGATCCTTTTCCTTTTCCGGTTCTACGTTACCTGCGCCGTCCGGTGATCTACACCATCAGCAGCGGCATCGGCCCTCGACGGCCGTCCAGGCGATTTTTTAACCGGTTAACGGCTGTAACAGTATCTGATAAACGAAGTTTTCAAAGATTAAAGGGCTGGGGTCTCAAAAACGTTTATCTGGTTCCCCCCGGCATAGATACAAGCCGTTGTAATCACTCACCCTTACCTTTAACAACCGAATTTCGCCTGCTGGTGGGATCGGCTCCGTGGATGAAAAGCCAATTTCAGAGCAAAGGATTTGATGCCCTGCTCACAACGGCCCAACAAATGCCGAATCTGCGCCTGATTTGCCTGTGGAGAGGCGTTCTGGTTGAGGAGATGGAACACCGCGTACAGACACTGAAACTGGAAAATCAGGTTGAAATTATTGACCGGAAGGTCGATGTCAATCAAATCCTGGCCGGCGTGCACGCCAGCATCACCCTGGTCACTCATCCGGCAATTATTCGCGCTTATCCGCATTCTTTGCTGGAATCGTTAGCTGCCGGCAAGCCCGTGATTATCAGCCGCTCGATTCCTATGGCAGATTATGTAGAAGAACACGAATGTGGTACGATTGTGGAGGCTATCACACCGATGGATATTCTGGCTGCCGTTGAACACCTAAGAGAAAACTATAAACACTTTGAGGCGGCAACTCTAAATTTATCACCCCATACTTTTTCACATCAAACCATGTTAGCTTCCTTTCAGGAACTCTACCGGCAAAAATTGAATACCTGAACTAACAAAGATAGGGAATGAAAATTTATGGATGAATCCAGTTTTCCCAAAGTCACTATTGTTATACCAAACTGGAATACTCAACAATGGCTACCCGGCTGTCTGGATGGTTTGCAAGCCCAAACCTATCAAAATTTTGAGATCATTGTGGTTGATAATGGCTCTACGGATCAGTCAGTAGAATTTATCAAAAAACAATATCCTGATGTTAAACTTATTGCCTTTAAAGAAAATCGGGGCTTTGCGCCGGCAGTGAATGCCGGTATTCAGCACGTACAGACTGAATATATCGTGCTTTTGAATGTGGATACGATTCCTCAGCCGGATTGGCTGAAAAACCTCATCGGCGTCATTGAACAAAGTCCGGCTAGCGTGGCCGGTGTCGCTTCCAAAATGCTTTCGATGGATGATCCCACTATTATTGATGATGCCGGCAATGAATTTAGCTGGTATGGATCGGCTAACAAACGAGGCCTGAGAGAATCGGCAGACAATTACACTGTTACGGAAGAGGTCTTCTCTGTTTCCGGCGGAGCCAGTTTGTTCCGCCGTTCTTTTTTTGATGATGTAGGATATTTTGACGAAAGTTTTATCAGCTATCTGGAAGATGTTGACCTGGGCTTACGAGGAAGGTTGTTGGGTTATCAATTTATGTATGCTGCTGAAGCAAAAATAAAGCACCGGTGGAGCGGCGCCAGAATTCCGCGCCCGCAGTACGTGTACCTCAGCACGCGCAATCGATTGGCGCTGCTTCTCAAAAATATTCCCGGCCCGCTGCTCATCAAACATTTGCCGTCTCTGCTCTACGGTCAGATATATTTTTTCATTGCCTACAAAAAACCCCTTCATTCTTTAAAGGGGTTAGCGGCATTTTTCAGAGATTTGACGAGCCTTTTGAAAAAACGATATATGATTCAAAAGAGAAAAAGTATATCCAACCAGATGCTTGATTCAATGCTCACGCACGAGCTATACGAACCACCGCTGTCGGACATTATCAAAAACAAGATAAAGCAACTTTCCAACAGCTAACAAAGAAAACAAACACCCGAAAATTTAATCTTTGTTTTTAA
>CAZTFF010000144.1:0-4137 GCA_964612485.1 uncultured Caldilineaceae bacterium
GGAACCACGATCAAAGAGATCAGCAAAAAAGCGGGAAGGCTGACTTGAAGGATCGCCAACCATCCGCCCAACGGAATAAAGCTGAAAGGGGTTGCACCCGCACCGCCGGAACCAACCCCCCACGCGCCCAGCCATTGCCACAGAAAAAACTGATAGAGCAAAAAAGGAACCGCCGCCAGCCCCAAATTGACCAACCCGCGCCATTGGCGGGCATGCAGAGTATAGAGCATATAGGCGGCCAGGAAAACCAGCGTGGTTTCTTTGGCCAGCGCGGCCAGGCTAAAGGCGATCATGGCCCAAGCCCGCCGGTCTTTGCTCCAGGCCCAGATGGCTGCCACCACCAGGCCGTAAGCCAACGGCTCGTTCATATCTGTGCGCAGCGCCAGAAATTGGCCGCCATACAACCCGTACGTTAGCGCGTGCCACCGGCTGACCCGAAAATGAATAAGCAGCCGTTCCATCGTCCAGGTTCCCGCACCAATGGCCAAAATATTGACAATGATGAGCGTCCAGGGGATCAAAGCAGGCTGCCCAAAAGCCAAAAGGCGGGCCAATAGCGGGTACAAAATTCGCTGATACCGGTAAGCCGGCACATCGATGTAAGGGGCAGCGCCGGCCGGATTGACGGCGATCTGATAGGCAAACTGGCCGTCGTAACCTTCTGTGCCCAGGGGATCAGCCTCGCTGAAGCGGGTTCCCAACAGCACAAACACCATCGGATCACCGTTGGCCTGCCACAGAATACCGGCAGCATACAGCACAGCGATGAGCGCCACCACCAAAGCAGGCGTCAACCCTCGTTTTCGACGTTGTTTCACTGCGCGCCTCGCAGATCGTATAAATAGAGTTGAACCGCGCCCCAATCTTCCAGCATCAGGCGGGGATAGGTTGAGTCTATTTCCCGGAAAACGGCCTCCTGTTCCGGGCCGGTGTAACCCGGCATCACGGTCAACCACAGCCGGCCTGCGCCGGCAACAGCCGTCTGCCAATCCAGCACCTCGCCGCCCAGAAGTCGATGATCCGCCGGCAGCAGCCACGCCAGGCCCCGCTGCTCTAAAATGTGAGGCCGGTTGGGAAAATACCAAACGGCCGGCGCCAGGGAGGCATCCTGCAAGTGCAGGCTGACATCGCCCGGCTCAAATTCTGCGGCCATTTCCCGTACCGCTTCACGGACCGGCGGCTTAGCCGGATCGGGCGTGGTTATATGAGTTACAATGGTAATAAAAACCGGGATGGCCAAGGCGCCAACCAGATAGGGGGTGGGTGAACCTCTCGGCGCGGCGGCAGTTCCCCGGGCCAGCAGCAAGAGCAAAGCCGGGGAAGAAACGGCAAATGATCTTTCCAGGTAAATGGGTTTGATCGACCATGAAATGATAAGAACGAACAGGATGGGGATGACCAAACTAAACCAAAGCGCTGCTTCAATTTGTCGATCCGATTCTGAACGCCGGCGGCCATCCCAAAACGTCAGTAACAAAATTGCCAGGGTTAGAAACAGGCTCAAAGGAACCAACCAAACAGGACTTCGATGGGCAAATAAGAGATAAAATATCGTGGTCAAAGGTGATAACAGATGGGGGGACGATTGCCAGGCCCGTCCTCCCACCAGATACGCGCCGGTATTGCTCAGGGCCTGGTTCACCTGCGGCAAGAACAACAACGATACCAGCATGTCGGCCAAAATCAGCCGTCCCAGCACATTTTTCAGCCGGGATATATCCAGCAGCAACCACAGGTGCAGGGCGATCAGAAGAAATGCGAAGAAATAATGCGTGTACAGGCCGGCCACGGCAATGAGGATGTAACCTCCCCACACAAACCACTTGCTTTTTGCCATCACCATATAGAGAAAGATCCAGGTCAATCCAACTGACAAGAGAACGACCAGGCTATACATCCGGGCTTCCTGGGCAAAATAGATCTGAAACGGGAACAAGGCCATGCCCATTGCTGCCAGAGCCGCTGTTGCCCGATCAAACAACCAGTATCCTAATCCGTAAATCAACACAATTGCGCCTAAACTAAAGAGAACAGATAAAGAACGGATTATCGTTTCACTCTGCCCCAATAAAAGCCAGTGATGCAAAAGGAGATAATATCCGGGGGGATGAATGGATGCTCCAATAACATTATTCCAGATTTGGATTACAGGCAAGCGGGCAATAAGGCCGCTAAAGGCTTCATCATACCAAAAGCTACGGGAACCGATTTGCAGCCAGCGTAAAACAGCGCCAAAAAATAATGCAATTGTTAAAATGCAGCCGCTACAATGCTCCAGGAAATCATTTGATTTTTTCAATATCACCTCATTGGATATTGAGTTCTATTCCACTAACCACCGATATTGGATGTGGGTTGTTGGTACATTTATTATATGTTCATAAGGTTTGTAGCTTGGTATGGGGGTATCAACGAGATTTTCCGCCGCAAGGTTCTCTACGATACGGAGGCGTTTGGGGCTTCCATCGTAGACCAATACGATCACCTGTTCATAGGGCGTAACGCTATCTCCGTAATAGGCTTTTACACCTTGTTCGGAAAACGACTCGGCAGCGGCAAGATCACCCCCTAGATCGGTTCTGCCATATAACATATTCAAGCCCGTGCTAATGTCCCACCCTCCGGCAAAAGGAAGCCGTTGTCCATTCCGATTTAATGATGGTGTTTGTTCCTCGTTCTCTGATAAAATCAGGACTATACGTGTATCATTTGCTAAGTCTGGAGCCAATTCAAAGAATTGATTCCAGATTTGCTTTTGCTCTTCCCAAGAAACTCCATCGTCAAATTGAACTTGAGCTTGAACCATTGTACCCAGAAAGATCAAAGGTATTGTTCCAGCTAACATCATAATATTTATTTGTCTCTGTTTTCGATTAATAAGTGAAACGATCACTGCCATTAAAGCAACGACCGTTATCGACGCTCCCATCAGAGGAAATATATTCAGCCGAGTATGTAACTGAAAAATTGTTGGCCTGAAATACGCAATACTTGGAAAATACCCTGCTGCAATAACCACAGTACCAACCAATACTAAAAATATAAAACGGCGCAATTGATCGTTGTACTGCTGTTGGGTAAAATATTCTCCAGCTAAACCTCGAAAAGTTCGACTGATCAAATATCCCATAAAAATAAAGAGTACTATAGTAAAAAATAAGAGTATCGCTGCCTGCCCCCCAGTGAAACCAAAGGCGTTTGTTAAAGGTTCAAGCCAGGCCCAGAGCATTAATCCATACCCTCTCAACAGTCGACTCAGAATTACGAGAGGTGAAAATTGAAAAAGTTCCTCATTACCATGATCCGCATAGTCAATCTCAAAAAAAGTATAGCCTATTGTTCGCCACAAAATAAAGAGGCCTGTCAAAACGAGTGGACTCAATAAACTAAAACGTCTTCTTACTGAGGCGGATTTCTTGACGAAGAATAATAACAAACTCCAGGCCATAGTGAAACCCAACTGTCCCTCGTACATTCCAAAGGTCAATAATAAACAAACGAGCGCTCCCCCTAAGGCACTCCAATGGCCGCCGTCCGCATAGACCAGCAGCAAATACCCATACAACAACACCAACAAAACAACGGTCCGAATATTGATCATGATCAGCCACATATGGGTCAGATCGGCCGGGTAAACAAGAACCAACGCGGCGATACTAAAAGCAATGACTGTTTTACCGGGAAACGTCTTTACGATCAAAGCATATAACAAAACCGCATTCAATACATTCAAGCTCCAAAGCACCCCATAAAAAGCATCAATATTCAACCCAAAGATCGAATACAAGATCATGAATCGTGCTTTCAACAAGGGACGTTGCTCGGCCAGATCAAACCACTGCATTTTACCGTAATACCACCGGCCCAACACCACCGACCAATCATCGCTATAAAGAACAGGTTCATAAAAAAACCAATAGGCCATTGCTGCAATGAGAGTTAAGGTGATAATCGCACAAGTGTGATAGAACACAGAACTTTTGCCGATATTTTTCCAATGTAGAAAAGGTTGATTAAAAAGCATGATCCGATCTCATTTCAATTCATCTCACCAAATCTATTACACGGCACAACAAAGAAATTTTCAGCTTGGAATATTTTCTTCCGGTCAGGCAACTCGGCCAAGATAAACTTATC
>CAZTFF010000145.1:0-4044 GCA_964612485.1 uncultured Caldilineaceae bacterium
TAAAAAATGAATACAGCCGTCACGCTTTTGTCTATTGTTTCCATTGTTTTATCATTGGCCAGTTTAGGATGCCTGATATATGTCTTATTCAAAATGTACGCCGAAAAAGGTGTTTTTCACGCCCTGATTGGCTTTTTTTGCTGCCAACTGTACCCCTTTATCTGGGGCTGGATTCACGCCGGACGCCTAAACATCAGCGACATTATGGTCTTTTGGTCCTTCATTATCGTGCTATCGATCATTCTTCAAGTAGTAACGCAGACAATGTTATCACAAGATCTGACAAATTTACTGTTAGAGACCGGCGAGTTTTAAAACCGCAGGGGCGAGGCCATGCGCCCCTGCTTACCCGAAAACTCCAAATTTTTGTTGATGGCTTGCCCTAACCAGCCTCCTCTTCCGACGGACGAACCACACTGATCAAAGATTGCTCCTGCCGCGGCGTAACTGAATTATCGGCTGTCAGGATAATCAAATTCCTATCTTCATCCAGGAGAAAGAGGGGTAAGGCCCGATCCTTGTAATGCGCCTGAAAATCATTGAACGTAAATTTCTCGGTTAAATCCGTTTTTTTGATAACCGCGCCAGACTCGAACTGTTCGGTGAGATACGTATAGGTGGCGTGGGGAGCAAAGGCAATACGTCCCCGCAGGGGTGGGGAAACGGTTTCTTTGCGCCTTTTATCAACGCGCCGGGGCGCTAACTGGTAAACCTCGGTACGGTCAAAGGTATCGATGAAATTGATGGCGGCCAGCGAATTGACCTCGTCGTTGGGCGTGAGGGCCAGCAGCCGCCCCAACCCGCCAATATCAATCTCGTCCTCAATGTATTCCGACAAAATGCTGGCGTAAAATGTCGGCAGGCCGTCTAAACGGGCGGCGCGAATATTACCCCGGTTGGTGTCTACCAGTAAAACCCGGTGCCCTTCTTGCTGCAAAATAGTCCCCAGCGCCCTGGCCCACGGATGCGCCCCCACAATCAAAATACCTTGCGGATTGGGCTGGGCCACGCCCAACCAACACCCCACCCTGGCAGCGGTTAAGCTGTAAATTGTAACCGTGCCGGCAATGATCAAAAACATCTCCGGCACCATATATTCCGCCTCAACATAGCCGGCTTTTTCGGCCAACTCCAGGGCAAAAATTGAGGCAACAGCCGCCGCTACAATCCCCCGAGGCGCCATCCAGGATAAAAACAGTTTTTCCGGCCAGCTTAACTCAGATTTTAAAGTTGAGAGCAGGACCGAGGCCGGACGGATCAGCAGAATTAAAACGATCAGGAACAATACGCTGCGCCAATTCAGATGAAGCAGTTGATCTAATTCCAGCCGGGCCGTTAAAATAATAAAAAGAGCCGAGATCAGCAGGACGCGCAAGTTTTCTTTGAACTCAACAATGTGGCGGATCATCACCCCTTTTTGGTTGGCTAAAACAATGCCCATCACCGTAACTGTTAGCAGCCCCGACTCCGGATGTATTAAATTTGAAATTGCAAAGGCCGCCACCACCGCCATCAACAGCGTGCCGTTTTGCAAAAAACCGGGAATCCAATGCCGGCGCATAAGAACGCCCATCAGAAAAGCTAAAGGCAGGCCAAGCAACGTGCCGATCAAAATAGTCTCCACCAGCCCCAGCACCGCCTGCCCCGTACCGGCCTGCAAACTGCCGGCCAGAATGGCCTCAAAAACCAACACCGCCAACACCGCGCCAATCGGATCATTGACAATGCCTTCCCACTTGGTCACCGGGCCAACCCGCCCGGTTGGCCGGATGTGGCGTAAGAGAGGAATAATGACAGTTGGACCGGTTACCACCAAAATAGCGCCAAAGAGCAGGGCCAGGGCCAATTCAAAGCCCAAAATCAGATAGGCGGCAACGGTACTTAACACCCAGGTAACCAGTACGCCAATGGAAACCAGATTACGCACCGCCCGTCCCACGTGCTGTAATTCTGAAAGCTTTAAACTCAGGCCGCCCTCAAACAAAATGATCGCTACGGAAACGGAGACGGTAGGAAATAACAAATCACCCAACAACGCATCCGGCTTTAAGAAACCGGTCACTGGGCCGGCAATAAATCCAAACAACAACAGCAACAGCACCGATGGAAAGTGAAAACGCCAGGCTAACCACTGGGCCACAAACCCCAACACAATAATGCTGGCAAATCCAATTAAGATATGTTCACTCAATGAAAGTCTCCTACGATGGCAAGATTTTTATTACACGCCGGTGAGAGTGTAACAATACAACATTAGATTGGCATAAAAAACTTCTCATCCAAATTTCGGGGAAACCAGGTCTGAACTTGTCAAAAACCGTTGGTTTCGACGGGTTCAACCAACTCTGCCCCACATTATTGAGAAGGCACAAAAATTGTGATAATCGCTTACGCGCCGCCAAGGTGATCCCATTTTACACGTATAATTGTCCATAGGCCACTCAGGGCTGCCACTTTTAAATCTACCTCTCTATTTGATTCCGTGGCAGCAACCGGCTATGATTATTTATTCCGGGCCGTAAAGGGCCGCCATTGATGTCAGGCCATGCTTCATTTGGCAAGCATTTATGAGGAAATCTTATGCATTCGTTTCGACGAGAATCCGGTTTACGCCGGTTGAAAATTTTTATGTGGAGCGTGATTCTATTGGGAGGGATATTTATTTTACTGATCCTGACCAACGATACGTTCAACCGGCGACTTGAGTCCGTTCCCTATTACGTCCGCACCACGATCAACAAAATCCGGCCCAATGTGGCCATGCCGGCGCCGCCGGAAGAATCGGCCATTGCGCCCGAAGCCCTCTTAAACACTGAGCCTGCCAACGCCACGAAGACATCGGCCTACTTTAATGAAGAAACCCTTGGCGCCAATCCCTCCAATGAGACTGCCGGCTCGGTCAAACTGGTGCATTCCAGCGTGCTCACACCCGAGCCTGTTGCGCCGCAGGTCAACCTGGCCGGGATCATCCACCAGTGGCAAACCTGGAACAACTGCGGGCCGTCAACCCTCACCATGAACCTGAGTTACTACAATCGAAGTGAAACCCAGGCCGAGGCCGCCCAATTCTTAAAACCGAATGAAGACGACAAGAATGTCAGCCCTCAGGAACTGGCCGCTTACGCCCAATCGCTGGGCTTTGAAGCTGTGGCCCGCCTCAACGGAAATACGACATTGATCAAACAGTTATTGAGCAATGGCTTTCCGGTGATAGTGGAATTTTGGGCCGATCCCGAAGACAATGGCGGCCTGGGCCATTACCGGCTTTTTACCGGCTACAACGAAGCGGACGGCTACTTCCTGGCCGAAGACTCGCTGAATGGATCAGGCATCCAAGTTCCGTTTGACGCCTTTGACTCAGCCTGGCAGGTGTTTCATCGCACCTACATTGTAATTTACCCGCCCGACCAAACCGCCCTGATGCACGCCATTGTGGGGCAGGATATGATCGACTCGGTGATGCTGGACCACGCCCTGGCCACCGCCCAAACCGAAGCCCGGAACAACCCGGCCAACCCCTTTGCCTGGTTCAACCTGGGCACCAGTTACGCCCGGTTGGATCAGCCGGAGCCGGCGGCCAGCGCTTTTGACGAAGCGCGGCGGCTGGGGCTGCCCTACCGGATGTTGTGGTACCAGTTTGATATTTTCGACGCCTACCTGGCCGTGGGACGCTATCAAGAGGTAATTGATCTGGCTACGGCCACGCTGGAAGCGACCGGCGGCCTGGAAGAACTGTATTATTATCGCGGCGCGGCCAGGCAAGCGCTGGGCCAAAACGATAGCGCGGCGGAAGATTTCCGCGCCGCGCTGGCCTATAATCCTCATTTTGATCTGGCGGCCAACGCCCTGGTTATCCTGGAGACAAATCCGTAATCAACAAGCGGATACCACTCTATTTGGAGGTTGGCCGGAGAATTTACCACAAGGACACAGAGTTACACGGAGGAGCCACGGAGATTCACAGAGAAAATTTTTTTAAAAAATCGTACCTTCTCAATAATCGGGGGCAGAGTTGGTTGAGCTTGTCGTTGGTTGAGCTTGTCG
>CAZTFF010000146.1:0-4004 GCA_964612485.1 uncultured Caldilineaceae bacterium
CTAGAAGGTGCGAAGCTAATAGGAGATACATAATGACCCGTCAATTTAAGAAGTTAGCGCATTCGCTGTATGAATGCAAGTATCATATCGTATTCTGTCCAAGATATCGATACAAAATATTGCAGGAGGAAGTAGTCAAGTATGTTACGCAACAGATATACCGCCTGAGTAGCCAGAAAGACGGGGTTGAAGTGGTGGAAGTGAACGTTCAATCTGAGCATGTCCATCTGGTGGTCTCAATCCCGCCCAAGTATGCGGTGTCGCAGTACATGGGATTTCTGAAAGGCAAACTGGCCCTGCAACTGTTTGACCGATATCCGCAACTTCGCAAGCGATACTGGGGCCAACACGTGTGGTCGAGAGGGTACTGTGTTAGCACCGTCGGCTTGGACGAAGAGCGGATCAAAAAGTATGTTTAATGGCAGCGGGGTCGAGATGCAGATGCGACCCAAGGCAAATTGTTTGAATAGCTGAGTACCAGCGCACCTTCTAGGTGCAATAATCCAAGCCACCACCTCTGGTGGTGGTCATTGACTTTACGATAAAATTACTTTATGTTAAGCAAAAGTCGAGTGTTTTAGATGTCAAGTGCATAATCTCCCTCCTGGCGAGATTAAATAAATAGTGGATAGTTTTTATGGTGCGGGGTTCATAAAAAACGCCGGTGGCTCTCACCCGGGCGGGTGCGATTTAACAAATTAGCGCGTTTTTAACATTCGGGTAAAGTTGGAATGTCTCAACCCCAACCCATCATAACACATTTTGGTTTGAATCCGGTTTGAATCGTTCTGAAAAATACAAAAAAGTAACAAATGTCATATCTTGGCAGTGACATTTGTTACTTTTTTTGTCCAATCTCTCCGCAAACGTTGTAACTCAGCGGTCAGCTCAAAATCCCAACGATCCAAATAGAAGGTGTCTCTGAGGGATCCCTACCCCCTACCCCCCCCCCGCCTCTCCTCCGGCACCGCCTGGTACGCCGCCAAAAAACTGTCTTTGTACGCGGCAAACGTGCCGTCCAGAATCGATTCCCGGATGCGGCGCATTGTTTCCAGCATAAAGTGCAGGTTGTGCAGCGTGGCCAGCCGCAGGGCCAGGGTTTCTTTGGCCACCACCAGGTGGCGCAGGTAGGCCAGGCTGAAATTGCGGCAGGTGTAACAGGAGCAGTCTGCCTCGATGGGGTTCTTATCGGCGGCAAAGCGGGCGTTGCGCAGGTTGATGCGCCCCCGGTGGGTAAACACCGCGCCGTTGCGCGCAATGCGGGTGGGCAGCACGCAGTCGAATTGATCCACCCCGCGCGCCACGCCCTCGAACAAATCTTCCGGGCTGCCCACGCCCATCAGGTAGCGGGGCTTGTGGCGGGGCAGCAGGGGATGCAGCACGTCCAGCATGGCGTGCATCTGGGCCTTGGTTTCACCCACGCTCAAGCCGCCAATGCCGTAACCGGGGAAATCGAGCGAGGTCAGAAACTCGGCGCTTTGGGCGCGTAGATCGGCAAAAATGCCGCCCTGCACAATGCCGTACAGCGCCTGGTCGGTTCGCTGCTGGGCCGCTTTACAGCGCTCGGCCCAGCGGTGGGTGCGGGCCATCGCTGCCACATTATAATCGTAATCCTCCGGCGGCGGGCATTCATCAAACGCCATGATGATGTCGGCGCCGATCTTCTCCTGGGTGGCGATCACGTTTTCCGGCGTAAAGCGGTGTTGGGAACCATCGATGTGGGAGCGGAACGTGACCCCTTCTTCATCCACCTCCCGCAGCCCGGACAGGCTGAACACCTGGAAGCCGCCGGAGTCGGTTAAAATAGCCCCGTCCCAGCCCATAAAGTTGTGCAGCCCGCCGAACTCGGCAATCAAATCGGCCCCGGGCCGCAGGTAGAGATGGTAGGTGTTGCCCAGGATCAGGCGGGCCTGCAATTCGTGCAAATCTGCCGGGGCCAGGGTTTTGACGGTGGCCTGGGTTCCTACCGGCATAAAAACAGGGGTCGGAATATCACCGTGGGGCGTGCGCAGCAGCCCGGCGCGGGCGTGGCTTTGGCTGTCTTCGGCCAATAATTCAAAACTAAAACTCATTTTTTCCATCCTATTCAAACCGGACTATTATAACAAGCGTTGCGGTAACGGCCAAGTATGGCCTGTCAATGGGGCATTCTTGTGGAGGTTTATTTTGAATATCGACATGATCCTGACCTTTGCGGTCTTGACGATCACCATCATTCTTTTCATCAGCGATAAAATCCGCATCGATGTAGTGGCCGCGCTTTCTTTGCTGGCGCTGGTGCTGCTGGGCTTGATTGATGCCGATCAGGCCCTGGCCGGATTTTCCAACTCTACCGTAGTGACCATTGCCGCCCTGTTTGTGGTAGGCGGCGGGTTGTTCAGAACCGGCGTGGCCGACTGGCTGGGCGGCCAACTGCTGCGCCTGGCCGGAGACAGCGACCTGCGGCTGCTGGTGATGTTGATGGTGGGCACCGCCGTTCTTTCCGCGTTTTTGAGCAATACGGGCACCGTAGCGGTACTGTTACCGGCCGTGGTGGCCGCGGCCTGGCGCATCAACAGCGTGCCCTCTAAACTGTTGATCCCGATGGCGTTTGCCGCGCAGGTAGGCGGCCTGCTGACACTGATCGGTACGCCGCCGAATATCGTCATCACCAACGCCCTGGTCGACGCCGGGCAGCCGCGCTTTGGCTTTTTTGAGTTTTCGTTGGTGGGGCTGCCGCTGCTGGCGGTGGTCATCGGCTATATGCTGCTGGTAGGCCGCCATTGGCTGCCGGCCCGCAAAGTGGCCGATCAGCGGGCCGAGATGCCCTCCTCGCCGCAGGAACTGGCCGAAGCTTACCATTTGGAAGGCAATTTGTCGCGGCTGCGGGTCCGGCGCGGCTCCAGTTTGGTGGGGCAAACGCTGGCCCAGGCCGGGGTAGGCCGCGACCATCGGGTAACGGTGGTTCGGGTTGAGCGCGCGCCGCGTGAACGTGAAACCCCTTTCGACCCTAACAATCCCCAGCGCGCCCTGGAAAACATCACCGATACCCTGCACCTGCGCCGGCCCGATCCCGACACCGTGATCCCCGGCGCCGATACCCGGATTGATGCCGACGATGTTTTACTGGTCAAGGGCGCGGCCAACGCCATCCAGGAAACCGCCCTGAGTTTTAACCTGGGTATCCAGCCGCTGGCGGCCCAGGCGCACCCCGAAGAAGAACTGCTATCGCAAGAAATCGGCTTGGCCGAGGTGTTGATCACGCCCCGTTCGGTTTTGATTGGGCGGACGATTGTGGAAAACAACTTTGCCGAGAAGTACGGCGTGCAGGTACTGGCCATCTCCCGGCGTGGCCAACTCATCGAGGATCGCCCCCTGACCGCCATCAAACTGGCCTTTGGCGATGCCCTCCTGGTGCGCGGCACGTGGCAGGCCATCGGCTTGATGGAAAAAGAAGCCCGCAACTTTGTGGTGGTGGGCCAGCCGGCCTCCAAAGACCGGCCCATCGGCCTGAGTCCCCGGGCCATTGTAGCCCTGCTGGCCATGCTGGGCATGCTGCTGATGATGGTGACGGGCCTGGTTCCTACCGTGATCGCCGTACTCATCACCGCCGTGGTGATGATCTTGACCGGCTGCCTGACGATGGAACAGGCGTACCGCACCATCAGTTGGGAAAGCGTGATCCTGATTGCCGCCATGCTGCCCATGAGCACCGCCCTGGAAGTGACCGGCGGGGCCGAATTCATTGCCAACGGATTGGTCAACTCGCTGGGCGCATACCATCCCTTGGTGTTGATGGCCGGCATCTTTTTGTTGACCACAGCCTTTACCCAGGTCATCAGCAACACCGCTACCTCGGTTTTGCTGGCCCCCATTGTGCTCAGCGCCGCCGCCGGCCTGGGCATTTCCGCGCAGCCGATCATGATGATGGTCGTGATCGGAGCTTCCACCGCCTTTCTCACGCCCATCGCCTCCCCGGTCAATACCCTGGTACTCACCCCCGGCGGCTACCGCTTTGCCGATTT
>CAZTFF010000147.1:0-3678 GCA_964612485.1 uncultured Caldilineaceae bacterium
ATGGTCAATATTGCCAGCCCGGCAGCGGCCAGGAACATTTCGGTGATGATCTGCGCCGTGATCCGGCCTATCTGCTGTCCGATTTCGGCGATGGAATAGGGCGTACTCAAAACATCAAAGCGGTGCAGGCCCCAGGCCGTCAGGCTCGATAGGCCCACGCTCATGCCCATCAGCCGCAAGATCAACACCAGGCCCGAGGCGATACCCCGTTCTCCGGGCGCAACCGCATTAATGACGGCCGTGCCCACCGGCGCGATCACCAGTCCAAAGCCCAGGCCGGTTACTCCTAAATGCCAGGCCATACGGGTGATGTCCACGTCCGGCGACCAGGTGTTCATCAAAAAAAAGCCGGCGCCCATCAACAGCAAACCGCCGATGGTAGGCACCCGGTAGCCAAACCGGCAGAGCCAGCCGCCCACCACCGACATCACCGCCATCGCAACCGTCAGCGCCGATAAAATTTTGCCGCTTTCCACCGCCGCCGAGCGGATAATCTGGTCGATGGTGCTGCCCTGGGCCAAAACGGCGTTCACAAACAAAGGCACGGCCACCATGGCAATGATCAGCGTAAACCCCACCACAAAATTGATCGAACAGGCGGCGGTGAAGTTGGGCAGCCGAAACATCCGCAGGTTGATGAGCGGTTTGGTTACGCGCCGCTCGATCATCACAAAGATCAGCAGCGCCACCCCGCCGCCGAAAAAATAAGGCGCGGTTCGCTGCCAGGTGGGGCGGGCCGCCTGGGCAAAATCAAAGTTTGGACCGCTGCCGGCCTGGCCGCCGCTGTTGGCCAGGCCAACATTCAGCAGGATCAGGGCCAGGCTCAGAAACACCGCGCCCGGCCAATCCAGCGCCGAGAGTCGTTCTCGCTGCCGGGCCGAATAGCGCAGTAAAAACCAGGCCGCGCCGATGGCCGGTAAACTTATAGGAATGTTAATGTAAAACTGCCACTGCCAGGTGAAATAGTTCACCCAAAACGCGCCGTAAAGCGGGCCGATGATCCAGCCCAGCGTATCCACCGCGCCCAGCAGGCCCATGGCAAAAGCGCGGCGCTCTGCCGGGAAAACATCACCAACAACGGCCATCGCTACCGGCACCACGCCGCCCCCGCCCAGCGCCTGCACCACCCGCGAAAAGATCAGAAAATTGAGCGTGGTTGCCTGGGCCACCATCAGCGACCCCACCGCAAAAATCACCATACAGCTAATAAACACCAACCGCCGCCCGTAAATATCAGAAATCCGTCCAAACAGCGGCATGGCCACCACGTGGGTGATCAGATAAGCCGACACGATCCACGAGGCGTCGTCCAATCCGGCGGGCAGGGGGATCTCAAAATCAAAGATCATGCGGGGCAGCATGGTGGAAATAACGGTGAGGTCATCGGCGGCGATAAAAACCCCAAAGGCAACCAGAGTCAGAACCAGATAGGGATGCTTGGCGGGGTGTCGGGACGATTGGTTCATGAAGTAAATAGCATTATCCCATTGTTTGAACGCCATATTGCCCAATTTGCCGGTCGGTGGTGAGAATAGGCAAATCTTCTAATTGACTTTGCGCCACCAACAAGCGGTCAAACGGATCGCGGTGAAGGAGCGGCAGTGTATGGACATGCAGGGTATGGCTCAATTGGATCGGTAAAATGTTTATCGCGTTGCGGCGTAACTGTTCACCTATAAATTGCTCCAGGTTGGCGGGCAATTTCAATTTGCCAATTTGAGTTTTGATGGCAATTTCCCAACCGCTGGCGGCGCTGAAAAACAGTTCGTTCTGACCATCGGCCATGATATTGTGGGCTGTTGGGGACAATTTTTTGTCGTTATCGATCCACCACAAAAATATGTGGGTATCCAACAAGACGCGCATAGCGATCAATTTCCCTCAAAAGCGTCCAGCAAGTCCGGCGGCAGCGGCGCGTCAAAATCCGGCGCCATCCAGATTTGACCTTCGGCACTGCCCGGCGAACGTTGGGCCGTTGTCTGGCTAAACGGCACTAATCGAGCGACAGGCTGGCCGGATTTGGCAATAATGATCTCTTCACCCATCATAACCCGTTTTAAGAGTTTGGAAAGATGGGTCTTGGCTTCATGAATATTTATGGTTACAGTCATGATAAACACCTGAGGGTTGGCTTTTTACCAAATTATAAACTAAGTCGTAAACTAAGTCAATAGTTTTGGTGTAGTGACTAACCTACTCCCCCCAGTGGCGGCACCTGAATATCCAGCGGCTGGTCAAAATCAGAAAAACGAATGTCCCATTCGGTGGGCCGTTCCGGGTCGCTGTTGAGTTCGATCAGGTGGACCCGGTGGATCAGAAAGGTTTCGGTATCGATCCAGACCTGCACCGGCACATCGCCCGCCGTGATCAGGCCCGCCGTCCACCAGGTGATTTGTTCCCCTTGGGCCACGCCTTCCAGGTAGTAAACGGTGCGGCCTTCCATCTCTTCCATGCCCTTTTTCTGCAAAGGCACGGTGGGAATCACCGCCGGGATGCCGTACTGCTCGTCAAACGGCAGGCGGGGGTCAAAATACCAGCCCCATTCCGGCGGCAGCGGTTCCCAGCGTTGGTTGATGGGATTGGTAACATACGAGTCGCCTTCAACGCTGATCAGCCCGATTTCCGAAATAACGCCCAGATTGCTCACTTTGACCAGCGCCTGCACCCGGTCGGGGCGCAGCAGGTCGCCTTCCACGTATTTGAGCGCGGTGGTGGGCGGGCGGTCCAGGTAATCGAGCGAGCCGGTCAACTCGATGGTGAAATGCAGGGTTTTGACGTTGAGCATGGCCTGGCTGGAGCGGTTGACGATCTCCACCACCGGCAGGTTGGGCGTGGCGGTGGGCGTTGGCCCCCGATTGAGCGCCGCGCAGCCCGTGCCGGTCAAGAGCAAAATTATCAGCAGGATGATATTTTTTTTGATCAATTTGTCTCAGCCTGTGTCGATGATGGTCGCTTACCCCCTGTAGCGCTGTCACAATTCACACTTATCAAAAATATTATAACATTAAGGAGTTTGGCCCTCACCCCAACTCTCTCCCTTTGGGGAAGGAGCCTTTCCTCTGGAAAGGTTAGGGGAGAGCAGACCAAGGTAAACGTGCGACCTTAATGACATTGTTCAAACATGAACCGCTATAAATTTGATGTATTCCCCGCTTCTGCCGCCTGGCGCAGATCGGTTTTTTCTTTTTTGGGGAAGATGGTTTTCCAGGCCACTTTGAAGGTGCGCCGCCAGTTGATCCAGAAGTCTTTGCGGGTGAGCGTCATCCAGATGCGGTGTGGGCGCAGGTAGAAGCGGCGGTAGGCTTCTTTCCACTTGCGCTCGATCAGTTCGGCGGTCATATCGCCCAATTCGTAGCGGGCGCGGCCATCAAAAAACACGTAATCTTCCCAATCGTTCAACAGCAAGCGGCCCTGGCGTTTGGCAATCTCATACACTTTAGTGCCCGGATAGGGCGTCATCATCGAGAAGTTGGCAATCAGCGGGTCCACTTCGCAGGCAAATTTGATGGTGTTATTCATGGTTTCTTCGGTTTCACCGGGCAGGCCGATGATGAAGAAGCCAATGGTTTCGATGCCCACCGCTTTGGCGTTCTTAAACGCCTGGCGGATGGTATCGTGGTCAATTTTTTTGTCAATCGACAGCAGGATGTCGGGATCGCCGGTTTCCACGCCAAAGGC
>CAZTFF010000148.1:0-3626 GCA_964612485.1 uncultured Caldilineaceae bacterium
CTGGCAAGCACCCCCCTCGGCCTAATTGTCCCTTTTTGATTGGCGCTCAGTATAAATAACTTACTCAATTTAGAGATTGGAGATTGGGAGATTGGAGGTTCAGGCTAATAATCTCCAATCTCTAATCGCTAATCTCCTGGCGAAATGGGTAAGTTATTAAATTCTTATGCCTTAAGATACCCGCGTTTCGACGCGTAATTTGGGTACTTTGGCCATCACATAGGCCGCCACCAGCGCCGCCTCGTGCGGATAACACCCCACAAAATAGGTGGCAAATTCTTCGCCTTTTAGTTGAATCGCTACACCATCGGTAAAGGCCTTCACGCCCACCACCTTTCGCCCCAAACGAATAAAGGTGAATTTATTGCTGGGCAATACCAGGCGTTGGTCGGTGCAGAACAAATTGCCTTCATCCTGCCACGCCATACTTTGGCGCGCCACTGTTTCGGAGGGCCAGTAACTGCCGCCTTCCGGCAACGCCGGGCCATGCCCCCGCCGCAAGCCGTTTACCTGCAAATAACAGGTTTCTCTGAGCTGCTCCAAAATGATCTGGGCCAGCACCGTGCGGACCGGTCGCACATCGCCGAGCGCGCCCCCGGCAATCTCGGCCAGTTGTTTATTGGTATAAACGTTACCCAAAACAACTTTCAGCGGATCGGGCTTGAGGGCTACGTTACGCAGACTCTGCTCGGCCAGCGCATAGTCCCCTTCCGGAAAGGTCGCTACGCCGTAATGATCTTGTCTGAACAGCCCCAACACCCTCTGCTCTTTGAGCGTCAAATCACAGTGATCGCAACGGTACGCTGCCTGAGTCTCATCCCATTTCACCGCGCCCTGATCGCACACAGGGCATTGCGTATACAAAGTTTGCCGGGTCATCTATTTCCTTTCTTCACGACGGTAGACATTGCTATTGCTCTACAAACAGGCCATTTGAGGATACTCGACGGATACAATTTTAGCAAAAAAAAGGGTCTTTCATAAACCTTTGTCAAGGAGGCGGGAATATGTTATACTCCGGCTCTATTTTTTGAACCGGTTTTGAATCACTATTTTTTAGAGGTGAGCTGACTTTATGAGCAAAGTTAACCGCAACGATCCCTGTCCGTGCGGCAGCGGTAAAAAATACAAACAATGCTGCATGAACAAAGACCAGGCGCCCCGCCGCCAACGGGCCGCGTTAGCCGGCCAACTGGCCGCAGACGGCAGCGGCGAAAATGTGGCCGAAGCACTGGCCGCTTACGAAGAAGTTTTTAATGAAATCGAAAAAATAACCGAGTCACTGGACACGCATCGGATTGAGTTTCAAAAGATGATGAACAGCCCCAAGGCGCTGGCTGAACACGCTCAAAAATTGTTTACCGAAGAACGTTTTGAGCCATATCGCTTCAGCCCGGAAGCGGTTCAACAAGCCTGCCAGGCCGCCGCTTACGAGGCGCCGCCGGCCAAAGGAACCACCGAATACGGCCAATTTCTTATTTTGACTACCGGCTATCTGGCCAACAAACAGAAACGGCTGGAGATTGCGCGCGATTTGCTGCAAATGATTCCCGATTATGTGGACGCAGACCGCCCCATGGATGCCTGGCTGCTCCAGTTCTGCGCCTACCACATGGCCGAAACTGCTAACGAAGCCAATCCCTTTTTGACCGAAATGTTAAATTACGGGCTGGAACCACAGGTTGAAACGAATTGAAGAGAACGTATTGCGTATTGCGTTTATGGGTTACGGAATACGCAATACGTCTTTACGTTTCCTCTAATCCCGCAGCCCCCAGGCGTTGACAATACCCAACACAGCCACCCCGGCCACAAACCAGAAAACCCATCGATAGGCTTCGATGGTGGGGATGGCCTGGTCTAACCCAAATTGTAAAACAACGCCGCCTAAAACCGGGCCTAAAACAATGCCGCCAAATCGGATCATGCTGTAGAGTCCGGCGGCGGTGCCGGTTTGTTCCGGCGCTACTTTGTTCAAAGCGGCCCGGTGCAGGGCGGCCAGAAAGCTTCCTGCCCCCAGTCCATGGCCCATCATTCCGGCCACAACCATCCATAATGGCGCTGCCTCAGTCAGAAAGGACAAGAAAAATACGGAAGCGACTTGCACGGAGGTTCCCATCAGCACCAGGCGGCGGCTGCTCCACCAATCGGCCAACTGACCCCCCAGCCGCATCAGAATCAACAACGACAGCGCGTGGAACATGGTCACAGTTCCCACGGTTGAAGCGCTCACCCCATGAATATCGGTTAAATAAAGGGGCAGCAAAAACCCTAACCCGCCCATCAAAAACATGCGGATGCTGGACCCCAGCGAGGCCCGGACAAAGTTGAGGTAAGTAAGGATTTCAAAAGAGACAAAAGGATCGGCCTGACGCCGTTCCCACATAATGAAGGTTGCAAATAAAATCAAGGCCGCCAGCAGCAACCGCCAATCGAACAGTGGATCGATGCCGGTAATCGGACGGCTGGACAGGTAAAAGACCATCATAATTGTAGCCAGCCCCAGAAAGATCACGCCGCCCCAATCAAACGTTTTCAGAAATCCCGGCTTGACAAAGCTGCGGCCTGTAGCCGGAACCTGCTTGCTAATGGCGTACAAAGCCACCAGCCCGATCAATAACACCAGCCAGAAAATGGTACGCCAGCCCCAGTGGTCCACCACAAAACCGCCCGTCAACGGCCCGATAATCCCGGCAATCGGCCCCATCGAATTCCACGTGCCTAACGCTTTGCCCCGCTCGCCCACCGGAAATCGATCTGAAATAATGGCCATACAGAGTGGATTTATTGCCGATGCGCCCACGCCTTGAATTACACGACCCAGGATCACCAGAAAAAGCGTGGGGGAGAGCATCGTCAGCAGCGTACCCAGCCAAAAAACAGAAATGCCGGTCAGAAAAAGACGCCGCTTGCCCAGGCCATCGCCCAGGCGACCGTACAGCGGCATGGCGACCATAAACGGCAACGTATACGCCGTGATCAGCCACGAGGTAGTATCCGCCTGAATGCCAAACTGATCGCGGATGGTGGGCACAGCCACGCTGAACATGGTCATGTTGACCACCATCATCATCATCGGCATCATCAGGCCAATCAGCATGTTCCGGGCCTGCCGGTTATCGTGGATGGGGGTAACAGTAGGGGGAGGTTGTCCCGTTGTCAACGCGGAACAACTCTGGCTTCGAGTTTTGGGTGGCAAATCTCTCATACCTTCACTCCCGGAGATGATTTTAACGGCTCATCCCCTGAAAACAAAAAACGCCAGGATTTTGTTCTGCCCTGGCGCTGTTGAAAAATAGGATAAGGTCTACTCAAAAGGCGTCCGCTTTTTCTCACGCCGCGTGCGGTCAAGAAGAGGTGCAATAAGATTTACATCGGGAGAATCATCAATCAATATTGATGTATCAGGCCCAAGGCCGGTGAGGGCGCGTCCCTCCAGATGGGCGCGAATAGGGCCAGCGCAATCGGCCATTTTCATGGGATTAATGAGTGTATCTGCTTGCAATTCAGTACGAACCATCCAGCTACCCTGCTAATTCTGAAAAAGTGCCTGCGGTGCCGGCACCCCACCTGTTAGTTATACCTCGAAATGACTTTTTTGGAAAAAAGTTAAACCCTGCTTGACA
>CAZTFF010000149.1:0-3414 GCA_964612485.1 uncultured Caldilineaceae bacterium
AAAAATGACAACTCTCACCAACAAAATTGACTTTGCAGTGATTATCGGCGTTCAACACGCCAACCCCAACGGCGATCCGCTCAACGGCAACCGCCCCCGCGTTGATTACAATGGCTATGGCGAAATTTCCGATGTGGCCATTAAACGCAAAATTCGGAACCGCTTGATGCAAGAAGATTATGCCATCTTTGTTCAATCAGATGACAACAAGGTAGATGATTACCCCAGCCTCAGAAAACGGGCCGAGGGCGAACTCAGCAAGGATGTCTGGAAAGATAGAGTCAGGGCGTACAACGCAGCCTGCGAAAAATGGCTGGATGTCCGCGCTTTTGGTCAGGTTTTTGCTTACAGTGGTAGCAGCGGTGCCGCCGGGGTTTCCGTCGGTGTTCGCGGGCCGGTTTCGGTACATCCCGCGTTTTCTGTGATGCCGGTATTGGATCGCTCATCCAGCATCCAAATTACCAAAAGTGTCAGCGGCGAAGGCGAAGGCGAGAAAAAAGCCTCAGACACAATGGGTATGAAGCATCGCGTTGACCACGGCGTTTACGTGTTTTACGGCAGCATGAACCCGCAACTGGCCACCAAAACCGGCTTCTCTGATGAAGATGCCAATGCCATCAAAGAGGCTCTGCAAACCCTCTTCCGTAATGATGCTTCTTCCGCCCGCCCGGAAGGGAGTATGGAAGTGTACAAACTTTTCTGGTGGGAGCATAACAGCCCCAACGGGCAATATTCTTCTGCAAAAGTCCATCGCCTGTTGAACGTTGAACCGGCGAATGAAGAGCCCAAATCCATTGAAGATTATAACATTTCTCTGGACGAACTGGACAACCTTAAATGTGAGGTTATCGAAGGCGAATGACCGACTACCCACCCGACGAATGGCTGCTGTTATCTGGCCTCCAGCACTTTATCTTTTGCCGGCGGCAGTGGGCGCTGATCCACGTTGAGCAGCAGTGGCAGGAAAACGCGCTCACCGCCGAAGGCCGCATTTTACACCGCCGGGTCGATGATCCCTTTTTTACCGAAAAGCGGAAGGGGGTGGTCATTGCCCGGTCGGTGCCGGTTTCATCGCCCACGTTGGGGCTGACCGGCGTGTGCGATGTGGTGGAATTTACCGCCGCAGCGGAGGGCGTTCAATTGCCGGGGCGGGACGGCTTTTACCAACCCGCCCCCGTCGAGTACAAACGCGGGCGCAAAAAGCGCGATTATTGCGATGAAGCCCAACTTTGCGCTCAGGCCATGTGCCTGGAAGACATGCTGGCCACCGGCATCCCAACAGGCGAAATCTACTACGCCCAAACCCGGCGCCGGGAAACGGTGTCATTTAGCGATGAATTACGCGGCAAGGTGATTAAAGCCGTCCGGGAGATGCACGCTTACTATCAACGGGGCTATACCCCCAAGGTCAAACCATCAAAAGCGTGTCGCTCCTGCTCGCTGGCGGATAGTTGCCTGCCGGATTTACAAACCAAAAGAATAACCGCATCAACCTACATTCGGCAAACCGTTGAAGAGGCGCAGTTATGAAAAAACTCGGCAATGTTTTGTATATCACCACCCCCCAGGCTTATCTCTCGCTGGACGGCGAAACGGTGGTGGTGAAAAAAGAGGAAAAGCAAGCAACGCGCCTGCCGCTGCATAATCTGGAAGCCATTGTTTGCTTTAACTATCCGGGTATCAGCCCGGCGCTCATGGGCGCTTGCGCCCAACGGAACATCGGGCTGAGCTTTCTTAAACCCAGCGGGCGTTTTCTGGCGCGGGTAACGGGCCGGGTAAAAGGCAACCTGCTGTTACGCAAAAAACAATATCAACTGGCGCAAGATGACGACACGGTTGTTTCGGTAGCCGCATCCTGTTTATCGGCCAAAATCTTTAACTGTCGTCAGGTCATCAACCGCGCCATCCGTGACCATAATCTGTTGGTGGATGTTCCGGCGTTGCAGGCAACCTCGGATTTTCTGAAACAAACGCTGTTGGCCATTCAAACTGCCGATAATCTGGAAACCTTGCGCGGGTTGGAAGGAAGCGCGGCCAAACAATACTTTGGGGTCTTCAGTAAGTTGATCTTGCATCAAAAAGAGGATTTTCCCTTTACCGGGCGCAATCGACGCCCGCCGCGAGATAATGCCAACGCCTTGCTTTCATTCCTCTACACCTTGTTGACCTATGAAATGTCGTCCGCCCTGGAAACGGTTGGCCTGGACCCGCAAGTCGGTTATCTGCACGCCGACCGGCCCGGTCGCCCCTCGCTTTCGTTAGACTTGATAGAAGAGCTGCGCCCGGCGCTGGCGGATCGCCTCGCGCTCACGCTGATCAATCGCAAACAAATCAAAGGAAGCGGCTTTGCTCACAAGGAAAGTGGCGGTATTTTAATGGATGACGACACCCGCAAAAAGGTGTTGACTGCCTGGCAGGAAAAGAAACAAACCCAAATTGTCCATCCCTACCTGCAAGAGCGGATTCCCCTGGGCTTATTGCCGCATACGCAAGCCCTGCTGCTGGCCCGATATTTGCGAGGCGACCTGGACGCTTACCCGCCGTTTTTCTGGAAGTGAGCGTGGCATTATGATGGTCTTGATTTGCTACGATGTTGATACTACTACAACAGGCGGGCAAAAACGATTACGAAAAGTGGCCAAACTCTGCGAAGATTACGGCCAGCGGGTGCAAAACTCCGTCTTTGAATGCCTGCTGGATGCGGCCAGGTTCACACAACTCAAGCACCGGCTCACCGAACTGGTAGACACAGACAAAGACAGCCTGCGCTTTTATCATCTGGGCGATAACTGGAAACCCCGTGTGGAACACGTTGGTGCAAAAGAAAGTTTGGATTTAGAAGGGCCGTTAATTGCCTGATCTAGACGAAACCGGAATGCGAACCTCAAGTGAACAGTCGTTATAGAAGAGGTTCGCGCCAAAATTTGTACTTTAACAACTAAAAAAGAAGCTTTAAGCCCGTATTTTAAGATGATTTTAGGATTGATAGAAAGAAGTAACACAACATCCGGTATGCCAGGCTCAACGCATATCCAGATGTTGCGGTCGCCCTCCGTGTGGGGGGCGTGGATTGAAACTCCCCCAACAACCCATTTGTTTTGGCCAGCGCCGGTCGCCCTCCGTGTGGGGGGCGTGGATTGAAACAGCTAGTTTTGCCCGGTTCTCCACCGTGACCGCGTCGCCCTCCGTGTGGGGGGCGTGGATTGAAACGGTGGGGGCCTCAGCCAAATCCATCTGCCGCGCTGTCGCCCTCCGTGTGGGGGGCGTGGATTGAAACTTCCTCAACACCTGCCAGATCCGGGCCGAGGTGGACGTCGCCCTCCGTGTGGGGGGCGTGGATTGAAACTTCCTGACCGCACCCAGTGGCACGTCGTACTTTTTGGTCGCCCTCCGTGTGGGGGGCGTGGATTGAAA
>CAZTFF010000150.1:0-3345 GCA_964612485.1 uncultured Caldilineaceae bacterium
CATCAGAAACAAAACAGCGCCGGCCCACGTCCAGAATCCCCCGCTGCCCCAATACATTAATATACAAGCCACTAAGCCTAAAATACCGGTCGCCAGCAGTTCCCAGGTATTAACGTGCGTATGCAAGTCGGAACTGCTGCGCTCGCTGGAGGGCCGGAGAATACCCTGCTCCTGTAAGGCCCGCTCCGATCTGGAATCTATGCGCCGGTAGCCGCCGCGCAGGTAACTGAGCAGGCGGAACACGCCAAAACCAACGCCGTCTACTCGAGGCCGGACCAACACCGCCGGGCGTCTCGCTGCTTGGGCAATGTGGAAGGGTTTGTTGCCAAAGAAACGCTGTTTGAGCCAGCTTTCCCGGGTAGCCCCCAGAACCAGGTAATCCTGATCACGGGCTGCTTCTACAATCGCCTGAGCCGGATCACCGGCCACCTGGTGTACCAGTTTGATATTACCGTTCACGCGCGGATATTTTTCCCGGTACCGTTCGATATGGCCCTGGAGTTTTTGCAGATGATTTTGCTGCTCTTCCGGCGTGGCCGCGGGCCGGAAAATGTGCAGAACATTGATTTCGGTTCTATTGTCAGTTGCCATTAACTCTGCCGCTTCCAGGGCAAATTCTAACTGGGCGGGATTGGCAATAGGCACCAGGATTTTGCGCGGCGCGCCGTCGGCTGGTTGTTGCACCACCAAAACCCGGCAATTGACCAGTTCGATGATCTGGTCAACGTTGCTGCCGATGGTTGTTTCACCCCCGTTGCGCGGCCCCCGCCAGCCCATCACCAGCAGGTCGGCCCTTTTTTCAATGGCTGTATGCACAATGGCCTGGTGCGGCCGGTGCGAGATGCGGATCACGGCCTCAGCCGGAACGCCTTCAGCTTCCACTTGCTGCAGTACATCATTCAACAGGGTTTTACCCTTTTCCAGATAAGCGCGGCCTGCGGATAACGGTAACTGCTCCGGCACGGTCAATACGTGCAGCAGCGTGACCACGCCGTTATGGCGGCGGGCCGCCTGGAGGGCGGGTTTGAGCAGCGCGTTTACCGATGCCGGGTTGGCCAGGGGCACCAGCACCCGGTAGCGCCGTTCATCAATGGGCGTCTCGACCACCCGTTTTTCTTCCAGGATCACCGGAGTGTGGCTTTTGGCGGCCTCGCGGTGTCGGGCGTAAAAGTAATAGCCCGCAAACCCTACCCCAATCCAGCCGATGGCAAAGTACCAGGCCAGCGGCGAATAATTGAACATAAAGAGCGCCAGGAAGAGCTTGGTGACAATCCCGATAATTGGCACGATGGGGAAAAAGGGCATCAGATAGCCGTAGTTCAGCCGGTCGCCATACTTTTTCCGAATGGTGATGACGGCCACATTAACTTGCAAAAAGAGCAGCAAGAACATAATATCGGCGGCGGCGGCCACATCTTCAATAGGAATAGCCACGGCCATAAAGATGATGAGCGCCCCGCTCAAAACCAGGGCAATGTGCGGCGTGCGGGTGCGCGGATGCACGGCGGCAAACGCGTCAGGTAGATTTTTATCCCGCCCCATCGCAAACGAAACACGGGTGGAGGAAAATGTGGTGGCATTGAGCGCGCTCATCGTCGAGAGCAGCCCGCCGATAAGCAGCAAAATGGTGCCAAACGGCATGAATTGGCGGGCGGCTTCGGCCACGCCTAACTCGGCGTGCTGGCTGAGCCATTGGTAGGTGGGGATACTGGTTTCGGGGTTGACCGCGCCCAGAGCCACAAAAGCCACCAGCATATAAATGGGCACCACAATAGCCAGCGACAGGAACACGGCTTTGGGAATATTCTGGCGTGGATTTTTGACTTCCTCGCCGGCCTGCACAATGATCTCGTAACCTTCAAAGGCAATGAACGTCAGGCCCATAGCGGTCAGGATACCGCCAAATCCGTTGGGGGCAAAGTTTTGGAACTTGTTCAGATAAGCGGGGTTTTGGAAAATTGCCCACAACCCGCTACCCACAAAAATGGCCAGCACAATCACTTTTAGCACGGTCACAATATTCCCGGCCAGCCCGGTTTCGGACGACCCTCTAAAATTGATGTAGAGGAACAAGCCAATGATCAATACGGCCAGGCCCTTGTGCAAAAATTCCCCTTCCAGCCCGGCAATTGACAGGTTGAACTGCGAGAAAACCAGGCCCAGGTACGCGCCAAAACCCAGCGCGTACAGGCTGCCGGCCACCGCGTGAGCAAACCAGCTCATCCAGCCGGCCAGAAAGGCGTTGGGGCCGGGCAAGCCCTCCTTTACCCACAAATACCCTCCCCCGGCTTCGGGAATGGCCGAACCAAGTTCGGCGTAAACCATGGCCGTAAAAATGGTTACAATGCCGTTGAGGGCAAATGAAAGAATAAGGGCCGGGCCGGCCGCGCCGGCGGCTATACCGGTCAAAACAAAAATGCCGGCGCCGATCATCGCGCCTACGCCGATCATGGTAATAGAAAACAAAGACAAATCGCGGCTGAGTTCGGTTTGGGGTTGGTTCATTGTTTTTTAATCCTTTCCTGGTTTGAGGTGAGTCAACGTATTATTTAGAAGTTGTCGCCAGCACAACCGGCGCGTCGGTAACAATTTTGGGTAGCTCGACTCAAATTTCTTTGTAGTGTATTACTTTCCGATTTCTGTATACTCCCTAATCCTTATCGGATGTCAGTAACCACTTCAAAAAATCAAGCAGCGCCGGACCGGCCAGCCATATTAATAAAGCTAAGGCAAAAAGTTTAAGAAAGATCATTGATTGCCTCTCTTCAATACAAAGACCGAACCGGAACAGGGCCGGGATACCTGCGGCAATGCCGGTTAGTAAAAAACTCCCTGTGTTGATCATGCCTCCGCGCCAATCATAGTAGCTGCAAAAAGAGAAAGGCCATTATTGGCCCTGACGCGAGGTCGGCTCATCAGAATCATTTTTTTTAAGCTGGGTTAACACAATAATCAAAGCAAATCCGGCCAGAAATAAGATGAATACGGCGCTGCTCAGATTTAGGTCAATCATTGAATACCTCCTGAGAATTACGTATAGCATATCAAAAAATATCTCAATGGTGTGTCAAAAAAACAGGGGAGCATATCAAGAAAGTGTCAAAAAGTTGCTATGCACAACAGCAAACAGCCCACTCTTGTGCCCAGCTTGTTGCGGGAGGCTGCACCGCAAACGCTGGGCACAAGAGTGGGCTGGAACCAAGGATTCATTCTTTCGAAAAAAAGGGCATAGTGCCTTCCCCTGATTTCAGGTTGGTTGCGCTGGCGAAATTGTTTCACTTTGAAACAATTTCGCCAGCAACCACGGCATCATGCCCCGCCCCCGCAGCATCCTTGCCCTTTCAG
>CAZTFF010000151.1:0-3066 GCA_964612485.1 uncultured Caldilineaceae bacterium
GGTTGGATAGCAGGTGCCCTTCGTCCAGGGCCTGCAATACCCGGCCAATGGTTTGTAACTCGGTGGTGCATCCCAAAAGTTGGGACGACAGGTGGGTGGCAAAATCCGTGGCCGTTCCGTTGTCAATAGATTTTTCCAGTACAGTTTTCATAAACAGTCCTTCGACCTTTTGTTAGCGTGGTCGGGCTAACATTATTGAGTTATGATTGAGGTGGTTTGAGCAACAGGCGGCTTATGAGTGATTTCGTGATTAGCTCATTTATTCTGATGTATTACCAAAATAATATTTGATAGAGGGTTCCATCAGCATTAAATGAGCAGGGGTGAGGCGCGCCCGGCTGGCGCGCTCGCCCTGCTCATCATCAAGGAGGAGCCTCCACAGTAACATGCTCCTATTGTATCAGGAATTGGGGAAGATGTCTGTCGGAAAAGTTAGACAACCCTTAGAAGGTATTTAAAGAGAAAGGACTTTAGAGGGGGCAGGGGTGACAGCCACTGAAAAAGAGGCGAAACGCGCCAAAAGTGACTGTCACCTTTTGTTATTTGTTTATCCCTTGAGTGATCCGGCCAATAGGCCCCGTAAAAAGTAGCGCCCTAAAATGATGTATATCAACAGCGTGGGCAGCGCCGTGAGAAAGGCCGCGGCCATTTGCACGTTCCACTGCACCGAAAAACTGCCGGCGATGTTATTGAGGGCCACCGTCATCGGCTGGTGCTTGTTTTGCACAATGGTAACGGCAAAGAGGAAGTCGTTCCAGATGTTGGTAAACTGCCAGATAAGCACCACTACAAACGCCGGCGGCGACAACGGCAGGATAATATAGCGGTAAATGCTAAAAATATGGCCGCCGTCAATCCGCGAGGCTTCAATGATTTCGTTGGGAATGGTGGCATAGTAGTTTCGGAAAATGAGGGCCGTAATGGGGATACTATACACAATGTGCACAAAGGCTAACCCCGGAATGCTGGCATAAAGCCCCATATTTTTCAGGGTGATGGTCAGGGGGATCAATATGGCCTGGTAGGGGATAAACATCCCAAACAATACCAGAGAAAAAACAATGTCGGCATATTTGAACTTCCACTTGGAGAGAATATAGCCGTTGATAGAGCCTAACGCCGTAGAGATCAAAGTAGCCGGGATCGTCATGGTGACGCTGTTGAAGAACGCCTGCTCCATGCCAATGATAACCGAGGGGCCGCCGAACCAGGCTTCGTAGAAACTGTCAAAACAGAATAGATAAGCGTTGGTGCAGTTTTCCAACTGCCACACGGGCGGAAGCTCCCACATGCGGTAGAGGTTCACATCGGCATACTGTTTGAGGCTGGTGATGATGATCAGATAAACGGGCAAGATGTAGAAGAAAGAGAAGGAGAGCAGGATCAGGTAAATAATGATACGCGAAGGTTTAAATCTGAATCGGAATTGTTTTTTAGCCAGGCTTTGGGTGGCCATTATCGCTCCTCCTCTTGCCGCAGGGTAAAGGTTAGATACGGGATAATCAAAACAGAAACTAACACCAATAAGACCATGCTAATGGCGGCCCCCTGAGCAAAGCGAGATTGGCCAAAGGTGGTATCAAACATATTTACCGCCGGCATATCTCTAACAAATCCCGGCCCTTGCCCGCCCATGGCCACAATCAGATCGTAGATTTTTAATGATAAGTGCGCCAGAATAATGATAACGCTCAAAGTGATCGGTTTTAAGAGGGGAATAACGATCAACCGGTAAATCTGCCACTCGGTGGCCCCATCAACCCGGGCCGCCTCCCGCAGGTCTTCCGAAATACCCCGCAGGCCGGCCAGGTAAAGGGCCATGGTATAGCCCGATAGCTGCCACATGGCCGCCACCACCACCGTTAATACCGCTAAAGACACGCCAAATCGAGGGGAGGCCAGCCGTCCCAACCCAATATTGGTTAGGAACTGGCCGACAGCGGAATCGGGGGGAATATGAAACACCAGGTCGCTGGCCCAATTGGCGGCTAAAAACCCCAGGCCGGCATTCTCAAACAGCAGGTTGAGGCCCGTGCTGCCCAGGTTGGGATCGCCGGGGGTAAAGAGCCAGCGCCAGGCCAGCCCCGTAACGATAAAAGAAATCGCCATGGGAAATAAGAACAGGCTGCGGAAAGTTCCTTCCCCCACCACCTGGCGGTCCAAAATGGTTGCCAGCAAAAACCCGAAAATGATGCAACTGCCAATGAAAAGAATGGTAAAACCAATAACATTGCGCATATCGGCGGCAAAGCGGATGGCGTCGATACTGGCCGCGTATCTTTCGCCAATGCCAAACAAGCGGGCGTACGCGTCAAAACCGGAAAAGGTGTAAATGGGCTTGGCTCCTAATTTCCAATTTGATACCGACACCCAGGCGCTCCAGCCGATGAATCCATACACAAAAACGGCCACGGCGATGAGGGAAGGCAGGAGAATGATAAACCCGACTATTTTCCCCCAGTTTCTCTCAAAATTAGTACTCATACGGCTCTATCCTGTTAAAAAATGATAATTTAGAAGTTACACGGGGCGAGGTGGCCCGTCAGGGCCACCTCGCTGAAAAGAGTGGAGATAAAGGGTCCTTGCCTTTTTACTGCGGATAACCGGCATCTTCAGCAGCCAGCACCAGCGCGGCTTGCGCGTTGGCCACATCGCGGTCCGACGCGAATTGGGTCATAATGTCGGAAACCTGCTGCTGCCACGCCGGATGCATGGCGGAGCCGTGCGCCATCGACGGCAATACCCGGCCCGAAGCAAAATCGCTGGCCGACTGCTCGAAGTAGGGCGGGAAGGAGAACGTGCTGTAATCGCAGTCCGTCCGGGCGCAGATGGAGCCTTTGTTCATATTGAAGGCTTCTTGCGCTTCCTTGCGGGTAATGATTTTGACAAACTCGACCGCGTTTTCAGGATTGGGAGCCTCGCTGGTCACCGCAAATCCATCAGAAACCAGGTTGAACAGGCCCTCGTTCCCCGGCGGGGGGTTCCAACCCACATAGCCTGTGGCATCTTTGAAAAGAACCTCGCCAAAGGCCCAGTCGCCCATAATGGTGAAGGCGGCCTGGTCGT
>CAZTFF010000152.1:0-2914 GCA_964612485.1 uncultured Caldilineaceae bacterium
GTAGTGTATCTGTCCCAGTTAACCAAGGTTAATTTCTATGTCAGGTAATGAATAAAACATTTGAAGTAAAGTCCTTGGATTAGGTGACACGATGCAACATAACACGAAAGACAAATTCGATGTAGCCATTATTGGTTCGGGTATTGCCGGTTCCACCCTGGGCGCCGTGCTGGCTCGAAACGGATTGAAGGTCATCATCTTTGAAGCCGGCAGCCATCCCAAGTTCGCCGTTGGCGAATCGATGATTCTGGAAACTTCGGAAACGATGCGGGCCATCGCCGAGTTTTTTGATGTGCCGGAAGTGGCTTACTTCAGTTCGGAACATTATTTCCCGTACATCGGCCCATCGCACGGGGTGAAACGTCATTTTAGTTACCTGCATCACACCCCCGGCCAGGCGCACAACCTGTCGCGCACGTTGCAGGCGGTTATCCCCAAAGAACCCCACGGCCACGAACTGCACCTGTATCGCCAGGATAGTGACTATTACCTGACGGCCATGGCTATTGCTTATGGGGCCGTGGTGTTGCAAAATACGCCGGTTAAAGATATCAATGTTAAACCTGACGGCGTTGAAATTATTACCGTCGCGGGGGGCCAATTTCGGGCCGATTACATTGTGGATGCCGGCGGCTTCCGTTCCCTGCTGGCCGATAAATTTGCGCTGCGTGATTTTGATCTGCGCACCCATGCCCGCTCTATTTTTACCCATATGATCAACGTGCCCGGCTATAACGAGGTTGGCGCATCCCGGCAAAGTTACGGCTTGCCGTTCCCTCTATCGGAGGGAACATTGCACCACATTTTTGAGGGCGGCTGGCTGTGGGTCATCCCCTTTAATAACCATCCCCATTCTACCAACCCTTTGTGCAGCGTGGGCCTACAACTTGACCCGCGCCTGTACCCTCAGCAAGATGACCTTAGCCCCGAAGAGGAGTTTTTTATTTTTATCGAACGTTTTCCCGGCATTCGGGCGCAATTCAAGCCGGCCAGAGCGGTCCGGAACTGGGTTCGCACCGGCCGCCTGCAATATTCGTCAAAACGGATTGTGGGCGACCGTTTCTGCCTGTTGGGGCACGCCGCGGGCTTTATTGACCCGCTCTATTCAAAAGGATTGTATAACACCATGATGAGTGTAGCGGTGCTGTCTAATTTGCTATTGGACGCCCGCCAAAGCGGTGATTATTCCGCCGAACGCTTTCGGCCGTTAGAGGAAACCACCCTGGCCTTTGTTCGCACCAACGACCGTTTGACTGCCAATTCCTACAAATCTTTTGCCAATTATAAATTGTGGTCGGTTTACGCGGTATTGTGGCTGTTGGGGGCTTACACGGAACTGGTCAGGTTAAATAGCATTCGGGCGCAGGCGGCAGACAGGCAGGAATACTTTCGTCTCAGCCGGGGGTTAAAGCTGGCCGGCGGCGGTTTTTCAGAATTTGATTTGCTGGCCGACAAGATTGATACTATCATCGAAAATGTCAACCCGGCCTATGAAGCTGAAGTGGATCAAGCCGTGGCCCAGATTAAAACGATCTTTGACGCGGTTGACTGGATGCCAATTCCATTCCGCGAAGTGCTGGCCGGAAAGAATCATTTACCGGCCAACAAACTCAAGCTGCGGCTATTCAACCCTAATAGCGGCTTTATGGGCCACGGCGCTTATCGTGCCCATTTTTTTGGTAACCATTCTATGGCGGCTGTGGTGCGAATATTTTTGCGGGAGAAGGTCAACTATTCAGCCCTGTCTTTGAAGTTGAGACGAAAAGTCAAGCGGTCAGCAACCGGCATGTTGGCCCGCTGAATGCCGAGACCTTGCGGGCCAAGCTGGCCGAGTTAGGCTTATAATCGATACCAGCGAGCCAGCCGGTTGGGGTGAACGCCAAGCATAAACTACTCCACCGCCAGTTCTTCCAACCTGGCCGGATCGAGGATGTCAATCCGTTTGCGGCCTATCTCGATCAATGCTCTCGCTTTGAATTCGTTCAGGGTCTGAGTTGTTGTTTCCCGATAGGTGCCAATCGCTTCGGCCAAATCCTGGTGACTGTAACCGCTGATACGATCACCCTGTTCCTGGCGCAGATGAAGCAGCAGGATGGCCAAACGAGCAGGAATGCTCTTGAAGGCCATTTCTTCCAGCCGGATTTCAGCCCGGCGCAAACGATTGGCCATAAGCTCCATAAAATGAAGGGCCACAGCCGGTTTACTTAAAATGAGACGTTCCACGTCGTGGCGGCTCATCACGCACAAGAGGCAATCCTCTATCGCTTCGGCAAAGGTATTGTGCAAGCCCTGACCAATGATGGCCATCTCGCCAAAAATAGTGCCGGGGCCAATGGTAGCCACAACCAGTTTTTTACCTTCAGGAGAAATACGGTAAAGTTGGACGTGACCCTTTTTCAAGATAAAGAGTACCTCGCTGGTATCTTCGGGTTGGTAAAAAATTTTGCCGCGCCGGCAGGTACTCATGGTGGTCGTGCGGTCCATCTCCTGCATTTCGGCTTTGGAAAGGCTCTGAAAAATATCTATCTGCCGGAGATAGCCGATTTTTTGAGTGGTATCCATAACTCTGCTCCCACGATTAAACTGAAGGCCGGGCCGCATCTGTGGCCCAGTGGGATACCTCAGCCGGGCTGGGATTCCCCAGAGACACAATACGGCTGTTAAGCATATAAGTAGGTGTGGCAAAAACGGCTTCAGGTACCCTGGCTTGGGGATGGCCAATATCAATAAGCTCCACCTTGAACTGAGGAAAATCCTGGGTTACCCAGGCGGCAATCCGTTGCGCCTCGACACAACCGGAGCAGTCATCTCTGACGAAGATTTTCAGAATAGATTTCATAAACCGTGTTCTATCCTCCTGTTTTTCTGATCTAATTTTAACACGACTCGCCAAAAAGTCGGTAATTACCATTAC
>CAZTFF010000153.1:0-2900 GCA_964612485.1 uncultured Caldilineaceae bacterium
GTTCGACCCCCTGCACCATTGGGGCTGTGTTTGCTCACAAAACTATACTGTTACCTCTTTTTAATGAATTTGGAGGGATAACGTATGTTATCGCATCGGCGGGTAATGATCGTCATTCCCCAACCAGACGGCTAACTGGCTCACCGCCACCAGGCTCAACAAAATGATCAAAATCCCTACCAAAATCAACCCGCTCGATATTTCAAACATATTATTCACTCCTCTCTACCTCAAAAAAATCACCAATAAAAAGACCATGCCGAGAAACAGCCCACCGCCCACCACGCAACCGAGTGGGTCCGGTTGGGCCGTCAATCGGAGTAATTCAATGATAACCAGCAATAACGCCAACAACGCCAAACCAAACAGGATCAACATCACCACCTCCCTGAGTTATAAGAATTTAAGAATTTTTTGAACCACTGGTTTTAGTATAACAAGAAACTGTTACGAATTTTCGTAAACATGCTACGAATTTTCGTAAACTTTTAGAGGAGGTTACGAAAAACCTACGAAAATTCATAGCCTAAATACAATTCTCTGGTATAATTCGGTGGTAGAATAAGGAAAGACCACCAGAAGAGGATGTATTCGACGATGAATGAGGAATTCAAACAATTGATCAAAGAAGGCATCGACAGCGTAGCCAATCGGCATAAGAAAACAGTTCGAACCATTGAAACTGAAATTGGCGATACGCTGCATGTTTCTCACCACACCGTACAGCGCTGGAAACGGGGTTATCCGCCTTCAGAGTTAAAACATATTGAATTTATGGTGGCGTACTGCCACGATCAAGGCAGGGTAGACCGGGGATGGGCGCATCGGGTACTGGCCGAAGCCAACCACCCCCTGCCAGACAGCGTGGTCAACCGCATCTTTCTCAAACAGGCGTGGCAGACCGATGGGAAAAAATTACCTAAAATCCACGATAATCTGCCCCCTCGCTTTGGCGAGTTTATTGGCCGAGAACAGCAGGTAAAGCGGGTCCTGGAATGGATTGAAAATTCCCGCTGGCCGCTGGCCGCCATCGAAGGGATGGGCGGCATCGGCAAAACCAGCCTGGCTATCGAAGTGGCGCATCGCTGCATGCCGGGCGATCAGCTTGAAATTGAGCAGCCGTTTGATGCCGTGGTCTGGACCTCGGCCCGCGACCAGGCCGATTTTGATCTGAGCCTGGAACAGGTGATTGATGTGATTGCTCAAGTGCTTGATTACCCCTATCTTACCCAACTGGCTCCCGAACAAAAAACACCCGCCATCGACAAACTGCTACGCAACCACCGTACTCTGATCATTGTGGATAATTTTGAAACCATTACCGATCTGGCCCTGGTGAAATTTTTAGAACAAACGCCCGAACCCAGCCTAGCCCTGATCACCACCCGGTACAAACAATTGCGCCGGGTGTGGGATATTCCGCTGTACGGCCTCACCAATGAGGAAACCTTAACCCTGATCCGCCGCCACAGCCACCGCATTGGCTTAAAAATGGTGGCCGGCGCCGACGCAGAGATTCTATGCCGGCTGGCCGCCGCCACGGGCAATAATCCCAAAGCGGTGATCCTGTCGTTGGGGCTTATCAAACAAAAGGGGCTGCCGTTCAACAGCGTGGTGGATGAGCTATACCAGGCCAGCCAGATTGTGGAAGAGGTTTTTGATTACATTTTTTCCGAAGCCTGGAGACTTCTGGATCAAAGTACCCAACAGGTTCTGCTGGCGATGCCGCTCTTTGTGACCACCGCCAACCGAACGGCCCTGTCGGCCATATCGGGCGTAACAGATTTTGATTTTCATAAAGCGATTGAGCAACTGGTAGGAATGTCGTTGATTGAAGCCACCGAGGCGCTAAATTTGGACCAGCAGCGCTACCAGATGCACCCGCTGACCCAGGCCTTTGCCCGCAAGGAGTTGGGCGTGGATCTGATGTTCAATCCCATCGATGGCGCCTCAACCGAAAACATCACCAACCTAAAAACAAATTTTTTTCGCTTCTTTGCCCAATGGAGTCAAAATAAAATTGGAGATAAATTTTGGGATTTTGTATTGTGCCACACGGAAAAAAGCGAGAAAATCTACCTGGAACTCCCCAACCTGCTGCTGGCCCTGGAATGGGCCTACGAGGCCCAGGATTGGGAAGCGGTGCTGGCGTTGACCAAAACCATTGTGCATCCCATCTATTACCAGGGCCAACTGGACAAACGCATCCGGTGCAGCCGGTATGGGCTGACGGTTTCCCATAAATTGGGCTGGATTGAAGATGAGATGTGGTTTACCATCCAGGGGCTGGGATCGGTTTACCTGCTGCGGGGCGATACGGAGAACGCGGAACAATACCTTACCAACGGCATTCAACTGGCGCAGAAACACAATTTGGTTGACGGCATCGCCCTGGGTGAAACCTATCTGGTTTACCTGGCCCTGCAAGCCGATGATCTGGACGCGGCGCAGCAGCACGTGGAAAGAGCGCTCAGCCACGCCGAGGGACTCTTGTTCAAATATCGCGCCCATCAGGTGGCCGGCCATGTGGCCCGGTATCTGCGTAACTACGAAAAAGCCAAAGAATTTTATCTAAAAAGTACCCAATTTCTGGAAGGCACCGGCTATCTGGACACCTCGGATGTGTGGCTGGGCTTCACCAAATTGGGGCTGGAAGAGTATGACAAGGCCGAAGATCATTTTCGCACCTACCTGGAAACCTACGGCAAATACGGCAACCAGCGCGTGGTAGGGATGGCCAAATTAGGGCTGGCTATGTACTGCGAAGTGCAAGATATGGTTGAAGAGGCCATCGAGTTTGCCGATGAAGCGTTTGAACTGCTTTCGCAAATGAACGCCCAGTGGGAACTCAAACAGGTGAAAGAATTGAAAGCACGGTTGGAAAAAATTGAACTGACACC
>CAZTFF010000154.1:0-2803 GCA_964612485.1 uncultured Caldilineaceae bacterium
GTCTGGGCTACGGCCTGCTGCGCTATCTGTGCCGCGATGCTCAAGTCAGACAGCAGCTTGAGCCCCTGCCCCAGCCGCAGATCAGCTTCAACTACCTGGGCCAATTTGATCAAATGTGGGAAGAAACACAAGCTATTCGCCCCGCCCCCGAATCCGCCGGCCCATCCCGCAGCCTGCAAGCCGCCAGAGGCTATCTCCTGGAGATCAACGGCGGTATTGCCGAGGGTCAACTTCAACTGAATTGGACCTACAGCGAAAATCTATACCGGCAAACAACCATAGAAAACGTGGCTAACGAATTTTCCGCCGCATTACAAAACCTTATCACGCACTGCCAGTCTACCGATGCTGGCGGGTACACGCCATCCGACTTTCCGCTGGCCAATCTCAATCAGAAAAAATTACACAAAATGTTGGAAAAGATGAGCCACTAAAAAGGTAAGTGAACGTTATGAACACAAGAAATATTGAAGATATTTATCCCCTCTCGCCGATGCAGCAGGGCATGCTTTTTCACAGCCTGTACGCACCCGACTCTGGCGTATACGTTGAACAAATGCGCTGCACACTGCGCGGCAACCTGAATATCCCGGCTTTTGAACGCGCCTGGCAGCAGGTGGTCAACCGGCACCCGATTTTACGAACCGCCTTTATGTGGGAAGAGCTTGACGAACCGCTGCAAGTGGTCTATCGCAGCATAGAATTGTCTCTGGGGCAGCAAGATTGGCGCGACATGCCCGATGCCGAGGCTGCGACTCACCTGGAAACATTTTTGCAAACGGACCGGCAGCAAGGTTTCGATCCGGCCAAAGCGCCCCTGATACGCCTGACCCTGATCCGAACTGCCGAAGACACCTGCTGGTTTGTGCCAACCCATCATCATCTGCTGTTGGACGGCTGGTCTTTTCCTATTTTGTTCCAGGAGGTTCTGACCCTTTACGAAGCAGTCAATCAAGGCCGGGAAATATCTTTGCCGCCGGCCCGCCCGTATCGAGACTATATTGCCTGGCTGCAAACGCAGTCTATGGAGAAAGCGGAACAGTATTGGCGGCAAACGCTTGAAGGATTTTCCGCGCCAACCCCGCTGGTCGTAGAACGCCCCCGGCAAAACATCACCGATCCCGATGAACACTACGCCGAGCAGGAAATTTGGCTGCCGAAGGAAACAACCACAGCGTTACAAACGCTGGCCCGCCAACATCAGTTGACCCCCAACATCCTGGTGCAGGGCGCGTTAGCCCTGCTTCTGAGCCGCTATAGCGGTGAAAATGATATTGTTTTTGGCGCGACGGTCTCCGGACGCCCGCCGGATTTAAGCGGCATCGAATCGATGATCGGCCTGTTCATAAACACGCTACCGGTGCGAGTTCAGGTAAATCCTGAGGCTTCGATAACAGCTTGGCTGCAAACGTTGCAAGCTCAGCAGGTAGAATTACAACAATATGAATACAGCGCGCTGGTGCAAGTCCAAAAATGGAGCGACGTTCCCCGCGATCAGCCTTTGTTCCACTGCATTCTGGTATTTGAAAATTACCCGGTCAGCGACTCCTTGCAGGCAGCCAACCGGCTCTCTGATTTGCAGATTGACGATATTGACTCTATGGAACAGACCAACTACCCGCTCACCGTGGTCGCGGGCGTATCCCGGCAACTGATGCTAAAAATCGCTTACGATGGCCGGCGCTTTGCGGCGGATACAATTGAGCGAATGCTAACACACTTGCAAACGCTGCTCGAAGGCATTGCCGCCGATCCCGAACAGCACTTGTCGACGCTGCCGATGTTAACCGAACCAGAGCGGCAGCAACAGCTTGTCGCGTGGAACGATACGCAAACCAACATCCCGGCAGATCAATGTGTTCACCACCTGTTCGAAGCCCAGGCCGTCCACACCCCCGACGCCACCGCCATTGTTTTTGAAGAACAGCAGTTAACCTACGCCGAAGTGAATCACCGCGCCAACCAACTGGCCCATCACCTGCAAAAACAGGGTGTTGGCCCGGAAACCCTGGTAGCCATCTGCACCGACCGCTCCCCGGAAATGATCGTGGCCGTGCTGGGCGCGCTCAAGGCCGGCGGTGCATTCCTGCCCCTGGACCCCCACAACCCTGCCGAACGGCTGGCCTTTACGCTGGCCGATTCCCAGGCAGCCATCCTGCTGACCCAAGACCACCTGATAGAGCAACTGCCTCAGCACCCAGCCAGGGTGATCCGGCTCGATGCCGATTGGAACACAATCGCCCAAGAAGCGATACAAAACCCCACCAGCCCCACCCGCCCGGAGAACCTGGCCTATGTGATCTACACCTCCGGCTCAACAGGCCGGCCCAAAGGAACCTTGCTGCATCACCAGGGATTGGTGAACTTCGCCACCGCCTTCGGCCAACTTATGCGCGTTGATCCCCACAGCCGGCTCCTGCAATTCGCTTCCTTCAGCTTCGATGCCTCGGTGGCGGAAATCTTCATCGCCCTGCTGACCGGTGCCGCCTTGCATCTGGCCCGGCGGGAAACCCTGCTTTCGCTGCCCGACTTAACCAACTTATTGCAGCAATCGGCCATCACCACCGCCGTTTTGCCCCCGGCAATCCTGAGAGCCTTGTCGCCCGATGACGTCCCCGGCCTGCGCACCGTGGTTTCAGCGGGCGAAGCCTGCTCGCCGGAGATCGTGGAACGATGGGCCGCAGAGCGCCGCTTTATCAACGGTTACGGCCCCACCGAAACATCGGTGGGTGCATCCTCCTATCTCGTGGAGAGCGCGGCTGTACTATCAACCCATATTCCCATCGGCCAACCGATTGCCAAC
>CAZTFF010000155.1:0-2724 GCA_964612485.1 uncultured Caldilineaceae bacterium
CAAAGAGAAGACGCTGCTCCACGCCACTGTTCACGACATCACCGAACGCCGCAAGTTGGAGGAGCAATTGCGCCAATCCCAAAAAATGGAAGCGATTGGCCGGCTGGCCGGTGGTGTGGCTCACGATTTTAACAATATGCTGAGCGTTATTCTGGGCTACGGCGAGATAGTGCGGCAACAACTGCACCCCGATGACCCGATGCGGCGGGATGTGCAGCGCATTATTGACGCCGGTAACCGCTCCTCGGCCTTAACCCGCCAACTGCTGGCCTTTAGCCGCAAGCAAACCCTGCAACCGGAGCGGTTGGACCTCAACGATCTTCTCCGGAACTTTGAAAAGATGTTGCGGCGGCTCATTGGCGAAGACATCGCGCTGGAGCTGTTGCCGGCCGGGGACCTGGCCGGGGTGATGGCCGATCCGGGGCAGATTGAACAGGTGATCATGAACCTGGCGGTCAACGCCCGCGATGCCATGCCCCACGGCGGCCGGCTCATCATTGAAACGGCCAACGTTGAATTGGATAACGCCTATACCGGCTCTCATGCCGGCGTCGAGCCGGGGCCGTATGTGCTGCTGGCTCTGACCGATACGGGTTCCGGCATGGACAAACAAACCCTGTCTAACCTGTTTGAGCCGTTCTTTACCACCAAAGAGAAAGGCACGGGGCTGGGACTGGCTACGGTGTACGGCATCGTCAAACAATCCGGCGGTCATATCTGGGTTTATTCGGAGCCTGGGCAGGGAACCACTTTTAAGATTTATCTGCCGCAGACGCAAGCCCAACAGATAATTCAAAAGCGCGAATCCGTCGCAGAAGCGCAACGGGGCAGCGGCGAACATATCTTGGTGGTGGAAGATGAAGACGCGGTGCGACAGCTTATGAAAAGTATGCTCACCGGGTTGGGCTACCAGGTAACGTTGACCGCCAACGGCGGCGAAGCCCTGCTATTGGTGGAGGAAAATGGTTTGAACCCGGATTTGGTGATTACCGATGTGGTCATGCCGCAGATGAGCGGCCGGATACTGGCAGACCGGCTGCGGCGTACGCACCCGGACCTCAAGGTCCTCTTTATGTCCGGCTACACCGACAACGCCATCGTTCACCATGGCGTGCTGGACCCCGGCACGCCTTTTATTCAAAAACCCTTCAGCATCGGCGACATGGCCGCCAAAGTGCAGGCTTTGTTACGGATGGGGCAGTGAAATTGAAGTTGGGAGAACCACTGGTGCATCGAGCACCCCCAACCCTACAACCGGGACGAATACTAACAACTGCCCGGTGGGCATTGCCACCTAGCAGAAAAATCTGCGCGCAACCGAGCTATCGCGGCGGCTCATCCGCCTCTTTCTACGAAATGAAACCGATCAACGGCCGATCTACGGCGGCCTTGAAATCTTCCAACAAGACCCTCACTGGCGCAACCTGCTGCTGTTCCACGAATATTTCCACGGCGACAACGGCGCGGGGCTGGGAGCCGGCCATCAAACCGGCTGGACCGGGTTAGTGACCAAGCTCATCCAGCAATCTGGATAAAATCGACCTGTGCAATAGAGTTTGGAACGGACAAAAAACTTAGCACGAATGAACGAATAGCACGAATTATTTCTTTAGTTTTTACCTTCAATCCATTCGTGGCATTCGTGATAAAAAACATCTTGAGCTACACTAACTGCGCAGGTAGAAATGACCGAATTGGAAATATCCGGGCAACACTGAGTATAGCCCAACCGTCTCAGGGGCGTTTGGGACAACTCCGCAGACGTAGTAAGATTGCCTGTGGTTGCTCTAGAGGGGCGGCCAATTTGTCAGCCAAAAAAGTCAAGCTCCGGATATTGCCCACTGTAGAAATCAAACTCATGGCGAGTCTGAAAAATTGCCACCAGCCGGCCGGTTCTATCTTGTGTGCGGAGGGTGCCATATCGCCAGGGCAACTGCTCGATGTGCTCAGCAGAACCCGCCACCCGGCAAGCTACCTGATGGGGTAACATTTCCCGGCGGGTGGGCACTCCGTATTCATTTTCAAGGCGCGCCTGCACCACCTCAAACTGTAATGTACCCAAAACGGCCAGAATTGGATCGCGCCGTTGGGCCTCAACCTCGTGGAACACCTGCATGGCCCCTTCTGTTTCTAACTGCTGTAACCCTTTGGAAAATTGCTTGTGCTTGCCAACATCCAGGTTTATCAGCCGGGCAAAATGCTCCGGCGGAAAGCGGGGTATCGGCGCAAAATTAAAGGCGTCGTTACCGCAGAGGGTATCGCCAATGGCAAAGCGGCCGTTACCGGGCAGGCCAATAATATCGCCGGGGTACGCCTCTTCGACAATTTCGCGGGCGTCGGCAAAAAATTTGTAGGGCCGAGGCAGGCGCATGGTTTTGCCGGTGCGCGGATGATTGATAAGCATATTGCGCTCAAAGCGGCCGCTACAAACGCGGACAAAGGCCACGCTATCTCGATGCTTGGGGTTCATATTGGCCTGGATTTTGAAAACAAAGCCCGAAAACCCGGCCAGGTCAGGCTCAATCAACCCGGCGTCACTGGGGTAAGGGCGCGGCGGAGGGGCGTGGGCGATAAACTGGTCTAAAAAAAGCTGAACGCCAAAATTAGTCAGCGCGCTGCCAAAATAAACCGGGGTTTGCCGGCCGTTCAGGAACATATCCGGGTCAAACTGTAAGCCGAGCGCATCTAAAAGTTCCAGGTGGTCGAGTAATTCCACCCGTTGAG
>CAZTFF010000156.1:0-2723 GCA_964612485.1 uncultured Caldilineaceae bacterium
GACCGTTGGTTTCGACAAGCTCAACCAACTCTGCCCCAGATTATTGAGAAGGTACTTGTGAATGATTAATCAATGCCTGTCTCCGGTTCGCCGCGCAGCAGGTTGACCCGCTCCTGCCGGTTTTGGCGCAATCCGGCGGCGTCTTGATAGCCCATGGCGGCGTAAAAATCGGTATCGTAGGTGCGCGTCTGGATGACCACCGGCATAGGCACGGCGTGGCCCATAATCAGGGCCTGCTGGCGGGTATCGAGCCGGGCCAGCACTTCCCGCAGCGCCCCGGCCCCGGACACGCCGGTAAAAACAGCGTTGATGTCGCGCTCGTTGTCCAGCAGGGCCGTTACCCGTGTGCCCACCTGGCTCATCACCTCTTCGTCGATGCCGGAGGGCCGTTGATCGACAATGAGCAGGGTGACATTGTATTTCCGCAACTCGCGGGCAATGGTGCCAAAAATGGTCTGGCGGGCAATTTGGGGATCTAAAAATTTGTGCGCCTCTTCGATCACAATCAGCAGTTGGGGCGGCTGCTGGGCTGCTTCGCCCAGGGCGCTTTCCACCCGCTCCACGTACATCTGGTGGATGCGGCGGGTGAGGTAATTGGCTACCAGAATATAGGCTTCCAGCGAGTTGCCGTAGCGCCCAAACTCCAGCACCACGCTGATGCCTTTTTCCAGGTACTCGATGATGCGCTGGGCGGAATCGCCTTTCCAGCTATCGCGCAAAAAGTCAAAGCGGGTCAGGCGGTCCAGCCGGCGGCTGAGCGCGTCCAGGCTGGAGCGGTTGATGGTGGTGTTGTCCACCAGCTCGTCCAGCGTTTCTTTTTCGGCATCAAGCAGTTGTTTGATCCAGCCCCGGCCCCAGTAGCGGCGCAGGGTGTAGGCCGCGCCCACCATCTGGTCGCTCAGGTCCAGGGTGGCGCGCAGCATTTCCATATCTTCGGGCTGGATGTCGGACCAATCCAGCACCACCGTAAAATCGGGCGAGACATTGCGGCGGCGGCTCGATTCTTCATCGAGCGTAAAAATAGCCACCTGCTGCCCAAAAAGTTGTTTGAGGCCCTTCACTTTGGTACGGCCTTCGCTTTGCACTTCCCAGCCGTAATCGTTGTGCATATCAAAGATCAGGCTCACCGCCACCTGTTTTTGGATGACGCCCGCCAGCAGCATGCGGGTGAGGAAACTTTTGCCGGTGCCGCTTTTGCCAAACACGCCCGCGCTGCGTTCTACCATGCGGTGCAGGTCCAGGTTGATGCGCACATCGTCCATATCCAGCGGCTCGCCAATGTGAAAGTGGCTGTCATCCTCCTGGCCGAAGACCATGTTCACATCTTCCTCGGTAGCCACGTGGACCGCGGAAAAGTGAGGCGGGATGGTTTTGACCGGGCGCGGCTCGTCGGAATCTTTGTCCAGCACCAGCATGGGCGAAACGTGCAGCCGGCCAAATACGCTGCTGCCCACGTACACCTCGCGTAGAAAGGGATCGCTCACATCGGGCGGGGTTTTTTCTATTTGGGGGTTGATGTTGTCCAGCACCACATCAGTGATCATGCCAAAAAATTTTAACTGCGCGCCGTGAATGGTCACGTACTTGCCTACGGCAATCTCTTCGATGGGCGCGCTGGGGTCTAATTTTACTTCCAGCCCCTTGCTCAACGAGCCGCTGATGACCATACCCAGTTGGCGCGTGGGCGTTGCCGGCTGCGAGAAAAATTCGTCCAGTTCATTGCTGGTTTCGTCGGCCATAGTTGGTTCCTTACTTACTCGAATTCACTTTAAATCTTGCTTATTAGACCAGTTTTTGTACCATTAGGCAAACCGTTTGTTTTGCCGTTGTTTAGCAGAGGAGTCCCTCATGGATTATAGTTTTATCAGCGCGCCGATACAAAGTCTGATCGAATATTTGCTGGTTTTCATCCCCAAACTGGTGGTAGCCATTGTCATCTTTTTGGCGATGATCTACGTGGCCGGCTGGGTGGCGAGACTTGTTCGTAGAGCCGCCGAAGAGCGCCGGGTTGATCCTGAAATAACCACGCTGTTTTACCGCCTGACCCGCTGGGGCCTGATCATCCTGGGGCTGATCTGGGCCTTGCAGCAGGTGGATTTTAACGTGCCGGGCTTTGTGGCCGGGTTGGGCATTGCCGGGTTTACCATTGGCTTTGCCCTCAAAGACATTGCCGAAAATTTTGTGGCCGGCATTCTGCTGCTCACCCAACAGCCCTTTGATATTGGCGAGGCCATCGAGGTGAACGGCTACAGCGGCATCGTCACCGATATTCAGATCCGGGCCACCACGCTCCGCACCTGGGACGGGCTGCTGGTGGTGGTGCCCAATGCCCACGTTTACACCAACGCCATCACCAACTTTTCCAAAGTGGATCAGCGCCGCCTGGAAATAAACCTGGGCGTGGCCTACGAGACCGATCTGCAACAGGCCCACGATATTATGCTGGAGGTGGCCGGCCAACTGCCCGGCGTACTGGCGGATGAGCCGAAACCGATGGTGGTTTTCAAAGAGTTTGGCGAGAGTTCGATCAAAGCCACGCTCTATTTCTGGATCAATATGCCTGAAACCGATTATTTTGCCACCCTCGACGCGGCTGTCAAAGGGATCAAACAGGCGTTTGACCAAAATGGCATCAAAATTCCCTACCCTATCCGCACGGTGTATGTGAACAAGGTAGCAAAGTAGCAAAGTAGCAAAGTAGCAGAGTGCCAAACAGATGTTAC
>CAZTFF010000157.1:0-2613 GCA_964612485.1 uncultured Caldilineaceae bacterium
CTTGCTACCTTGCTACCTTGCTACTTTGCCACCTTGTGTTTTAATCAGCCGGTCAGGAGCAGACGATGTCAACAAACCAACTTGAAAATTTAGCTGTATTTACCAGCGGCGGCGATGCCCAGGGGATGAATGCCGCGGTGCGCTCGGTGGTGCGGACGGCGCTGGACCACGGCATCAAAGTTTATGCTATTTATGAAGGCTACCAGGGAATGGTTGATGGCGGCAGCAATATCCGCGAGATGAATTGGGATTCGGTGGGCGGCATCATGAACCAGGGCGGCACGGTGATTGGTTCGGCCCGGTGCCAGGAGTTCCGCGAGCGGGAGGGGCGGCGTACAGCGGCTCGCAACCTGATTGAACACGATATTGACAGCCTGGTTGTGATTGGCGGCGACGGCAGCCTGACCGGAGCCAACCTCTTCCGGCAGGAGTGGCCGGAACTGCTGGCCGAACTGGTTGAGCAGGGCGAAATTTCGCAAGAGCAGGCCGACCGGCACCCCAACCTGAAGCTGGTGGGTATGGTCGGTTCGATTGATAACGATATGTTTGGCACCGATATGACAATTGGCGCCGATACGGCCCTGCACCGCATTGTCAATGCGGTTGACGCCATCACCAGCACGGCGGCCAGCCACCAGCGCACCTTTGTGGTTGAGGTGATGGGGCGTCGCTGCGGCTACCTGGCCTTGATGAGCGCTTTGGCAACCGGCGCCAGTTATGTACTGATCCCCGAAAATCCGCCCCAGGTAGATGATTGGGAAGATGAGATGTGCCAAATTTTCAAAGCCGGTCGGGATGTGGGCCGGCGCTCCAGCATTGTGATGGTGGCCGAGGGCGCTCAGGATAAAAATGGCAATCCCATCACCAGCGATTACATCAAAAAAGTGCTGGAGACGCGGTTGGCCGAAGATACCCGCGTGACGATTTTGGGCCATGTCCAGCGCGGCGGCTCGCCCAGCGCCTTTGATCGTTATTTGACCACTATTATGGGCCACGCGGCGGTGGAGGAAATAATTTCCAGCCCCCCGGATAAAGAGCCGCAACTCATCGGCATTCGTAACAACCGCATCATTCGCTCGCCGTTGATGGAGTGTGTCCAAAAAACCCACAATGTTGCCAATGTGATCGCCGACCAGGATTATGAAAAAGCCATGGAAATGCGCGGCGGCAGCTTCAAACAGGCGTTTCATATTTTAGGCACGCTGCTACAGGCCTGGCCCCATAAAACAAAAGCGGGGCAGAACCAGCTTCGACTGGCCGTGATCAATTCCGGGATGCTGGCCCCGGGGATGAATACAGCCATCCGCTCCGCAGTAAGGCTGGCCCTGAACAAAGGCCACACGGTTTTAGGCATCCAAAACGGATTCCAGGGCTTCATCAACGGCACCATCGAAGATATGAATTGGAACAGCGTTAGCGGCTGGGCCTCAAAAGGCGGGTCTGAATTGGGCACCAACCGCAAAGTGCCGGACGGCAGCGATTTTTACGCCATTGCCCGCCATATCGAAGAACATAACATCCAGGGCTTATTAATGATAGGCGGCTGGCCCGGCTACGAAGCCGTTTACCAGCTCTACAACAAACGCAATGAATTTCCGGCTTTCAATATTCCGATGATCTGCCTGCCGGCCACCATCGATAACAACCTGCCCGGCTGCGAGTTGAGCATTGGCGCCGACACCGCGCTCAATAACATTGTGGACGCCGTTGACAAAATCAAACAATCGGCTATGGCGGCCCGGCGCTGTTTTCTGGTAGAAGTGATGGGCCGCTATTGCGGCTACCTGGCCCTGATGAGCGGGCTGGCTACCGGGGCCGAGCGCGTTTACCTGCACGAAGAAGGCGTGACGCTGAAAGATTTGCAGAACGATCTGACGAATTTAGTCAAGGGATTCGAAGGCGGCAAGCGGTTGGGTTTGATGATCCGCAATGAAGAAGCCAACAGCCTCTACACCACCGATTTTATGCGCGCCCTGTTTGAAGAAGAAGGCGGCGATCTTTTTGACGTGCGCCAGGCGATTTTAGGCCACCTGCAAATTGGCGGTGATCCCTCGCCCTTTGACCGGATCCAGGCCACGCAATTGGCCGCCAAATGTATTGATTTTCTGCTGGAAAACATCGAACGGCAATCCGCCGACATTGCCGGCATCGGTCAGTTAGAAGGGGAAGTGAAAATTTCGAATTTGGAAGATTGGCCCCGCCTGGTAGATCAGGCCTACCAACGGCCCAAATACCAGTGGTGGCTCGGCCTGCGGCCCATTGCCAGAATCCTGGCGCAGCCGGGGCCGCAGATCAAGCCGGATGAAAAAAGTTAAAATCAACCCGGTTGCCAAAATCAGGCTTTGTGTTATAATGCTGTCCAACGGCTGTGACGGAGAAAAGTAAGTCGATTCCCGGTTTTCAGAGACGCGCCGCTTGGTGCAAGGCGCGCGACGGAACGGCTGAAGTCCCCTCCCGAGCCGGCGGCGATGAGCCGACCCGGATGCGCCCGTTATCGCGTTTAGAGATTGCCGAACCCACGTTGCTTCGGCAAAAAAAGGTGGCACCGCGAGGAAGCACAGCCTCGCCCTTTGATGGGCGGGGCTTTTTGCTACAAAGTAGCAAAGTAGCAAA
>CAZTFF010000158.1:0-2103 GCA_964612485.1 uncultured Caldilineaceae bacterium
GGAACCATTCATCGCCAGACGCAGGCCGGCGAATCCGTGTTGGTGATGACAATTTGCTCCGCCCCGCCGCCGCATACCTCCTTTTCGCCCTTTGCGCGAGAGCAGCACCTCAAATGGGGCGATCCGCTCGATGTTGTTGCGCTGCGCCGGGCCGAAGATCAGGCCGCGATGCAGATTTTGGGAGTTGATTATGGGTGGCTGGATTTTGTCGATTGTATTTATCGAGGCGACGCCAGCCGCAACACCTGGTTTTACACCAGCGAGGCAGCCCTTTTTGGCGAAATCCACCCGGCGGAGCGATCCGTTGATGCTCAAATCACCGAAACAATCATTCAACAAACAGATTTTGCAGATCAAGCAAAAATCTATGCGCCGCTGGCCGTAGGCTCTCACATCGATCACCAATTAACCTATCAAGCCGGGCGGCAGCTTTTCAAGCAAGGCCGAGATGTAGTTTTTTACGAAGATTATCCTTATGTAGACCCGGTCACACCCTTTGGTCGCCTCAAATTGGACGGAACCCTGGCCCGCCTGGCACAACAGCAGCAACGGTTTGAACCGCAATTACAAATTCTTTCTGAGGATGATTTGCAGGCCAAGATCGACAGTATTAAAGCCTACGCCACACAAGTCGGCGTGCTGTTTGGCAGCCCCGCCGAAACCGCCCGGCGAGTCCGGCGCTACGCCCGCCGGGTGGGGCAGGGCCAACCCGCGGAACGTTTCTGGCTGCCGGAGCGGGGGAAAACAAAAGAGTGAGAAGCGAGAAGTGACGAGTGATTCTGAGTGCTTCACTCGTCACTTCTCACTCATTACTCCTCACTCGTCATCAAAACTGATCCTCATAACTGCTCCAGGTTCGCACCCGGATGTAGGTATCATCGTCATCGTAGTAAGAATAATCGTAGATGACAAAGATGCGGTCAACGGCTTCGGCCCAGAACATCCGGCCCCGGTTGAACTGCTGGAACGCGCCGGCGGTGTCTTCGGTCTGACCGGTGGCGTAGCCCAACCGCTCTTTAACCTGCACGCCCGTACCTTCCCAATAGACCTTGCTAAATTTATCGCCCACGGGGTAGAAACCGGACGGAATTTCGCCAACTTTGGCCGGGTCCGCCGCGCCCAGGTCGCCAAAGCGCTGGTAACTGCCGTCATCAAAAAATACATACACAGGATCGGCGCTGTAACGGCTGTCGCTTTCCAGCCACAGCATCAGGCCGTGCTGGAAATACTGCACCGCGGCTTTGGTGCCTTGCTCGCCGCCGTAGGGACAGTTCAAGGTGTTTTGCACCTCCAGATGATCGCCCCACACTTTGCCAAACCCACGGATGGGAACGGTGTCGCAATAAATTGGCTGCAATTCCTGTTCCGTTGGGGTCACGGCGGCGGGTTGGGCTTGGGACACGCTGTCGGCCAGCGCGGCCAATTGCGTATCCGGCGGCAGTAAATCTAGCGCCAGGGTTGGTTTGACCAGATCCGCGGCCAGCCAAGCCAATTGATCTTCAAACGCCACCACCAGCCAGGCGCCGTCGGCGGTACGGGCCTGGACGGGAATTCGTTGACCCTGGTTGATGACGCCCAGAATTTCAGATTCCAGGCTGTTATGCTGCCGAACATTAGCCGCCCCCGTTTGATCGTTAAGTACGGCAAACGCCTGTTGCAAATACGATTCCTGGGCGTAAACATCCAGCACGCCGTCAGGCACATCCATCACCTCGGATTCTTCATAAAGGCCGGCGGGAACCGGCACCACCGTGCCGCTGCCGAATCCGGCGTAATCAAAATAGTAAACGGTATCGTCTTCGCGCAGCAGCATGCCGTCGCTCAAAGGTTTGTATGAGGCATTCAACGAATCATCGATGGAACTGGCCGGCACGCCCACATAGCTCGATTTACTTACGATCTTTTTCCACGCGTTCACCTCCCAAATTTGTCCATAGGCCACCCAGTACAAATTGCCCGCCTCATCGCGCACCAATTGAGTCAACTCACCGGCCAAGGGAATTTGCGCCAAAGCGGCATCATCCACATTCACAATATCTTTCTGTTCAAAGCCAAAGGCCAGAAACGTGGGCCAATTGTAAATATGCTGCCGGGTGCCGTTGT
>CAZTFF010000159.1:0-2068 GCA_964612485.1 uncultured Caldilineaceae bacterium
CTGGTTATCCTCAGCCCGCGTCAGACAAAAAAATTGCAGCACGCAGCGGTTAATTTTTAGACAATTCATCGTACAACATTATCGCATTGGCCAGATGTAAATCTTGCACCAACCCATTGAGTGGGATACGGCTTTTGCCGCAGCTATCAATGGTGATCCGTTCCAGGGTTTTGGTACCCAGTCCTTTTTCCACAATCTTTTTAACTTTTTCTTCCAAAATTTCCAGGTAACGAATGCTGGAATCGATGGAGGAAGGGATTTCGCCCCGCAGCAACACCTCGCCGTGCCCTTGCACAATGCTTTCCAGGTTATATTCTTTCAGAAATTGGAGCGATTCCTTAAAAGCATGTCGATCCCCCCACACAAAGTAAGGCACTGGCATCACCGTGTCTGCCGCTAACAACACTTTATCTTCCCGCACATAAGCCACGGTTGAATCAAAAGTATGGCCCGGCGTGAGCGTTACTTCAATGGATTTATTGCCCACGTGCAGCACCAGTTGGCCCTCTTCAAAGACCACATCGGGTACCCGTAATTCGACCTCGTCCAGCAGCGGCGTGGTTTCCTTGGCTTCCTCCAGCGTGGTTGGGCCGTGTTCCATCAACAATTCCTGGCATTTTTTGTGGCACACCAACTGGACCGAGTCGTCAAAAATATAATTACCATAGGTGTGGTCGCCATGCCAATGGGTATTGATCAGGTATTTGATCGGCCCCTGCCCCAAACTGTTGAGGCAGTCGATCATCTCTTCGGTTTCCACGGGATAGGGTAAGGTGTCAACCACCACAATACCCTCTCTTGTAACCACCGCCGAGGCCGTTACCTGGGCATACAAACTGCTTGTAAATACATATATATCATCAGAGACACGTTCGCGTCGCACGAAATAAGCCTCCCTAATCGGATTCAAAAAGTATAATTGCAGATTGAAGGATAGCACAAACAGGGGTCGGGTGTCAAGCGTTTTTTAAACCTCGCCGGGATCAATTTTATCAGGCCCACCAGATCCGCGTACGTGTTTCGACCAGCGCGTTTTCATCGGGAAACGTATGCAGCGTTTTGACTGCCAGCATCGCCGGAGAAACCCGCCACCTGACCGAAGTGAAGGGCTTCCAGGGCATATCGCCCTGAGGAAAATGAAATATCAACGAATTCATATTCTGATCCTCCTCATCCGGCCAGCCGTCTCCGGCGTCTGGCGTGGATACCAGACGAGTGGTAATTCGGGTAGCATACCGCAGACAGCCGCGTGTCAACCCCAATCGAAAGTGAGTTAAGGCGGTAGTCTGGCATATCGGATCATACTTTGCCAGATTATGGGGCACGCACAACAAAACTTCAGATAATGTGTCCGCGCCTCTGATAAATTGAAAGATATGGCTCTGCCCGATAATTGCGATTCGGGTCTTTGCCTCAGCATCAATTTCAATTTCGCGGCTGTCCAGCACTTGAAATTGGCCGAAAGGAACCCGTTGGCCGCACAGGACAAACGTTACATCTTGCAGCGCCAGGTTTTTAAATTGAATCATACAGCCTTCCAAATTGTGAATAGCCAATTGTGAATTATTAATGCCTGATTATGCTACCCCTCAATTAAACATAATTGAGAGTATCAAACCATTCACAATTTTCAATTCATCATTCATAATTAATTTCCAGGCTATTATGCCTTACGCATTGGTTGATGGCAAGATAGGGATGGGATGCCCGGCAGCTTTATCTTTACAGCTTTAATGGTATAATACCGCCCAATTATTATCCATGGAGATGTGCACGTATGCGATTTTACGACCCAAAGATTTTTTTTGCGATTATATTGTAGGCAAATTGGGCGGCCCGGATTACCCCAACGCAGCCTGTTTAACGCTGGATGACTGTCCGCTGCCGCCCGGCAAACATTTTTCAGTACCTTCTCAATAATCTGGGGCAGAGTTGGTTGAGCTTGTCGAAACCAACGGTCTTCGACAGGCTCAGACCTCGTTCCCCCGAAATATTGAGAAGATACATTTTTCATATTAGACATTATATCGATTAAATGAGACAACAAAGGCGAAAGCTGGTAAACTAC
>CAZTFF010000160.1:0-2008 GCA_964612485.1 uncultured Caldilineaceae bacterium
AACTGGCTGACCGCTGACTACTAATCACTGAATATCTTCCAGATTTCCAGCAAGGCTTTCTTTGTTAAATTCTTGACCATCAGACTGCGGTAACGGGCGCTGCCACGCGCGTCGTCAATGGGCCGGCAGGCTTCCATTGCGGCCTGGGCCGCGGCGGCGATGGTTTCTTCCGTGATGAGTTTTTCGGCCAGGATTGTCTCGGCCTGAGTGGGTATCAGCGGAACCGGCGCAACCGAAGCCAGGGCCAATCGGAAGCGATAGCCGGATGGTGTATCACCATCGGGATGACCTAACGCCGTAACGCCCACAATGGCTAAATCGCCAATAGCGTTGCGCCCCAGTTTGATGTATTTGGCGGCGTAACCATCCGGCGGAAGCGGCAGCCGCAGCGCGGTAGCGATGTCGCCCGGTTTCAGCGCCGTTTGGCCGGGGCCGCGAAAGAAACTGCTCAACGGCTCCTCACGGACGCCCTCCACGCTATGAACGCGCAGCGAGCCGCCCAATACCAAACAAGCGCCGGTGGTATCGCCGGCGGGCGAAGCGTTGCAAATATTGCCCACAATCGTTGCCCGCGTTCGAAGCTGGTAGCTGGCCACGGTGCGCGCTGCTTCAGCCAGCACCGGATAGTGCTCATTTACCTGGGGTGAGGCAATAACCTGATTCATGTTTAGCGCCGCGCCGATGGTCAATCCTGTGGCCGGGTCGAAGGTGATCGCGTTCATTCCATCCAGGTTTTTTACATCGACAAGATATTTATCTTTCCAGACGCCGTCGCGCATACGCACAAAGGTATCGGTACCCCCCATAAAAGGGCGCGCTTCATTGGCATGCTGCGCTAAAAACCGGCTGGCCTCGGCCAACGAAGCGGGTTTTATGTAATCAAACTCCGGCAGTCCGGGGGTTGGAGAGTGCATGGTTTACCTCCATCTGTGGCTCTAAAGCAATCAATAGAAATTGGAGATTACGAATAGCTGAATTTTCAATCTCCAGTCTCCAATCTCTATCCTAACGCGGACGAAGTCGCGTTGCTTCCAAGGCCGCAACCAAAAAGGTTTCCGGAACAAAAATTCTTGCTCCCTTTTATAAAAGGCAAAAACTAAGCATTTCATTGGTTAGGCCCTAATACTGTTTTCCTCTGCCGCCCAAACGTTCAACGTGCTCAGGATTGTAACAATCGCCAAAGCGGGTGTGGGGCATGCTTTCTTTTTTCTTCATCAGTTCGACATACTCATCGTCATCGACCATGGCCACAATGCGGGCAATGCTGGCTTCACCATCGACAAAGCGCCAGGGGAAACACGCCACCTGCACCCGCCGGTTGATCAGCAAATCGATGTCGCCGCCCACGCACTCGGCGTGGATGATGCCTTTGTGGAACATCCAGAAATGCATCATCTGGTAGGTTTCTTTGGTGAAATATTCGGCCAGGGGTTGGCCGTACTTCTCGCGGAAATAGGCATCGCACTCTTCAGCCTGGGCCGGCATCCAATCGCGAATTTTGGTATTCATCGGGTGGTCGGCGCTGCCGCAATCCACCCCAATCCATTTGAGTTTCTTCTCTTCGCACCAGCGGGCAAAGCGAGGGTCGGGGCCGGGGTGCATCACCATGTACCGAACTTCGTTGCCATAGGGCTGATCCCAGCCAAAATGATGATAGCCGGTGTGGATAATGAGGATGTCGTTTTCCTTTACTTCAACCCGCTCCTCGATCATATCCGGCGTATAAATATCGTAATCGCCGCAAATATCGCTGAGGTCAACAATGGCTGCGTCACCGCTCAAAAAGTCAAAATCAAGCTGGGCCATATCTTTGCCGGGCGTATAAAAATGAATTTCGCCATCCAGGTGGGTGCCCACGTGGTTACTGTGGGTGACCACCTGTCCGTTGGCGCCGTTGGGGGCGAGTCTTTTAAAGTATTTTACCTGCAAGGGTTCATAGGTGGGCCAGGGGGGCGTGCCCACACCCAGAGGAATTGTGAGGTCAATGAATTTCATAGTTTTATCTCCT
>CAZTFF010000161.1:0-1792 GCA_964612485.1 uncultured Caldilineaceae bacterium
GACTCTGTTGGGCATTATTACGTCAAGTGACGGGTGCGAGTTTGGCGAAAGGCGAACGATACAGTGGCGGTGAGGCTTCACCATTTTGCCACCACGCGGCCACACGGGTCAGGTTCAGGGCGGCCGCTGTTGCCAGATGTTGTAAGTGAGTTTTGGCTAAACCAATATAGCGGGAGCGGCGCAAGCCAAATGATCGTATGCCCTGAGAAATGGCGCCTTCAATTCCGGCTCGTTTTTTGTACCTGGTCTTGAACTCATCGGTTTGTTGGTATTGCCGGGCCGCTTGCAGGGTTTCGTATTCAGCTTGTGGTCTCAAGGATACGACCCGAACGCCTCGTTTAGAATGGGTACAATCGGATTGGTGCGGGCAGGGGTGGCAATCAGCCGGGCTAAAGCGGATTTCAATGTATTGGTGGCCATATTTTTCTTGACGCATCCGCCAGTTTTGACTGGTATTGCCCTGCGGACAGGTGAGAATTTGCTGATCCCAATCCACCCTAAAACAACGCACTTCAAAACCCTGGCCTGCTTGGGCTTGCCAACTTCCGTCAACTTTCACCGGACCTATCAACTCCAGGTTGTGTTCCTGCTGACTGTGCAGCAAATGGTCAACCGATATGTAAGCCCCATCAACAAAATGTTCATCCGGCAGTAATTCTTTGGCCGCCAGCGCGTTGTGGATGGTGCCGGTTGTTTCCACATCGGCAGTTGTGGCCGGGGTGGTTTCAACATGGGTAATGAGATGAGGATCATCGCTCGCACAAGTTTCACTGAGATGAACCATGTAGCCGTTCCAGTTGGTCTCTCGTTTGGTCCGGTTGCGGGCCTCAATATCATCGGGCGAGATGATGAGTGATTTGTGGGGCGGCAAGTTATCTTTCTCTCGCCATTTCAGGCATCCGTCCTCAACATAGTATTGCTGGATCCAGATGCGGCACATCACCCCCACCGAAGGTATTTGCCGCAACCAGACCGGCGCATCATCACGGTAAATGGCGCTCAGCAGGTGGGAGCCGTCCTCGCCAATTTGTTGCTGCAATGCTTCCCGCTCCGTTTTCTTCTCCGGTAAACGGTAGGCCTCGATGCGAGCCCCATAACGGTCAAACCAATCCGGCGTGACTTGTGTTAATAGCCAATCCGGGGCCACCCGAGCCAGATCATCCAACACCCGCCGCAACGCTTCCCCCACACATTCCAAACGGTTCAAGGTTCGGATCGCCGCCAGAACGTGGGTCGAATCCGTCCGCTGTTGGCTTTTCCCGCTCAGTAAATTGTGTTCTTTAAGCCGATCCAGAATATTATCAAACAAAACCGCTTCCTGGCCTCCTTCTAACAGCCGGCCACGAAAGCAACTCAAGATCGAATGATCAAAACCAGGGTCGGTTAAGGCCAACCCCAGAGCATATTTCCAATCTATACGCCCCCGCACCGCTTCCGCCCCCTGCCGGTCAGTCAGCCCTTCCATATATTGCATCACCGTCACCATCGCCAACAACCCCGGCGAAACACCGGCCTGACCTTGCCACGAGAACAACTCGGCAAATTCACTGTCGCTGAACAACGGGCCCAGGTTGTCGCGAATCAACATATAGATATTGCCTTTGGGATAGGCCGCTTGAGCTATCTCTACGGTTTCTTCCGGAATTTCAAAGTTGTGGGACTGATAACGGGTCATTTCTCGCTCCTTGGTTATGCATAATTTCCAGCTTTATTCTTAAATTATCCCACAATTACCCGTTTTGTCATCTTTCTCCCTGCCCCATACTTTTACATAACAATGCCCAACAGAGTC